>NZ_CP015225.1:672916-1345833 GCF_001623525.1 Pseudomonas fluorescens | reverse complement strand
AGCCTTGGGCATCGCCCGCGCGGCATTCGAAGCGGCGCTGGCTTACGCGCGTGATCGCGTCCAGTTCGACAAGCCGATCATCGAGCACCAGAGCATCGCCAACCTGCTGGCCGACATGCACACCCGCATCAACGCCACCCGCCTGCTCATCCTCCACGCCGCCCGCCTGCGCAGCGCGGGCCAACCCTGCCTGTCAGAAGCCTCCCAGGCCAAGCTGTTTGCCTCGGAAATGGCCGAGAAAGTCTGCTCCTCGGCCATACAGATTCATGGTGGGTATGGGTATCTCGAGGATTATCCGGTGGAACGCTACTACCGTGATGCGCGGATTACCCAGATCTATGAAGGATCGAGCGAGATACAGCGGATGGTCATCGCCCGGGAGTTGAAACACTACCTGGTGTGATGGCTGTAAAAGCATCGCGAGCAAGCTCGCTCCCACAGGGACTTTGGTCGAGCTCCAATTTCGGCTCTACACAAACCCAATGTGGCGAGGGAGCTTGCTCCCGCTGGCCTGCGAAGCAGGCCTCTGCATTTTTTCAGCCGAACCGCATGATCCGGTTTGCGACTGCTGCGCAGCCGAGCGGGAGCAAGCTCCCTCGCCACGGGTTATG
Source organism: Pseudomonas fluorescens (assembly GCF_001623525.1). Lineage (NCBI taxonomy): Bacteria > Pseudomonadati > Pseudomonadota > Gammaproteobacteria > Pseudomonadales > Pseudomonadaceae > Pseudomonas > Pseudomonas fluorescens. The sequence continues at coordinate 1,345,222 of NZ_CP015225.1, read as the reverse complement.
GGTTGTCTGGGGCTGACGCCGCCTTACTTATCCTGGAACTCCGCCGCGCGCTTGGCCACGAATGCCGCCATGCCTTCTTTCTGATCTTGCGTCGCAAACGCGGCGTGGAATACCCGCCGCTCAAAACGCACGCCTTCGGACAGGCTGACCTCAAAGGCGCGGTTGACGCTTTCCTTGACCATCATGCTGATAGGCACCGACTTGGAGGCGATCAACGCTGCGGTTTTCAGTGCGTCATCCAGCAGCTCATCGGCCGGTACGATCCGCGCCACGATACCGCAACGCTCAGCCTCCACGGCATCGATGAAGCGCCCGGTCAGGCACATTTCCATGGCCTTGGCCTTGCCCACCGCCCGGGTCAGGCGCTGGGTGCCGCCCATGCCTGGCAGCACGCCGAGGTTGACCTCCGGCTGGCCGAACTTGGCGTTGTCGCCGGCCAGGATGAAGTCGCACATCAACGCCAGCTCGCAGCCACCGCCCAAGGCAAAACCGTTCACCGCCGCGATGATCGGCTTGCGACGGTTAGCCACGCGGTCGCTGTCGCTGAACAGGTCGTCCAGGTAGATCTGCGGGTAGGTCAGCTCGGCCATTTCCTTGATATCGGCACCGGCGGCAAAGGCTTTTTTCGAGCCGGTCAGCACGATGCAGCCAATCTTCGGATCAGCCTCCAGGCTATCCAGCGCCTGGTTCAGTTCGCTGACGATCTGCGCATTCAAGGCGTTCAAGGCCTGGGGACGGTTGAGGGTGATCAGGCCGACGCGGTCCTTGATCTCCAATAAAATCGTTTCGTAACTCATGCAGGACTCCTGTTCAAAGATTGCGCGAAATGACCATGCGCTGAATGTCGCTGGTGCCTTCGTAGATCTGGCAGACCCGCACGTCGCGGTAGATGCGCTCCAGCGGGAAGTCGTTCAGGTAACCGTAGCCGCCCAGGGTTTGCAATGCCATGGAGCAGACTTTTTCAGCCATTTCCGAGGCGAACAGCTTGGCCATGGAGGCCTCCACCAGCGCTGGCTGGCCGCTGTCCCGCAGGGCGGCGGCGTAGTGCACCATTTGCCGGGCCACGGCGATCTGGGTCGCCATGTCGGCCAGGCGGAACGCCACGGCCTGGTGCTCGATGATCGGCTTACCGAAACTGGAGCGTTCCCGGGCATAGTCCCGGGCCGCTTCGAACGCCGCGCGGGCCATGCCCACCGCTTGCGCCGCGATGCCCACGCGCCCGCCTTCCAGGTTCGCCAAGGCGATCTTGTAGCCCTCGCCCTCCTCCCCCAGGCGATTGCCCACCGGCACCTTCAAATCCTCGAAGAGGATCTGGCAAGTGTCGGAGGCATGCTGGCCGAGTTTGTCTTCGACCCGCGCGACGCTGTAGCCCGGCGAATCGGTCGGCACGATGAACGCACTGATGCCACGCTTGCCTGCGCTCGGATCGGTCACCGCAAACACAATCACCACCCCGGCGTTCTGCCCGGAGGTGATGAACTGCTTGCAACCGTTGAGCACGTAATGATCCCCCTCCAGCCGCGCCCGCGTCTTGAGGCTGCTGGCGTCCGAACCGGCCTGGGGCTCGGTCAGGGCGAAGGCACCAAGCATCGCGCCACTGGCCAGGGGCGTGAGGAATTTCGCCTTCTGCTCATCGTTGCCGAACTTGAGGATCGGCACGCAGCCCACCGAATTGTGCACACTCATGATGGTCGAGCACGCGCCGTCGCCGGCGGCGATTTCTTCCAGGGTCATGGCATACGCCAGGTAACCGGTGTCGCAGCCGCCCCACTGCTCCGGCACCAGCATGCCGAAGAAGCCCAGCTCGGCCATTTCATCGATGGCTTCCCGGGGAAAACGGTGCTCGCGGTCCCATTCGGCGGCGAACGGTTTCAAGCGTTCCTCGGCGAACTGCCGGGCCATGTCGCGGATTTGAGTCTGTTCTTCAGTCGCAAGCATGGTAATTCCTTAATACAGGCATTCGACGGCCATGGCCGTGGCTTCGCCGCCACCAATGCAGATCGCCGCGACGCCGCGCTTGAGACCCTTCTGGCGCAGGGCTGACAGCAGGGTCACCAGGATCCGTGCGCCAGACGCGCCAATCGGGTGGCCCAGCGCACAGGCGCCGCCGTGGACGTTGACCTTGTCATGGGCAATCTCCAGCTTGTCCATGGTCACCAGCCCGACCACGGCAAAGGCTTCGTTGACTTCGAACAGGTCGACTTGATCCAGCGACCAACCGGTTTTCTGCATCAGTTTCTTCACGGCACCAATCGGTGCGGTGGGAAACAGGCTCGGAGTATCGGCAAACGCCGCGTGACCGTGGATCACCGCCAGGGGCTTGAGGCCACGCTGGGCAGCCTGGCTCTGGCGCATCAGCACCAGGGCAGCGGCACCATCGGAAATGGAACTGGCGTTGGCCGCCGTCACCGTGCCGCCCTCGCGGAACGCCGGTTTGAGCGAGGCGATCTTGTCGATCCGCGCTTTCGGCGGCTGCTCGTCGTGGCGAATGGTCACTTGTTCCTTGCCGACCATGACCTGCAACGGCACGATCTCGGCATCGAAACTGCCGTCCTTGATCGCCTGCTGGGCGCGGGTGGTGGACGCAATGGCGAAGGCATCCTGGGCCTCGCGACTCAAACCATTGGCCTCGGCGCAATCTTCGGCGAAAGTGCCCATCAGCCGACCTTTGTCGTAGGCGTCTTCCAGGCCATCGAGGAACATGTGGTCAAGCACCCGGCCATGGCCCATGCGATAACCGCCGCGGGCGCGATCGAGCAGGTACGGGGCGTTGGACATGCTCTCCATGCCGCCGGCCACCACCACCTCGGCGCTGCCGGCGATGAGCATGTCGTGGGCGAGGATCGTCGCTTCCATGCCCGAACCGCACATCTTGTTGAGCGTGGTGCAGCGGGTCGACTTGTCGAGCCCGGCGCCCAGTGCGGCCTGACGTGCCGGTGCCTGGCCCTGGCCGGCGGCGAGCACGCAGCCGAACAGCACTTCTTCAACCACACCCGGCGCGATACCGGCCCGCTCCACGGCGGCCTTGATGGCGGCGGCACCGAGTTGCGGGGCGGTGAGGCTTTTCAGTTCGCCTTGGAAACCGCCCATGGGGGTACGGACGGCGCTGACGATGACAATAGGATCGTTGGACATCATGAATCCTCCTTACTTATTTGGCTGCCATACGCAAGGCACCGTCGAGACGGATCACCTCGCCGTTGAGCATGCTGTTCTCAATGATATGCCTGGCCAGCGCCGCGTACTCGGACGGTTTCCCAAGGCGCGGCGGAAATGGCACGCCGGCGGCCAGGGAATCACGCACCTCGGGGGTCATGCCGGCCATCATCGGGGTTTCGAAAATCCCCGGGGCAATGGTCATCACCCGGATACCGAAGCGCGCCAGCTCACGGGCGGCCGGCAACGTCAGGCTGGCGATGGCGCCTTTGGAGGCCGCGTAGGCGGCCTGGCCGATCTGGCCGTCGAAGGCCGCTACCGAAGCGGTGTTGATGATCACGCCACGTTCACCATCGGCGTCTGCCTCGGTTTCGGCAATGGCCGCAGCCGCCAGGCGCAGCAAGTTGAAGCTGCCGATCAGGTTGACGTTGATCACCTGGCTGAAGCTGTCCAGCCCGTGGGGGCCGTTCTTGCCGAGGATCTTCTCGCCGCGCACGATACCGGCGCAATTCACCAGGCCATTCAGACCACCGAACGCATCGACCGTGGCCTGGACCGCCGCTTCAGCCGCCGCTTCGTTGCTGATATCGGCCACCACGCTCTGGCAGCCCAGTTTTTGCGCCTGGGCGGCCACGGCGTCGGCGTTGAGGTCCACCAGCATCACCTTGGCGCCGGCCTTGACCAGCATCTCGCCGGTGGCCGCACCGAGGCCGGACGCGCCGCCGCTGACGAGGAAAATCTTGTTGTCGATCTGCATCATGGTTTCCTTGGGTTCAAGCTGAAACGTTCTGCGCCGCGGCCTCTTGAGCCTTGGCGATTTCCTGGTTGCGCAAGATAAAGCGCTGCAACTTGCCGCTTGGGGTTTTCGGCAAGTCGCTGACAAATTCGATTTCACGGGGATACGCATGGGCCGCCAGGCGCTTGCGCACATGCAGGCGCAATTCCTCGGCCAGCTCCGGTGAGGCGCGATATTGGGTGCTGAGCACCACGAAGGCCTTCACCAGCTCGGTGCGTTCCGGATCGGGCTTGCCGATCACCGCCGCTTCCACCACGGCCGGGTGTTCGATCAGCGCACTTTCCACATCGAACGGACCGACCCGGTAGCCGGAGGTAGTGATCACGTCGTCGCTGCGGCCGACGAAGCTGATGCTGCCATCCAGATTCAGCTCCACGGTGTCGCCGCTCAAGTAGTAGTCGCCAACGAAGGCCTTGGTCGGCGCGCCTTCGTAACCGGCGAACCAGCACATGGGCGACTGGCTGCGGTCCACCGCGAGAATGCCCGGCTGGCCCACGCCCAGCTCGCGCTGGTTTTCATCCAGCACCACGATCCGATGGCCCGGCGAGGCAAAACCAGCCGCCCCCAGATGTACCGGGTGTTCCAGCCCATGGTGGTTGCACAGCACCATGCCTAGTTCGGTCTGGCCGTAATGGTCGTGGATCACCACGTTCAGATTGTCGGCGAACCACCGAATCACCTCCGGGTTCAACGGCTCACCAGCGCTGCTGACGATGCGCAGCTTGCCCTTGATCGAGCGGGCGAACTGCTCGCCCCCGGCGATCAACAGGCGATAGGCAGTGGGCGAGCCGGTCAGGTTGGTGATGCCGTATTTGTTGATGACCCGGCAGGTGCTTTCCAGGGTAAACGGGCCATCGTAGAAGGTAATCGGATGCCCCATGGCCAGCGGCCCGGTCACGCCGAAATAAATGCCGTAGGCCCAACCGGGGTCGGCGACGTTCCAGAAGGCGTCTTCAGGGCGCAGGTCCACCGCGTCACGGGTGTAGCTCTGGAACGCCACGATGGCCTTGAGCGGCACCGACAGTGCCTTGGCAGGTCCTGTGGTACCGGAGGTGAACATCAGCAGGAACGGGTCTTCGCCGGTGAGCATCAGCGGTTCGCACTGGCTGGAGTGGTTCGCCACTTCGGCCCAGAAACTGTAGTCGCCGCGCACGATGCCCTGGCCCTTTTCACCACCGACCGTGACGATGGTGGGGCAACCGGCGATTTCATTGAGCTTTGGACGGTTGACGGCATCGGTCACGACGATCCGTGCGCCCGAGCTGCCGACGCGGTGCTCGATGGCCTTGGGCCCGAATGCGGTGAACAGCGGTTGATACACCGCCCCGATACGCCAGGTGGCGAGTACAACGATCAAGAGTTCCGCGGTGCGCGGCAGCAGGCCGGCCACTTTGTCGCCCTTGCCGACGCCTTGGGCGCGGAGGAAATTGGCGAACCGCGCGGCGTTGTCCTGCAGATCACGGTAAGTCCAAGTCGCATCGCTGCCGTCACGGCCCTCCCAGAACAAGGCGATACGACCCGGCAACGCATGTCGGTCGCAACACTCGACACAGGCATTGAGCGCCTCGAGCGAGCCGTGCAGCGCGGCGTTGACGGTTTGCAGGTAATCGAATTGCGAAGTGGCGGACGAATAATCGCGCATGACCAGCATCCCTCTGTGGTTTTTATTGGTTGGGGGAACCGTGGATAGCAGGCAAATACTCGCGCCGAAGGGCTGTGGCGGCAATGGTCAAAGCTTTCAAGTTGCTTGACTGGTTTGGCCATGGTTCAGGGGTGTGTTGCCTGTCGCCCCCCCTGTGGCGAGGGAGCTTGCTCCCGCTGGGCGGCGCAGCAGCCCCAAAGCACTCAACTCAATCAGCCTGACACACCAGGTTGTCCGGTTCTGGGGCCGCTTCGCGCCCCAGCGGGAGCAAGCTCCCTCGCCACAGAGGAGTTTTCAGCCACTAGAAAGGATGCGCCCATGTGAATGAGTAAACCTTTTCCGGCGCCGGCGACTGGCAGCGCTGGTTATCCGCATCAGCCCCCACCAGGAACCACTCGGCCCTCGAGGTATCGCCGGCCCGGCGAGCCTTTTGCGGGTCGTAACAGCGGGCCAGGTCCCGGGCGGGAACCAGGGCGAAGGCCCGGGGGTGGCTGCGCAGCCAGGTGGCGGATTGTTCCAGGGCGTTGCCCTTATAAAAGCCGAAATGCACGATGGGTTGCCGGGCGAACAGCCAATGGCCCTCACGCCAACCCACGAGTACCAACTCGGCATTTGAAGTCATCCCCGCGACATCGCGCATCAAGGTCTGGTGGGGGTTGATGCCTTCCTTGTGGGGCTCGACGAAGCCGCGTACAAACCAGGCACACAACCACAGCGCAACCAATACGTTGAAAACCCTCCTGCCCCTCGGTCGCGCGCCAAACCAGCGGCGCAGCATCCATGGCACAAGCGGCGCCACCACCAGAATCAACGCGGGTAACGCGGGAAAGATATACAGCTTGCGCTTGCCGCTGCTCAGGCTAAAGAACACCAACACCAGCAGTACCCAACCGAGCAGCACCAACACCCGACCGTCGTGCTTGAGCAGTTGTTTACGCCAGGCCGGCACCAGCCAGGGGAGCATGAACACAATCGGCAGCCAGTACTTCGGAATCACCTGGACGAAGAAATACCAGAATGGCTCGCGGTGCTCCCATGCGTTGGCATAACGCCCGGCAGTCTGCTTGAACAGGATTTCCTGGGCGTATGCCAGGCTGTCGGCACTGCCCTGCGAGACAATCATCAGCAAAGGCCCCAGCCATAACGCGATGGCGACCAATGCTACGAGCAGCCCCTGCCACCAGCGTCCCGCCTGGCCAGGCATGGCCACCACGCCTTTCCAACCTTTGCGCAGCGCATAGGCGTAGGGAATCAGCAGTAGCACCGGCAGAAAACCCACGCCTTTGCTGATGATCCCCAAGCCCATCGCCGCACACGCCACGTAGTACCAACGCCAGGCCGGGCCGAGCAGCATGTGCCGGCACAAGCCATAGATCCCCAGGATGGTCCAGAGCGCAAGGAAACCATCGATCTGCCCGGTGCGCAGGATGCTGTAGGTCTGGTAGGTCGCGAGAAACAAGAGCGCCGCGATCACCCCTACGCGCCGCCCCCACAAGCGTCGGCCCAGGTCATACAGGCACGCGGTGGTAACGGCGCCTGCCAGCAGCGCGGGCAAGTACAGGGCAACTTTGGGCAGATGGGTCAGTTGCACGAACAGCGCCACCGTCCACATGAACAGCGGCGGTTTGTCGGCGTAGATTTCACCGGCGCGATGGGGAATGAACCAGGATCCGTTCTGCAGCATCTCCAGGGCAACGCCAAGGAAGCGCTCCTCATCGACGTTCATCGGTTGGCGCCAGCCAAGGCCAGCGCCCACCATGATCAAGGCCAATACCACAAACGCCAGGAGCTCGAGCCGCGAGGAAGATAGTCGTATCCGCACCGTCTCAGCCCTTCTTGGCCAGTTCGGGGTTTTCCTGCTCATGATGCTTGGCGATCAACTGCAAATTGCGCAGGTAAACGATAAAGCCGAAGGACTGGCCGACAATGAACACCGGGTCTTCGCGGTAGATGGCATAGGCCAGCAACAGCGCGCTGCCGACGATGCTCAGGTACCAGAAGCCAACGGGAATCATGCTGCGCTTCTTGTATTCGCTGTACAGCCATTGCAGGGCAAAACGCCCGGTGAATGCCAATTGACCACCGAAGCCAACGGCCAACCACAACGATTCTCTGCCCATTTCACACCTCGGTTTCTTGTGCGTTGACGTCCAGGCGGGTGCGTTTGATCAGCCACCACACCCCGAACAGGTCGACAATGCCCACCAGCGCCCGGTCCAGGTTGCCGTAATTGGACACCCCGGCCCCGCGCTCACGGTGATTGACCGGATGAACCAGCATCCGGCCGTTGTGACGGCGGATCAGCGCCGGAATGAAACGGTGCATGTGATCGAAATACGGCAAGCGCAGAAACGCCTCGCGCTCGATCAACTTGATGCCGCAACCGGTATCGGGCGTCTGGTCCTTGAGCAGGCTGGCGCGCAATTTGTTGGCAAATCGCGAGGCCCAGCGCTTGCTCGCCGTGTCCCGGCGATTGACGCGATGCCCTGCCACCAGCTTGACGCCCGCGGGGGTGCCTTCGGAGCCGCGCACCAGGTCGAGCATTTTCGGCAGATCGGCCGGGTCGTTCTGACCGTCGCCGTCCAGGGTTGCCAACCAATGCCCGCGTGCCACTTCAGCGGCGTGGTAGACCGAGGTGCTCTGCCCGAGGGAACGGGTGTGGCTGAGCACTCGCAATTGCTGGTAGCCGCTACCTTGCAAGGTGCTTAACTCAGCGGCGGTGGCGTCGGTGCTCCCATCGTCCACCACGATGACCTCAAAGTTCTCATTGGCCAACGCCGTGCGCACTTCTTCAAGAAGTGGAATGAGATTACCTGCCTCGTTTTTGGCCGGAATCAGAACCGATACATAAGGGGGTTCGTGCATGATGCTCCAGAAAAAAAGCTGGGAAATGAGTGGTTAGACGGCGTAATAGTCGCGGTACCAATCGACAAACGACCGCACACCGACGGGCACTGCGACCTGTGGGCGAAACCCCACCCGTTCCTCCAGTTCACGAGTGTCCGCCCACGTGTCGACCACGTCGCCCGATTGCAGTGGCAAGAAATTCTTTATCGCGCGGATGCCCAGCGCTTCTTCAATGCACTCGATAAACTGCAAAAGCTTCACCGGTGAGCCGAAGCCGATGTTGTAGACCTTGTTGCGCACGCCGGTCTCATCGGTCGGCGGCAGCGGAATCAGGCGCACGAGGCCCTCGACGATGTCGTCGATATAGGTGAAATCGCGAGACATCGCGCCGTCGTTGTAAACGTCGATGGCGCGACCGTTGAGGATGGCATCGGTGAATTTGAATGGCGCCATGTCGGGCCGTCCCCAAGGCCCATACACGGTAAAAAACCGCAGGCCGGTGGTGGGAATGCCATAGAGATGCGAGTAGGCGTGAGCCATCAGCTCATTGGCACGCTTGGTCGCGGCATAGAAAGACACCGGCTGATCGACAGGGTCGGTCGTGGCGTACGGCAGGCGGTCGTTCAAGCCATACACCGAACTGCTCGAGGCGAAAATCAGGTGCGCCGGCCGATGGGCACGGCAGGCTTCCAATACGTTGAGGAAACCTACCAGGTTGCTTTGCGCATAAACGTCCGGATTGTCGATGGAATAACGCACGCCGGCTTGGGCCGCGAGGTGGACGACTTGGTCGAAGGCCTGTTCGGCAAACAACTCCAACAGTGCCTGTTTGTCTGCCACATCCAGCAGCTGAAAGCGGAAATCGCGATATTCGGCCAACTGAGCCAGTCGTGCCTGTTTCAGCTCGACGCTGTAGTAACTGTTGAGGTTGTCGATGCCAATGACCTGATGACCATCGCTGCACAGCCGCTTGGCGGTATGAAATCCGATGAACCCTGCGACGCCAGTGACCAGTACTCTCATACGCGGCCCAAAACGGTCATTTGCATACATTACCTGATGGATGGCTCGGCTTTTCCGGGGCCTGCACAGGCTTTTATCAGAAATAAATGACGGTTTTATGAGCGTAGCGAAAAACCCTGTGGGAGGCACAAGATTGGAGGCCACCCGATGGGTCAATCAGGGTCGTTGAGAATCAGGCTGCGATAATGCCCCGGGTTGGACCCGGACCATTTGCGAAACGCCTTGTAGAAGGAGCTGGCATCGGCAAAACCCAGGCGTGAGGTGATTTCGACGAAACTGATGGAGGGCTCGGCCAGCCAGGTGATCGCCAGGTCCTTGCGCACGCTGTCCTTGAGGCCTTGGTAAGTCTGGCCCTCCTCCGCCAGGCGTCGACGCAGGGTGGAGGCGGACACGCACAACTGCTGGGCCAGGGCCTCGGTTTCCGGCCACTGTTCGGCAGGCAACTGCCGCAGGTCGTGCCGGATACGGCTGGCCAGGCTTTGCGGGTCGCGGTATTTGACCAGGATGTTGGCCGGGGCCTGGGCCAGGAAGCGCTTGAGCTCATCAGCGTTGCGTCTGATCGGCAGGTCGAGGCATTCGGCGGCGAAAATCATCCGGGTGCGAGGCCGGTCAAAACGCAGGTTCTGGGAAAACATCACCCGGTAGTCGTCGCAGAAATCCGGCGCCGGGCAACGCAGCTCGACGGAAAGAATGGGAATGCGCCGCCCAGCCAACCAGCAGGCCACCCCATGGACGATCATCCAGTAGGTGAAGTAGGTAAAGGCCCGGCGCGGTTCCTGATCGTCTTCCAGCAGCACGATCTCCGCCAGGCTTTGCTGGCGCACCCACTGGGCCGGCAGGTGTTCGAGCATCAGCGACAGAAAACCCAGCCCCGCCGTCAAGCCGCTCGCCAGCGTCGGCTGGGCCATGGCGCACTGGCAGAGAAACGCCAGGCTGCCGGACTTGAGCTTGCGCGGGTCCATGCCAAAAAACTCGTCATCCAGGCGCCGGGCGAGCAAACGCCAGAGCCGCGCATAGGCATGGGCCGGGACCCGCGCCTGGGCGTCGTCGAGCAATGCGGGATCGATGCCTACCTTGCTCAATACCTCATCGGTAGCCGCTCCGGGAGCGCAGCTTTGCAGCAGCGCCTCACGCACCAACTGAATGGAGATAGTGTCTTTTTTCGACATGGCGCGGATGTTCACAGGATCCGGTAAAGCAGCCGTTCTATCCGCACCCGGCTGACCCGTTTCAGGAACCTGGCCACGGCGTCGGGGTAATCCGGCAGGGTTTCCAGGTCCAGGTAGCGTTCGATCCGGCGAGTGTGGCGGTAGATCTGTTCAAGCTCGGCCTGGCGCGGCGCCAGCAACTCGCCCTTGGGGTCGTCCAGCAACAGCGCGTTTTCCAAGTCCAGGCGAAAGGCCCGTGGATTGAGGTTGTTGCCGGTCAGCAAGGTGTAGCGCTCGTCGATCCACATGCCCTTGAGGTGATAGGTGTTGTCCCCATCACGCCATAGGTGCAGGTTCAATTGGCCGCTGTCGATAGCGCGCTGATGGCGTTTGGCGAAGCGCCGCAAGCTGATTTCGTAGAGGTATGGCAGCGCCGCGATGATCTTGAACGGCTCGCTTGGCGGAATGTAGAAGTCGTTGGCAGTCTTGTCGCCGACGATGATGTCGATCTTGACCCCCCGGGCCAGGGCGCGATTGAGCTCCCGGGTCACCGCCAGGGGCAGGTTGAAATACGGTGTGCAAATGGTCAGTTGCTGGCGACTGCTGGCGATCAGCTCACCGATCACCCGGCTCAGCGGATTGTTCTTGCCCACCCCCAGCAACGGGCTTACCGACAGGCCACTCTTATCGAGGCTGCCAACGCTGGTGTCATAGGTCGCGTACTTGAGGCGACTGCGCAGGTCGCCGATGTCCTTGCGCAAACTGCGGGTGCTGGGCAGGTTCGGCAGGTCCAGGCGGTGCACGGCCCTGGAGGTGATCAGGCCGTGCTGCACCAGGTGATGCATCGAATCGGCCAGTGCCGTGTTCTGCAGCAGGTGATAGCGGTCGTAGCGGTATTTGTCGAACTTGTGCAGGTAGACGTTATTCAGGCTGGCGCCGCTGTAGAGCACGCAGTCGTCAATCACGAAGCCTTTCAAGTGCAGCACGCCGAACAGCTCGCGGGTCTGTACCGGCACGCCGTAGATCGGCACTTCGCTGGCATGGGTGCGAGTCTGTTCCTGGTACCACGCCGAGTTGCCCGGCTGCTTCTTGGCGCCGATCAGCCCGCGCTGGGCCCGCAGCCAGTCCACCACCACGACCACATCCAGTTCCGGACGCGCGGCCTTGGCGGCATGCAGGGCATCGAGGATTTCCTGGCCGGCCTCGTCCTGTTGCAGGTACAGCGCGACGATGTAGATGCGCTGGGTGGCCTGGGCGATTTTCTCCAGCAGGCAACGGCGGAATTGGGCGGCGCCATCGAGGATGGTCACCGCGTCGGCGGTCAGTGCAAAGCTGCGCAGCTTGGGCAGCAGGGAGCGTTTGAAAAGCGACGGCATAGGGCTCGCAAAAGGTCGATTCCGAAGAACGGATGAGCTTACACCATGGATGGGTTTGGGTCTTCCTGTCCTCAAGAAAAAAAGACTTGACCAAGGAGAACGATCATTCTACTTTTGTTTCATGAACGAAATCACTAGTAATGAAACACGAGACATCATTCTCGATGTCGCCGAAAAGTTGATCTATAAAAGTGGCATCGCCGCCACCGGCATGGACCTTCTGGTGAAAACCGCCGGCGTCTCCAGGAAAAGTGTCTATCGCTACTTCGCCAACAAGGACGACCTGATCGTGGCCGCCCTCAGGCGGCGGGACGAGCGCTGGATGCACTGGTTCAGCAGCGAAGTGGACAAGGCGCCCACACCGACGGCACGGCTGCTCAGCCTGTTCACCGTGCTCAAGGGCTGGTTCGACAGCGAAGGTTTTCGCGGCTGTGCATTCATCAACACCAGTGGCGAGACAGGCGATCCACAGGATCCGGTCCGCCAAGTGGCGAAGATGCACAAACAGAAGTTGCTCGATTACGTCACCCGGCTGTGCGTCGAACAAGGTGTCCAGAACCCGGACGCATTGGCCCGCCAACTCCTGATTCTGATTGACGGCGCCATTACCGTGGCGCTGGTCATGGGCGACCACAGCGCGGCTGACGACGCCCAGGACTTGCTGAAAAAACTGTTACACGCCTGACCCGTTGAACCCTTGTGCAATTCGTCAATTCACTGGAGATCCGCCATGTCTGCCTCTTCCGAAGTTCGCCCGCCGTTGCCGCCGTTCACTCGTGAATCGGCGATCGAGAAAGTTCGCCTGGCCGAAGACGGCTGGAACTCTCGTGACCCACAAAAAGTATCCCTGGCCTACACGCTGGATACTCAATGGCGTAACCGCGCCGAATTCGCCCATAACCGCGAGGAAGCCAAGGCGTTCCTGACCCGCAAGTGGGCCAAGGAATTGGATTACCGGCTGATCAAGGAACTCTGGGCCTTCACCGATAACCGCATCGCCGTGCGCTATGCCTACGAATGGCACGACGACTCGGGCAACTGGTTCCGCTCCTACGGCAACGAAAACTGGGAGTTCGACGAGCAAGGCCTGATGTACAACCGTTATGCCTGCATCAACGACATGCCGATCAAGGAAAGCGAGCGCAAGTTCCGCTGGCCGCTGGGCCGCCGGCCGGATGATCATCCGGGGTTGTCTGAGTTGGGGTTGTAACGCTCTTGACTAAACCACCGTTATCGCGAGCCAGCTCGCTCCCACAGGGGATCCATGTCGGGCACAACATGTGTATCCGCAATGTGGGAGCGAGCTTGCTCGCGATGGCGGTGGCAAATCCGACAAAGGTGCAGGCTGACTCACCGCTATCACGAGCAAGCTCCCACAGCCGCGCCAGACAAGCGGCCCCTCCAACAGGCTTGACCCACATGCCGCCAGGCATCACATTGCCTGGGCCGGCGATAAGCTCGCTGTTTCGTTGTGCAGCAGATTTTTGTGGAGCCCATGACCGCGTCGATTCCGATCCGTCCCCCCTGCCCGCCCGGCGTCTGCGATTGTGGCCGTGATGCCTTGCTGCAAGCGCCTGGCAGCGACCTGCGCATCCTTTGCCTGAATCGCCAGGAAGAAAAACGCCTGCTTGAACGCCTGGAGAACATCCAGAGCCTCGACGAACTCCAGCGCCTGCAGCAACGCCTGTACGAGAACCTGGGGATCCGCTTGAGCGTCGAGCCCGGCTATAACGAAGTGCGGACCATGCGCGGCATCGCCATCGAATTCCAGGAGCAGCCCGGGCTGTGCCGGAAAATTCGCCAGTCAATCCCCGCCGCCATTCGCCGCGGTCTGGAAAAACGCCCCGAGATCGCCTGGCGGTTGCTGGATGCCCACGATCTGTTTCGCGACATCTGAACCCAGGCGGCTCCTTCCCTGGAGCGGCACCTCGGCCTAGAAATCCACGGTTGCGGAAAGCAGATAGGTGCGCGGGGTCGACAGCGTCAAGCCAGGCTCACTGTCATCCGACGCGCCGGCCGAACTCCAGTAGCGCTTGTCGGCCACGTTTTCGATGTTGGCCCGCAGGGTGATGTGTTTTTCGTCGACCTTGAATGCATAGCGGGCGCCCACGTCGAAACGTTCCCAGGAATCGATTTCCTTGGTGTTGGACTGGTCCAGGTACTGCGAGCTGGAATAGATGCCACGGCTGGTCAGGGTCAGGCCCTGTAGCGTCGGCACGTCCCACTCGGCGCCGAGGTTGACGTTGTACTTCGGCGTGGCCGGTGCGCGGTTGCCGTCGAAAGTGCCGTTGGTGGTATGGGTCAGTTCGCTGTCGATGTACATCACGCCGCCGAGCAAACGGGTTCCCTTCAGCGGTTCGCCAAACACACTCAACTCCACGCCGGTGTTTTCTCGCTTGCCGTTCGGGCCGAAGACACGCGTCGTCGCGTCGGTCGCATAGGCCGGCTGCTTGATCCGGAACAGGGCGGCGGTGACGGCGAACGGACCGGCATCATACTTGGCGCCCACCTCGACCTGACGGCTGATGAACGGCGGGAAAATCTCGTCCTCGTTCACCGAGGTCGACGGCGCGATCTTGCCCTGGCTCAGGCCTTCCATGTAGTTGGCATACAACGACAGCTTGTCGGTCGCCTTGAACAGGATACCGCCCGACGGCGAAACCTTTTCTTCGTCGTAGGCGGTGTCGCCCTTGACGTTATTCGTCCAGTCGTCAACCTTCACCCGCTGCCAGCGGGCGCCGAGGGTCAGCAGCAAGCGATCATCGAGCAGCCCCAGGGTGTCGGACAAGGCCACGCCACTGAAGCGGTTCTCGGTATAGACCTTGTCGTCCTGTCGGGTCGGGTTGCTCGGCGTCGGGGTCTGTACCGGGTCATAGAGGTTGCTGCGACCGTTGGCGTAGCGGGCGCCGCCATTTTCGAAATCCATGTAGAAATAACTGGCCGCCAGGTTGACCTCATGGCTCACCGGACCGGTATGGAACCAGTTGCGCACCCCGGCCGTGGCCGTGCGGACATTTTCGTCGCGGGTAAAATCTCGGGGCTGAACCGTGAAGTCACCGGCGTCGTTGGTGACCGAAACGTTGTGCCTGAGGAAGTCGTGCTCGCTTTTGCGCGCGCCGACACCGCCATACAGCATGACGGAATCGTTGACGTCAAATTCAGCGTTCACGGCGCCGAAGGTGTCCTTGGTGCGTGCCTTGCTCCAGGACTGGGCGTAGTTGTCACGTACGTCACTGGCATGAGGAACCTGTGCATTGGCACCCACCTGCACGCGTTCCTGGGGCGCGTCGGTGTTACGCTCGGTGTGGCCGATGTCCGTCGACAGTCGCAGGCGCTCACCGCGAAAATCCAGGCCCAGCACCGCCATCTCGCGGTCCACGCTCTGGTGATCCCATTCGGTGTCGCCCGCCTGCTTCACGCCATTGAAACGGATACCGAACTTGTCATCCTCACCAAAACGCCGACCGACATCCACGGCACCGCCAAGCTGGTTGTTGGAGGCATAGCTGCCGGTGAACGAGGTGATGGGCTTGTCGGTGGCACGCTTGGGCACCACGTTGATCCCGCCCCCCACGCTGCCCCGCGGCGAGATACCGTTGATGAGCTGGCTCGGGCCCTTGAGGATATCGACGCGTTCGGCCATCTCCATGTCGATGGTGTAGGTCGGCAAGATGCCATAGAGACCGTTGTACGCCACATCACTGTTGAACAGGCTGAAACCGCGAATGGTGAACTGCTCGTAGCGCCCGCCCGCCGGGTTGGTGGCGCGGACCGAGGGGTCGCTGGCGATCAGGTCGCCCAAGGTGCGCGCCTGCTGGTTCTTGACCACCGCGCTGGTATAGGTGGTCATGCTGAACGGCGTTTCCATGAAGTCCCGCGAGCCCAGCAAGCCTTGCGAACCGCGACGAGCAACCTGGCCACCGGCATACGCCGGGCTATCTGTCGACGCCGTGGCGCCGAGAATCGAGGTGGGTGCCAGTTGCAGGCTGCCGCGTTCCGGTGCCGGCGCCAGGATATAGGCCTGCTCACCCACCGCTTGCAATTGCAGGCCCGAGCCCGACAACAGCCGGGCAAACCCCTCCTCAACCCCGAATTCACCCGAAAGGCCGGCGCTGTTGCGACCACCCACCAGGGCCGGGTCCACCGACAGGTTGACGCCCGCCAGCCCGGCAAACCGGGTCAACGCCACGCCGAGGCTGCCAGCCGGCACCTGGTAGCTGCGCCGGTCGGCGTCTTCGGCCAGGCTCGACGAGATAAAGAATGGGCTGGTGCTCAAACTCAGCATGAGGCTCAGGTTCAACAGCGGACGCCAGCCGGCAAAGGCCGGGCGCAAAAGCAAAGGTGCAACTGCGGACATTGGAAAGCGCTCTCATTTTTGTTCAGTTGCCTTGAATGACAAGCGAGACAAAAAAAGGGGACAGGCCTCAGGCCATATTTTTGCGAAGTGTCAACGTGACCCAGTAGCGAGTGCGCATGTGCACGTCCAGCGGCAGGCTGGCCGCAAGCAGCGTGAGGATTCGGTCGGTGTTGTCCAGGCGGAAGCTGCCTGTGATTCGCAGGGGTTCCAGGGTTTCGTCCCAACGCAACACCCCGGGGCGATAGCGGCTCAGTTCCCGCAGGAAATGCCCCAGTGGCTGGTCCTGCGCAACCAATACGCCGTCACGCCAACCCAGCTGTGCCACGTCGAACGCCTTCACTGGCCCCGCGCCCGAGTCCTGAATGTTGACCTGCTGGCCTGCTTCCAGGCTCAGCAATGGCCCGCGCAAGGGTTGCAGTTGTGCCGAGCCGCTGACCACCGACACCCGGCAATCGCGTTCGCCCAGGTGCACACAGATTTCGCCACGACCGACGGTGATGAGCCCGTAGGGTGATTGAACGGACAGCGGCGTGCGCCCGGCGAGCGTGAGGGCGATTTCGCCGCGCAACAGCACCAGGCGATGCGTCTTGAGGTCCAGGTCAACGGCGCTGTCGGTGTTCAGTTGCAGCGCACTGCCATCGACCAGCGACCAGCGCCGTTGCTCGCCCGTGGCGGTGTGCAAATCAGCGCGCCAGGCCTCCAATGGCAGCTCTCGCCCCAGCAACCAAGCGGTCGGGACCAATGCGGCGACGCCCAATGCGCGTTTGAGCGCCTCGCGCCGAGCCAGCACTGGGCGGTCCAGTGCTGCCATGCCCAGGGACGCGGGCACCCCGGCAAAACGCTGGCGCAATCGCTGGGCCTTCTGCCAGGCCGCTTCGTGATGAGCGCTGCTGTCGCGCCAGCGTTGCAGGGCCGCCGAGTCGAACGCATCTGCGTCGAACTCCATCAGGGTCAACCAGCGAGCCGCCGCCCGCGCCGCTTCGCGGGCTTCGGGTGAAGGGGCCGAGCGCATCAGAAGTCCACCAACAGGCAATGCTCATAGGCCTGGGCCATGTAGCGTTTCACGGTGCGTTCGGACACGTGCAGGCGTTCGGCGATCTCGCGATAACCCAGGCCTTCAAGTTGGCTCCAGAGAAAAGCCCGCCGCACCAGGGGCGGCAGGCCATCGAGCAGTTCGTCCAAGGCTTGCAGGGTTTCCAGCAGCAGCCAGCGTTGCTCTGGCGACGGTGCGCAGGCTTCTGGCAGGCTCGCCAGGGCGTCGAGATACGCCTGTTCCAGACTGCGCCGGGTGTAGAAATTGCTCAGCAGACGTTTGCCAACGGTCAGCAGATAAGCCCGGGGTTCTTGCAGGTCAGCCAATGTCTGGGAACTGGAAAGCACCCGCAGGAAGGTATCCTGGCGCAGGTCCGCCGCATCCCAGGCATTGCCCATGCGCCGTCGCAGCCAGCCTTCCAGCCAACTACCGTGGTCACGGTACAACGCATGGAGGGAATGCTCCGTCGGCGTAACTGCATCACACATGTCCAGAAGCCTGCGCAAAGTCTTAAATGAGACTGATTCTAATTAATGTTCGCGCGTTAATCCAAGCTCTTTGTACAAAGTGTGTCTAAACAGGGGATGGTAGTGGTTGGGGGCTGCTACGCAGCCCAGCGGGAGCAAGCTCCCTCGCCACAGGGCAGACTTTGAAACCTGTGGGAGCGAGCAGTGCGATCAGTGACTGGCGTGCAAGGTCTTCGCCACCTCGGGCATGGCCGATGAGTGATGGTTGATGATCTTCCACTGGCCATCGAGGCGCTCATAGAGGAAGGTGTAGCGCGCCTGGACCTCGCGCTTGGAACCGTCGGCCTGGGTGAGCGTGAAGGTATAGACACCACTGTCCATCGCCGCATCGGGGCCCAGATGGCGGATCTCCCGGTAGTTGATTTGCCCGACCGGTTTGCCGGCCAGGAAATGCTCGAAGTAATCCTGGATCTGCGCCGGTGTATTGCGCACCTTGTTGGAAACAGTCGGTTGCAAAATCGCATCCGGGGCGTAGAGGCCGGTCACGGCTGTGGCGCTACCGGTTTGCAGCGCGGCGTTCCAGCGGTCAAACAGTGCCGCGATCTCGCGGTCATTCACATTCTTGGGCTGCTCGGCCACCGTGCGATACACATAAGGCGTAGCCTCAAGCGCCTGGACAAGTGGTGCGGCCAGCAGGAATAAAGCAGCAATGGCGCAGGTTTTCATTTTCATCAAAGCGTTCCTTTGGGTTTCAATGGGGCCACTTTGCCGGCCTTCCCTGCCTTCGCCATCGGCCAACCGGTGCCAATCGCCTATGCCGTTCGGCAGATAGGCCCGGTGCCGGTGACACGTTCTAATGACGCCACCGCGAACCGGACCGGTCCTCTTCCACGCTGGAGTTCCCCATGCAAAGCCCACCCCATGACCCCGGCAGCGCCCTGGCCATCCGCAGCCAATATCGCCAGTCGCAAAGCCGCGCCGCACGCCTGGGCCTGCTGCTGGGCACCGGCCATGAACTGACGCAACTGCCCCTGTCGGCCATGCGCCAGCGTGCGCTGCAACGGGCGTGTGCGTTCATGGCCATGGACCATGGCCTGCTGCTGGAGTGGGCACCGGACCATCCGTTGCGCACCCTCGCCAGCCACGGCAGCGCGGAGCGACTCGAGCTGCTCGCCAACCTGGCCCGGCCACAAACGCCCGGCCCACAATGGCTGGAGTCGCCCGGCAGCGCCCTGCCCCAGGTCTTGCGGGTGCCGTTGCGGGCCTCCGACGGTATAGAGTTCGGGGCGTTGTTGCTGGGTAACAGCGTGGCCCTCGGCGCGCCGGACAACGAAGACATCGAATCGCTGCAATTGCTGGCAACGCTGTTGGCGGCGCACCTGGAGAACAGCCGTCTGCTCGAAGCACTCCAGGCCCGCGAGCGGACCATGTCCGAGTTGGTCCACCGCCTGTTCAGCGCCCAGGAAGACGAACGCAAGCGCGTGGCCTACGACCTGCACGACGGCCTGGCGCAGAACCTCGCCGGTTTGCATCAACGCTTGCAGGGCTTCGCCGGTCGCTGCCCGTCGCTACCGCCTGCACTGGCGAACGAACTGCAAAGCATCCTCGACCTGGCCCAAGGCTGCGTTGGCGAGGGCCGGCAGTTGATCGGTGGCCTGCGCCCCCACGTACTGGATGATTTCGGCCTGTACAAAGCCGTCGACAAGGAAGCCGACCGCCTGCGTGACGCGGACCTGACGGTGACCTGGGTCGAACACAGCACCGCGCGCCTGCCGGGCCACACGGAGATCGCCCTGTTTCGCATTGCCCAGGAAGGCATCAACAACATCCTCAAGCACGCCCAGGCCAGCCACGTGTGTTTGGGGTTGGCGGTAGAAGACGGCCACGCTTGCCTGCGCGTGGAGGACGACGGCCGTGGCTTCGCCCTGGAGCAACCCATCGAAACCAACGGCAGTTGCCATCTGGGACTGGCCGCCATGCAGGAACGCGCGCACTTGCTGGACGGCCACTTGAGCTGTTGCAGCCAGCCCGGAGGCGGCACCCGACTGCTGGCCAGCGTGCCGCTACCGGCCCACGGAGGACACCCATGAACCCACCCTTGCGCCTGCTGCTGGCCGATGACCACGAAGTCACCCGCACCGGGTTTATCAGCATGCTCGCCGGCAACCCGGGATTCGAGGTCGTCGGCCAGGCCCGCGACGGCCAGGAAGCCCTCGACCTGTGCGAGCGGCTACAGCCGGACATCGCGATTCTCGACATCCGCATGCCCGTCCTCAACGGCCTGGGCGCGGCGCGGATCCTGCAACAGCGCCAGCCCGGAATCAAAGTCGTGATCTTCACCATGGATGACAGCCCAGACCACCTCGAAGCCGCCATCGGTGCGGGCGCGGTCGGCTATCTGCTCAAGGACGCCAGCCGCGATGAAGTGCTCGACGCCCTCAAACGGGTCGCCCAGGGCGAAGAGGCGTTGAACAGTTCGGTCAGCGCGCGCCTGCTGCGCCGCATGGCCGAGCGCGGTGCGAATGGCGCCACTCAAGTCCAGGCCCTGACCGCCCGAGAACGCCAGGTCCTGGGGCTGGTGGCCGGCGGTTTCAGCAACCGCGAAATCGGCGAAAAGCTGGGCATCGCGCCCGGCACGGCCAAGGCCCACGTAGAGCGGGTCATCGGCAAACTGGGCGCCGCCGACCGGACCCAGGCCGCCGTGCGCGGCGTTGCCCTGGGCCTGGTGGCGCAACCCTCCGGGCAATGGCCATGAGGTTTCTCGCCGCCCGCCGCTGGGCCGACCTGCCCTTGCGAGGCAAGGCCCTGGTGGTGATTTCCCTGCCCCTGGTGGTCCTGCTGTTGTCGCTGGTGCTGATCTATATCACCGAACGCCAGACCGCACGGGCCGAAGAGGACGTGCGCCGGGTGCTGCTGGTCCAGGGAGATATCCAGACAGTCCATACCCTGTTGGCCGAGGCAGCGGCCAGCGTACGAGGTTACCTGCTGACCCGGCGCGAAGATTTCCTGCCCAGCTACGAACAGGCCACGCCGCTGATCCACGCGGCGTTGCAGCGCCTGGACCACAACATTCGCGATGCCAGGATGCGTGAACACCTCAAGACCATCACCCCGCTGATCGCCGACAAGCTCGACGGTCTGCTCGCGTTGCGCAACGGCAAGCGCGACGACCCCGAGGCCATCACCGCGATCCTGATCGAAAACAAACAGGTGCTGGATGTGCTGCGCGAGCAGATCAGCGCCATGCGCATCCGCGAGGACGCCCTGCTCGCCGACCGCAGCGCCGCCGCCTCGGCCACGCGCATGCGCCTGTTGTTCGCCACCTTGCTGGCGGCGGTGTGCGGGCTGCTGGGGGCGATTGTCGCGGTGTTGTTCCTGTCCAAGGGCATTGTCGCCCGCGTCCAGCAGGTGCAAGGCAACGCGCAGCGCCTGGCCTTGGGCCAACCCTTGTTGCCGCAACCGCCGGAGCAGGACGAAATAGGCCAGCTCGGCACGCGCCTGGTGGAGGCCGGGCAGTTGCTCGCCGAACGCGAGCGGGCCCTGCGCGACAACGAGGAGCGTTTGCGGCTGATCATCGATGGCGTGAAGGACTACGGGATCTTCGCCCTGGATGCCCAAGGCTACGTCACCACCTGGAACGCCGGCGCGGAACGGATCAAGGGCTACACCGAGCAGGAAATCCTCGGCCGCCATTTTTCCCTGTTCTACCTGGCCGAGGAATGCCCGGCGCACCCGGACATGGCCTTGCGCGAAGCCACCCGCGACGGTCATTACATGGAAGAAGGCTGGCGTTGCCGCAAGGACGGCAGCCGCTTCTGGGCCAGCGTGGTCATCACCGCCCAATACGATGGCACCGGCGCCTTGCGCGGTTTTTCCAAGATCACCCGCGACATCACCGACCGGCGCGCTGCCGAGATCGCCCTGCGTACCGCCCGCGAAGAAGCCGAAAGCGCCAGCCGGGCCAAGAGCGAGTTTCTCTCGCGCATGAGCCATGAGCTGCGTACGCCACTGAACGCCATCCTCGGTTTTGCTCAATTGCTGGACATGGACTCCACGGCTGGCCAACGCCCCCAGGTCAGCCATATCCTGCGGGCCGGCCAGCACTTGCTGGCGCTGATCAACGAGGTGCTGGACATTGCCCGGATCGAAGCCGGGCGCCTGCCGCTGAACATCGAGCCGATCGCCCTGTCGACGGTGCTGCACGAAGCCCTGACCTTGGTTTCACCGATGGCCGCCGACGCCGGGATCCACTTGGCCGAGCTGCCAG
Organism: Pseudomonas fluorescens; assembly: GCF_001623525.1. NCBI lineage: Bacteria > Pseudomonadati > Pseudomonadota > Gammaproteobacteria > Pseudomonadales > Pseudomonadaceae > Pseudomonas > Pseudomonas fluorescens. The sequence continues at coordinate 1,323,110 of NZ_CP015225.1, read as the reverse complement.
CGCTGCCCGACGACAGCGGCGTGCTCGCGGACCGCCAACGCCTGGTGCAGGTACTGCTCAACCTGCTGTCCAACGCCATCAAGTACAACCGGCCCGGCGGTGAGGTGCGCATCGAAGTCAGCGTCCAGGCCCATCAGGTGAGCATCGCCGTCAACGACACGGGGCATGGCATTGCCCCGGAACAGCTGGACCAACTGTTCAAGCCCTTCGAACGCCTGGGTGCCGATCCCCAGGTCGAGGGTACTGGCTTGGGGTTGTCGTTGAGCAAGAGCCTGCTGGAAATGATGCAAGGTAACCTGCAGGTCCACAGCGAGCCCGGACACGGCTGCTGTTTCACCCTGCAACTGCCCGGCACCCAGGTAGTTGGCGCGCATTTGCCACCCATCGCCGCCCTGGCGGTGACGCGTTCGCCTCTGGACTATCACGGCAAAGTCCTCTGCATCGAAGACAACCTGTCGAGCCTGGCGCTGATCGAAACCCTGATGCAACGCCGCCCGGGCATCCAGTTGTTGTCGAGCATGCAAGGCCAGATGGGCCTGGACCTCGCTCGCCAGCACAGCCCGCAACTGATCCTGCTGGACGTCAGCCTGCCTGACCTCGAAGGCCTGGAAGTCTTGCGCCGCTTGCGCCAGTCCGCGGCCACCGCCGCCACGCCCGTGCTGATGATCACCGCCGATGCCAGCGACCTGACCCACCGCGCCCTGCGTGACGCCGGCGCCACGGCGATCCTGACCAAACCTATTCATATCCAGGCCTTCCTGGGCCACCTCGAGCACTATCTACCGGAGCCCGCATGAATCGCGACTTGCGCATCCTGATCGTCGACGATCAGCGCCCCAACCTGGACCTGATGGAACAACTGCTGGCCCGCGAAGGGTTGCACAACGTGCTGAGCAGCACCGAACCTTTGCGCACGCTCGATCTGTTCAACAGCTTCGAGCCGGACCTGGTCATCCTCGACCTGCACATGCCGGCGTTCGACGGCTTTGCCGTGCTGGAGCAACTCAACCGGCGCATTCCGGCCAATGATTACCTGCCGATCCTGGTGCTGACTGCCGACGCGACCCGAGACACGCGCCTGCGGGCCCTGGCCCTCGGCGCCCGGGATTTCATCAGCAAACCCTTGGACGCGCTGGAAACCATGTTGCGCATCTGGAACCTGCTCGAAACTCGCGCGCTCTATAAGGCGTTGCGCGAGTTGATCCCGTCCCAGCAGATCGAACTGTTGCGCCAGCACCGTCCTGCTGCCGGCCCGGCTTGACCTGGCGGCCGTTCCATCGAGGCATGCGAAGCATGGAAGTCACTGAACGAACATCAGCAACCGGCCTGCAGGCACACATTCGCGGCGAGCGCCTGGCGACGTCCGACGGCGTATCGGCCAAGGAGATTCTGGTCGAGATCTTTGTCCGTGAGCGCAGCGAAGCACACATCGTCGTGCCGGCAGTGGCCGAACCGTTGCTCGTCTGGGTGCTGTCCGGGGAAGCCATCGTCGAGGAGCGCGTTGCCGACGAGGCGTGGGAAGCGAATACCGTGGGCAGCGGAGATTTTTTCCTGACCACATCCCCGGTTCCTTATGAGATGCGCTGGCAAGTGACCAGTCGCGAGCCGTTTGTGGTCATGCATCTGTACCTGGGGTTGGCATTGCTGGAACGCGCCCTTGCCGAAGCCGGCGGCAGCGGCGCGATCCAGCTGCGGGAAGTCTCTGGCGGGCGGGATGAAGCACTTTCGGCCTTGCTCGAACAGATTCGGGCGGAATTGACCCGGCGTGGTGAAACCAGTGCCTTGCTGATCCAGGGCGTGGCTCAGTGCGTAGCGGTGCACCTGGCGCGGCATTATCTGGATGCCAATGCCGACGACATGTCCGCACGTAACGCCCTGCCCGCTTTCAAGCTCAAACGGGTGACCCAGTTGATGGAACAACACCTGGCCGAACCCTTCAGCCTCGGTGACCTGGCCCAAGCCATCGGTATGAGCGAATACCACTTCAGCCGCCTGTTCAAACGCGCCACCGGGCGGTCACCTTCGCAATACTTCATCCAACTGAGAATGGCCCGGGCCCGGCAACTGCTGCTGGAAACCGAGCGCAGCGTCATCGATATCGGCCTGGAGGTCGGCTATGGCAGCGCCAGTCACTTCTCCCAGGTATTCCGTCGCGAAGTGGGTGTGGCGCCAAGTCATTACCGCAAGTAAGGACCACACATCCCCTGTGGCGAGGTAGCTTGCTCCCGCTCGGTTGCGAAGCGAGCGCAAGATTTTGGGACCGCTGCGCGCTCCAGCGGGAGCAAGCTCCCTCGCCACAATGGGGTTCTTGGCCGATGTCTAGATACGGCGTTTATTTGATCCGGTAGTGAAAGGTATTGCGCACTGCCGGCACCGTCACCGCCTTGCCATCGATGATCCGCGGCTGATAACGAAACGTCTGGGCGGCAGCCAAGGACGGTCGGATGAACAATGGGTGGCAACCGTCGAGCACCTTGGGGTTATCGATCCGCCCGTCCGGCGTCACGCTGTATTCCACGGTGCAATCGCCTTCCAGGCCCTTGTCCAGGGCGCGTTGTGGATAGTCCGGGGCTTGCTTGCTCAGCGGTTGGTAGCTGCGGCTGTCGGCGACGGCCTGGCGCGCCTGTTCGGCTTGGCGTTGCTCGGCAAGTGCTTGCGCCTGCCGGGCCTGACGCTGTTGTTCGGCGACCTGCTGCTCGGCGTCTTGCCTGCGTCGTTCGCTTTCCTGGCGTTCGCGCTGCTGTTGGGCCTGTTGCTCGCGCTTTTGCTCCTCGACCCGTTTGCGCGCCAGGGCCGCCTGCTCCAGTTTCTGTGCCTGGACACGCGGATCGACAACGGGTTGGCTGGGAACGGGACGCGGCGCTTCTACCGGCGCCGAAGTCGGCTCGGCCGATGGCGGTGCTACAGGAATGACAGCGGCCAGTGCAGGCGCTTCGGGCACCGGCGGCGCTGGCAACATCACCAGTTGCGTGCGCAACACCCGGGGCGCCTCGGCGGCTGGCTTTTCCACGCTCCAACCCAGCACCAACAACGCCACCACACCCACGTGCAGGGCCACGGCGAGCCCCGCCGCCAGGCCGTTTTTCCAGAAGCGACGGCCCAGCGCAGGCACGCTCAAGGAGGGCCTGTGCATGATCATCGCCGTCATTGCGGCGCCTCGGTCACCAGTCCCAGATTGCTCACGCCGCCCTGCTGCAACGCGGCCATGGCTGCAACGACCCGGCCATAATCGGCATGCTCGTCGGCACGGATGTACACCTGGGTATCGCTGCGCTCGGCCACGACCTGCGCCACCTTCACGCGCATCTGCTCCAGATCCACAGCGCTGTCAGTAGCGTGGTGGGTGTCCAGCTCACCGCCCAGGTTCCAGTAGTAACCGCCCTCGGCCTTGACCGACAGGGTGAGGATTTGCTGGCGACTGTCGTTGGCCAGTGCTTCGCTGGCGACCTTGGGCAGTTCGATCTTCACGCCCTGGGTCAGCATCGGTGCGGTGACCATGAAAATCACCAGCAGCACCAACATCACGTCGATGTACGGCACCACGTTCATTTCGGCCTTGGGGCCGTGCTTGCGTTGTGGCTTGACGAGCATCTGCCCTCTCCTCTCAAGCGGCCGTGGCCAGGTTCATCGGTGCACCGTGCAGCTTGCGGTGCAGACGCGCCTGCAGCTCGTTGCCAAAGGCGTAGTAACGGGTCAGCAGGGTCTGGCCGCGAGCGGCGAAACGGTTATAGGCAATGACCGCCGGGATTGCCGCGAACAAGCCGATGGCCGTGGCGATCAACGCTTCGGCAATGCCCGGTGCCACAGTGGAAAGGCTGGCCTGTTGCACTTGGGACAGGCCGATAAAGGCATTCATGATCCCCCAGACGGTGCCGAACAAACCGATGTAGGGGCTGACCGAACCGACGGTGGCGAGAAATTGCAGGCCTTTTTCCAGCTGTATTTCCTGTTCGCTGATCGCCACTTGCAGCGCGCGCTCGACGCCTTCAAGCACCACTTCTGGCGTGCTTGAAGGTTGGTTGAGCTGAGTGAAGGCCAGCACACCCGCCTGAAAGATCGGCGTGACACCAGCGTCTTCTTCGCGGACTTGTGCGTGTTCCCGGTACAAGGGCAACAGATCCTGGCTGCTGCGAAAACGCTGCATGAAGCCGTTGAGCTGACGCTCGTTGCGTTGCAGCACGGCGCTGCGCTGGATGATCAGATACCAGCTCAATAGCGAGGCCAGCAGCAACGTGAGCATGACCGCCTTGACCAGCAGACTCGCGTCACTGATCAGGCCCCAGATCGTCATGTGTTCCAGAGTGGCTTGCATGGTTGAAACTCCTGTCTGGCAGTTATTCGATGAAATGTTCGTGACCGGTTGATGACAGCGTCGCTCAAGGCAGGCGCAGCGCTTTCGCCACGTCGGCCCAGGGCACGAACTTGAAGTTCTGGGTCTGCTCGGGCATGCGCTTGCGTCCATCCTGGACCACCAGCATGCCCTGGCTCCAAGGCCCGCCGAGGTTCATCGAGGTCACCTCCAGGCCATCGGTTTCCGACGCGCCATCAATGCCCGCGGCAGCGTTCAGGCCGACCCGGAAGGCGCCCCGCACGGCATAAGGCGGCTCGGCATCGAGCACCAGGTAGCTGTCGTTGCCCTGGCTGGAGATCACCAGGTAGTCGTGGCCGTTGGCCTGGTACAAGGCCATGCCCTCAACGTCAGCGTGCAACAATGGGCCAACCTTGATCACACTGTTCAAGGTCGCCGGTTGGTCGGCCCGGGCATCCACCGCCCAGACACCTACATCCTCTTCACCGAGAAACAGACGCTGGCGCCGCTCATCTGCCACGCAACCCTCGGGCTGGCTGTCGACGCTGAACTGGCGCACCAACTGGCCTTTCACCACGCCGTCCGGCGCGCTCAGGCGGTACTGCACGAAGCGCCCGTCCTTGCCGTTGGCGAAGGCATACAGCTCACCTTCGGCAGGCTGGAACAGACAGATGCCGTAGATTTCCTTCAATGACGTCATGATTTCGCCCGCTTCGCGCAACTCGCCACTGGCGCGGTCGATACTGAACAGGCTCAAGCTGTTGCGATCTCGGTTGCTGGCCACGGCCAGATCGACGGTTTGCGTGCCCAGCTTGAAGTTCGCCCGCACATCGACGTTATTCAGGCGCCCGACCGCCAGCTCCTGCAGCAGCTTGCCTTGCAGGTCATAGGCCAGCAGGCCTTGCTTCTTGTTGGTGCCCAGCACCCGGCTCAGCCCGGGCGTCGTTGGATGCACCCAGATCGCCGGGTCATCGGCGGCATCGCCCTGGCGGGCCACCGGTTCGCTCTGGACGATGGCCGTCACAGTGGGCAGTACCGGCGGCAAAGGCACTGGCGTGGGTTTCCAGCTGATTTCGCCTTGGTACAGGTGCCCGTTGTCATCGTCGCGCAGCAGCACTTCAATGCCACTTTTCGTCAGCCGCGCCGCGAGGTTTTCCGGTTCCTTCAGACCCGCCAGCGGCAGACTGGCTTCAGCACTCCAACCCTCTCCCTGCTGCTGATACACATGCAGGCGCGCCGCTTCCGGGTCCAGCCCCAACAGGCCTCCCGGCAACACGGCCATGGCCCCGGCGCGTTGCTGGAGCTCGCCGAACGGTGCGCGCATCGCCACGGGCACCCGCACGGTCTCGGCCTCAGAGGATGCCGGGTAGGCCCACCAACCCACCCGCTCCTCGTTGACGAATAACTGATTAGCGCTGTCCTGCACCTGGCAGGTCTTGGCATCCGGCGGCAACGGCAGGCCCCGCACCCGTTGCGCGGTGTCGCTCAGGCGCTCGCCATTGCCCACCAGCCATTGCTCGCCCTTGCCTTCCTCGCCGACCAGGAACACAAACAGGTTGCTCGCCTCGTCGCGGTACAGGCACAGGCCGTTGACCGGGAAGTCCCGCGTGGGCAGGTACAGCGGCGTGCTCCACTGGCGACTTTTTGGGTCGAGGCTGACGACCATGGCTTGCTGGCGCTCGCTGTCGAGGCTGGCGACCAGCACGTTCTCGCCTTGGGCACGGCTATCGACACCTTCGAAAGTGCCCTTCAGGCGCGTCAGTTCGCGACCTTGGGCATCGAGCAAGAACAGGCCCTCGCGGGCGCTGGCCAGGCGTTCGGTCGTCGAAGGGCCAGGCAGGAATGCCAGGGCGTTGATCGACCGTAGTTCGGCTTGAGGCCAGGGTTGCAGCTTTAGCTTGGGCGCTGAAGCAGCCGCCAGCGCGGCAGCTGATGCCAGGCTGAGCGCCATCGCCAGTAGGCAGCGCTTGGGTAAGAAAAACATCGTGATCAACGGGAAAATCCTTGTCATTGGGCCAACTTCAGAAATGGCATGTTCACTATTCCTGTGGCGAGGGAGCTTGCTCCCGCTGGGCTGCGCAGCAGACCTGTTTTGTGGGCGCTACGCACCCAAGCGGGAGCAAGCTCCCTCGCCACAGGTATCGCGGTTCAGAAATGGGTAAAGGTCAGCCCCAGCTTGTAGGTCGGGCCGTACTCTTCGTACTGGCCGTTGTAGGAGCGGTGGCCGGTGTAGACGAAATACGGCTCGTCGGTGAGGTTCTGGGCCTCGAGGCTGACTTGCAGGTTCTTGGTCAGCGAGTAACGCGCGCTGAAGTCGACGAAGGTCTGGGCATCGACATGCAGGTCATGGTCGCGGTCGCTGATCGACGCCAGCTCGAACAGGTACGCGGATTTGTAGTTGGCCGACAGCCGCAGGCTCAGCTTGTCGTTTTCCCAACCCAACATCAGGTTGCCGACCGTGTCCGACTGGTTCGGCAAGTCGATGCTACGTTTGCGCTGGGTACCACTGGCTTGGTCGAAGCCTTCGATCTCGGCGTCCGAACGGCTGAAGGTGGTGTTGGCGCCGAGCAGCAGGCCATTCCAAGGTGCTGGCAGCCAGTCGAACTTTTGCGAGTAGGCCAGTTCCAGGCCATACAGCTTGGCGCTGTCACCGTTGGCGTAGCTGTGGGCCTCTGAAAAATCGGTCCAGGCGCCCGTGCCGGCCAGGTCGGTGTTGTAGACAAAATTCTTGATGTCCTTGTAGAACACGAAGGCCGAGACCGTGCCGGCGTGCCCCATGAAGTGCTCGATGCCCAGGTCCAGGTTGCTCGATTCCAGCGGTTTAAGCTCCGGGTTGCCGAACGTGGCCTCGTCATCGTCGATGACAAAACCCGGCGCCAATTGCCCGAAGGTCGGACGCACCACGGATTTGGTCCAGGCCGCACGCACCTGGGTGTTCTTGTCCAGTTGATAGCGTGCGTGCAGGCCCGGCAACCAGTGGTGATACTTGCGCCGGGTCTCGGTGTCGGTGAATACGCCGTCGGTGGCGCCGGTGCCCTTGGCGTCGAACTCAGTGCCTTCGTAGCGCATGCCGGCGATGAAGCGCCAGTCATCGATATCGACGGTGTTCATCAGGTATCCGGCGTTGATGTCTTCGCTCATCTTGAAGTCGTTGACTCGCGACTCCTGCTCGTCAAAGAACTCATCGCGATTCAGACCGCCGAGCAACTGCTTGATCGCGTCGGCGCTGATACCCGGGCCGAAGCGGCCGAGGCGATAATCCACATTGCCTTTCTGGAACTGCCCAAGGTTCAACTGCTCGTCGGTAAAACCCAGGTCGTCGAAATCCTCGTAGACCCAGGCATTGAGGTCGTTGTCCTTGTCACGTCGGCTGACTTTGCCACCGAACTTGACCTGGGACGCGTAGCCACGTAGGTCATAGTCCCGAGCCAGGTCCAGGCGCAGGTTTTTCTCGGTGTCGGTGGTCTTCTGCTCCTCCCAATCCACCTTGTCGAGGCTGAAGTTGGCGGGATCGTAGAACCCCGAGCCGATGATCGGCCGCGGCTTGTCGTTGTCGTAGAAGCCGCCGTTGAAACCGTCGATGCCTTCGAAAGTGGCGCCGGCGATATGGCCGGGGCTGTCTTCGCTGGATTGGCTATAGCCGCCCTGACCGCTCAGGGTCCAGAGCCCGAACAGGCGCTCGCCACCGAGCACGTAGGATTGAATTTCCTGGGTTTCTTCACGTTGCTTGAGTTTGCGCTCGCCCTCGGCGTCCCCCAATTCACCGGCGGCTTGCGGGTCTTCGAAGGCAATGCTGGCGGCGTTGCGGGTTTCGCTGTCCTTGTAGCGGCTGTACAGCGTGCGCAGGTAATAGCTGCTGGAGTCGTCGGGCTTGTAGTCGAAGTTCAACCCGCCACCGGCCCGCTCGCGACGGATGTCGTAGTCGCGCTGTTCGAACTCTTCGAGGCGCGAGCCTTGCTCGAAATCCCAGGCGCCGCCGGTTTCGACGTTGTCCGAACCGAAGTCACGCTTCTGCCAGCTCAGCGCCGCGGCCACGCCGAAATTATCGATGCCATCGCCGAGGCTGAAACGATCGCTGATGGCGCCGGAGAATTTCGGGCTGGTCTGGCTGGTGTTCTTGTCATAGCTGGCTTCGCTGCTGCCGGTGTAGAACAGGCCGTTGTGGTCGAAGGCCGAGAGGCTTTTGACGTCCACCGTGCCGCCCAGGGAGTTGGCGTCCATGTCCGGCGTCAGGGTCTTGATCACCGACAACGATTGCACCAGCTCCGAAGGCAGCACATCCAGCGCAACGGCCCGGCGTTCGCTCTCCGGGGCTGGCACCAGCGTGCCGTTGATGGTCACGCTGTTGAGGTCCGGGCCCAGGCCGCGCACGCTGACAAACCGGCCTTCGCCCTGGTCGCGCTCGACGCTGACACCGGGCAGGCGCTGCACCGCTTCGGCGACGTTTTCATCCGGCAACTGCGCCACACCGTCGGCATGCACCACACTCTTGATGCTGTCGGCGTTGCGCTGCTCCTTGAGGGCCTGATCGATGCTGGCCGCCTGGCCGACCACTTCAACGTGTTCTGTGGTCACCTGCTCGGCGGCGCTCAGCCGCTCACTGGCAATGGCCATCGCCAATGCGGTGAACGTGAAACCGACGAGCCCGGCAGTGCTTGTGCGGTGATACATGGTGGTCCTCCCCAGGAATCCGGAAATCCGCCAGGCAATGGCCCGGCAACTGGGAGGGCACGCTAGGGGTGCGGAATGACGGTTCTGTGACAGGGTGTGGCTGGAGGGGCAGCAATCGGCTGATTTAGGGGGGCTGGCGAGCCGGAATGAGCTGAAATGACCTACTGGAACCGCGCTCGGAAACTCCGTGGCGAGGGAGCTTGCTCCCGCTGGGGTGCGCAGCGCCCCCACAACCAGGCGCCACGGTCCTGATAGACAGACCATCTGCGCCTGCTGCGCAGTCGAGCGGGAGCAAGCTCCCTCGCCACAGGGGCAGTGTTGTCGCAAAAAAACCAGATGACCGATGAGCTGATTCGACCTCCCCCACCCCATCACCCGCCGTCACCGCACTGTCACATTCATCTGCTGTGCTGGGCCGCATTCCGCTTCTGGCAAAGGATTCCGGCCATGTTCTCCGTGCTGCGCCCGCACTGCCTCAAACTCGCCCTGCTCCTGCTGGCGGCCAATGTCGGGTTGATCCTGCACTTGGCCAGTGGCGAACTCAAACCCGTCGCCGAATGGGTCTGGCTGGACATCCTCGGCGAAGGTGGCTCAGCGCTGCTGGCGCTGGTCTGGTTGGGGCTGGTGTTGAAAAGCCGCCCGACCGGCCGGGTCACTAATTACCTGATCCTGGGCCTGGGCTGCATCTTCTTTTCCTGGTGGATCGACAGCCTCGACGAATTCATCCGCTTGCCCGACAGCATCACCTGGGATCACTGGCTCGAATCCGGGCCGATGCCGGTGGGCATGATCCTGTTGACCCTCGGCATCTATCACTGGCACCGGGAGCAACTGGCGATCAACGGGCAGATGGAGAAGCGCGAGCGGCTGTTCCGTGAGCATCGCCTGTTCGACAAACTCACGCCGCTGGGAGGCGCCGACTTTCTCAAGCACGAACTGTCCGCCAGCCTGGAAGACAGTCGACGCCGCCAGCAACCCTTGTCGCTGCTAGCCCTGGACCTTGACAACTTCACCGCCATCAACCAGCGCTTCGGCCACAGCGAAGGCGACGCGGTGCTTCAGGCCGTCAGCCAGTTGCTGGTATTGAACCTGCGGCGCCAGGATCTGCTATGCCGCCTGGCCGGTGATCGCTTCGTGGTGCTGCTGCCCGATACAGGCGAGAGCCAGGCCCGGCGCTTGGCCCTGGAGCTGGAAATTGCGGTGCGCAGCCTGGCCCACAAGACCCGGCAACACAGCGAACGGTTGCAACTGGTCGCCAGCACGGCGGTGGTGATGGCGTTCGACGAGTCCCCCGAAGCCTTGCTCAAACGCCTGAACCTGGCGCTGGCCCAGTCCCGGACCACATTGGCGAAAAGCGCATGACGCTCAAGACGTGCTGGTACGAAACCGACAGCCGCTTCATTCCGGGGCACTATCAGCCTGCCGCGCTGATCGACCTGGCGCTGTCGCGGGACATCGACAGCCATCGCCTGCTGCGCGGCACCGGGTTGTTTCACGACGATATCCTCGCCGGCCAGAGCCGTATCAGCCCGCAGCAGTTCCTCGGCCTGATCGACAACAGCCGGCGCCTGCTGGATGCCAGCGACAGCAGTTTCCTGTTCGGCCAGCGGCTGTTGCCGGGCCACTACGGGCCTGCGAGCCACGCCTTGCGCCACGCGCAAAATCTGCATCAAGCCCTGCAAACCCTGATCGACCAGCAGGCGCTGCTCAGCCCGTTGGCCGCCCCGAGGCTGCTGTTGGACGAGCACTATGCCTACCTCCATTGGCTTGACAGCTGCGGCGCCGATGAACAATGGCGCTTCGTACTGGAGGCGAGTATGACCTCGATGGTGGCGATGAGCACCTGGCTCAGCGGCGAACGCCTGCCCTGGCAATGCAGCTTTCGCCACAGCGAACCGCGTTACGTCGAGCAATATTGGGTGCACCTGGGTGAGCACACCCAGTTCGACCGCCCCCTGGACCTGATGCGCCTGCCCCGCCACTGCCTCGCCCAGCCCTGGCCCAACGTTTCAGCCACCGCCGGCCAGGTGGCGCGGATCGAAGCCCGGGAACAGCTTGATCAACTGGGCTTCGCTTCAAGCTTTCTGGATTGTATCTACGACTACCTGCACGCTCATGTGCAGCAGACGCTCAGCCTGGAACAGACCGCCCAGGCCTTCGCCATGAGCCCGGCAACCCTCAAGCGCAAGCTGCACAAGCACCACACCGGATTCCAGCAACAGGTGGATCGGGTGCACACCCATGTGGCGCTGTACCTGTATCAGGTCAAAGGGTTCAGCAATGAAGAAGTGGCGCAGTACTTGCGCTTCAACGACACGGCGAACTTCCGTCGTTCGTTCAAGCGCTGGACCGGTAGCACGCCGAACCTGATTCGGCAGTTGTTGATGCTGGGGTGAAGCTTATAGGTACTGAAGTCGGACACAACCTTGTGGCGAGGGGATTTATCCCCGTTGGGCTGCGCAGCAGCCCCCCTTTTTATCACCCAAGCATTGAGTCGACTGTGCTTTTTTTGGGACTGCTTCACGCCCTGAGCTCTTCCGTCAACATGCTTTCGTTGCCTCCGGTGCTCTTATCAAAGGCGAGTCGTGGCGGGCCAAGGCTTGTAAATAGACGCTCTCGTCATACTGGGATCCAGCATTCCAGCACCGATAAACGATCCTGATCCATTTAAAAGCCAGTGCCCTCAGGGCTGCTTGATGAGAGCAGCCTTTGGCCTTCTGCTGGCGATAGTACGCCCCTGCCCATACCGATTGATTGATGCTGTGGGCAGCCCACTCGACAAATGTCTGGCGCAAAAAGGTTGAACATTGATAGCGCCAGCGAACGATTTTCTTCTTGCCACTGCGCTCGGTAACCGGAGCGATCCCGGCATATCGCTGCATAGCACCAGCATCCTTGAAGCGATCACGTTGCTCACCAAAAGCTACCATTAGCCGTGGTGCAAGCTGTTGCCCGGCTCCAGGCAAGGATTTGAAGAGGCTGTAATCGGCCAGGGTATTGGCCGTTTCTTCGATCGCCGCATCAAACTGCTTGATCGCCACCAGCATCCCACTCAGTTGCGATGCCAGGGTCCGCACATACAGCGCTGAAGGGGTAACAATCCCCGGATCCTCTGTCAGCGGCGTGGCCTTGAGGATCAAGGCCAGGCGCTGCTGATTGAGTTCTGCATGGCGAACATTGTGCGCGTTAAGAAACTTCAAAACGCTTGTAGGCCGAGCACGTTTAAGTGTTTCCAACGTCGACCAGCGCTCCAGGAAATCACAAAACACCTGTGTGTCATGGTCGTGGAACAACTCCAGCGCCAACGGATAGTACTGCTTGAGCATGCAAACCAACCGATTACTGGTTCTTACCCGCTCATCAACCAAGGTTCTCCGATGTTCAGTCAAGCTAGCCAGAGAGCGTATGGCAGGACTTTGTTTCTCCTGCAGGGGAAATCTGTCGGGATGCTTGAGCAATAGCTCAAGTGCCCACTGGGCATCGCTCGGATCGTCCTTCGCACCGCTGGGAACAAAGGCCTTACGCTGCTTGGCTAAGGTGGCGGGGTTGATTGGGAACAAACAAAAAAAATCATATTTTTGCAGGGCCGCTATCAACGGTCCTTTGTCTAACTCCACGGCAATGGCGATAGGACCGCCATAACGCTGATACAGCGCATGAGCCCATTGATCAATAGCTTCGGGGTTGTGTCGGATGACCGAGAAGCACCGCTGGGCTTGCCCAGCAACCTGCAAGCAGACGTCATGTTTGGTATCGGCCCAATCAATTCCGATATAAGCAGTGAATTTCTGAGACAAGAGCGTTTGCATTGCACACCTCCACAGACGCTAAAGTACATGCAGGAACATGCATGCTTGCGTCCAGCGAAGGCGATATAGAGAGCCGTGCCCGGCTTTCCCTGAGTGTTCGTTAGAGGGCGCAAGCGCACCTGCTGGGCTCGAAGGTGAAGCAGTAATCATCGAAATGCGTTGCAGCCCTATTCGTAGCTCGCAGGTGCATGTTCCTTCCTCGCGACAACCGGACTCCAGCGAGTATCAGTATGGGGGAGCAAGGAACGGACTACCTATATCGCAGCCCAGCGGGGATAAATCCCCTCGCCACAAATGCGAGCTTGCGGGCTCAGTGCCCGCGGATGTAGTGCTCCAACTGCCGGATCAAATCCGCCTGTTCGACAATCGCCTCTTTCACCAGGTCGCCAATGGACAGCAGGCCGATCAACTGCCCGTTATCCAGCACCGGCAAGTGCCGCAGGTGGCTGTCGGTCATGACTTCCATGCAGCGATCGATGCTTTGCTGGCTGTCGGCGGTGACCACGGGGGCACTCATAATGGTGCGAACCGTCGTACCCACCGACGACCGCCCCTTGAGCACCATCTTGCGCGCGTAATCGCGCTCGCTGAACACGCCCACCACTTGCCCGTCTTCGATCACCGGCAACGCGCCGACGTTTTTCTCGGCCATGATTTGCAGTGCTTCGAGCACCGTCTGTTCCGGAGCGATGCTGTGGACCTGCTGGTGCTGCACGCTTTTGAGTCTCACCAGTTGAGCGGCGGTTTTCATTGATTATTCCCCTAGCAGCTTACCTGATACGTTCGCTTGAGAACCCCTTGTGGCGAGGGAGCTTGCTCCCGCTGGGCTGCGCAGCGGCCCCAGGATCTTGCGGGCGCTGCGCACCCGAGCGGGAGCAAGCTCCCTCGCCACAGAAGCGGGTCAGTCTTCGCCGATCTCGACCACGTCGCCATTGAGGCGCACCGGCCAGACCCGCAGGCGCTGTTCCGGGTATTCCAGGCAATGGCCATCTTCCAGGCGGAAATGCTGTTTGTACATCGGCGAGGCAATCACCAGGTCGCCCTTGATGCTGCCCAGCAAACCACGGCCGATGACATTCGCGCCGGACTTGGGATCACGGTTGTCGATGGCGTACAGCGGCTTGTCCTGATGCTCGGGCAGGTACAGCAGCGCCACTTGGCTGCCGTCATGCCAGGCGACCACGCCTGAGTTGGGGACCAGGTCGTCACGGCTGCACAGGGCACGCCATTGCAGCGGTTCTTGAGCGACATCACGGACAGGAATACGAACGACGTTTGACTGGCTCATCAGAGCACCTCCTCGGTAACGGGAATCAGGTGGAGTTCGTGGGCGTGAACCGGCCGGCGCTGGCCGCGTTCCCTGACAAAGTGAACATCCGGATCGCCGCGCCCGTCGTTGACGAAGGTGCGGAAACGCTTGAGTTTGTCCGGATCCTTGAGGGCATTGGCCCATTCGCATTCGTAACGGTCGACCACCAGTTGCATCTGCGCCTCGAGTTCGGCGCCCAGGCCGAGGCTGTCGTCGATGATCACCTCCTTGAGGTAGTCCAGGCCGCCTTCCAGGCTTTCGCGCCAGACCGAGGTCCGTTGCAACTTGTCGGCAGTGCGGATGTAGAACATCAGGAAACGGTCGATGTAGCGGATCAGCGTGGCATCATCCAGGTCCGTGGCGAACAGCTCGGCGTGACGCGGGCGCATGCCACCGTTGCCGGCCACGTAGAGGTTCCAGCCCTTCTCGGTGGCGATCACGCCGACGTCCTTGCTCTGGGCCTCGGCGCATTCACGAGTGCAACCGGACACCGCGAACTTGAGCTTGTGCGGCGAGCGCAGGCCTTTGTAGCGATCCTCGAGGGTCAGGGCCATCTGCACGCTGTCCTGCACGCCGTAGCGGCACCAGGTGCTGCCCACGCAGGATTTCACCGTGCGCGTGGATTTGCCGTAGGCATGCCCGGTTTCGAAACCGGCTTCGATCAGCTCGGCCCAGATGTCCGGCAACTGGTGCAACTGGGCGCCGAACAGGTCGATGCGCTGGCCGCCAGTGATCTTGGTGTAGAGGTCATATTTCTTGGCGACCACGCCGATGGCGATCAGCTTGTCGGCGGTGATTTCCCCACCGGCGATACGCGGCACCACCGAGTAGGTGCCGTTTTTCTGCATGTTCGCCATAAAGGTGTCATTGGTGTCCTGCAACGGCACCAGGGACGGGTCCATGATCGGCTGGTTCCAGCACGACGCCAGGATCGAACCCACCGCCGGTTTGCACAGGTCGCAACCGGTGTGACCACGACCGTGCTTGGCCAGCAGCTCTTCGAAGCTGATGATGCCTTCCACCCGCACCAACGCATACAACTCCTGGCGGGTGTAGGCGAAGTGTTCGCACAGGC
The DNA here is from genome assembly GCF_001623525.1 of Pseudomonas fluorescens. Taxonomy (NCBI): domain Bacteria; kingdom Pseudomonadati; phylum Pseudomonadota; class Gammaproteobacteria; order Pseudomonadales; family Pseudomonadaceae; genus Pseudomonas; species Pseudomonas fluorescens. The sequence goes on along the minus strand of NZ_CP015225.1, from coordinate 1,307,937 downwards.
TCTTGTCGACGCTGACGCCGCGGGCAGTCAACTCATGCTCGAACACTTGCTTGACCAGGGCCGCGCAACCACCACACCCGGTACCGGCCTTGGTGTCGCATTTGAGCTGGCCCAGATCAGTGCAGCCGCCGTCGATGGCCGAGCAGATCGAGCCTTTGGTGACGTTATGGCACGAGCAAATCGTGGCGGTTTCCGGCAGCGCCGCCGGGCCCAGGGTCGGGGCGCCTTCGGACGAGGGCAGGATCAGGCTGGCAGCGTCCTTGGGCAAGGCGATACCGTTCTGCATGTATTGCAGCAAGGTGTCGTAGTAGCTGTTGTCGCCCACCAGCACCGCGCCGATCACGCGCTTGCCGGCGGCGTCCACCACCAGCCGCCGGTAGCTGGCGCTGGTTTCGTCGATGAATTGGAAGCTGCGCGACCCCGGGGTGTTGCCATGGGCGTCGCCGATGGAGCCAACGTCCACACCCAGCAACTTGAGCTTGGTGGACATGTCGGCCCCGGTGAAGGCGTCAGCGCTTTCGCCGCACAGCCGGGCCGCGACATTGCGGGCCATCTGGTAGCCCGGGGCGACCAGGCCGAAAATGCTGCCGTTCCAGGCCGCGCATTCGCCGATGGCGTAGATGTCTGGGTCGCTGCTCTGGCAATGGTCGTCGATCACCACGCCACCGCGCGGGCCGATCTGCAGGTCGCTCTGGCGTGCCAGGGCATCCTGGGCACGGATGCCGGCGGAAAACACGATGAGGTCGGTTTCCAGGAAATCGTCGTCGCCGAAATTCATCCGATACCGGTACTGCTCACCGGCGCTGATGGACTGGGTGCCCTTGGACAGGTGCACGCCGACGCCCAGCTTCTCGATACGGGCCTTGAGGGCCAAGCCGCCCTGGGGATCCAATTGCACCGGCATCAGTCGGGGGGCGAATTCCACCACGTGGGCCTCCAGGCCCAGGGTCTTGAGAGCGTTGGCCGCTTCCAGGCCGAGCAGGCCGCCACCGACCACCACGCCACGACGGGCATTGCTGGCGGCAGCGCGGATCGCGTCCAAGTCTTCCAGGGTGCGATAGACCAGGCACGAATCGCCTTCGGCACCTTCAATCGGTGGCACGAACGGGTAGGAACCGGTGGCGAGCACCAGTTTGTCGTAGTGAAGGCGATCATGGGCGGTAACGACCTGATGGGCGTCACGGTCGATTTCCAGCACAGGCACACCCAGGTGCAACGTGATGCCGGGGGTCTGGTACAACGACGCTTCGCCAAGGGCCAGGGACTCGGCATCGCGGCCCGAGAAGTACTCGGACAGGTGCACGCGGTCGTAGGCACGCATCGGCTCTTCGCTGAACACATGCACACGGTAATGATTGAGGGCACCGCGCTCGATCAATTGCTCGACGCAGTGATGGCCGACCATGCCATTGCCGATCACGATCAGCGTTTGCAGCTTGTTCAGAGAAGCAACGTTGGAATTCATAAAAAGCACCCGACAAAAGCCCATCACGATTTTGAAAGCAAAAAAAAGACGCCTGAAACCTTGCGGTTCCAGGCGTCTTTGCCTGTTCTGTGCGGTATCGGCCCGGCGACTGCGCCCTGACCTACCGATGTCCCCCGGCCTGCTGGCGCTCGATCTTCGTTGACCGACGGGGCTGCCCACTCGACTGTGTTCACGGTGGGCCTGGATAGCCTCTTGCAGCGAGCGTGCCAAACCTCATCCAGCCCCTATTCACGGTCGTGCATTCATCGCCAATCCCCCGTGAGAGCGGGCCTGCCCGCGAAGACGCCGGTTCAGTCACCGCAGCCTGCCGCCGTTTCGCAAGCACCGCCAACTGCCTTGCGATGGTGCGATCACCTTGCCTGCGGCTTCATAAAAGTGCAGCAAGCCCTCAAGAGGGGCTTGCTCTCGATATCCGTCGGTCAGTTGGCAAAGAGGCTGAATAAACCATCCAAGACAGTTGCTCCCACATGGGGTTCGTGGTGGTTGCGGAGCTGGGGCTCAGCACGGACTTCCTGTGGGAGCGGGCTTGCTCGCGAAAGCGGTGGGTCAGTTTGAAGGGAAGTTGGCGGTCCTTTCCACCAGCGCAACGATGCTGACCAGCAACTCTTCCTTCGCTTCGCCAGCGCTGATTTCCCCAATGGCGGCGGCATTGGACAATGCTTCCGCCGCTCCCAGCATCGCCCGCAAACCGGCCTGGGTGATGCCCTTCGTGCCGGCGAACGGCTCCAGCACCGCGCGGCACTTGTCGAGGAAAATACCCTCGTATTCGCGCTTGATGCGTTCCAGCTCCGGCGAACTGGTCAACGCTGCGATCACCCCGGGAATCTCTCGGCCCTGCAACAGCACGCACTCGACGTAGGAAGAAGCAATCACCGCCGCCCGGCTTTGCAGGGTCGCGTCGCTGGCGTCCAGGGCCGCGTCCATCAACGCGGTCTGGCGGGCGTCGAAATCCTGGTACAGCGCCGCCAGCAAGCCGGACCGGGTGATGAAGTGGTCGTAGACGATGGGCTTGGTCACCCCTGCCTGGTCCGCCAGCCGCGCCAGCGTCAGGGCTTCGCTGCCCTCCTCGCGTACCAGGCGCCAGGCGACATCCAGCAATTGGCGCTGCCGGTCATGCCGGGATAAACGACGACGAGGTGACGCGTGCGAATGTTCGTCAGTGCTTGACATGCTAACTTTACCAACCGTAACTTACTAAGCGTAACTTAAGCATACCTGTCATCAAGACCTCGTGACCAGAAGGAGTTTCGCCATGCATGCACTCATCGTTGTGGCTCACCACGATCCGCGCTCCCTCACCCACAGCCTGGCCGGAAAAATCGCCGAAGGCATCACCCGCGCCAACCCCGCCGATACGTTCGAGATCGCCGACCTGGCCGCCGAAGGCTTCGATCCGCGTTTCAGCTTTGCCGACCATGCCGTGCACCACCGCGAAGCCTTGCCGCCGACGGATGTGCTGGCCGAGCAAGCCAGAATCGACCGTGCCGATACGCTGGTGCTGGTTTATCCGATTTACTGGTGGTCCATGCCGGCGCTGCTCAAGGGCTGGATCGACCGGGTGTTTTCCAACGGCTGGGCATTCGACTTCAGCCTCGACAAGCCCTTCATCCAGAAACTGCAGCACTTGCAGGTCCATCTGGTGGGGGTCGGCGGCGCCGATGCCGACAGCTTCCAGCGCCACGGCTATGGTGAGGCCATGACCACGCAGATCGACCATGGCATTTTCGATTATTGCGGCGCCCGGGTGGTGAGTTCCCAACGTTTGCTCGACTCGGAAACCGCCGATCCGCAACAACATCTGCAGGCCGCCGGCATTATCGGCCAGCGCTTGTTCGCAACGCTCGACGAAACCACCCATGCCCCCGCGACCGCATGCGCCTGAACTCAGAGCGCGCGACCACGGGCGGCCGACAGTGTCGCGTCACGCCCGTAGATATCCGGAACGTACACCGCCTGGCCCTGGCTGTCCGCTTGTGCTGTCCAGTAGCCCAGCAGGATCGGCACGGGCCGGGCTAGCCTGAACTCGTGGGTCGACTCACTGGCCAGCAACGTCTCAGTGCGGGCGCGTTCGGCCGGGCTTACCAGCAAGTCGCGCAGGCGCATCACTTGCTCGATCCGCACGCAGCCTGAACTGAAGGCTCGCGGGCCTTTGCTGAACAGTGCCTGGCTCGGTGTGTCATGCAGGTACACCGAAAACGGGTTGGGAAAACGAATCGCCATTTTGCCCAACGGGTTCTTCGGGCCTGGATCCTGGCGCAACATGAGGTTGCCCGGGTGCTCCCAGTCGATATCTTCCGCCAGCAATGGCAGGCCATCACCATCGAGAATCCGCAGGTTGTGGCGGCTGAGAAACTCCGGATCGCGGCGGATCTCGGGCAGTTTGTCTTCGCGCATGATGGTCGGCGGAATGGTCCAGGTCGGGTTGAGTGTCAGTCGGGTGACGTGGGATTTGAGCAACGGCGTCTGCCGTTGCGCACGGCCCACCTGGGTGCGGGTTTGCCACACCGGGGCGCCGCCCTGGTAGACCGTCAACTGCGCCGCTGCCACGTTGACCAGGACACTGTCGGCCTCCACGTCCTGGGCCAGCCAGCGCATGCGTTCCAGGTTGATGCGCAGCTGCTCGCGACGCATGGCCGGGCTGATGTTCAGCTCGGTGACGGTCCACGGCCCCACCACCCCATCGGCCTGCAACGAATGCTGGGCCTGGAAGCTCTTCATCGCCTCCACCAGCATGGGGCTGTAGTGCTCGTCGCTCAACTGCGGCGGCGTACTCAGGTAACCCTCGTTGAACAGTCGTTGGGCCAGGGCGGGTACGCGGGCGTCCTGTTTGTCCGGTTGCAGCAACGGCCCGCCCGGCACCGCTTGCCATTCGGCTAAAGGCTGTTGTCGCAGCCGGGCATAGAGGCCGCGCAGGTTGCGGTAGAGGTCCAGGTTCGGCCGTGCCTGTTCAAAAGCGTCGGCCAGGTTCCGCAGGCCCAGCCCGGCGATGGCCAACACCACGGCCGGATGGTCCTGTGGCGGTGGATTGGCCTTCCACACCGGTTCCAGCCGGTCTTGAGGCAGGTAGCCGAAACGCAGGTCATGCAAGGCTTGCAGGTAGCGCCGGCTGATGGCGATGTCGGCACAATGAGGGCCTTGGGTCGCCCCCTCGACCGGCAAGCCATAGCGCGCGGGATCGAGACCGTCGTCGGCCAGTTGTTGCAACTGGACCTGCAACGCCCCCCGTCGTTCGTCGTCCGACCAGACTTCCTGGCCTGCGTTTTGCTGATAGAACGCTTGCAAATCGAGCTGCGTCGGAAAGTCGACGCCCACCGCGACGTCCGGGCACGCGACCGCCAATTGCGCCAGTGTGGTCTGCACGAGCGCCGGATCGCTGTCTTCGGCTGTGGCGACCAATGGCGCAGTGAGCAATAAAAGGCTCAGGTAACATGCGGACTTTTTGAACAACTGCTTTACTCCACTCCATGGCCGTCTCGTTGACGGTGAATTTTGCGACAGGTACGACCCGCCATCATGCAAACAAACGAAATCGGACGGGATGCCGCGAACGAACACCACGCTGGAAACGCTTCGCCTGTACAGGGCTTTTTGCGCCGACTCTGCCTGGTCATGCTGGGCCTGGGCGTCATTTGCAGCCCGGCACTGGCCGAAAAGAAGACGAATTCGCAAACGCTCTACAACAGCCTCGCCCACGCAGCGCCGGAACTCAATCCCCTGGCGCTCAAAAGTGCCCTGAGCGCCATGCAATGCGCGGTCGCCAATGGTGCCAGCCAGGCCCGCCACCTGGCGGTCATCGACTACTCGCAACCCTCCACGGCCCGTCGCCTGTGGATCTTCGACCTGCGTCAAAAGAAGCTGGTATTGCGTGACCTGGTGGCCCACGGGCAAAAATCCGGGGAAAACTTCGCGACGCAATTCTCCAATCGCCTGGGCAGCTACCAATCCAGCCTGGGCCTGTTTCGCACCCAGGAAAGCTACCAGGGCACCCACGGCTATTCGCTGCGCATGGACGGCCTGGAGCCGGGTTTCAATGACCTGGCCCGTGATCGGGCCATCGTGATCCATGCCGCCGACTACGTGAACCCGTTGTGGAGCGTGCGCCAGGGCCGCATCGGGCGCAGCCAGGGTTGCCCTGCCGTACGCCCCCAGGTGGCACGCCAGGTGATCGACAAGCTCAAGGGCGGTCAATTCATGTTTTCCTGGTACCCGGACCCCAGTTGGCTCAAGCGTTCGGCGTACCTCAACTGCCAGCCGCAACAGGTTGCCAGTATCCTTGCGACCAGCGGCAGTTAGACACGGCCCCCGTGGCGAGGGAGCTTGCTCCCGCTTGAGTGCGAAGCGCTCACACTGTTGATTGGGCCGGCTACGGATCAGAGTGTGTAAAAACCCCGAAGCCAACCCTTGCTATGATTCCTCCAGGACTTCATCGCAAGGGCTGCCCATGAAACGCTTCATCCAAGGTGAACACCGAGGTCAAACTACCTTGCTCCCCGAGAGCTTGGACGATTACGTCAGCGACACCAATCCGGTGCGCGTTGTCGATGTCTTCGTGGATGAACTCGACCTGATCAACTTGGGTTTTGAAAGCGCTGTCCCCGCTGAAACGGGCCGGCCGGCTTACCACCCGGCAGTCATGCTGAAGATCTACATCTACGGCTATCTCAACCGTATCCAATCAAGCCGGCGCCTTGAGCGCGAGGCGCAGCGCAACGTCGAGCTGATGTGGCTGACCGGTCGCCTGATGCCGGATTTCAAGACCATCGCCAACTTCCGCAAAGACAACGCAAAGGCCATTCGAGGCGTTTGTCGGCAGTTCGTCGTGCTGTGTCAACAACTGGGGCTCTTCTCGGAACATTTCGTTGCCATCGATGGCAGTAAATTCAAAGCGGTGAACCACCGCGACCGTAATTTCACCAGCGCCAAGCTGAAGCGCCGAATGCAAGAGATCGAATCAAGCATTGCCCGTTATCTGAAGGCGCTGGATGAGGCTGATCGGGAAGAGCCCACGTCTTCAGGGCCCAAAGGCGGTCTGGAGGAGAAAATCGCCAAATTGAAGGAGCAGATGAAGGTGCTCCAGGAGATTGAAATACAGCTTGAAGCCTCGCCGGACAAACAGATCTCGCTGACCGACCCGGACGCGCGCTCGATGATGATGACGAGCGGTAATGGCATCGTGGGTTACAACGTGCAGACAGCAGTCGATACCAAACACCATCTGATCGTCGCGCACGAGGTGACCAATGTCGGTCACGACCGTGACCAGCTTAGCTCGATGGCCCAGCAGGCCCGTGAGGCGATGCAAATCGAATCGTTGTCGGTGGTGGCGGACCGAGGGTATTACAAAAGCGGAGAAATCCTGGCCTGTCACGAGGCAGGGATCACGGCTTATGTGCCAAAAACGCTGAGTTCGCGGGCCAAATTCGATGGCCGCTTCGGCAATGATGAGTTTGTTTACGACGCGGACAACGATGTGTACATCTGCCCCGCCCAGCAAGTGCTGATCTGGCGTAACTTTTACGTCGACAAGGGCAAGAAGCTGGACGTTTACTGGAGCTCCAACTGCCGAGCCTGCTCAATAAAGGCGCAATGCACACCGGCCAGAGAGCGAAAGATTCGGCGCTGGGAACATGAGGCGGTACTGGAGGAAATGCAGGCCCGCCTGAACAATGCGCCGCAGATGGTGAGCATCCGCAAGCGAACGGTCGAGCATCCCTTCGGGACGCTGAAACACTGGATGGGAACGGCGCATTTTCTGACACGGCGGCTGGCTGGGGTGAGCACCGAAATGAGCTTGAATGTGCTCGCTTACAATTGGAAAAGGGTGATGAAAATCCTTGGTGCGCAGGGTCTGATGAAAGCACTGGTGGGCTGAAAGCCTGCTTTTTTGCCTCGTTAATCAAGCTATGGAGCCTTGCTAGTGCTTGTAGGGGGCGATTGGAGCGACAAGAGCGCTTCAGGTTTTAATCAGTTGGCCAACACCTGTCGGCACTACGTGCCGACGATGTTTTATCTGTTTTTACACACTCTGGGATGGGGGCTGCTACGCCCCCCAGCGGGAGCAAGCTCCCTCGCCACAAGGGTCACGGGTGGTTAGAATGCCGGCCCTTCGAATTGCTGGCCTTTGCGATGACCCCTGAAGCCCTTCAAACCCTTCACGCCCATTTGCTGACCGCCCTGGAGTCGGCGCCAGAAGAAACCCGGCGCCTGTTCCATGGCCGCGGGCGCTGCTGGCCGGGCCTGGAGCAAATCACTGTCGACTGGTTGCAAGGGGTGGTTCTGGTCTCGCTGTTCAAGGAGCCAGAACCCACGCACCTGGACGATTTGATCGCGACACTGCTGGCGCTCGCTACGTCGCCGGCCTGGCAACACAGCAAGGCCCATACGCTGGCCGTACAGCACCGCTACCTGCCGCAAAGCCTCACCCAATGGCTGGTGGGCGAGCCCATTGACGAATGGACCCTGACCGAAGGCGGCCTGCGTTACCGGATCGATCTGGGCAAGAAGCAGAACAACGGCCTGTTCCTCGACATGCGTTATGGCCGCGACTGGGTGCGGGCCAATGCCAACGGCAAGCGAGTGTTGAACCTGTTCGCCTACACCTGCGGCTTTTCAGTGGCGGCCATCGCCGGCGGTGCGCGGCACGTGGTCAACCTGGACATGTCCCGTGCGGCCCTGAGTCGTGGCCGCGACAACCATCGCCTGAACGGCCATGACCTGGGCCAGGTGAGTTTCCTCGGCCACGATTTGTTCAAGTCCTGGGGCAAGGTGATCAACAGCGGGCCGTATGACCTGGTGATCATCGACCCGCCCACCTTCCAGAAAGGCAGTTTCCTGCTGACCAAGGATTACCAGCGCGTCCTGCGCCGCCTGCCGGAACTGCTGACCGCCGACGGCACGGTCCTGGCCTGCAGCAACGACCCGGCCACCGGCCCGGACTTCCTCATCGACGGCGTCACCCGCGAAGCACCGGGCCTGGTGTTCGAACAGCGGCTGGCGAATCCTCCGGAGTTTCCAGATGCCGACATGGCGTGTGGCCTGAAGGCGCTGGTGTTCAGGATGAGGGCCTCTGGCGAGGGTGCCGGCCAGTAACCTCTATTGCGTGCGCAACGACCACCAAGGGCTGACCAGGCCTGTGGTGATCCGCTTGACCATCACTTCAACCTCCCGACTCTTGACCGAACGATAGATGGCCATGGTGCGCCGCAACTGGTCTTCGCTGAGCGTCACCGGCTGGCCGGCGGCCCAATCCACATCCGCCACCGCCTCGAGCCTCACACGGTGCCAGACGATCCCCTCTGGCCCGGTGACGGATTCCAGGGCACTGGGCAGGTCGGCATCCGGGTGTGCCAGGTTATCCAGCAATACCTGGGGCCAATGGGAAGGGTCCACCGGCTCGCTGAAGGCATCCACCAGATCGTCTTCCACGGTGTCCCAGATCGCCAAGCCGTCGGACCACTCGCGGGACATCAACCCCAGGTAGGGACGCCAGGTCAGTTCGCCGACGCGGGGTATTTGATCGTTGCCGTTGAAGGAGTCCTGGGCGTCGCTGAGCCAGTTGATGAAGCCTTCCCGAGTCATGGCCGCCCGCAACTGCGAGACGTCGGGATAACGCCCCCTCAATACTCTGCCCCAATAGTCATGGTGGCGACCCAGGAAACTCGCGAAAGGCACCCTTTGCCGCTCGAGGCGGGCACGTTGAACCGCCTGGAACATCAGGAAATGCGCCTCCAGTTCGGCGACGTCCGGCGGTTGCCTGTCCAGCACGCGTGCCTGCAAGCGTGTGCGCAGTTGAGCCAATTGCTGGTCGAAATCCGCAACCCGTGCCGAGAGGTCGGCATAGATGTCCGGGAAACCGGTGTAGTACTGCAGGATGCTGGTCGCCCTTTGTCGATCACCTGCGGCCAACCCACCCGGCACATCGGCATCGGCGTCACGGATGAGGCCAGAGTACCAATCGATGAAACGCCGTCCGCCGGCATCGTCGCGGGCCACTTCCAACGCCCGCTGGAGTTCGTTGAAGGGATCAAGCCAGTCGTCGACGGTGTAGCGAAAAGCCTGGGGGTCCACGGCCCGCAGAATTCGGATCTGGGCGCTGGGCAGTGGATTATCTTCGAGCCAAAGCCCAAGGGTATTCCCCGTTGGCAGGTTGCCCAGCGCCGGGATCAAGTCACCCTGAATGTCAGTGATGCGATTGCCCTTGAGGTCGATGAAGATTGGCTCGGATGAGGTTTTCGAGAGCAACCGCAATGCCAGCGCGGGAACGCGTTCAAGCCCGGCGTTGGCCAGCTCCAGCGCCTCCAAGGACACCAGTTCGGGGAGGTCCGGTAAATCGCGACAGTTGTTACCGCTCAGCCGTAAATCCCTGACGGTCGTGGCGCTACGCAGGAATGCACTGCCCTCCTCATCCAGGCGCAGGCCACAGCGAGCCAGGTCCAGGGTGCGTAATCCCGGTAAAGCGGTGATGGCCTGCAATTCCTCGGGGGTGAAATGCAAGTTGTCGGACCATACCAGCTCCCGCAGCGAGGGCAATTCTGCCAAGCGACCGATGGCCACGGCTCGGTCTGCACCGGGTACGGTCCCGCCGCTCACCTCGGACAGGTTCAGTTCCTCTAGACAGGGAGCGCGGTCGGCGCCCAGCAAGGGGGCGAAAGCATCCGCGTCCAGGTTGAGCGGATTCCTGCCCAATGACAGCTCCAGCAGGTTGCGAAACTCGCCGGCCGCCGCTGGCACGGCGGTGAGGTGGTTACCGTGCAGGCGCAGCGTCTCGATATTGGGGAACAGCCGTAGGAAATCCGAGGGGTCTTCACTCAAGCCCATGTGCGCCAACATCAGTTCTTCGATATGGTCGAAACGCGCGCTGAGGGGCGGAAGCCGGCCGATGTCCCATCCCGATAGACGCAATATCAACTCGCTATCTTCCCGGTCCGGATCGGGTTCACGTCGCCAGGCCCGGCGGATTTCCCTCGTCACCTCCCTGCGCACCGAAATCAGTTCATCACGGTTGTAACGGCCCTCGTTAGGGTGATGAAGGCCCTCCTCAACCTCCCATTGGCGCAGCCCTTCATCCAGGGTTGCCCATTCAGTCGTCAACCGGCCAACCAGGTCATCGAGACTGGTGCCTTCTCGCTCGGCCTGCTCGGTCAAGCTGCGTTGCAACCCCTCGAAGGCGGCCCCGGTATGGTGGGGATACAGCCGTTCAAGGCGCCCTTGCAGGGTGCCAAGCCAGCGCCGCAACGGCAGTCGGCCACGGCCGCTCATGGGATAACCAAAGTATCCGTTCAGCCACTGCGGCCCCTCATTCATGTTGTCGAAGCGCTTGAGTCGCAGGTACGGACGCAGACTCTGTCGATCATCCAGGGCTTGCTCAAGAAGGGCCTCACGCAGCTTGGCTGCGTCCCAGATATTCAGGCCCAAGGCATTGCGCGCTTCGTCCGGCATCGCCCTGAGCAATGCCTCTTCCAGGCTCGAAGGCCCAGCCAGTTCGTTATCCGTTTCGTCAAAGGGAAGGTATTGGCCGTCCTCCTGGCGAATGACTTTCAAAGGCCCTGCCTCTCCCACCGTGAGCGGGCTTTGCTGCTCGGGCGAGGACAGACGCAGGTGCAGCCGACCGTGTAATCGCGCCGTGTCACCCAGCAACCCCATGACAATGGCGTCCCGGTCGGCGCTGCTTTCGCCGCGCTCCAGGGCGCGCAAGACACGGGTCAGGCGCAGCTCGGTCAAGGCTTCCACACATTGCTTGCCCAGCCGCCCGGTCACCCGGCCTTCAAGCAGGCGCAACCGGTCCTGGCCTCGAGCCTGGCTGGCCAGTTCGTTGGCCAAGGACTCCGGCAGGCCCGGGAAAGCACGCGCCACGGGAACGGCCTGCGGATCGAGCGCTGCGGGCCGGGCCAGGGCAGCGCTCACTTGCGTCCCATGGCGTTCCAGATAGTCGGACCAGCGCCCGGCCAACAACCGGCTGCGCTCCACCGGGCGCAGTCCGAGGGGGCTTTGCCCCAGCAGCGTGCGCTGTTCATTCACGCTCAATCCGGCCAGGATGCGACCCGCCCAGGCGTCTTGCTCCAGGTCTGCGTCGTGCACGTCGAGCGCGCGCGTGGCGGCTGTGTCGCCTGCGGAGTGAGTCTGTCCGCCGTCGTGGTAGCGCAACATCAAGTCCTTCGGCCAACCCGGCAGATCCACGAGGGTTTGCGTGATTTGAACAGGCACATGCCCTGGCGCTTCATCGCGGCGCAGACGGCCAATGGTCTGCTGCACCTTTTGCCAGTTGCGCGCTTCACTCAGGGCGTCGGCGAATAGCGCCGGCAGCGGCTGTCCTTCCACTTGCAGGTAACGCAGGTGCGCCTCACTGATGCCGGCCTGTCGCTGCAAGGCAAGGATCGTCTTGTCGTCCAGTTCGCCTGGCGTTTCGGCAAAGTCGCGCAGCAATTCCAGGTTGCTGCGCTGCAATGGGTTGCGGTGCGCCCAGCGCCAGCCGCGAGCACGGCTCCATTCCAGCTGAGGCGTCACGCCTCGATGGCCGGCGGGCAGGCGCAAGCCCAAGGCGTCGGCAGTCCCTTGGACCTCGAAATACTGGCCCTCGACCTGCACCCACGCCTGGTCGGCCGTGCGCCAAACACCCCAGGCGTCCTGTTCGGCCACCAAGGGGGGGCGCTGCCGGGCCTGGAACGGCGTGACATCGCCGTTCCACAGGCGTGTCGTACCGTCACTCAGCGGCATGGGTTCAACGGCCCCACCGATAAACCCCAGGTAGGCGCCTTGAGCGATCCCAAACAAGACGTTGAAGATATGGTCGATGCCTTCCTGGGCGTGGCCTTCGTTGAACGCCTGGATACCTTCGAAGAACTCATACACCAGGCGTACTCCACCCACCGCCGCTGCGGCCATGCCAATCGGCGCGCAAAACGGGATGAAACTGACGGCGAGCATCAGCGAACGCTCCGCGAGGCTTTCCCAATACTCGAAGCGTGCCAGCAGCGCCTGCCAGTCCTGGTCCTTGGTGGGGACCATCAGCGTCGAGGCATTGGCCAGGATATGGGTACGCCATTCGTGATAGCGATCGTCCCATTGATTTTTGCGCACATCGCCAAGACTCCAGGGCACGTGGGGCGTCGGCACCCGGATACGCCTGGGGTTGCCACCCTCGCCCAGCTCCCCTTCTCGCCAGCCGGTCACACGCGCATGGATTTCCTGGAACAGATTGAGGTTGTCCTTTATCTCCCATTCCACTTGATCATGCAGGGCATCGCCCAGTTGGGCTTGCAGGCGCAACGGGAGGTAACGCATCAGGCTCTGGCGATAGCTGCGCTTGCGCAATCGTTCGGCCAGCTGCGCTGCCATGGCCTGCAGGCTGGGGAATTGCTTGACGGGCGCCACCACGTCATGGGGCAAGTGCAAGACCACCGGGCGTACGCCCTGGGCGTTCCCTGCCACCCCCCAGTAGACCCGAGCACCGAACAACGGCACAGACAGCACTTGCAGTGCCTTGATCTCGCAAGCCAGAGGCTCCACGGGCCGATCTTCGAGCTGCACACCGACATAGGCCAGCAAACGCTCACCGGTCTCATCCAGGCGCCCATCCAGCTTCGCCTCGTAGGCGTCGTAGGCCAGCTGACTGCGTGCATAGGCCATGTAGGCCTTGGCAACGGCGGGAACCTCAGCGCCGATTCGCGGCAGCCGCTGTTCGAGCAAACGCTGGTAAGCGCCACCCGCGTCCATGCTTCGACACAGAAGAGCGAAACTGGCCGGGGTCATGGGCAGCGGCAGGGTCGCTGACGGAGCGCCCCAGCGATGGAACTCCCCGGGCTGGCCCTTGATGAACAGCTCGCCTTTCTTGTCGAACTCGCTGCCGACGGCGGCATCGGCGGGAGGGTAATTGCGCATGGCCGCTTCGATCACCGACAACGAGGTGCCGAAGGCATCGCGCTTGACCCGTGCCCGACGTACCGCCTCCACGACGCCGCCCTTGCCCTTCACCGGTCCCCAGGCCTGCACGGGCGGCTGAGCCAGCAGCAGGTCGCGCGTAAAGGTGTCGGGGGCCGGCAAGTCGACCATCAGCGCATTGAGGGTGTCGCTGTCGCGTTGTAATTGCTGGGTCAGGACCTTGAACCGTTTCTGGTGGGCTCGCGAGGCGCGTTTCAACCAGATGGGCAGCCTGGCGTGGATGAACTCGACATGGGTCTCGAGTGTGGACATGTTGGACCTCCTTCCTTGGGGGCGATTGAATGCGTTGAGGTGGCCGATGCTCTCCAAACCGATTATTTTTTGAAACCGCGCAACCGTTGCAAGGGGTTGCGGGTGTCAGCGCAGCAAGCGAATCAGTGCTACCTTCGCGCCGCGGCCTGGGTGCGTAGCAGGTCAATGAACAGTCCCAGCTCCCGGTTCACCGGCTCACCCTTGCGCCGCAACATGCCAAACGGCGCCAGTTGTACGTCCAGTGCCACTGGCAGCGCCACCACCAGGCCCATTTTCAGGTAATCGCGCAACGCCGTTTCCGAGAGCACCATGATCGCGTCGGTCAGCTGGATCAGCTGCTGCATGGAATACACCGAGCTGCACTCGATGATGTCCGCTGGCATTGGCAACGCCAGGCGTTGCAGCGCCTGATCGAGGCCGATGCGCGCCGGGCTGGTTTCCGGTTGCAGGATCCATGGCCAGTCGCTGACCAGTTCGGCCAGGGCCAGTTTTTTGCGCCGTGCCAAGGGATGGCCGGCGTGGACTACCACAAGCAGTCGTTCATTGCCCAGTTGTTCGAAGTCGTAGTGCTCGCTGTCGGTAGCAGCGTTGCGTCGGGCGATGGCCAGGTCGATGCGACCTTGCTCCAGCAACTGGATCACCTGGTCGCTGGTATCGCCCATGATGCGGATTCGCAGCTGCGGATTGAGCGCCTTGATCCGCGCGATGGAATCCATGACCAAGTCCGGCGCCGCTCCCATGATGGTGCCGATGGACAGGTAACCATAACCGCCCTGTTGGCGCGCCAGCAGATCTTCGGCGCAGCGATCCAGGCCGCTGAGGGCTAACTCGGCGAAGCGGATCAGTTCCTGGCCCAGGGCGGTCGGGCGCATACCCCGGGGCAGGCGCTCGAACAGGTCGCAACCGAACATGTCCTCGATCTCGTGCAGCATCCGGGTCGCCGCCGGTTGCGACATGTTCAGGCTCTGGGATGCCCGGTGCAGGTTCTGGCTGGCGCTCAAGGCCACCAGCATGTGCAAGTGTTTGTAGCGCAGGCGGTTGAACAGACTGCGCGACAATACAGGATGAGTCATTGATAGGCCCCTGATTACCGATACCTTCAAGGTATCGGTTGTTAGCGAAATTCGATTTGTAACGCATCAATCGCCCGCCGTACAGTCCAGCCCATAAGAACAAATACCTGCTAAAGGACTCCCGCGATGAAGACTCTTCCTGTGTCTGTACTGGCCAAGATTTCCTGGCGCCTGCTGCCCTTCCTGCTACTGATGTACATCATGGCTTTTCTCGACCGGGCCAACGTTGGCTTCGCCAAACAGGCCTTCCAGGCCGACACCGGTATCGGCGACGCCGCATTCGCGTTTGGTGCGGGCGTGTTCTTCGCCGGTTACGCACTGCTGGAAGTGCCCAGTAACCTGATCCTGCACCGCGTCGGTGCGCGGTTGTGGATGTGCCGGATCATGGTCACCTGGGGCCTGGTGTCGGCGGCCATGGTCTTTGCCCACAACGAAACCAGTTTCTACGTGCTGCGCTTCTTGCTGGGCGTGGCCGAAGCCGGGTTCTTTCCCGGTGTCATCCTCTACCTCACCTATTGGTTCCCCTCGGCGGCCCGGGGCAAGGCCATGGGCTTCTTCTACTTCGGCGCGCCGCTGGCGTTCATCTTTGGCAGCCCGCTGTCGGGCCTGCTGTTGGAGCTGGACGGTTTTGCCGGTGTTCACGGCTGGCAGTGGTTGTTCGCCGTTGAAGGCCTGATGGCCTCGGCTGTGGGCATCTGGGCCTATTGGTACCTGGACAACCGCCCCGCCGATGCCAAATGGCTGACGGTCGAGGAACGCCGGCAGGTCCAGTCGCTGCTCGATGCCGAGGACCAGCACAAACAATCCCACGGCCGCAGCCTGCTCAGCGTGCTGTGCCAACCTTCGGTGTTGTACCTGTGCCTGATTTATCTGCTGATCCAGGCCAGCGTCTATGGCGTGGTGTTTTACCTGCCGACCCAGGTCGGCGGTCTGTTGGGCAGCAAGGTCGGGCTGATGGTGGGGCTGGTCACGGCCATTCCATGGATCTGCGCGCTGTGCGCGGCCTACCTGATTCCCGGTTACAGCGACCGCACCGGCCAGCGCCGCCGTACCGCCGCGCTGACCCTGCTGATGGCAGCCGCCGGAATCGCCTGCTCGGTGAGCGTTTCCAGCCCATTGCTGGGAATCATCGCCCTGTGCTTCGCCGCTTCCGGCTTCATCGCCGTGCAGCCGGTGTTCTGGACCTTTCCATCCAGCTACCTGGCCGGCAGCGCGGCAGCAGCGGGCATCGCGTTGATCAACTCCTTTGGCGCCCTCGGCGGCTTTATCGCCCCGGTGCTGAAGAATTGGGCCGAAGGCGCCTTCCACTCTCCCGCCGCAGGCCTCTACCTGCTCTCCGTTACCACCGTTATCGCCGCGTTGCTGGTGCTGGGTATCCACTCGCCCGGCCAACGCGCTTCGAAGACGCCCGCCACTGTTTAACTCAAGGAGCTGCACATATGGGTATTCCCACAATCAAACACGTTCGCGCCTTCGTGCTTCGAGGCGGCGGCGCGGACTATCACGACCAGGCCGACGGCCACTGGATCGACGATCACATCGCCACGCCCATGAGCAAGTACCCGGACTATCGCCAGAGCCGCCGCAGTTTCGGCATCAATGTGCTCGGCACCCTGGTGGTGGAAATCGAAGCCAGCGATGGCACCGTCGGGTTCGCCGTGACCACCGGTGGCGAGCCCGCGGCCTACATCGTTGAAAAGCACCTGGCACGATTCGTTGAAGGCGCCCGGGTGACCGACATCGAGAAGATCTGGGACCAGATGTACCAGTCGACGCTCTACTACGGCCGCAAGGGCCTGGTGATCAACACGATTTCCGGCGTGGACCTGGCGCTCTGGGACTTGCTCGGCAAGATCCGCCAGGAGCCGGTGCATCAATTGCTCGGCGGCGCGGTGCGTGACGAATTGCAGTTCTATGCCACCGGCGCGCGGCCGGACCTGGCGCAGAAAATGGGCTTCATCGGCGGCAAGATGCCTTTGCATCACGGCCCGGCCGAAGGCGAGGAAGGCTTGCGCAAGAATCTCGAAGCCCTGGCAACCATGCGCGAGCGAGTCGGCCCCGATTTCTGGCTGATGCTCGATTGCTGGATGAGCCTGGACCTCAACTACGCCACCAAACTCGCGGTCGGCGCCCACGAGCACGGTTTGAAGTGGATCGAAGAGGCGTTGCCGCCCGACGACTACTGGGGCTACGCCGCGCTGCGCAACAACGTACCCAAGGGCATGCTGGTGACCACCGGTGAGCATGAGGCCACCCGTTGGGGCTTTCGCATGCTGCTGGAAATGGGTTGCTGCGACATCATCCAGCCGGACGTTGGCTGGTGCGGCGGCCTCACCGAACTGGTGAAGATCTCGGCCCTGGCCGACGCCCACAACGCGCTGGTAATCCCCCACGGCTCCTCGGTCTACAGCTATCACTTCGTCGCCACCCGGCATAACAGCCCATTCGCCGAGTTCCTGATGATGGCGCCCCAGGCCGACGAAGTGGTGCCGATGTTCCACCCGCAACTGCTGGGTGAACCGGTGCCAGTGGAAGGCCGCATGCGCCTGTCGGTGCTTGACCAGCCTGGCTTCGGCGTGACGCTCAATCCGGATTGCCAGTTGCACCGACCTTATCACCGCGAAAGGAGCACGCCATGAACATGCCCCGCAACGCCTTCAAGGCCGCGCTCACCTCAACACAGCCCCAGTACGGTATCTGGGCCGGTTTCGCCACCGGCTATGCCGCCGAGATCATCGCCGGCACCGGTTACGACTGGATGCTGATCGATGGCGAACACGCGCCCAACACCGTACCCAGCATACTCGGCCAGCTCCAGGCCGTGGCGCCCTATGCCACCGCGCCGGTGGTGCGGGCGGTGACTGGTGACGCCAACCTGATCAAGCAGTTGCTGGATGTCGGCGCCCAGACCCTGATGATTCCCATGGTCGAAACCGCCGAACAGGCCCAGGCCCTGGTACGCGCCATGCGTTATCCGCCCCATGGCATTCGTGGCGTGGGCGGCGGCCTGACCCGCGCCACTCGTTGGGACGGTGTGGCGAACTACCTCACCACCGCCCATGAAGAACTGTGCCTGATCGTCCAGGTGGAATCGCGCACGGGCGTGGAAAACGTCGAAGCCATCGCTGCCGTCGAGGGCGTGGACGCGGTGTTCATCGGCCCCGCCGACCTGTCCATCGGTCTCGGCCATGCAGGCAACCCGGGACATCCCGAGGTACAGGAGCGCATCCGGCACGCGGTCGACGCCACCCTCGCGACGGGCAAGGCCTGCGGCATCCTGGCGCCCAACGAAGCCGATGCACGTCGTTATCAGGCTTGGGGCTGCCAGTTCATTGCGGTGGCCATCGACATCAGCCTGCTGCGCCAGAGCGCCCAGGCCACCCTCGCCCGCTATCGCGAACCTGCCACCGTCCAAGCGCCGTCGCGCACTTACTGAAGGAGCCTGCCATGTCATCCGTTCCTGTGTTCCAGAACTTCATCAACGGCCAGTTCACCCACAGCGAAGCACACCTGGACGTGTACAACCCGGCCACCGGTGCATTGCTGTCCCGGGGCCCGGCCTCCACCGCCGCCGATGTCGATCAGGCCTTGGCTGCCGCCCGCGCCGCGCAGAAAGCCTGGTCGGCCAAACCGGCCATCGAACGCGCCGGTTACCTGCGACGCATCGCCGGCAAACTGCGGGAGAACGTTGCGCACCTGGCGCGCACCATCACCCTGGAACAAGGCAAGACCAGCGCCCTGGCCGCAGTGGAGGTGAACTTCACCGCTGACTACCTCGACTACATGGCCGAGTGGGCCCGGCGCATCGAAGGCGAAATCATCACCAGCGACCGCCCCGGGGAAAACATCTTCCTGTTCCGCAAGCCCCTGGGTGTGGTGGCCGGCATCCTGCCGTGGAATTTTCCGTTTTTCCTGATCGCTCGCAAAATGGCCCCGGCCCTGCTGACTGGCAACACCATCGTCATCAAGCCCAGCGAAGAAACCCCGAACAACTGCTTCGAATTCGCCCGGTTGGTGGCCGAAACCGACTTGCCGCCCGGCGTGTTCAACGTTGTGTGTGGCGACGGCCAGGTGGGCGCGGCCTTGAGTGGTCACAAAGGCGTGGACATGATCAGCTTTACCGGCAGCGTTGATACCGGCTCGCGGATCATGACGGCGTCGGCGCCGAACATTACCAAGCTCAACCTGGAACTGGGCGGCAAGGCCCCGGCCATTGTGCTGGCGGACGCTGACCTGGCGTTGGCGGTCAAGGCGATTCGCGACTCACGGATCATCAACACCGGTCAGGTCTGCAACTGTGCCGAGCGGGTCTACGTGGAGCGCAAGGTCGCCGATCAGTTCATCGAACGCATCAGCGCGGCCATGTCCGCCACCCGTTACGGCGACCCGCTGGCCGAGCCCGATATCGAGATGGGCCCCTTGATCAACCGCCATGGCCTGGACAGCGTCGAGCGCAAAGTGAGAACCGCCCTGCAGCAAGGTGCCAGCCTGATCAGCGGAGGTCGCGTGGCAGACCGCCCCGACGGTTTCCACTTCCAACCCACCGTGCTGGCCGGTTGTAACGCCTCGATGCAGATCATGCGCGAGGAAATTTTCGGTCCGGTACTGCCCATCCAGATCATCGACGACCTGGACGAAGCGATCGCCCTGGCCAACGACTGCGACTATGGCCTGACCTCTTCGATCTACACCCGAGACCTGGGTCGCGCCATGCACGCCATTCGAGGCCTGGACTTTGGCGAAACCTACGTCAACCGCGAAAATTTCGAAGCCATGCAGGGGTTCCATGCCGGGGTACGCAAGTCCGGGGTGGGCGGGGCTGATGGCAAGCATGGCTTGTATGAGTACACCCATACCCATGCGGTGTACTTGCAAAGCTGACCGGCGATAGAGCCAGATGGGCCGGGATACCCATTGTGGCGAGGGAGCTTGCTCCCGCTGGGCTGCGAAGCAGCCCCCGCTCAAGGCCCGCTCAATCAACCTGATTCACCGCGTCGCCAGGTTTCAGGGCCGCTTCGCGCCCCAGCGGGAGCAAGCTCCCTCGCCACAATGGTTCTTTCCGATCCCTCAGACCACCAACGTCGCCCATGCCGACACCAGCAGCAACACCGCCATGGCCCGATTGAACCGGCTCATGGCTACCGCGGAACGACAGAACCTGGCCGCACCGAGGCCCAGATAGGCCCACACGGTCATGCACGGGATGGAAATCGCGAAAAACGCCAGGGACAGCCAGAGCACCCGCACGGTACGGTCAGCCTCGGCGCCGGCAAACACGCTGACCACCGCCAGCGCCATCATCCAGGTCTTGGGATTCACCAACTGCAACCCGGCCGCTCCCGCCAGGCCCAGTCGCGGGCCTTCGGCGGGCCGGTCCGGGTCAATGGCTTGGGCCGGCGCGCTGAAAATCTGCCAAGCCATCCAGTTCAACCAGGCTATGCCCGCCCAGGAGAGCAACGTCTGAATCGTGGCATGGCGCGCCAGCACATCCCCCAATCCGGTGCCGACCAGGAGCACCAACAAGGCTGCCGCCGCGCACGCGCCGAGGATGATCGGCAAGGTGGTGGCCAGGCCGAAACGCGAGCTATGGCTCAGCACCAGGATATTGGTCGGGCCCGGTGTGATGGAGGCGACAAAGGCGAACAAGGCAAACGGCAGTAACTGGTCCATGGAGCAACTTCTCGGTGAATGATCAATCGCTTGATCATCCCCATGAAGCCGTGGTCAGTCTGGAACAATTGAGCAGCGCTTGCGGTAGTCCGCCGGGCTCAGGCGATAGGCGCGCTGGAACCAGCGGCCCAAGTGACTTTGATCGGCAAAACCAAGCATGGCTGCCACTGCCACGGCACTCTCGCCACGCGCCAGCAGGCGCCGGGCGCGGGCCAGGCGCAACTGGATCAGATAAGCATGGGGCGCCAGGCCGAATGCCGCCTTGAACGCACGGGTCAGGCGGAAACGATCCACGCCAGCGACCTGCGCCAAGTCATCCAGCCCGATGTCTTCGCTCAGGTGACTGTGCAGATAATCCCGGGCCTGCTGCGCCACCAATGGCAGCCGCGGATCCGGGTTGATCCGCGCCCGCCAATGCAAGTGCTGGGTCAGGTTGGCCAACAGCGTATCGAGGGCCGTCTGGCGCACGATGCGGATCTCCTGCTCGTGGAGGCTCTGGAAGGCCATGGCCGTGGCACTCGCCAGCCGCGCATCGTCCGTCAGGGTGGCGGCAAACCCCAACTGGGCGTTGTCCGGCGCCACGTCGAACAAGGAACGCAATTCGCGCTCCAGCCATTGAGGCTCCAGGTACAACGTGCGGTAGGTGAACCCGTGGTCGTGGGGGGCATTGCCGTCATGCAGCTCGCCGGGTTCGAGCAGGAACACTTTGCCCGGCGTACTGTTGTGCTGCTGGCGCCTGCAATGAAACTGCTGCACGCCCTGCTCGGTCACGCCCACCAGATAGGTGTCATGCCAGTGGGGATCATAGGCATGCCCCTCGAAATGCGCGCGCACGGTCTCGATACCGGACGTGGCGTCCTGCTTGAGATCGATCCAGTTGCGCGCTGTCATGCCCTATCCCGCTTGGTGAATGTGCTCTTGGCAGATTAACGGCTGATGAGGAGAGTGTCTGGAAGATTTGTGCAAACCTTGTGGAATTCGGGTCTGCTCATGATGGTGTTCGGTCTGTAGATGCATCTGTAACTGACCCACCGCTATCACGAGCAAGCTGCACAGGTTTATAGCCGCCTCAGGAATCCGGAGTAATCACCGGCAACGCCGTCTCCACCGCCAAACGAGCCAATTCAGCATCCTGCTCAGCCTTGACCCCAGAAACCCCGATGGCACCGATGCACTGGCCGTCATGATGAATGCACACCCCACCTTCAAGCATCCCCTGCAGGTGCGGAGCGCTGAGAAACGCGTAACGACCACCATTGATCATGTCTTCGAAAACCTTGCTATCACGCCGCCCCATGGCGGCCGTGCGGGCTTTTTCGGTAGCGATATAGGCCGACAACGGCGAGGCATCGTCCAGGCGTAGCAGCCCCAGGGGGTGACCACCGTCGTCCACCACACAAACCGACACCGCCCATTGACGCTGGTGAGCCAGCTCCTTGACCGCCACCAGCAATTGCGCAACGTCCTGCTCAGTCAATACCGCTTTGGTTTTCATGGATCACTCCGTGCTGTGTAACAGGAAGCCCGCAGATATAGCCTGCGGGCCAAAAACCAGCCTCGAACATCATTCGCCGTAGATATCGAAGTCAAAGTACTTCTGGCGAATCCGCTCGTAAGTGCCGTTGGCGCGAATGGTCGCCAGTGCCTGATTGAAGCGGCCCGCCAGCGTATCGTTCTTGCGTACCGCAATGCCGATGCCGGTGCCGAAGTATTGTTCCTCGGTGAAATTGGGCCCGACAAATTCGAAATCATTGCCCTCGGGACGCTTGAGCAGGCTCTCGTCGATCACCACCGAACTGGCCATGGTCGCGTCCAGGCGCCCGCCCAGCAAGTCGAGGAATATTTCGTTCTGCGAACCATAGCGCACTACCTCGGCGCCCGCCGGGGCAAAGTGATCGGTGACATAACGATCGAAGTTGGTGGCCCGCTGCACGCCGATCCGCTTGCCGTTGAGTTGTGCCGGAATATCGTTGATGCCGCTGCCCTTGCGAAACACCAGGCGCGCCGGGATTCGGTAATAGCGATCAGTGAAGTCCACCGACTTCAATCGCTCGGGGGTGATGGACATGGAGGAAATCACCGCGTCGACCTTCTTCACCTTGAGCGCTGGAATCAAACCGTCGAATTCCTGTTCCTGCCAGACACAACGGACCTTCATCTCGGCGCAAAGTGCCTGGCCGATGTCGTAGTCGAAACCGACGATGGCGTTGTCCGGAGTTTTCGAGGCGAATGGTGGATAAGCCGCCTCAATACCGATGCGCAACGATGATTCGGCGGCTTGCAGGCTCGTGCCGAAAGCCAGCAGCGAGACGAGACCCAGTTTCAAGGCGATGCGTTTAACGTTCATTCATTTGCTCCAGGTGCGATGTTATTGATTTCGGGCACTGCGCAGAAGTCGCCCGTTATGGCAGCAGCAATGTGAACAAGCCCGGGCGGTGGCTCTGGTGGTCGCCTGCCCGGTGACAGCACAACGGTGATCCGGCCGACGGCCTCAGACCGCCGCCGTGACAATCAGCTCCAGCAAAATCTCCGGGTCGTCGAATGCCACCTGGGCCGTGGCCCGCGCTGGCGCCTGCGTGGCATTGAGCCACTCGCTCCACAACGCGTTCATCGCGGCGAAATCCCGGCCCATGTCTTTCATCCAGATCTGCACATTGAGCAGCCTGTGCTTGTCGCTGCCCGACGCGGCCAGCAGCTCGTCGATCCGCTGCAGCACCTGGCGGGTCTGGCCCTCGATGTCCTGGCTGCAATCGGCGGCCACGACACCGCTGAGCCAGGCCACGCTGTTGTGCACGACGCTACGGCTCAGGCGTGGGTTGCTTTCGATGCGTTGAATACTCATGAAGGTTCCTCGAGGGAAAGACGCTCACCGGCCAATTGGGCGAGCGTGATGGGTTTGAGGGGTGAACGGATGCGGTAATAGCCCACCTCGGCGGGTGCGACGTGGCGGCGTTCGGCAATGATTTCAGTGACGCTCAGACCGCATTGGCGCCCCTGGCACGGGCCCATGCCGCAACGGCCGAAGGCCTTGGTCTGGTTGGGGCCCAGGCAACCCAGGTCGACGTAACGGCGAATGTCGCCAGCGCTGACCTCTTCGCAGCGGCATACCGTGACGTCATCAGCGGGGATGCGATTCTGGGGTCGGGGGCGATACAGGGTATCGAGCAGCGGCCGTGCGGCGCGGGCGCGGCGTAACAGCTGCTGCAGGGCGCGCGCGCGCGTCGGCTGGCCGGCGATTGTCAATGCGGCCAGGCGCCCCTCCAATTGCGCCACCTGGGCACCGCCGATGGCACCACCGTCACCGGCGATAAAAATGCCCGGCGCGCTGCTTTCACCCCATTGATTGCGACGCGTAATCCAGCACAGTTGTTCGCTCCAGTCGTGCTCCAGGCGCAATGACCAACTGACCTGAGTGTTGGGCACCACGCCTTGATGCAGCAGAATCAAATCGGCGCGAATGCGCTGCGAGCGGCCTTGACTGTCGAAACTCAAGGCGCAGGCCCGATCCGTGCCTTCAACCTGCAGGTTGCGCGCGCCGCGAAAATGCCGGACGCCGGCACGCTTGAGCTCCGTCAGCAGCTTCAGCCCTTTGAGCAGATCACGCCAGCCGCGCAATGCACCGGGAACTTCCCGCCAGGCACGCAGCAGATCGCTCCGATGGCTGGTATCCACCAGGGCCTCAAGCGCCACGCCTGCACGCAGGTATTGCACCGCCAGCAAGTAGAGCAATGGACCACACCCGGCCAGCACCACTGGCGTGGCCGGCACCATGGCAGCGCTCTTGAGCAGAATCTGCCCGGCCCCGGCGGTCATGACGCCCGGCAGGGTCCAGCCAGGAATCGGCATCGGCCGTTCGAAGGCCCCCGTGGCAATCAACAGATGGCGCCCTTGCAAGACTTCGGCACGCCCCTCGAACAGGTAGTGCACCTGACGCTGCGGCGTCACCTGCCAGATGGCTGCGTTGGGCAGATAGCGGGCACCGCATTGCAGAAAGTCGGCGGCCAATTTTGCCCCGGCCACGTAGTCGTCACCCAACACGGCGCGGCGGCGAGCGTCAGCCTGGAGCACCTGGCGATATATCTGTCCGCCTGGGCTGGCCTGCTCGTCCAGCACAACGACCGACAGGCCGTGGGCCCTGGCTTCGAGCGCAGCGCTCATTCCCGCCGGACCAGCGCCGATGATGATCAGGTCGATGATTGCATTACTCATCGCCGCCCTCCTGCCACGGTGCCAGGCACGCGGCTCCGCGTTGGCGCCGCACGCGCATGCCGGAACTCACCGGCACCAGGCAAGCCTGGACATTGGCTTGTCCGTCCACTTCCACCAGGCATTCGAAGCACACGCCCATCAAGCAATAAGGGGCGCCGGGGCGACCGTTGATCGCGCTTTCGCGGGTGTGGCGAATGCCACAGGCCAGCAGCGCCGCCGCCAGGGATACCTCGGCGGGCACTGTGAGCGGTCTGCCTTCAAATTCGATCTGCACGGTGTGATCTCCCGAGGCCAGCGGCCGGAACAGACTGTCAGCCGACATGACGCACCTCTGCTTGCAGGTTGAAACGCTGCAACCCGAATGGCTTCACCGCCGGCTCATCGAATTCCCCGGCGATCCAGGGCACCAAGCGCAAGGCATGGGCGGCAGCCAGCGTCACGCCGCTGTGGCAACTGATAATCGACAGCCCCGGGCAGCCTTGGGGCATTTCGTATATCGGAAAGCCATCGGCACTCATCACCCGCAGCGCCCCCCAGGCCCGCACCACTCGTACCTGGCCCAGCCGCGGAAAACACTGCACCGCGCGCCGGGCAATAGCCGCCATGACCTGGCTGCCGGTGCCGTCATCGAAGCCCGTTGACTCGTGGGAATCACCCAGTTGCAGCGTGCCCTCGTCGGTCTGGCGGACATAGGTAGTGGGGTACTGCAGAAAAGGCTCAAGCCGCTCGGTGACCAGAATCTGCCCACGGTTCGGCTGCACCGGCACGTCCAACCCTACCCTGGCCCCCAACGCCCGATTACCGAGGCCAGCGGCCAGCACCACCTGGCGGGCAGCCCAGCGCTGCTCTCCTGCCCGCAGTTCGAAGCCCGTGGTGCCCGCGTCGATAGCCTCGACGTGATGGCCGTTGATGAGCTTGACCCCGCGAACCTGGCAGGCGGCATAGAGCGAGCGCAGCAGCTTGAGCGGGTTGACGTGGCCGTCCATGGGCGAGAAACAGCCGCCCACGACATCAGGCCCAACGCCGGGCAAGCGGGCGCGCAGTTGCGCGGCGTCCAGCAGTTCAAAGGGGTAGTCGCCAGCAAAGGCGTCACGCAACCAAGCCAGCCGATGACTTTCCTCGGCCATTTCCGCGTCGCTCAGGCACAACTGGAAGCCACCCTGTTGGCGTAGATGGACATCGATGCCGGTATCGGCTTGCAACGCCGCGGCGAATCGAGGCCAGAGCGCCACCGATTCCCGCGTCCACCGGGCATACGGGCTCATGCGGTAGCCCTTGCCCTGCACCCAGAGCAAACCAAAGTTGCCCCGGGCGGCGCGAATAGCGTCATCGCCCTCGTCGAGCACGCTCACCTGGCGCCCGAGCAAGGCCAGTCCATAGGCGATGGACATACCCACCAGGCCACCCCCTACGACAATGACATCAGTTTTTGACATGGTTTCGGATCGCTGTTTTCGGCGCCGCTGATTCAATCAGGCGCCGGCCCATGGCTGGTTCAAGTGCTTTCGGTCGATCCTAGGGCGATGACAGTGCCTTGAAAAATGCTTTATTTTGGCAATCTCATGTCTTTTTGTTATGGGTTGATCCGAGCTATGAATCTCCGTCAGTTGGAAGCCTTTCGCGCCGTGATCCTGGGCCAGACCGTGACGCGGGCTGCCGAAATGCTGCACATCTCGCAGCCGGCGGCGACCCGACTGATCGCCAGCCTGGAAGAGGACATCGGCTTCAGCCTGTTCGACCGGGTCAAGGGGCGGCTGCAACCCACCGCCGAGGCCATGACCCTGTACCAGGAAGTGCAGCGTTCGTTGTTGGGGGTGGAACGCATTGCGCGTACGGCCCAGGACATCCGCACGCTCAAGCGCGGTTCACTGCACATTGCCTGCGCACCGGCCATGGGGTTGTCATTCGTGCCCCGGGCGATTGCTGCGTTCATGGCCGAACACGATCAAGTGCAGATATCGCTGGTGGTGCATTCATCCCGGGAAGTCGTGGACCTGGTGGTGGGCCAGCGCTGCGACCTGGGCCTGATCGTGCTGCCCAACACGTACCCCAGCCCTCGTGCCGAAAAATTGCTGGCCACGCGCATGCTCTGCGCCCTGCCCGCCGGCCATCGCTTGCAGGACCAGGCGACGATCCGCCCGGAAGACTTGCAGGGCGAACCGTTCATTTCCTACCCGCAGTCGATTGCCTCACGCCAGCACATCGATGCGATCTTCGCCGCCCATGGCATAGACCGCGAACTGCGCCTGGAAACCCAGCTCTCGCTGCCCATGTGCGCGTTCGTCGAACAGGGCCTCGGCGTGGCGTTGGTGGATGCCATCAGCGCCGTCGAGTACCGCGGCCAGGGCATCGTCTTCCGTGCCTTCGAACCGGCGATAGAAATGGACTTCAGCATGCTCCTGCCCGTTCAGGGGCCGGTTTCCAAGCTGCAAGCCAGTTTTCTGGAGCACATGCAGCGGTTCATCGAAGCGCAGGTGCCAGCGGCCTATCGGTTCTGATGTGACCGCCAATCGCCCACTAATGGATCCACTGATCAGATAAATTGGTCATTTACGCCGCAATACCGTTGACAACGAAATTAGTTAAGAGAGTTAATGGATCCACAGACAAGAACAACATCCGCCTGGAGATCCCTCATGTACCCCAAAAATGCCTGGTACGTTGCCTGCACCCCCGATGAAATCGCCGACAAGCCCCTGGGTCGCCAGATCTGTGGTGAGAAGATGGTTTTTTACCGGGGGCATGAAGGCAAGGTCGCGGCGGTGGAAGACTTCTGCCCCCATCGCGGCGCCCCGCTCTCCTTGGGTTATGTCGAAAACGGCAACCTGGTGTGCGGCTATCACGGCTTGGTGATGGGCTGCGACGGCAAGACCGTCGAGATGCCGGGGCAACGGGTGCGAGGCTTCCCTTGCAACAAGACTTTTGCAGTACAGGAACGGCATGGGTTCATCTGGGTCTGGCCCGGAGACCAGGCGCAGGCCGACCCGGCGCTGATCCATCATCTGGAATGGGCTGAAAGCGATGAATGGGCCTACGGTGGCGGCCTGTTCCATATCCAGTGCGACTATCGCCTGATGATCGACAACCTGATGGACCTGACCCACGAAACCTACGTCCACGCCTCGAGCATCGGCCAGAAGGAAATCGACGAGGCGCCGCCAGTGACCACGGTCGATGGCGATGAAGTGGTCACCGCCCGGCACATGGAAAACATCATGGCCCCGCCGTTCTGGCGCATGGCCTTGCGCGGCAACAATCTGGCCGATGACGTGCCAGTGGATCGCTGGCAGATCTGCCGTTTCACCCCGCCCAGCCATGTGCTGATCGAAGTCGGCGTGGCCCATGCCGGCAACGGCGGTTATCACGCCGCGCCGCAATTCAAGGCGTCGAGCATCGTGGTGGATTTCATTACGCCAGAAACCGAGACGTCGATCTGGTACTTCTGGGGCATGGCCCGGCACTTCCAACCGCAGGATGAAGCCCTCACCGCGTCCATTCGCGAAGGCCAAGGCAAGATTTTCAGCGAAGACCTGGAAATGCTCGAACGCCAACAGCGCAACCTGCTGGACCATCCGCAACGCAACTTACTCAAACTCAACATCGACGCAGGCGGCGTACAGTCCCGCCGGGTGCTGGAGCGCTGGATCGCACGAGAACGGGAAGCACAGGCCGGGTTGATCGCCAGCAGCCATCAACCACAACAGGTGGAGCAACGGCCATGATCGAAGTCCAGGTCGCGGCGCGACACAACGAAGCCCTCGATATCTGCAGCTACGAATTGACGCGTGTCGATGGCGAGCCGCTGCCGGCCTTCACCGCCGGCGCCCATATTGATGTGCACTTGCCCGGCGGGCTGATTCGCCAGTACTCGCTGTGCAACCATCCCCAGGAGCGGCATCGCTACCTCATCGGCGTGCTCAAGGATCCGGCGTCCCGCGGTGGTTCGCGCAGCCTGCATGAGCTGATCCAGCCAGGCATGCGTTTGCACATCAGCGAGCCGCGTAACCTGTTCGCTCTCGCCCCGCAAGCCCGGCGCAGCCTGCTGTTTGCCGGCGGCATCGGCATTACGCCGATCCTGTGCATGGCCGAGCACCTGGCCCAGAGCGGTGCCGCGTTCGAGCTGCATTACTGCGCCCGCGCCCGCGACCGCGCGGCCTTTGTCGAGCGCCTGCGCCAGGCGCCTTATGCCGACCGGGTCTTCCTGCATTTCGATGAAGAACCGGAAACCCTGCTGGACGCCGCCAGGATGCTGGCCGCGCCGAGTGACGATGTGCACCTCTACGTCTGCGGCCCCGGCGGGTTCATGCAACACGTCCTCGACACCGCCAAAAGCCAGGGCTGGCAGGAAGCCTGCCTGCACCGCGAATACTTTGCCGCCGCCCCTACCGACACCCGTGCCGATGGCAGTTTTTCGGTCAAGCTGGCCCGCAGCGGCCAAGTGTTCGACGTGCCGGCGGACTGCAGTGTGGTGCAGGCGCTGGAGCGCCATGGCATCGAGATCCCGATCTCGTGCGAACAAGGGGTCTGCGGCACCTGCCTGACCCGCGTGCTGGAAGGTGTACCAGAGCATCGGGACATGTTCCTGACCGAGGCTGAACAGGCCTGCAACGACCAGTTCACGCCGTGCTGCTCCAGGTCGAAAACCCCGGTACTGGTGCTGGATCTCTGACAACCACCGGAAAACAGGCACCCAAATCCCGTGGCGAGGGAGCTTGCTCCCGCTCGGCTGCGCAGCACTCGCAAACCAGACAATGCGATTTACCTGAACGATATAGGGCCTGCTTCGCAGGCCAGCGGGAGCAAGCTCCCTCGCCACAGGGGATGCGTGCTGGCTACACAAATACAGCAGTCATCCGGGCCGTTCACTCCGAACGGAGAATCACCGTCATCCGCTCGTCAGCCAGTGTCGAGCCGAACACTTCGGCGTAGCGCAGGGTCGCGTTGGCATGCTCGCGCATGATTGCCTCGGCGCGGCCGCTCTGGCGGTTGATCAAGGCGTCGAACACCGAATGGTGTTGCATATGGGCATAGTTGAAGCGGCGAAATTCGCCGGCCATGTTCTGGCGATCCACAGCCAGGGCGGTGACTGAGGCGAATGGCAGATGATCGTTGCGGGCCAGGGCATCGGCAATCGCCGGGTTGTGGCTGCCTTCGACGATCACCTGGTGAAAGCGCATGTTGAGGTCGTGATAGACCTCCAGGTCATCCTCGGTCACATAACCCTTGGCGAACAGTTCATCGCCCTGCGCCAGGCATTGCTCGAGTATCGCACGGGCCTCTTCAGATAAACCGTGCTCGGCCGTCTGCCGTGCTGCCAGGCCCTCCAGCACGCCACGCACCTCCACGGCCCCGGCGATCTGTTCGGCACTGACCGAACGCACCTGGAAACCTCGTCCGCCGAAGCGCACCAGCAACCCTTCCTGCTCCAGGGTGCGGAACGCCATGCGCACCGGCATGCGCGATACGCCGAACAACTCGGCCGTGGGTATTTCCATCAGACGCTCGCCAGCGGCCAACTCGCCCGAGGCGATCATCTTGCGCAGCGCAACCAGCACCGTTTGGCCGGGCTTACTCATCCAGGCGATTCCACAGAAAAGAAGCCGTCATAGTAGAAGGCTTGGCGCAGCGTGTCACGGCAAGGCAGTGGCAGCCAGGCTGGCCGCCACAGCGAATTGTTCAACCCCCTGCCAACTCGCGCAACTGCGCCAGGGTCTGTTCGTCCAAGCTAATCCCATGCTCATTGGATTTGCTGCGTTCGCGATGGCGACGGTCTCCCGGCAAGCGCCGCAACCCGACGCCATGCATCTGCCTGACCAGTTCCTGGCTGCGCTCGGCGAAGTTTTGCCCGGCGGTCTTGCTCGGGTCGATCACGATCAACAACTGACCGGTCCACGGGGTCTTGGCGCCCGGATGGTTGTGCCAGTCGAACTCGAAGGAGAAATTGCCGCCAGTCAGGGCAGCCGCTAGCAACTCGACCATCATCGACAGCGCCGAGCCCTTGTGCCCGCCAAAAGGCAAGAGCGCTCCACCTTCGAGAATCGCCTTGGGGTCGCGGGTCGGCTGGCCGAGGCTGTCCACGCCCATTCCTGGTGGCAACAACTCGCCCTTGCGTGCAGCAATCTGTACGTCGCCGTGGGCAATGGCGCTGGTGGCGAGGTCGAAGACAATCGGCTCACCGTCAGCCCGTGGTGCGGCGAAGGCAATGGGGTTGGTGCCGAACAATGGGCGATCCGCGCCATGGGGCACCACACACGTCATGCTGTTGACCACACTCAACGCCACCAGGCCTTCATAAGCGAACGGCTCGACATCCGGCCAGAGGGCGGCAAAGTGATGGGAGTTGCGAATGGCCAGGACGGCGATACCGGCACTGCGGGCCTTCGCCACCAGCAATGGACGCGCCGCGGCCAGGGCGGGCTGGGCGAACCCGTTGCAGGCGTCCACCGCGACAAACCCTGAAGCGACGTCCTCGACCATCGGCACGGCCTTGCCGTTGACCCACCCGCTGTCGAGTGTCGAGACATAACCGGGAATGCGAAACACCCCATGGCTGTGGGCGCCGTCGCGCTCGGCCCCGGCGCAGTTTTCAGCCAGGCACCGAGCGACTTCGGTCGACGTGCCATGACGCAGGAAAATTTTCTCCAGCAAGCTCACCAGAGCATCGAAAGACAAGGTGCAAGAAGCGGCATGATCGGATGGCACAGACATCTGAAGCTCCAGAATGATTGTTGGAGGTAGCAACAGCGTAAAGGGACCCGCCAGGTGATTAAACACCGTTTCAGACGCGCACTGTCAATCCTTGCCCGCGGCATCTGCCCGGCCTGGCAGGTCGAAAACCAGCATGCGGTAACTATGTACCACCTTGGCTCATTCATCGTTGCCTAGTCTGGCGGCTTCCTCCACGTTCGCGCCGCTTTGAGGCGCCCCGATCGAGAAGCAACGATGCTCACTGAAACCACGCCACTTTTATTTCCCGAGGTATTGCACGCCCATCGCCTGGACGAATTGACCGCAACCCACGGACTGACGCAGGCAGACCTCGACTGGTTGCAGCACATCGCCCTGCCCGACCACACCCAGCGCGCAGCGCAGACACCCCCGATGCTCGCCGAAACCATTCTGTTGCAAGCCGATGAAAAACCGCCCATTGCACTGGCCGGCTGCTTTGTCCTCAGCGCCTCGTCGAACAGCAGCAAGACCAGCACCCACCCGGCGTTCCTCTACACGCCAAGTGGCGGCATAAAAAAGTTCGACAACCTGGCATCCCTCGACGAGCAGATTGACCAGATGCGCCGGGACACTGCGCAACGCGACGACCTGTTTCGTCTCTTGTCGATCTCCCAACGCAGCGAACTGAACAGCACCACCGACATCAGGCAGACCCGGCAACTCATCGAAGAGGATGTTTTCAAGACCCAGCTCGAATCCATCGAGCACGCCCAGCGTCTCAATGCCCTGGCCATGGTGAATGAACTGATCAAATTGCCCTCGTTAAGATCGATGCTTGACCAGGTATTGAACGAGGCGCTGCCAGACCTGGATCATCGACAGATCCGCGTGGCCTTCAGCAAGGGGGCTTACCCAGGAAATCCAAGGGCCATCCAGGTGACCGAAAGCCTTCCACTGAGCGATGCCATCCTGGGCTATTTCCATCATCAGGGCTGGCCTGTCGGGCATGACATCGATCTGACTCACCCGGGTACGCCCGCATCGTCCTACAGCCCGCAGCGATGGGAAAACATCATAAAAGACATTGCCAGGAAACTGATTCCAACGCTTATCGGTTGCATTGATGCCTTCTGGGAGAACACGACGACCCACTTTTATATGTCTCGGCGCAAACTGCTTTCCCAAGTCATCCACGACAGACTCTGGGCAACCATCCTGGTCGAGCGGGAAAAAAGACAACTGACGGAGGAACAGAGTCGTGAACTGCTCCGATTGTTCAGGCCCTCCCGCCGGGACGAAACACTGCTGTTCATCGAAACGATTCGCCTCTGGGAATATGAGCCGCACTTTGTAGAACTTGCAGGTTCCTTGATGATCAGCGCCAAAGGCAACTATCTCTACACCCCCATGCAGGGTCTTCAGAAGATAGACAACCCTCCAGGTTTCAAGGCTGCGCTGTTCGGCAACCCCGCAAGCACCGCACAAAAGGAAGCGCTCTATAGCCTGCTGAGCCTGGAAGAGCGCAACCGTTTCCTGCGCTTTGACGAGCCACAGATTTCGGGCAAGCCGCTGGATTTGCCAGTGCCCGAATCCCTGGCGAACGCCATCATCGAAAAACAGAAGAATAACTTTCATTACGCACTGGAAATGTCTCGCCAGGGCGATGTCGACATCCACGCGCTCATCGACAAGGCGTTGGATATACGCACCTTCATCAATAAAAGCCTGTTGGACCCGCCTACTGCCGGACACTGGGGGACTCATCCCGCTTTTCATGGAAGTCTGCGCCCGTCCAACTTCATGGCTGATCAGATGCAAAGAAAGGTCAAGAGCTACACCGATGTCGAAGCCGCTTTCGATAGCCTCTTTACCCGGTTGCCGACCTCCCACAACGTTTCGCTGCACAATGGGCTCCGGCAATTACTGGCTGAACTGACCAATGTTTTTTCCTTGGGGATACGGGCCGAGGCCGAACTCAGGGCACTTAACGCGAGCCTGCCGTCGATTGCCAATGACCTGATCAGAACGGTTTTTGCCTACGACTCAGAATACCCGGACCGTGCCCAACGGATCGGCGTCCGGGGCTTCCGGCCGGATGTCTATTCGTTGACGCTGGCCTGTAGCGAAGAAGACCGAACGGTTTATCTGCCCCTTGCCAACTGTTTTTTATTAACTGAGCGCGGAGGCCTCGATACCCCCTATTCGGGTATGGCCATCCTGTGGACGCCCGCCGATGGCTTGCAGGCGTTTTCGTCCGTAGATGTTGCGACCCAGCAATTGAATCGGCACCTGCTCGATTCCCGAAAACGCTTTGGTTTGCTCGCCAACCTCACCCCGGCCCAACGCCAACCTCATGGACGCTATCAACTCCAGGCATATGAACTGATCGAGGACAACGTGCTGGTGAATCGGATGAGTTCGTTCATCAAACACTTTGAGGCCGAGCATGCTTATCTGAGCACCTTGAAAGCCGGAAGCTGGCAACTGACCGGCAAGGCTCTGTCGAGAAGCCTTCAGGCATTGCTGGACAAAGGCGCGCCGACCAATCTCAAGCGCGCCACCCACATTGCCCGGGCCAATAAGCAGCAACAGCAACTCCCCGCCTGGCTCGGTACGGCGGCACTTGACGATCAACGCCTGCACGTCGAGTTGCTTGAGCAATATAAAAACAGCGTGGTCGATGGCAAGGACTATCTGGACGGTATCGAGCCGCTGCGCACCTATGTGCGTAATAAATTGAAAGCACTGCTGAGCGCACGCTTCGCTGCAAACAACCTTGACCCCGACACCCTCCAGATCACACCAAACCTCGCCATAGTCGGACCGGCCAGTTCGCTAACCGACTTCGCCATGCATCACATCGAAGTGACTCGGGAGGGATTCAAGGTTTCTTCAACGTCCACGCAGAAACTGCCGGACGGCCTGAACGAGATCACCGTCAGGCAGATGCTGTCCTCGTTGAATATCTCGACCGATTTTAAAAATCAGGTGGCGCAGAAACTGTCCGGCCCCACTGCCCAGGCCCGGCAAAGAAAAACGGCCTTCCGCCAACAAATGCCCTGGCAGTTGCTGCAATACGCTCACGCACGTTATCTGCAACAACACCTCTCCCCCTTGGCCTTTGATTTGATTCGCCAGGTGGTGGACATGCCCGATGCCGTCGCTCGCAAAGCCGTTGAGGGTGCCAACGCGTTTATTCGCCCGCTGGAGTTGATCAAGACCGGTGGTGCAGTGCCGGTCAAAGCGCAAGGGCTCTACTTGATCGGCTCGAGCGTCGATGCGACAAGTCCTCAGGTCCTGTATTCGCCCTACCACGAGGGGGAGCACTTCACCGAATTCAAGGATGAAGCGAGTGTCATTGCCGCATTCAATACGCCAGGGATACTTCAGAACCTGCTGATTCGCCGGCTTCCCGAGCACCAGCAGGCCACATTCAGGCACCTGTTCGCCGCCACCGTCGGGCAGCGATCGGAAATCACCCTGGCCTCGAACCCTATCCAGACCAACCTGTTCGACACATTGTTCGACGACAACGCAGCATTGTTATCGGACATGCTGAGCGCACAAACCAATGAAAAACGACAGTTTGACTGGGAAACGGTCCTGCACCTGTTCAGCTCCGGCATCAAGTCAGTGGGGAGGCAACTGTCGGGCAAACTGACTTTTATCGAAACGCTTTGGGAAAGCTACCAGGACTTCAAGACTTCAGCCGAAGCGTTGCAGCAGCATGACTGGAAAACAGGCCTGCACGATTTTATCGCCGGCGCTGCCGAGATGGTGTCGCTGGGCCTGATGAATCGCGAGGATACATTCGGTCTTCTCGATCCCATTGAACCGCTTTCGCAAGGCGCTACGTTGGCCAATCGCTGGAAGGACATCGCTTCCACCGCCCGGATCCGAACCGACTTGAGCGTTTTCGAGGCCATGGGTATCAGCCTGTCGGATCTGCAACCAGACCTGATCGACGGCACCTACAAGGCACTGGAAAACGGCAGGCTCTATATCCCCCTTGCCGGCAAAGTCTTCCAAGTAGCGAAAGCCGGCCAAACCTGGCGAATCGTGCATGAGCACGCAGAGGGGCCGTTATTGAGAAAGTCGCCTGACGACCGGACATGGGAACTCGATCCACAACGCCAGACCATACGCTTCGGCAAAGCCGGATCGAAAATGGCCGTCACCTACAGCGACTTCAAGGCCAAGGGCTCACTGAATATCGAAGCAAAGGGCATGGCTGAGATACGCAGGAAATATCCGCACCGTGCAAACGCAATTGTGCAGGCACTGGAGACCGCGAGGTTCTATTCATTCAACGCCCTTCACAACCTTGCTCAATTCAAGCGACAACCACTTGCGGGCTCTCGGCTGGATAATTTCATGAGGTTGTTTTTTGGGGTCGACAGCGTCGACGCTCGTCTTATCAGCAAGATAGAGACGGCGATCTCGCCCATATGCCGGGCATTGGCCGATCCATCCTGGGCGCAACAGAATGCCGACCGCATCGTGATCGGCAACCTCAAGCACATGGAAGATCGAGCAACCGCCTTCGTACTCGAGCCGGCAGCCGTCGGAAGAATCTATATCACGCAGTTTTTCTTCGACATGGGTTTGGACTGGTACAAGGCCGTCGTACCCGAGTTCTTCAATGTCGATGCGCATGCCCAGGGAGCGACCCTCATCCACGAAATTTCCCATCAGTTGTTCAATACGTTCGACATCATCTACCTGGACGCCGCGTTGCCATTTCTCGATTTGATTTCAACAGCGACTTACGCCGGAAAGTTGCGATACGACGAGCAAAGGGACCTGCAACTCAACGGGCTTTCATTGACCACACCAAAGTCAAAACTGTTCACGCAGTGGGACAGCACGGATAACACTTACAAGAAGCTGGAGCTGTTGCCTGGATACAGTCAAATCACCCGGGAAATCCTGAAGATTACTGGCGCCAGAACCATGGATAACGCTCGCGATGATTTTCTCGATTCGATTTTGCCGGACAAGCGCATCGACGTCATACTTCGCAACGCCGACTCGCTCACACTCTTGATTTGTGAATTGGGACGCCAACTCGACCCCACTCCACCACGGAAAACTACCGTGCCATGAACGGTTTGGGTGGTTGATCTTTTTTTCACGCAATGTATGCGACGGTAGGCGACAACGAGTGTTTGTGTAAAAAAACAGGCGATTGATGCGTAAACGCCATGACGGTTGTTCTCGGCAGCTCATGCCGAAGGTTAGAATGCGGCAAACCAGGAAGAGTCAATGACCGAACATCCCCTCTCGGAAGCCGAATACGACGCCATTACCGATGCCGCTGCCCATTGGTGCATGCGTTTGCATGCCGCCGATTGCACCCATGCCGAACGGCAGGCGTTCAAGCAATGGCACGATGCCGATCCCCTGCATGCTTTCGAATACGAAGCCATGCTGGAGATCTGGGCTGTTGCCGATCATCTGCCGCGTGTCGAGTCAACGCCGACGGCTCCAGCACGCCGCACCCAGTCGCGTTGGAGCCGGTTGGCGGTCGCCGCTGCGGTGTTAGTAGTGGGCATGCCCCTGGCTGCTTACACCGGCTGGAATCTGGGCTGGGTTGCCAACTCCTACCAGCGCTTCGAAGCGGGCGCCAGCGTACGTCATATCACCCTGGGTGACGGCAGCCAGGTCGAACTCAACCTGGGCAGTGAGCTGGTATTTGCCAACTACAAAAACGAACGCCGGGTGACGCTGAAAAAGGGTGAGGCGTTTTTTGACGTCAGCCATGACAAACAGCACCCGTTTGTCGTTCGGGCCGGCCAAGGCCAGGTGCGTGTGACCGGTACACGCTTCAACGTATGGATGTACCAGGACCAGGTACGGATCACGCTACTGGAGGGCTCGGTGAGGGTGACCAGCAACCAGGCACTCAGCCGTGACGGCCTGCCGCTTTTCCCGGGCATGCAGGCCAGCTACAAGGCAGGCGACCAACAACCGCAAGTTCGTGAGACAGATGCCAATGACAGTTCGCTGGCCTGGCGCAACGGCAAACTGGTGCTGGATAACCTTGCCCTGAGCGATGCACTGCCGCTGATCAACCGCTACCTCGACCGGCCTGTCATGTTGGCCGACAACAGCACCGGGGGCCTGCGTATCGGTGGTGTCTACAACATCAGCGAAGTGCAAAACCTGGTGCCTTCGCTGCCGAAAGTGCTGCCGGTCTACCTGACCCAGAACAAGGACGGCAACCCGGTTCTCAATTCCATCGGGCAACGACCAGCCACTCACTGACAGCTTTTCTCTGTGGGAGCCTAGCTTGCTCGCGATAGCCCGGGTCAGCTTGCCTCGACGTTGAATGTGCCGCCGTCATCGCGAGCAAGCTCGCTCCCACTGGGGATCTGTGTTGGCCGGGAAATCACAGGCTGGTACCGATCCTATGTGTGGGAGCGAGCTTGCTCGCGAAGGCGGTGGATCAGTCTACATTCCGTTTGAATGTGACCGCTCACCAGCGGCTATTGCGTAGCCACCCTGCCCGTCTCATCACGCTCGCGGATAATCAACGCTTGATAGTGCGGATCGGCCTTGATCTGCTGTTCAGTGAATGGCAGCACACTCCACTGCTTCTGCGAAAAGGCCTGGGTCTGGTCCGCCGAATATGGCGATGCCGGGTCGCTGGAGAGGGAGAATGCCAGCAACCCCTGGGCCTGCGGACCGTTGCCGTCAAACGTCACCACTTGCAGATAACTGGTCCCGCTGACCACCTCCCGCTTGCCGTCCGCCCCGGGCACACTCTGGATCGCGTTGTAGATGCCCAGCTCCCCGGGACCGCCGTGAATCGGTGTCTGTCGGCTGCCGCTGCTGGCCACCTGGACGTCTTGCCATTGGCTGTCCTTCGACAAGCCGGCGACCTTCACCGTCTCCACCGAAGCCAGCATGGCATCGCGCACGGCCTTGAGCACGGCTGGCCGCTCAATCGCCAGGCCACGCGGTGTGTGTTGCGGGTCTTTGGGGTCGAACGCGACGCGCCATGAATCCGGCACCGCCTGCAAGCGGTCCATGATGTGCTGGAAATGCACGAACCCCAGGCCGCTATTCAGGCCGGCCTTGCGATCCCACGCCTTGAGGCTGGCACAAGCCTCGACCAATGCCGAAGCATCGGCCCCCAGGTCACCGGCGCACACGCCGAGCAGGTCC
Organism: Pseudomonas fluorescens; assembly: GCF_001623525.1. Lineage (NCBI taxonomy): Bacteria > Pseudomonadati > Pseudomonadota > Gammaproteobacteria > Pseudomonadales > Pseudomonadaceae > Pseudomonas > Pseudomonas fluorescens. The sequence goes on along the minus strand of NZ_CP015225.1, from coordinate 1,269,471 downwards.
GGCATCACCTGGTCAGCCAGGTAAACCTGATCGTCCATGACCATGCGCTGCAAATCCTCGATCTTCACCGGCCCGCTCTTGGCCAATTGGCTCATCCGGTCCAGCGCAAAACGCGCCCGCAGTCCCAGGGGCTGGCCTTGCTGACTGATCAGTGGGGAGTAACCGGACAGCGGCTGCGCAGGGTTGACCATCCAAGCTGAATCGTTGGAGTTCTGCACATAATCGCGGCGCAGCAACTGCGGAAGCCTGTCGGCGGCATAGGTGCCTTTTTGCACGGCTTTGGAATCGATGCTCCAGGCACACTCGCTGCGGGAGCCATCCAGCACGATCAGTCGCAACCCGGCCCGGGGATCGCTGCACCGGGCCAGTTTCTCGGCGTCGACGTTCGGCACCACCGACACGTTCATGTAAAGGCTTTGCCCCTGGTCGTCCACCGCCAGGGTATTGACCCAGGGAATGCCCTGGATCTTATGGACGGCGTCCTGCAGATCCTTGAGCGTGACCGCCTTGTTCATGGCGTACCACTGCGCCAGCACGCGATCGTTTTCCAGGTTTGCATCCCGCAGGCTGTAGGCGAACCGGTTATCCCAGTCCAACCGGCCAGGCCATTGCACGATCGGGCCGAACTGCGAGCCATAGACCACTCGGGTGACCGTCTGCACCTGTCCATCAGGTTGCTTGACGTCCACCGCGACCGTCTGCTGACTCATCGGCACAGACTTGCCGTCAAGCAGATAGCGGGTCGGGTCCTTAGGGTCGAGTTGCAGGCGGTATAGGGTGAAGTGTTTCGAGCTGTCGACGGTGTGGGTCCAGGCCAAGTGCTGGCTGAAACCGATATTGATCATCGGCAGGCCTGGCAGCGCCGCGCCCATGACGTCCAGCTTGCCGGGAATGGTCAGGTGCATCTGGTAGAAACGCATGCCACCCAGCCACGGAAAATGTGGGTTCGCCAGCAACATGCCGCGACCATTGAACGAGCGCTCGCTGCCGATGGCCAGCGCATTGCTGCCGCGCTCCAGGGCAAAACGCTGCTGCCGGGTTGCAGCGGCCGCGAAACCCGTGACCGGGGTGCCCGCGAGCGCGCTCGCCTGGGGCGGTTGCGCGCCGGCCAGGGCCTCGGCGAATTGGCCAACGCCGCCTTCCACCAACAACCGACGGGTCAACTTGACCAGGTCCAGCGCCGTGATCGGTCGCACCCACTCGCTGGCACATTGTTCGGGCAGGCCTTTGGCCTTGCGCTCGACCAGCGCACGGTTGTAGCCCGCCACGTAGCCTTCGACCAGTTGTTGCACTTGAGGCGTCTGGGCCTGCCAGAAACCGGAAACCGCTTGTGGCGTGTTGAGCCAACTGAAGAACAGATCGCTGACGCGGTTCTCCCGTTGCTCCACCGTCCTGCGCTCGGGCCCGAAATAGCGCGAGCGCTGGGCATTGACCGTGACGAGCTCATTGGCCAGCAGGCACAGGTTGTCCTGGGCGTAGGCGTAGCCGATGCCATAACCCAGCCCGCGCTCATCCTGCGCCCGGATATGCGGTACGCCAAAACGGGTGCGACGGATCTCGGCACTGGCCTGCTGCCCATCGTCTTGCGCATTGACCACGGGGCTGAGCCCGAGGGCGATCCCCAGAAAAGCGCCTGCGAGGCCAATCCTCGATAACTGCCCGGACATTCTCACATTCACTCCTGATAAAACTTCAGAAACCAGGACGGCCACCGGTGCGACAGAAGACAAACACTCGACCCGCCTGGGAAATCACATGCCGCTTGCTGAACCGGAATGTGCCTCCCTTGAAAACGAACCGGATGAAAAAAAATTAATGGCTGGCAGCCTTTTGAATATGGGGGTTTGACGCAGCAAGGGCATTTTTTTCACATCATGGTCCTCATGATTGTGCGTCCTCGTTCGTCCTATTACAGGAGAGTATCCGTGACCTTTTCTGATCAGGCTGGTAAGGAGTTTTTGCATGCGTAACGCGCAACTGCCCATGGAGGGCAAGCCAAGGGCGACCGGCGTCTCGCTGAGCGCCCCCCACCGTGTATTCGACAGGCCGGCAGAGCGAGGCGGCAATGACCACATCAGACGCTTGCTCAAGAGCTTCGGGCTCAGGACCAGCCTGATTCGTCTCAAAGTCATCGACGCGCTGCTCAAGGCCGCCCAGGAAAACCGCAGCCTGGGCGTGCGCGGGGTGCACAGCCAGTTATTGGGGCTGGACATTCCATTGTCCTTTCTCAGCGTGCGTGAGGTGTTGAAGCGCCTGTGCAGCGAGGGCGTCGTCACCCTCAACCCGGATAAAAGCTACCGCCTGCACCCCAGTGCGATGGCCGTGCTCAAGGCCGAGGAATGAAGCCGGCGCTCAGGACTTGACCTTGCGCCGCATCACGCCGTTGATCACCACCACGATGACCGCCACGGCGATGGCGATGTATTGAAACAGCTGCTCGCTGATCATGCCCTTGCCCTGCATCCACGACAGCCCCAGCATGATTGCCAGGACGACGAGGACGATCAGAATCGAGTATTTCAAACGTTGTGAATGAGTCATTACCAATTTCCTGAATGTATCCGCTCTGTATCCGAAGGCTTGCCAAGTCCATACCGTATTGCGGGAATGGCGGGCTGCCAACGGGGTCCCATGGTACAGCCGAAGGAGCGTATTCGCGCAACCGCGGCGGTTAATCATGAGGAATTATGTATGTTTCGTCGTATCAGCCTATTGCTTGCCTTGTTGTCCACCCTGACCCTGAGTGGCTGCCTGTTTTTCCCCCACGACCGCGGCCATGGGGATCGACCTGATCACCGTGGCGGCCCGGGCTTCGACATGCCCCGCTAACTGTCTTTTTGGCGTGGGAGCAAACTCCCTCGCCAACCTTATGCAACACTGGTTTTATCGCGCCTTGCCTTCCCCTGAAGCAGCGTCACCGCCATCACGAGCAAGCTCCCAAAGGACGTTATTCGCCCTTGCAACCTGACAATTCTGTAATCCCCGCTTCAGCCCCCCGTCAGCTCGCGCTCGCTACTCTGTTATCCTCCCTCCAAACCGTTCGACACGAGACCTCCTCCATGGCCCATCCCCTGCACCTGCTCGCCTTGAGCGCCCTGTTCATGACCACCCTGGCCCAGGCCGCCGAACCAGTCACCATCGATGTGCACCGCGATGCCAATTGCGGCTGCTGCAAAAAGTGGATCTCGCATCTGCAAGCAAACGGCTTCAAGGTCAACGACCATGTCGAAGCCGACATGAGTTCGGTCAAGCAGCGCCTGGGCGTGGCGCCGAACCTGCGTTCCTGCCACACCGCCGAGATCAACGGCAAATTCGTCGAAGGCCATGTCCCGGCCGACCAGGTGCTGGCGCTGAGCAAGCGCGATGACCTGCTCGGTGTCGCCGCGCCGGGCATGCCCATGGGCTCGCCCGGCATGGAAATGGACGGTATGAGCGATGCCTACCAAGTCATCGGTTTGAAGAAAGACGGGACCCAAACCGTAGTGGCGGATTACCCGGCCCACTAATGGGCGAAGCCTATATCGGCTTGTTCCTGGCGGCTTTCGGCGCGGCAACCTTGTTGCCGTTGCAATCGGAGGCGGTGTTGGTCGGCTTGTTGCTCAGCGAGCGCCATCTGGTCTGGCTGTTGCTGGCCGTTGCCACGCTCGGCAATGTCCTGGGCTCGCTGGTGAACTGGTGGCTGGGCACGCGGCTGGAGCACTTCAAGGATCGGCGCTGGTTTCCGGTCAGCCCGGCCCACCTGGACAAGGCTCGCGTGCATTACCAACGCTTCGGCCACTGGTCACTGCTGCTCAGCTGGCTGCCGATCATCGGTGATCCGTTGACCTTGGTGGCCGGGGTAATGGGCGAACCGTGGCGGCGTTTCCTGCTGCTCGTGAGCCTTGCCAAGGGCCTGCGCTATGGCGTTCTGGCCCTGGCGACACTGGGATGGATGGACTGAACGTTCGGGCTGTTCGGTTGCCTGTGGTTAATGTCGCCATAATCGGGTCGCGCCAGGATCGGCGGCGGCCACAAGGAGATTGACCATGCCCCGTACCCCCGCGCGCTGGTTGCCCAGCCTGTTCCTCACCGCCGCCCTGCCCCTGTTCGCCCTGGCCGCCACCCCACCCGAAGGCCCGGCCTACGGAGCGCTGTTGGAGGGCTTCGAATACCCCTACACCCTCAAGCGCTTCGCCTTCCAGTCCCAGGGCCAGTCGTTGCAGATGGGCTACATGGACGTGCCGGCCCAAGGCAAGGTCAATGGCCGCACAGTGGTGCTGATGCATGGCAAGAATTTCTGCGCCGCCACCTGGGGCGATTCGATCAAAGTGCTCAGCGAAGCCGGATACCGGGTCATCGCGGCGGACCAGATCGGTTTCTGCACATCGAGTAAACCCGAGCATTACCAGTACAGCTTCCAGCAACTGGCGAGCAACACCCAGGCCTTGCTCAAGGCCCTCGGCGTACAGAAAGCCGTCATCCTCGGTCACTCCACCGGCGGCATGCTCGCCACCCGCTACGCCTTGCAGTTTCCCGACGAGGTCGAACGCCTGGCGATGGTCAACCCCATTGGCCTGGAAGACTGGAAAGCCTTGGGCGTACCCTATCGCACCGTGGACCAATGGTACGCGCGGGAGCTGAAAGTCAACGCCGAGGGTATTCGCAACTACGAGCGCACGACCTATTACGCAGGCCGCTGGAAACCTGAGTTCGAGCGCTGGGTAGACATGCTCGCCGGCTTGAACAAGGGCCCGGGTCATACGCAAGTGGCGTGGAACTCGGCGCTGATCTACGACATGATCTTCACCCAACCGGTCTATTACGAATTCAAGGACTTGACGGTACCCACCCTGCTGCTGATCGGCACCTCGGACACCACCGCCATCGGCAGCGACATCGCGCCGCCGGCGGTCAAGGCCAAGCTGGGCCACTACGAGGTATTGGGCAAGCAAGCCGCCCGGCTGATTCCCAGCTCGACGCTGGTGGAGTTCCCCAATCTGGGGCATGCCCCACAGATGGAAGAGCCGGATCGGTTCCACAAGGCCCTGTTGAGCTGGCTGGACAAACCCATTCCCTGACGAGGTGTTCCATGGCGGTGCAAATAGCAGTCATAGACGATTGGCAAGATGTGGCACGTGACGTCGTGGACTGGTCGGTGCTGGACAGCGTCGGCCAGGTGACGTTTCTCCATGACTATCCCGCTGACCGCGACACCCTCGCCGAGCGCTTGCAGCGCTTCGAGGTGATCTGCGTGATGCGTGAACGCACATTGTTCGACGAAGGCCTGCTGCGTCGCTTGCCCAATCTGAAGCTGTTGCTCACGGGCGGCATGCGCAATGCCGCCCTGGACCTGAAGGCTGCCGCTGAGCTGGGTATCCAGGTATGCGGCACCGACAGCTACAAGCACGCCACGCCTGAATTGACCTGGGCGCTGATCATGGCCCTGACCCGCAACCTGATGCAGGAAGCCAACGCCCTGCGCGCCGGCCTGTGGCAGCAAGGCTTGGGCGGCGACCTGCACGGCAAGACGCTGGCGATCCTCGGCTTGGGCAGCATCGGTACGCGGGTGGCGCAGTTTGGCCAGGTGTTTGGCATGCGGGTCATCGCCTGGAGCCAGAACCTCAGCGCCGAGCGCGCCGCCGAAGTGGGCGTGACGTATGTGAGCAAACAGGCATTGTTCGAGCAGTCCGATATTCTTTCGATCCACCTGGTGCTCGGCGAACGCACCCGCGGCCTGGTGGATGCCCAGGCCCTGGCCTGGATGAAACCCGAGGCGCTGCTGGTCAACACCTCCCGCGGGCCGATCGTCGATGAAACCGCCCTGATCAACGCGCTGCAGCACAAGCGCCTGGCCGGCGCCGCCCTGGACGTATTCGCCCAGGAACCTTTGCCCGCCGCCCATCCGTTCCGAACCCTGGATAACGTACTGGCCACGCCGCATGTGGGCTATGTCAGCCGACAGAATTACCAGCGGTTCTATTCGCTGATGATCGAAGACCTGCTGGCCTGGGCGGCGGGCCAGCCGATCCGGTTACTGACGCCAGCAGGCTGAAGCCTACCCGAATACCCAGGACAACGCCTTCACAAAAATAGCGTGTTTGCAGTGCCTATAAATGCCATCAAAACGCCTCCACGCTGCCCGCTCCCCAATGGTGCACCACGCCATTCCATCGCGCACGCCAATGAAACAGCCCCCTCCCCATACACATTTTTCTTTTCAGAAAACTGCACTTCGTCGGTGCGTATCCCCCTTTGTCATGTAAGAGATTGCCGACAAAAACCGTGATTGTCGGACAATGCGACGAACCGAGCCGCACCGCTCTACGTTCTGACCTAGACTGCCTAACCGGGGGGAAAACCAACCGGTCATCCAGACGAAAAAAAGTCGAAACTTTTCGCAACGGCGACAGGTCAGGTTAGAGGTAGGGCAACCGCGACTGGTGCAGTCCTTGCACTAGTCATTGCAACAGCTCCTTCAGCTGATTCGCTTCGCCGCATTGGGTAGCCGTTCGCTTTCCTTGCGTAGCGCTTGTGCGCCTGGCCGCAGGATTTGGCCAATGAAACAACAGCTCTGGCGCTTGCCGGAAACAGATCGAGAAAATGGGAGATATTTATGATCAGTGCTGCCTTGGAACCACAACAAGTTCGTTCTCAATTACCGCCCGCGGCCGAATCGCCAACGGCACCGGTGCTGGCCACCGGCGGCAAGGCACTGCTCCCCGTCGTTCGACAGAATCCCAACCGCAAGAAAGTATTATTCGTTACCTCGGAAATCGCCGACCTGGTAAAGACCGGCGGCCTGGGCGACGTCTCCTCCGCACTGCCCCGGGCCATGGCCGGGCTGCATGATGTCCGGGTGCTGATCCCCGGTTATCCGCAAGTGATGAACAGCGGCAATCCGATCCACATCATCGGCGAACTGGGCGGCCACGCAGCACTGCCGCCCTGCAAGATCGGGCGCATGGACATGGCCGACGGCCTGGTGATCTACGTCCTGATCTGCCCGGAACTCTTTGCCCGCGAAGGCTCCCCCTACGGAGCCAACAACGGTCGCGACTGGCCCGACAACCACATTCGCTTCGCTCGCCTGGGCCTGGCCGCGGCCGACATTGCCGCCAACCTCGCGCAGATCCATTGGTGCCCGGACCTGGTCCACGCCCACGACTGGCCAGCCGGGCTGGCGCCGGCCTATATGCACTGGCGCGGGCAACGCACCCCGACCCTGTTTACCATTCACAACCTGGCCTACCAGGGCGTCGTCAGCCTGGCGTCCTGCCCGGAACTGGGCATCCCCGAGCACGCCCTGCAACAGGAAGGCATGGAGTTCTACGGCAAACTGTCGTTTCTCAAGGCCGGGATGGCGTACTCCAGCCATATCACCACCGTCAGTGCCACCTATGCCCAGGAGATCACCACTCCGGCGTTTGGCTGCGGGCTCGACGGCTTCCTCGCTGCCAAGACCCAACAAGGCTTGCTCAGCGGCATTCCCAACGGTATCGATGAAAGCTGGGACTCGGCCACCGACACCCACCTGTTCCGTCAGTTCGCCATGGGCGACTGGGAAGGCAAGGCAGTCAACGCGTCCCATGTGCGCGAACTCTTTGGCCTCGACGACTCCACTGGCCCGCTGTTCGCCGTGGTTTCGCGCCTGGTCTACCAGAAAGGCCTGGACCTGACCGAAGCGGTCGCCGAGTTCATCGTCGAGTCCGGCGGCCAGATCGCCATCATCGGCCGTGGCGAACCGGAGGAAGAACAGGCCATGCGCGAACTGGCCCTGCGTTTCCCCGGACGCATCGGTGTGCGTATCGGCTTCAACGAAACCGATGCACGGCGGATGTTCGCCGGCAGCGACTTCCTGCTCATGCCGTCGCGCTACGAGCCCTGCGGCTTGAGCCAGATGTACGCCCAGCGCTTCGGTTCGCTGCCGGTGGCGCGCAATACCGGAGGGTTGGCGGACACCATCGAAGATGGCATCACCGGTTTCCTGTTCGATGAGTCCACCGTGGAAAGCTACAAACAGGCCTTGAGCCGGGCCTTCAAGGTCTTCGAATTCCCCGACCTGCTCAACGCCATGCGCTGCCGGGCCATGTCGGCGCCGTTCAACTGGTGCAAGGCCGTGGAACCCTATGCCGAACTCTACGAACAGCTGGTGGCTAAGTCACTGGGAAAATCGGCCAGACAATGAGGTAACAATGACGTCAAGGACGCCTGAGACATGGACCCACGGGGCGGTCATGCTGGACGAAGGGCACACCCGCTTCGCCCTCTGGGCCCCGGATGCATTTTTTGTCAGTGTCGAGCTCGACACTGGAGATTCAATACCGCTACTGCCCCAAGCCGACGGCTGGTTCATGATCCAGACCCGTTGCCCCGCCGGCACCCGCTACCGCTACAACATCGATGGCGAGCTGGAGGTGCCGGACCCGGCCTCGCGCGCCCAGGCCGGCGACATCGACCGCCACAGCGTGGTGGTCGACCCGCATGCCTACTCATGGCGACACACCCAATGGTCCGGTCGCCCCTGGCACGAAGCCGTCATCTACGAATTGCACGTGGGCGCCCTGGGTGGTTTCGATGGCGTCGAACAGCATCTGGCACGCCTGGCCGGGCTGGGCATCACCGCCATCGAACTGATGCCGTTGGCGCAGTTTCCCGGTGATCGCAACTGGGGCTACGACGGCGTCCTGCCCTACGCGCCCCAGGCCTCCTACGGCACGCCCGAACAGCTCAAGCATCTGATCGACAGCGCCCACGGCCATGGGCTGTCCGTCATCCTGGATGTGGTCTACAACCACTTCGGCCCCGACGGCAACTACCTGCACCGCTATGCCAAGGGCTTCTTCCGTGAAGACAAGCACACGCCCTGGGGCGCGGCGATTGATTTCCGCCGCCGCGAAGTGCGGGACTTCTTTATCGACAACGCGCTCATGTGGCTGTTGGAGTACCGTTTCGACGGCCTGCGCCTGGACGCGATACACGCCATTGAAGACCCGGACTTTCTCCAGGAACTGGCGACCCGGGTGCGCGAGCAGGTGGACCCGATCCGGCATGTCTGGCTGACCGTGGAAAACGAACACAACCAGGCCCACCTGCTGGAGCATGTCTACGACGCCCAGTGGAACGACGACGGACACAATGCCCTGCACGTGCTGCTGACTGGTGAGACCGACGCCTACTACGCCGACTATGCCGAGCAGCCGACCGAACAACTGGCACGTTGCCTGAGCCAGGGCTTCGTCTTCCAAGGCCATCTCAATCGCCATGGCGAAGCCCGGGGCGAGCCCAGCGGCCACTTGCCGCCGAGCGCGTTCGTGCTGTTCCTGCAGAACCATGACCAGATCGGCAACCGTGCCTTGGGCGAACGCCTGCATCAACTCGCCGCGCCCCAGGCCCTGCAAGCAGCGACAGTCTTGTTGCTGTTATCACCGATGATCCCGCTGCTGTTCATGGGCGACGAGGTGGCGGCCGAACAACCGTTCCTGTTCTTTACCAGCCACCACGGCGAGCTGGCAGAGCGGGTGCGCGAAGGCCGACGCAACGAGTTCAAGGCCTTCACCGCCTTTGCCGATCCACAGAAGCGCGAACGCATTCCCGACCCCAACGCCGCCAGTACCTTCGAGGCTTCACGCCCAAGCCTGGAATCGCAAGGCCCGGAGCAGCAGGCCAACGAGGCGCTGTATCGGCAACTGCTGAAAATCCGCCGTGAAGAGATCGTCCCGCGCCTGCCCGGTGCCCAGGCCCTGGGGACCGATGTGCTGGGCCATGGCGCCATCAGCGCACGCTGGCGATTGGGCGATGGCAGCGTGTTGCGCATCGACTTCAACCTGAGCGATCAGCCCGTCGAACACACTGCCCCGGATGAGGCACGCATTCTTTTCGAACATCCGCAGCAGGTCATGGGTCTGTTGCAACAGGGCGTCCTTGCGCCCTACAGCGCGCTGGTCAGTCTGACGCAGGCGACAACCTTGCCCAACATCACTGGAGAGCGCCTATGAGCGATGCGCAACTGGAAATCCTCGCCGGCCGAGCGGGCCTGGCGGTGGATTGGATCGATGCCAATGGCCGGGCCCAGAAAGTCTCGCCGGCGGTCTTGCGTTCGGTCCTCACCGGCCTGGGCCATCCGGCCGGCAGCGCCCAGGAAATCGACGCCAGCCTGCTGCAATTGCAGGAAGCTCAACAGAACCATCAATTGCCACCGCTGATCACCGCCGACGTCGGGGTCAGCCTGGACTTGAGCCGCTACTTCGAGGCCGGGACACCCTGCGAAATCAAGCTCGAAGAGGGTGCGACACTGAATTTGAACCTCGATGCCGATGCCAAGCTGCCGGGGATGGTCCCGGTGGGGTATCAGCATGTCAGCATCCAGGACCAGCATTTCACCCTGGCCGTCGCGCCGGCCCGCTGCTACAGCGTGGCCGATGCAGTGGACGACCCGACGCCCCGGGCCTGGGGCCTGAGCGCGCAACTGTATGCCCTGCGCCGCCCCGGTGACGGTGGCTTCGGTGACACCCAGGCCCTGGAGGAACTGGCGCGGGTAGCCGGCGAGCGCGGCGCCGAGGCCGTTGCCATCAGCCCGATGCACGCGATGTTCAGCAGCGACACCGGGCGCTACAGCCCCTACTCACCGTCGAGCCGACTGTTTTTCAACAGCCTTTACGCCGCGCCGGGCACCATCCTCGGTGAACGCGCGCTGCGCACCGCCATCGACGCCACTGGCTTGACCAATCAACTGCGCACCCTGGAAGAGCAGCCGCTGATCGACTGGCCGGTCGCCGCCCAGGCCAAACAGAAAATCCTGCGTGCCCTGTACGACGGTTTCAGCCAGGGTGAACATCCGTTGCATGAGGACTTCAGCAGTTTCCGCCACACCAGTGGCGAAGCCCTGGAAAACCATTGCCGCTTCGAGGCCTTGCAGGCCGAACGCGCCGCCCGGGGGGAAAGCCTCGACTGGCGTCACTGGCCGGAAGAATGGCGCGACCCGCGCAGCCCCGCCCTGGCCCATTTCGCCGAGGAAAATGCCGATGAGATCGGCTTCTACGCTTTTTGCCAATGGTTGATCGCCCGCTGCCTGGAGCGCGCCCAGAGCGCAGCCCGATCCAGCGGCATGGGCATCGGTCTGATCGCCGACCTGGCGGTGGGTGCCGATGGCGGTGGCAGCCAGGCCTGGAGCCGGCAGGACGAACTGCTCGCCTCGCTGACTGTGGGCGCCCCGCCGGACATTCTCAACCGCTCCGGCCAAGGTTGGGGCATCTCGGCGTTTTCCCCGGAAGGCCTGGTGCGCAACGGCTTTCGCGCCTTCATTGAAATGCTGCGGGCCAACTTTGCCCATGCCGGAGGCTTGCGCATCGATCATGTCATGGGGTTGCAACGACTGTGGGTGATCCCTAACGACGCTCCACCTTGCGATGGCGCCTACCTCTATTACCCGGTAGACGACCTGCTGCGTCTATTGGCGCTGGAATCCCATCGTCATCAGGCTATCGTGCTCGGCGAAGACCTCGGCACCGTGCCCGATGGCCTGCGGGACAAACTCATTGCCCGCTCGATCCTGGGCATGCGCGTGCTGTTGTTCGAACAGGACAACACCCACTTCAAGCCAATTCTCGACTGGCCGGACAATGCCCTGGCCACCACCAGCACCCATGACTTGCCGACGCTCAATGGCTGGTGGCACGGTCACGACATCGACTGGAACGCCCGGCTCGACCTGATCGATTCCCACACCGAAATGGACTGGCGCAAACACCGCGAGCGCGAACGCGAAGGCCTGCGCCACGTGCTGAACCAGGACCCGCAGAACTTTCGCGAAGAACACCGCGAGACCGACCAAGTGCTCGATGCCAGCGTGCGCTTCCTCGGTCACACCCGCGCACCGCTGGTGTTGTTGCCGCTCGAAGACGCCCTGGGGATCGAGGAGCAGGCCAACCTGCCGGGCACCATCGACACCCACCCCAATTGGCGTCGCCGCCTGTCCGGGCAAAGCCAGGCGTTGCTGGATCACCCGGACGCTGCCCGGCGTCTGGAAATACTCGCCTGTGCGAGGCTTCAGGCGAACGAGCGTGACCGATGAAACAGACGTTGATCCAACCCCTGCGGGCAACATTGCGCCTGCAGTTTCATAAAGGCTTCACCCTGGACGACGCCATCCCCCTGGTGCCGTACTTCGCCTCGCTGGGCATCAGCCACCTGTATGCCTCGCCGCTGCTCAAGGCCCGCGCCGGGTCCATGCACGGCTACGACGTCGTTGACCCGACCCTGGTCAACCCTGAACTGGGTGGCGAAGCCGCGCTCAAGCGCCTGGTTGCGACCTTGCGCGAACATCGTATGGGGCTGATCCTCGACATCGTGTCCAATCACATGGCCGTCGGCGGCAACGACAACCCCTGGTGGCTGGACTTGCTGGAATGGGGTCGCCTGAGCCCCTACGGTGAGTTCTTCGACATCCAGTGGCATTCCCCCGATCCACTGATGGAAGGCCAATTGCTGCTGCCGTTCTTGGGCAGCGACTACGGCGTGGCGTTGCAGGAAGGCACCTTGCAACTGCACTTCGATGCCAGCCAAGGCAGCTTCTACGTGGAGCACTACGAACACCGCTTCCCGATTTGCCCGATGCACTACGGCGAACTGCTCAAACCCACCGAAACCTTGCCCGCCGAGCAAACCGAATCGCTCAAGGCCCTGGCCGAGCGCTTCACCACGCTGAATTACCAGACCGATGCCCATACCCTCGCCCGCCCGTTGCAAAAAGAATTGCAGGACCTGGCGGCGCAAGCGGGCATCCTCGCCGCCATCAAGGACAACCTTGACGGCTACGACTCCACTCAACCCGAAGGTTTCGAGCGTCTGCACCAACTGCTCGAGCGCCAGAGCTACCGGCTCGCCAGCTGGCGCACGGCGGCGGACGACATCAATTGGCGGCGCTTTTTCGATGTCAACGAGCTGGGTGGGCTGCGGGTCGAGCGTCCGGCGGTATTCGAGGCGACCCATGCCAAGATTTTTCAATTGATCGGCGAAGGCCTGGTGGACGGCCTGCGGATCGACCACATCGACGGCCTTGCCGACCCTCGCGGTTACTGCCGCAAATTGCGCAGACGCGTCGATTCGCTGTCGCCGACCCGACACCTGCCGATTTTCGTCGAGAAGATCCTCGGCGATGGCGAGACGTTGCGGCGGGACTGGAACATCGACGGCAGCACCGGCTACGAGTTCATGAACCAGGTCTCGCTGCTGCAGCATGACCCGGCCGGTGCCGCCCCCCTCGCCGAATTCTGGAGCCAGCACAGTGAACGGCCAGCGCACTTCATCGAAGAAGCCCGCCTGGCTCGCCAGCAGATTCTCAATGGCTCCCTGGCCGGGGATTTCGAAAGCGTTGCCCAGGCCCTCCTGCAAGTGGCCCGGGACGATGTGATGACCCGCGACCTGACCCTGGGTGCGATTCGGCGAGCCTTGCAGGAACTGATCGTGCATTTCCCGGTGTATCGCACCTACATCACGCCCCTGGGGCGCTCGGCCGAAGACGAGGTGTTCTTCAACCAGGCCTTGGAAGGCGCCCGGCAAACCCTGAGCGAAGCCGACTGGCCGGTGATCGATTGCCTGGCCGGCTGGCTCGGTGGGATGCCCTGGCGGCAACGTCCGCGCGGCAACCAGCGTAAACGCCTGCGCCATGCCTGCGTGCGTTTCCAGCAACTGACCTCGCCGGCCGCCGCCAAAGCGGTGGAGGACACCGCGCTCTATCGCTCGGCGGCGCTGTTGTCACGCAATGACGTGGGCTATGACACCGAGCGCTTCAGCGCCCCGCCTCAAGTGTTCCACCACGCCTGCCTCGATCGACTCGAACATTTCCCCGACAACCTGATCACCACCGCCACCCACGACCACAAGCGCGGCGAAGACACCCGCGCCAGGCTGGCCGTGCTCAGCGAACGCGCCGATTGGTACACCGCCTGCGTGGAGCAATGGCGCATCCTCTCGCCTTCGCTGCACAGTGACCCGGCGGCGCCCTCGGCTGGTGATGAACTGATTCTGTACCAGGCCCTGCTCGGCAGTTGGCCGTTGGACCTCGACCTTCAGGACCACAAAGCCCTGGCCGCCTACAACGAGCGCCTGTGGCAATGGCAACGCAAGGCCCTGCGCGAAGCCAAGCTGCAAAGCAGCTGGGCGGCGGTCAACGACGCTTATGAGCAGGCCACCCAGATGTTCCTCGAACGGTTACTGCTGGGCGATGAGGGGTTGCCCTTGCGCAGCGCCATCGCCGAGGCGGTCCAGGCCATCGCCCCGGCGGGCGCCCTCAACAGTCTGGCGCAAACTTTGCTGCGCATGACCGTACCCGGCGTACCGGACCTGTACCAAGGCAACGAGTTCTGGGATTTCAGCCTGGTGGACCCGGATAACCGCCGTCCGGTGGATTTCCAGGCACGCCGCGAGGCGTTAGGGGGCGACAGCACGCCAGCCGCGTTGATTCGCGATTGGCGTGACGGCCGGATCAAACAGGCATTGATCGCCAGGACATTGGCCGTGCGAGCCGAGTATCCGCTGCTATGGCGCCAGGGTCGCTACCAGCCGCTGGAAGTGCTCGGCGAGCAAGCGGAGCGAGTATTGGCCTTCATGCGTGAAGACTCGCAACAACGAGCGATCATTGTTGTACCTGTCCATGCGGCGCCGTTGCTGGAAAACAGTGCCACGCCGCTGGTGGCTGCGTCGGATTGGGGCGATACCCGTGTGTCGTTACCGTTCGCCGCCGGGGATGAAAAACTGAAGGGACTTTTTTCAAGCACAACAGTCACACCCCAAAGGGAGCTGCTGATCAGCACCGCTCTGGGGAATTTCCCGGTCAATGTCTTTATCCAACCTTGAGTTGAATCAGGAGCACTGCGATGAGTACCGACGATAAACGCATTCGCGAATTCGCCTATCAGATCTGGGAGTCCGAGGGTAAGCCCGCCGGGCAGGAGAAACGCCACTGGGAGATGGCGCGCAAACTGGCCGAAGCCGAAGCGCTGGCGCCGAGCAAGCCACCCAAGGCGGCGAGCAAACCAGCGGCCAGCAAAACCGATGGCGCCAAGCCTGCTGCCGCCAAGAGCGCCACGGCCAAGACTGCCGCAAAAAACACGTCGCCCAAGGCCAAGCCTGCGGCCAAACCCTCCGCAGCGACTGCAGCAGTAGTGCCACCCGCCAACAAAACAGCGGACAAGAAGCCCCGGGCACCGCGCAAGCCGCCGGCTGTTTGATTGATCCTATCGGTCTCCTCGTCAGATGGGAGCAACGCCTGCTCGCGAAACAGGCGCCTCGATTTCAGCAGGCGCACATCGCTTCATCGCGGGCAAGCCTTGCTCCCACAGAGAAACAACTTTTGTCCCACATAGCGGGGACAAATCCCCTCGTCACAGGTGAAGGGTGGAACCACCCACCCCAAGTGAATCGCATCGCTGAATCTGTCTGTCTTTTGCAGGAGCAACTATGACCCGTCCAAAAAAAAACACGCCGCCGCCCGTGATCGAGGCTTCGCGGATTCGTGAAGGGCTGCCTTTTCCACTGGGTGCAACCTGGGATGGCCTCGGGGTCAATTTCGCGCTGTTTTCAGCCAATGCCACCAAGGTCGAACTGTGCATTTTCGACGATGCCGGCGAAGTCGAACTCGAACGCATCGAGCTGCCGGAGTACACCGACGAGATTTACCACGGTTATTTGCCGGATGCCCACCCGGGCTTGATCTATGGCTACCGGGTCTACGGCCCATACGACCCGGCGAACGGCCACCGTTTCAACCCCAACAAGTTGCTGATCGACCCGTATGCCAAGCAACTGGTCGGCCAGTTGAAGTGGTCGGAAGCCCTCTTCGGCTACACCATCGGCCATCCCGATGGCGACCTCAGTTTCGATGAGCGCGACAGCGCCCCGTTCGTCCCCAAGTGCAAAGTCATCGACCCTGCGCATACCTGGGGCCACGACCATCGCGTCAGCGTCCCCTGGGACAAGACCATCCTGTATGAGACCCACGTGCGCGGCCTCACCATGCGTCACCCTTCGGTGCCCGAGAACCTGCGTGGTACGTTCGCCGGGCTGATGGTCGATGATGTGCTGGAGCATATCCGCAAGCTGGGTGTCTCTTCGGTGGAACTGCTGCCCATCCATGCCTTCGTCAATGACCAGCACCTGCTGCACAAAGGCATGACCAACTACTGGGGTTACAACAGCATCGCCTTCTTTGCCCCGGACCCACGTTACCTGGCCAGCGGCAAGATCGCCGAGTTCAAGGAGATGGTCGCCCACCTGCACGAGGCCAACCTGGAAGTCATCCTCGACGTGGTCTACAACCACACCGCCGAAGGCAACGAACAGGGGCCCACCCTGTCCATGCGCGGCATCGATAACGCCTCGTACTACCGGCTGATGCCCGACGACAAACGCTACTACATCAACGATTCCGGCACCGGTAATACCCTGGACCTGAGCCATCCTTGCGTTCTGCAAATGGTCACCGACTCCCTGCGCTATTGGGCCACGGAGATGCACGTCGATGGCTTCCGCTTCGACCTGGCGACCATTCTGGGCCGCTACCATGACGGCTTCGACGAGCGCCACAGCTTCCTTGTGGCCTGCCGCCAGGACCCGGTGCTGCGCCAGGTGAAAATGATCGCCGAGCCTTGGGACTGCGGCCCCGGGGGCTACCAGGTGGGACGCTTCCCGCCGGGCTGGGTCGAGTGGAACGACAAGTTCCGCGACACGGTGCGGGCCTTCTGGAAGGGCGACGACGGCCAGCTTGCCGATTTCGCCAGCCGAATGACGGCCTCGGGCGAGATGTTCAACCAGCGTGGTCGGCGTCCGTACGCCTCGGTGAACTTCGTCACCGCCCATGACGGTTTCACCTTGCATGACCTGGTGTCGTACAACGACAAGCACAACGAGGCCAACGACGAGAACAACCAGGATGGCAGCAATAACAACCTGTCCTGGAACCATGGCGTCGAAGGGCCGACGGACGATCCAGAGATCAACGCGCTGCGTCATCGGCAGATGCGCAACTTCTTCGCCACCCTGCTGCTGGCTCAAGGTACGCCGATGATCGTCGCCGGCGACGAATTCGCCCGTACCCAGCACGGCAATAACAACGCCTATTGCCAGGACAGCGAGATCGGTTGGATCAATTGGGACCTGAGCGAGGATGGCGCGACGCTGCTCAAGTTCGTCAAGCGCCTGATCAAGTTGCGCCTGGCCTATCCGATCCTGCGACGCGGGCGGTTCCTGGTGGGTAACTACAACGAGGACATCGGCGTCAAGGACGTGACCTGGCTGGCCCCGGACGGCAGCGAAATGACCATTGAGCAATGGCAGGACAGCCATGGTCGCTGCCTCGGCATGCTGATGGACGGCCGCGCCCAGGAGACCGGCATTCGACGCAAGGCCGGCGATGCAACGCTGCTACTGGTGGTCAACGCCCACCATGACATCGTCAACTTCCGCTTGCCGGAAGTCCCCGAGGGCAGTTTCTGGACCTGCATGGTCGACACCAACCAGCCGACCGTTCGAGGACAAGAGCGCTTCGATTTCGATTCCGAATATTCCGTCACCGGGCGCTCGCTGCTGCTGTTTGAGCTGCAACGCGAAGAAGAGGAATGAAGTACCGGTTGTAAACCGCCAGAGAGACCGCAAGGACGCGGTTTTTCGCTGCACACAGCCCAGTTTTAAGAAAAAAGTGCAGTTCAGACACACATCTCGCAAGACGAATCGGCCGACATGGTCAATACTTCACATGCGGTAGTCTCCAGGATTCGGAGCGCTGTGAATCGCAGCCATACCCACGCGGGCGTCATCGGACAGTAGGCCCGGTAGATGGCTGAAAGATTGAATACACACAAGGATGTCTCTCATGAAACCCGCCTCTCGCTTGCCCGGCCGGCAGCATCCGCAAATCTGGAACAGCGCTGCGCAACTGGCCGATATCCCGATTATCAGTACCCAGACGCTCATTCCCGCCGGCGCCCGCGCGGTCGTCCTCTCCCCGCATCCAGGCGATGAGATCGGCGCCTGTGGCGGATTGCTGCAGTTGCTGAACAATCTTGATCAACCCATGTTGCTGATCTCGGTCTCCGATGGAGCCCTGATCCATCCCGGTTCACCGTTGTGGACCGATGAGCGCCTGCGTACACACCGCCCTCACCCGCAGGAAAGCGTGGACGCCCTGCATCGCCTGGGCATAGCCGCCCATGGCCTGCAATGGGTACGCGGTGGTTTCCCGGAAAAGGCCTTGGCCGAACACGAGGCCGAGCTCACCGACTTCATCGCGCGTCACCTGCGCCCCGGTGACGTGGTGTTCAGCACCTGGCGCCAGGATGGCGACAGCGACCACGAGACCGTCGGGCGCGCCGGGGCCCTGGCCGCCGACAGGATCGGGGTGGCGTTCAACGAACTGCCGGTGTGGGCCTGGCACTGGCCGGTCCGTGAGCAAAACAAGATCCCCTGGCACCGGGCCCGCAAACTGCGCCTGGATGTCTGGACTACCGCCCGCAAGCGTCACGCCATGTACGCTTACGTCAGCCAACTCAACGGCGAACCGGCGAGCGGCATCGCCCCGCTGGTGCCCCGGGTTATCCTGGATCGGATGGGTATGCCGTATGAGATTGTCTTCATCTGAACACGTGCCTGTAGGAACTGGGCTTGTTCGTGATGGTGGTGGTTCGGATACACCGCTTTCGCGAGCTTGCTCGCGATAGCGCTCGGCGCGGCAAGGACACGAAAAATCCGGAACTGCCGACGCCTTGGGTCAGTCGCATGAACAGGTACGTCTGATTCAGGAGGGAACGTGACTCAAGATCCCGATTGGCGGGCCGTCGAACCAATGCCATCGGAGCTGCCTGCGGCGGTTCATCGGCTGCGGATCCTGACGGTCAATACCCACAAGGGTTTCACCGCCCTCAACCGTCGCTTCATCCTGCCCGAATTGCGCGAAGCGGTGCGCAGTACCGGCGCCGACCTGGTGTTCCTGCAAGAGGTGCTGGGCGAACATGACCGACACGCGTCACGCTACGACAACTGGCCCCAGACATCCCAGTACGAATTCCTCGCCGACAGCATGTGGAGCGACTTCGCCTACGGCCGCAATGCCGTCTACCCCGATGGCCACCATGGCAACGCCCTGCTCTCCAAATACCCGATCCGCCAGTTTCGCAATCTCGATGTGTCCATCACCGGCCCGGAGCGGCGCGGGTTGTTGCACTGTGTGCTGGATGTGCCCGGGCACGCCGCTGTCCATGGGATCTGCGTGCACTTGAGTCTTCTGGAAAGCCATCGCCAATTGCAGCTCAAACTGCTCTGCCAACTGCTCGATTCGCTGCCCGAGGACGCCCCGGTGATCATTGCCGGCGACTTCAACGACTGGCAGCTGCGTGGCAACCTCGCCCTCGCCCGCCGTGGCTATCTGCATGAAGCCTTCGAGCACCACCATGGTCGCCCCGCCAGGACCTATCCAGCCCGCTTCCCGCTGTTGCGCCTGGACCGTATTTATCTGCGCAACGCCAGCAGCCATGCCCCGCAAATCCTGGGCAACAAACCGTGGACGCACCTGAGCGATCACCTGCCGCTTTCGGTGGAAGTGCATTTGTAGAGCGTAATGCTGTTCACTTAAGAAAATGATGGACCTGTGGCGAGGGAGCTTGGTCCCGCTCGGCTGCGAAGCAGTCGTAAACCGGCGGGTGCGGTGTGTCTGATGCTGCGCATTTGGCAGGTTTAGGGGCCGCATCGCAGCCCAGCGGGACCAAGCTCCCTCGCCACGGGTTTGTCGATGGCCTTAAGTGAACGGGATTAATTTGTAGAGCGGGCCTTTTCTGCTCTTCCTGCCCGTGGACCTGTAAGTTCTGACAGTAGCGACGCTGGTTTTTCATTGCTAGGGTGCCATCCCATACAGCGAGCGTTGCCAGGCCCTGTGTGCCATCTGTAGTGCAACCGATGCTGAAACCGGCATTTACGAGATGCCGACGCAGAGGGATAGCACATGATTCGGCACGATAGAGGATTCAATCGGCTGTTCAACGCTGTGTGGATATCAGCCCCCTTCCTGTTACCCGTCCCGGCCACCATGGCCGCTTGCACGCTGACGCCAACCGCAGGCGATGACGCTTATGTCTGCGACAGCGGCACCAGCCCCGGGCTGACGGACCTTTCGGGTAACAACAGCCTGACCATGCCCGCCAACGGCAGTGGTGTCATTAGCGGCGACGTCACATTCGGTGCCGGCGTCGACCGCATCGTGATCAATGCCAACGGCTTGATTGACGGTGATGTCCAGCAAGGCTCCGGCGTGGACGACTTCATCATGAATGGCGGCAGGATCCTGTCCCTGGCACAAGGTGACGGTCTCGATACGTTCTTGATGACCGGCGGCACCATCGTCGACGCGTTCGAAGACGGCGACGTTGCGCAGATGACCGGCGGCACGATCGGCCGGGTCGACATGAAGCTCGATGACAACGTTTTCGATATGTCAGGCGGGCAGATCATTGGCAACCTGGTGACCGGTTTCGGCCAGGACACCATCAGCCTCTCCGCCGGACGCATCGGCGGCAATGTCAGCGTCAGCGGCGGCAACGACAGCATTACCGTCAGCGGCGGCGAAATCCTCGGCGAGGTCCGGGCCAGTGCCGGCGATGACCAGTTGCAGTGGAGCGGTGGCCTCATTCACTCGGCTATTTTGATGGGTGACGGCAGCGACACGGCGCTGTTGAGCAACCTCGATGAGACCGGGCTGAGCATCACCCCCAGCGTGAATGGCGGATTGGGCCAAGACGTCCTGACCTTTGAAGGCAGCACCTCCAGCACCGGCGCCCGTTACCTCAATTGGGAAACGGTCAACCTCACCCAAGGCTCGCAACTGGACCTTAATGACACGCTGACGTTGGGTGACAGCGCCACCGGCACAGGGACGCTCAACATCGAGAGCGGCAGCACGCTGACGGCGACCCAAGGCGTTGTCGCCCCTTTTACTGCCGGTCAACTGGCGACGCTCAACAATGCCGGCACGATAGACCTTACCCAGGGCAACACCCGCACCATCGATACCCTCACCGTCCAGGGTAACTACGTCGGCGACAACGGCCAGTTGCACGTGCAAACGGCAATCGGCGCCGATGGCTCCGCCAGCGACAAGCTGGTGGTCAACGGCGGGACGCTCACTGGCAATACCGCCATCACAGTCACGAACCTGGGCGGCACGGGCGCACTGACGACTCAGGATGGCATCGAAGTGGTCCAGGCCCAGGGCGGCGCGGTCAGTAACATCGATGCCTTTTCTCTGGCGCAGTCCGTCTCGGCCGGCGCGTTCGATTACCGCCTGTTCAAAGGCGGCGTGACGGGTAATCAAAACAACTGGTACCTGCGCTCCACCGTGGTCGCCGGACCGGTAGCGGCGCCCATCCCGACGGCGCCCCCCGCACCGGGCGCGCCCCCCGTCCCGACGCTACCGCCGTTGCCAACCGCAGTGCCCGGCGCGGCCCCCATCCCGTTGTATCGTCCGGAAGTGCCGACCTGGTCGGTGCTGCCTCCGGCGGCGGCGCAATTGACGTTGATGGCCCTCGGTACGTTCCATGACCGCCAGGGTGACCAGCGCCTG
Source organism: Pseudomonas fluorescens (assembly GCF_001623525.1). Classification (NCBI taxonomy): domain Bacteria; kingdom Pseudomonadati; phylum Pseudomonadota; class Gammaproteobacteria; order Pseudomonadales; family Pseudomonadaceae; genus Pseudomonas; species Pseudomonas fluorescens. The sequence goes on along the minus strand of NZ_CP015225.1, from coordinate 1,247,891 downwards.
CTCACGGAAACCGGCGCGTTCGGCGCGGGTTGGGGTCGGGTCTATGGCGTAGACCTGGATAAAACCTGGGCCGGTACGGTGACGCCGCAGTTCGATGGGTCGATCAAAGGGTTCCAGGTGGGCAACGACCTATACAGTTCGCTTCTGTCCGGCGGCCAGACCCAGCGCATTGGCTTCTTCGTCGGGCACACGGAATTGAACGGCAATGTCAAAGGCTTCAACCTGGGTTTCGAAGGCCGACACGCCGGCAAGATAGAACTCGACGGCGACAGCTACGGGCTCTACTGGACGCTCACCGACCCCAACGGCGGCTACGTCGACACCGTGGTGATGGGCACGCGATTGAACGGCGACAACCGGTCCGAACGCGGCCTGAAAATCGACAATCGCGGGCACGCCTTGACCGCTTCGGCGGAGACCGGCTACCCCTTCAAGGTGACCGCTGACTGGGACTTTGAACCCCAGGCCCAGATCATCTACCAAAAGGTCTCCCTGGATACGCAAAACGATGGGGTCTCCAAGGTCGAATTCGATTCCGACGGTGCCTGGACCGGCCGGCTCGGTGCGCGCCTCAAGGGCCGCTACCAGGTCAGCGGCATGCCCGTGGAACCGTACCTGCGCGCCAACCTCTGGCATACGTTTTCCGGCACCGACTCAGTGATATTCGACGACACCGAACGGGTCGAGACCCAACAGCGCGCCTCCACCGGCGACCTCGGGATTGGCGTCACCGTGAGCCTGGCGCCCAGCGTCGCCATGTACGCCGGCGCGAACTATAGCCAAAACCTCGACAGCAACCAGCAACACAGTGTCATGGGCAACGTCGGTTTACGAATCAGCTGGTAGACAGGGTCTACGACAGAGGTTTGACGCCCGAATACCCACCACAATAACCAATTGAAATCAGCGCTTTATTAGCGCTGATTTCATTTTGCCATTCATCGTTCATTTTCTTGACGCGCCGCCATCGGTCTTCTTGACTACACCGTACTACCCCCGGAAATACAGTCAGGGGCAGGCCTCTGGAACCCGCCAACACGGGCCGCCAGAGGCTTGCCTCAATCCATTCGGTCGCCCCTCATTCGGGGTAGGAGAGACGCCAAAAAGCGAGAAACGCATGCGATTGCAAGGCAGGCCCCCATGAAAACTTCCCTCCGTCCACAAGCGCTCACCACCACTTTCCATACCGTCTCGACATCGTTGCTGCTGCTTTCATCCATGGAGGTCCAGGCCTGGCCTGCCGAGGAGACCGTGCAGCCCTGGTACGACCGAACATCATCCACCCACCTCGATACCGCACTGGTTGGAAGTGAGCCTGCTTCCGGCAAAAGCCCCGCCCTGTTCACAGTGCGAAACGGCGACGGTCATACCCAGCGCATGGGACTGATCACTGGGCAACAGCAGATCACTTCAACCGGCGGCGGCCTGCTGGTGATGCCCGCGCTGGCCGACCCGGACAAAGATGCCGTCAACCTGAAAGGTTCGAGCCTCGGCGCCTACTGGAGCCTGACCGGCCCCGCGGGCTGGCACGTCGACCTGAGCGCCAGCGGCGGCCGGATCAATGGCTACAGCCGCACCGAACAAGGCCAGCGCCAGGCCACCGAAGGCCATGCGGTGACGCTGTCGGTCGAAGGTGGCTTCCCTATTGGCATCAGCACCCACTGGGTGGTCGAACCCCAGGCGCAACTGATCAACCAGCGCATCACCCTCGATACGCCGAATGCCGAGAGCGGCACCGGCGATGAACTGAGCAGTTGGAGCGGCCGCGTTGGCGCACGCCTCAAGGGTAACTACCAGGTCAACGGCCTCGGTGTGGAGCCTTACCTGCGAACCAACCTGTGGCACACCGTCCAGGGCGCCGGCACGGTGTCCCTGGATAAGGTCGACAAGATCAGCAGCAGCCGAAAATCCTCTACCGTCGAAGTCGGCCTGGGCCTGGTCGCCCGGGTCACGCCGGCGGTCAGCCTGTATGTCAGTGCCGATTACAGCAGTGACGTCGACGACAACGACCTCAATGGCATCATTACCAGCATGGGCGTGCGGATGCGCTGGTGAGTCGTTGATAACGCCCACCGCTTTCCAAGGCTGGGCCTGTGGGAGCTGTCGAGCGAAGCGAGGCGGCTCCTGCATAAGTCCGGCACAAGCAAACTGCCGCCACTTAAAAAACACCTCCATTAAGGCGTATAACGCTAAAAGCGATTTATACCTGCAAGCCGTCTGCCCTGGCTCATTTCATTGATGGAGTAACGACATGACCACCGTCCCCTTCCTCGCCAACCTTTTTCCCAGCGCCACCGACATCCCGCCGGCCTACCGCCTCGAAGGCCGGATCGAACAGCGTGAATACCTGGTCGACGGCGTCCTGGAAACCTGGCAAGGGCCACTGGCCGTCGTCCGCAGCCCCGTTTACCTGACGGGTGAGCTGGGTGATGAACAAGTGATTCTCGGCAGCACGCCGCTGCTGGATGCCGAGACCGCCCTCACCGCCCTGGACGCTGCCGTGCGGGCTTACGATCGCGGCCAGGGCCAGTGGCCGACGATGCGCGTTGCCGAGCGCATCCGCCATGTGGAAACCTTCCTGGCACGCATGCGCGAGCAACGCGAGGCCGTGGTCAAGTTGCTGATGTGGGAAATCGGCAAGAACCTCAAGGACTCCCAGAAGGAGTTCGACCGCACCTGCGACTACATCGTCGACACCATCGACGCCCTCAAGGAGTTGGACCGGCGCTCCAGCCGCTTCGAGCTGGAACAGGACACCCTCGGGCAGATCCGACGCGTGCCCCTGGGCGTGGCCTTGTGCATGGGCCCCTACAACTACCCGCTGAACGAAACCTTCACCACGCTGATCCCGGCCTTGATCATGGGCAACACCGTGGTGTTCAAGCCGGCCAAGCTCGGCGTCCTGCTGGTGCGGCCGTTGCTGGAAGCCTTCCGCGACAGCTTCCCGGCGGGCGTGATCAACGTGATCTACGGCAGCGGCCGCGAAACGGTCAGCGCGCTGATGGCCAGCGGCAAGATCGACATCTTCGCCTTTATCGGCACCAACAAGGCCGCCAGTGACCTGAAGAAGCTCCACCCACGGCCACACCGCTTGCGCGCCGCCCTGGGGCTGGATGCGAAGAACCCCGGCCTGGTGCTGCCGGACGTCGACCTGGACAACGCGGTCAACGAGGCGCTGACCGGCTCGCTGTCATTCAACGGCCAGCGCTGCACGGCGCTGAAAATTCTGTTTGTCCATGAGGATGTGGCGCCGGCGTTCATCGAGAAGTTCAACGCCAGGCTCGCCACCCTGAAACCTGGCATGCCCTGGGAGGACGGTGTGGCGCTGACGCCGCTGCCCGAAGCGAGCAAAGTCGATTACTTGCATTCGCTGGTCGCCGATGCACTCGCCAAAGGTGCAGAAGTGAAGAATGCCCATGGCGGCGAATCGCGAAGCTCGTTTTTCTACCCCGCGGTGCTGTACCCAGTGAACACCGCGATGCGGGTCTACCATGAGGAACAGTTCGGTCCGGTCGTGCCCATCGTGCCGTACCGCGACCTCAATACCGTCATCGATTACGTACTGGAATCCGACTTCGGCCAGCAGCTCAGCATTTTCGGCACCAACCCGGCACAAGTCGGCAAGCTGGTGGACACCTTCGCCAACCAGGTCGGACGCATCAACATCAACGCCCAGTGCCAACGTGGCCCGGACACGTTCCCGTTCAATGGCCGGAAGAATTCGGCCGAGGGTACCTTGTCGGTCCACGATGCACTGCGCACCTTTTCCATCCGCACGCTGGTGGCAACCAAGTTCCAGGAGAACAACAAGGCGTTGATCAGCGACATCATCCGTGAGCGCGATTCCAACTTCCTGACCACTGACTACATCTTCTGATCCACGCCCGAACGGTGGGCTACGACAGGACTGGGCGCCGCGACTTGATGCCCCAGCCCTGTTGCATGCCGGCAGCCGCCAGCAGGATCGCCGCCACGCCCAACCATTGCAGCGGCTCCAGGCGATGGCCAAAGGCGAACCAGTCGACGAAGATCGCTGCGATCGGGTAGATGAACGACAGCGCACCGGTCAAAGCGGTCGGCAAGCGTTGTATGGCGCTGTACAGCAACACATACATCACGCCAGTGTGCACCATGCCCAGGGTCAGCAGGCTGGCCCAGGCTTCGGTTTGCTGCGGCAACGCCGAGAAGTTCGCCCAGGGCGCCAACAGCAACACGCCGGTGCTAACCTGGATCAGCGCGATCAGATGCGGCGGCGTGCCGGTCAGACGCTTGATGATCAACGCCGCGATGGCGTACAGCAACGCAGCCCCCAGCGCCAAGGCAATGCCCAGCAGATAATCATCGCCACCCTGCCCTTGCTCGCCATGGGCACTGACGATGGCCAGCATTCCGAGAAACGACACCGCCAGCCAGAACAGTTTCTGCGCGGTGATTTTTTCCCCCAGAAACAGCGCCGCCAACCCCACCAACATGAACGGCTGGACGTTGTACACCGCCGTGCCGATGGCAATCGAGGCGCGGGAATAGGAGGCAAACAACAATACCCAGTTGCCGACGATCGCCACACCGCTGAGTACCGCCAGCAGGAAAGTGGTACGGGTGAGGATGCCGGGGCGCAAAAAGCCGAAACCGGCGCAGATCAGCAGCAAGGTCACGGCGCCGAACACGCAGCGCCAGAACACCACATCCAGCACCGGCAGGCCGGAAACCAGCACGAACCAACCAATGGTTCCGGAGATCAGCATGGCGGCAGTCATTTCCAGCGAACCGCGGCGTAAGGTCTTGTCCATCTTCAGGCTCCTTCAGCAAGTGGGCACAGTATGCCGAGCCGTCGGGGGGCTTCTCCATGGCTTGAAAAAGGCTAAACTGCGATTCGACCTTTTTTATCAAGGCAACTTCACACATTCACCTAATGGAGTTGAAATGACTGACGATATTGACCAGATCCTCATCAGTGCCCTGATGGAAGATTCCCGACGTTCCCTCAAGGCCCTGGCAAACCTCAGTGGCCTGTCCTCCCCCAGTGTCGCCGAGCGCCTTCGCCGGCTCGAAGAACGTGGTGTGCTCAGGGGCTACACCGTCGAAGTCGACCCCAAGTGCTTCGGCTATCAACTCCAGGCCATCGTGCGTATCCGCCCGCTGCCGGGACAGTTGCAGGAAGTGGAGCGGCAGATCCAGGCCATCGCTGAATTCACCGAATGCGACAAGGTGACCGGCGACGACTGCTTCATCGCCCGCCTGCACGTGCGCTCGATGGAACAGCTGGATACCTTGCTGGACAAACTCAATATCCACGCCGAGACCAATACGGCCATCGTCAAGAAGACGCCCGTCAAGCGGCGGTTGCCGCCGATGGCTTAGGTGCCTGCCTGGTTTGAGCGAACGCATTGCCCGGTGGGAGCGGGCTTGCTCGCGATGACGGCGGGTCAGTCACACCGAAGCTGGATGTGCCGGCCTTTTCGCGAGCAAGCTCGCCCCCACAGGAAGTCCGGCCTCGGCGCTTGTCCGAGGCCGGGGGCACGCTACTTGAGCTCTTCCAGTTCAGGGCTGCGCTGTACTTTAAACACCTCTTGTTCAGGCGCATTGCTCGCCTTCATCAGGTTAAGGGGCTGGACTTTGGCGCAAGCATTCTTGCCGTCGGCATAGATTCCGCTGTGGTTGCATTTCCATTCATAGAAGTTCGCCAGGGCGCCGGACAATTGCAGGCTGTAGTCCGTGCTGCGGGTGCCCGGCGAAAACGGCTGTCCAGCCGGGATGTTCTGGAACCATTTCATCCATTCCTCGCCTCCCACCGGTGGCGGGTTGGCTTGGAAGGTCGGATTCATTGGCGCCAATTGCTGGTACTCGGCGGTCATATGGCAACTCAGGCAAGAGGCCTGAGGATTGTCCACGGGGCCGTTGAGGCGGCCGTTCCAGCCAAGGTGGGTCGGTGGCAGCTCCTTGGTATTGGCATTGATCGCGGTCTGCTTCAACGTCGGGTTGATCTTGGTTTCAGTCGGCGTCGGGTTGGTGAACGCGTTGCCGTTCTCCTTCGGATCGTTCCCCCACATGATTCCCACCGGCACCAGGTTGTCCCAGCCCGATTTACCGGTCATCGCACCGTTGTACTGAAAGGTGCCGAACAACCAGCCGGTATCTTTGACGCGCGTGTCCCGGACGGCGATGTCCATCTGAATCAACGCGACTTTGGTGATGGCGCGTTTGGTTGAGTAGAAGTCCTTGGCGGTGTAGGCACTCCAAAGTACCGGATTGACCAGCGAGGGGACCGTATTGATATCGATGTCTGCGAACAACGCCTTGCACACCACTGTGCCATTGGGAAATCCCTTTGGTTGCGAGGTATAGCTCGGATCAGGGTTCTGCGGATCCTTCCAAACCTGGCCGATGGTGTACGCCCCTATATCGTTATAGATGCCGACCGCATAGGTCTGGCCATTCCCGGTTTGGGTACTCGCCAACTGTTTGGGCTGGATCGGCGCCTCTTTGGTCAGCCCGTGAATAGCTTCACGACCGTTGGGGCCATAGTGTTGCCAAGGCATGTGATACCACTGACGAACCTTGTTTTTCTGCACGTTCCAGCCGACTTCCGTATTGCCCTCCAGGCAGTAGTTCTTTACCTCGTTCATGTAGGTGCGCCAGCTTTCAAAATCATTGCTGAAATTGGCGGGCAGGTGCTTGAAAAACGACGGTATCGAAGACGGGCCCGGCGCCACGGTGGGGTAGTCCTGACTGAGCCGGAAAAATGCGGAGGGGTACGAACTTTTGGGTGGCGCGAAGCCGTAATCAGGGAACGTCCCGGCCTGGGCGCCAGCCATGGACAACGTGCCGGTCAGGGCCAGTAGTGCAGCGATCTTTCCTTGGAAATGCTTCATCGATATCTCCTTATCGGGAGGCGCCTGCCGTCCCGTCGAAGGGTTGAGCGATGCGCAGGGCCTCCTTCTGTTATCAGGCGTTGGCACGATGCCAGACCTGTTCACGGTCCACGCTCAGCGATGTGACGCACCTCCTTGGCGCCCGCCAAGCGGACACAGTCAGGCCTGGCTCTGGCAGCCGGGTGGGAACGATATCGAGGGAGCGTGGCGAAGATTTCGCGCGGTGATCGATCGATCAACCGCATGCCGACCTTGGCAATGCAATCCCTTGCCATAGGTGTAGATCATTTATCCAAAGGTGCCATCATGCTTCAGGCTTTTTGCCGGCCATTTGCCACGCTCCGGCGATGGTCAGCAAAAAAGGGCTTGTCCCCGGCAATACGATCCGAAGCCTTGGGCCCATTGGCCGCCTGGCCGTCCTGGCCATCGACGTACCAGTAACAGTGCTGCACCGCACGCGTGATGCCCACATACGCCAGGCGCAGGATTTCGTCCTTTTGCGCCGAGTCGTAAGGTTCGGCATCACCGTCCTTGCCTAGACCGGCCATTCGGTAGACCTGGTTCTTGTAGGGTGAACTGCTCAGGTGCTGACAGTCGCCCAGCAGGAACACCGCATCAGCCTGGAGCCCCTTGGCACTGTGGTAAGTCATCTGCCTGAGCCGCCTCGCCTCCCACGGCAAGCTAGAATCCACATTAACTGTTGACTGAATATACTTTTCTATCAATAGCTTATCGCTGCTTTTTCGATACAGCATCAAGATCGAATCGCCCTTGCGGTAGTGCTCATCCAGTCGCCGCGCCAGCCCTTCATCGTCTCGATCCAACACATTGACCGGGCTCAGCGAGCAAGACACGCCACTGGCCTTGGCCTTCTTGCCTGGGATAGCCGCAGCGGCGCGAACAATATGCTCGGCCGCATCGATGATGTGTTGGTGGCTGCGATAGTTGTCAGTGAGCATGACGCGGGTGGTCGTCGGCGACGGGAATTGCTGGTTGAATGCCATGAAATAACTCGGTGAACTGCCGCGCCAGCCATAGATCGACTGCCAATCGTCCCCGACACACAACAAGGAAGAGCGCTGGGCACCGCGCCCCACGTGCATCGCGGGGCCACGACTGCGTATTTCCCGAAGACTGGCTCGCAGCCAGGAGACGATCTGCGGCGACACGTCCTGGAATTCGTCGATCATCAGGTGCGAAAGCGGCCTGAGCAACGCATCCCCCAGCAATTTGAAGTTTTCCGGCGAGTGTTCGCTGAACAGCGCAAACATGCGGTTGTAGGTCATGACCGGCGGCGATTGGTCGAGCAGATGGTCTTCGAATGCCCGCCAGTAGCGACTCAGCGCCTCAAAGAAATACCGATCAGGGTCATCCTGGGCAAAGGACATCCGACCCACGGCATCCGGGACGTCCAGGCCCAGGTTCTCGATAAAGCCTGCCGCCGCGACAAAGCAGTCCAGCAACGGTGCCGAACCCAACTCGCCCTTGACCTTGTAATCGAACCCTGGCCCGGCACTGGCATCGCCGGCCATTGATGCTAATACACGTTTTGACGCCTCATAACTTTCAAGCCATATCAGTGGCTTACGACAGAAAGCTTGAAACAGAGTGCGCTTGACCGCCCATTCCGCGCGGATGCTCAACTTGGCGCCCGGACGACTGAGCCGGGCGTCTTCCCGTGGATCGAACCCCAATATTACCCAGGCATCCAGGGAAGGCGCGTAACCATGGCAGTGGAACGTCGCCCCATTGATCTCGAACGTTTGTCGTTTCGGCTCGATACCCTTGATCGGCCAGGCACCGGCGCGCAACCACAGGTCTTCGACGGCATCGCACAATTCTTCATCGCGCTGGGCTGCCAGCGCGGTCACGGCGACCCGCTTTTGTACATCCGGGTGATCGCGCTCCAGTTCCTTGAGCTGCAGCGCGTGGCGGGACAACGGCAGGATCAACTCACGGAAACGCGGGTCACGCTGGTAAAGGTTGTAATAACAGGCGTTGAGTTGCTGGCGCTGGGCGTCATTGATGCGCAAATCAAAAGGATTGCCCTGGGCATCATCGTCACCCGCTTCGGCGCGATGGCTCAGGGTCTCGAACGCCTGGAGCCGTTCAAACCCGGGCAAGCTGCGGACCATGGGCAAGATTCGCGAATGGAATGTCCGCACCAAGTCCCGAGCTTCCTTGAGGCTGACGGTACGTCCCCACAGGGCAAACACTTCGATCAGTTTCTGGATGAAATCCTTGCGCGATTCCCGGGTAAACGTCACCACGGTCATCGAGTCCAATTCGAAACCCAGGTAATGGGACAACAGCACAATGCGCAGCACCAGGGTGGTGGACTTCCCCGCCCCGGCCCCGGCGACCACCGAGGTCGAGGGCGTGTCGCTGAAAATCATCTTCCATTGCGCAGCACTCGGTTGTGCATGGACCGGCAGCAATCGGGCGACATCTGCCTTGATGCGTTTCTTCAACTCAGCGGTCAGCGGCAGGCGCCAGTCATCGAACAGCAGATCATCGACCTGCGGTGCCGGATGCTCCGTGCTGCGCGAATCACGGATCAACAGGACCTGGCGGCCTTCCTCCAGCCCTTCGGCCCGGCCTTCCTTGTATCCATAGTCAAAACCAGCGGTATGACCGCTGCGGAAACCGTCGGCCTGGCCATGCAACCAGGAGGCACGATGTTGGGCTCGCAGGCGTGTCAGGCCATGGCCGAAGAATCGGGCGGCCAGGCGCTTGAACAGCGGCATCTGGGCCAGGGATAGAAGCTCGGGGGGAAGATCGGGAGTGTGTTGCGCCACGCTGGGGACTCCGGTGTTCATGAACCATGACAGCTATGGTGTCTGGATTTACCGCCAGGTTCCACCCAAAAGCTTTTAAGTCATGGGTTTAGGCGATGAAGTGAAAGTTGGCTCACGAATTCATATCTGGTTAGTCGATAGGTTTGACGCGTTTTTTACGCTTTTTGTCGATGATTTCCTTCGCGAGAATAGCGCCATCAACCATCGCTTTCGCTCCCAGCGAAAAGGATACGAACATGCTCGAACTCAGGCCCTTCGCCACCTTGGGCGCCGCCAACCACGGCTGGTTGGATGCCCACCACCATTTTTCGTTCGCCGAGTATTACGACCCGCAACGCATGCATTGGGGCAACCTGCGCGTCTGGAACGATGATGTCATCGCCCCCGGCAGCGGTTTTCCCCAACACCCGCACCGGGACATGGAAATCATCACCTATGTGCGCGAAGGCGCGATCAGCCACCAGGACAATCTGGGTAACAAAGGCCGTACGCAGGCCGGTGATGTACAGGTCATGAGCGCCGGCACCGGCATTGCCCATAGCGAATACAACCTGGAGTCGACGGCCACCCGCATCTTCCAGATATGGATCATCCCCAACGAAGAAGGCCTGGCACCGTCATGGGGCGCCAAGCCGTTTCCCAAGGACTCGCGCGAAGGCTTCGTGACGTTGGCCAGTGGCAAGGCCGGCGATGACCAGAGCCTGCGCATTCGCGCCGACGCACGACTGGTAGCGGCCAATCTCAAGGCGGGTGAAAGTGCGGAGTATCGGCTGGACGCCGCACGTCGAGCTTATCTTGTGCCGGCCACAGGATTGATAGAAATCAACGGCTTGCGTGCACAAGCTCGAGACGGTGTTGCGATTGAAGATGAACGGATATTGCGGGTGACCGCGATCGAAGACAGCGAAATCGTGCTCGTTGACCTCGCCTAAACCCTGCATCGCGTCACTGCTGCTCTTGTGGCGAGGGAGCTTGCTCCCGCTCGGTTGCGCAGCGGCCCTAGAACCCGGCGACGCGGTGGATCAGGTCGATTGAGTGAGCTTGAGGGGGCTGCTGCGCAGCCCAGCGGGAGCAAGCTCCCTCGCCACAAAGCTCACATCAGATGTATCACTTGCTGGTGATAGCCCCATCCACCAACGTTTGCGCTTCAGCCACCAATTGCTTGAGGTGCGCGTCGCCAAGGAAGCTTTCGGCGTAGATCTTGTAGATATCCTCGGTCCCGGACGGGCGTGCCGCAAACCAGCCGTTTTCGGTCATGACCTTCAGGCCGCCAATGGCCTGGTCATTGCCCGGCGCATGACTGAGGATATTCTGGATCTTCTCCCCGGCCAGTTCGGTGGAGGCCACCTGATCGGGCGACAGCTTGCTCAACAGCGCCTTCTGTTGGGGGCTGGCCTTGGCATCGACGCGTACCGAGAATGGTTCGCCCAGCTCGTCAGTCAACGCGCGGTAGGCCTGGCTCGGGTCGCGACCGGTGCGCGCGGTCATTTCAGCTGCCAACAGCGCCGGGATCAGGCCGTCCTTGTCGGTACTCCAGACGCCTCCATCCTTGCGCAGGAACGAAGCACCGGCACTTTCTTCACCCCCAAAGCCCAGGGAACCATCGAACAGGCCATCGGCAAACCACTTGAAGCCCACCGGCACTTCATAGAGGCGGCGCCCCAGGCGCTTGGCCACGCGATCGATCAGGCCGCTGCTGACCACCGTCTTGCCTACGGCGGCATCGGCGCGCCATTGCGGGCGATTCTGGAACAGGTAGTCGATGGAGACCGCCAGGTAGTTGTTCGGCGCCAACAGGCCACCGGATGGGGTCACGATGCCATGGCGGTCATGGTCCGGGTCGCAGGCAAAGGCCACGTCGAAGCGTTCCTTCAGGCCAATCAACCCTTGCATCGCATGGCTGGAGGACGGGTCCATGCGGATCTGCCCGTCCCAGTCGACGGTCATGAAACGGAAGGTGGAATCCACGTGAGTGTTCACCACGTCCAGGTCCAGGCGGTAATGCTCGGCAATGGCCGGCCAGTAGCGCACGCCCGCGCCGCCCAACGGATCGACGCCCAGACGCAACCCGGCGGTACGGATGGCATCGAAATCGATGACGTTGATCAGGTCTGCCACGTAGGTGTTTACATAGTCGTGACGGTGGGTGGTATCGGCTTTCAGGGCCTGCTCGTAGCTGACGCGCTTGACGCCGGCGAGCTGGTTGGCCAGCAGCTCGTTGGCCTTGGCTTCGATCCACTTGGTGATATGGGTATCGGCCGGACCACCGTTGGTAGGGTTGTACTTGTAACCGCCACTTTGCGGTGGGTTGTGGGACGGCGTGATGACGATACCGTCCGCCAGGCCCGAGGTGCGGCCACGGTTGTAGCAGAGAATGGCGTGGGAAACCGCCGGTGTCGGGGTGTATTCATCGCCTTCGGCGATCATTACGGTGACGCCATTGGCCGCGAATACTTCCAGCGCGCTGGCACCCGCCGGGGTCGATAGCGCGTGGGTGTCGATACCGACGAACAGCGGCCCGTTGATGCCCTGGGCTTCGCGGTACAGACAGATCGCCTGGCTGATGGCCAACACGTGCCACTCGTTGAAGCCCAGGTCGAAGGAGCTGCCACGGTGCCCGGACGTGCCAAAAGCCACGCGCTGGGTCGCAACCGAGGCATCGGGTCGGCCGGTGTAGTAGGCCGTCACCAGTCGCGGGATATCGATCAACAACTCTGCCGGTGCCGGCTTGCCCGCAAATGGACTGACTGTCATGCAAAACCTCTGAGTGGAGTGGCTCGGTAAATGGGGTGCAGTTTACTGACAGTTCGACCATGGCGCGATGGGTTCGATCCATTGCGCCGACTACGCTTGTTCGAGCCTCAAGGCATCGGCCAGCGCGCAGAGCGCAGCGTCCATGTCCTGTGGCCCGTTCAGGGCGTGGGTGAGGCGCATATGTTGTGCATACAGGCCCTGGAGGCTGAACAACTCCCCTGGCGCGATGACGATTCGCTGGGCAAGCAGCCGATGGAAAACCCGCCGCAAGTCGACCCGTCGCGTCGATTGCATCCAGATCGTCGCACCACCTTGAGGTTCTGCCCATTGCAGGCTATCCCCTAGCCGCTCGCGCAGCAATTGCGTCGTCGAAACCGCGCTTTCGCGCAGCAGGCGCCGCAACACCAGCAAATGCTGGTCAATCCGACCGTTGCTGTACAGCCGGGCGATGGCTTTCTGGCGAATCGGCGACAAGCAAAACGCGCGCAGCAGGAAATGTCGCTGCAGGTGCAAGGTCAACTGGCGCGACAACACGTAGCCATACGGCGCCTCCGGCCCGATGGTTTTCTCGAACGTCGAATAGACGATCAACCGGTCCGGGTCGAGCAAGTCTCGAAAAGGCGTCCCCCTCGCCTCGAACGCCAGGTCCGTATGGCTGTCGTTCTCCAGCACCCAAGTTCCGTGCCGCTCCAGCAGATGCGCGATGGCACGACGGTTCTCTTCAGGAACGAGCGTCCCCCTCGGCATGTTCAAGACCGACGACAACACCACCAGGCGCACAGTTTCGTTCACCAGCAGTTGTTCCAGTTGCTCGACATTGAGCTCGCCGCTGGTCAGCAGTGGCAGCTCGATGACGTTGACCTCCGCCGCCTGCAGCAGGCGCAACACTGCCCAATCGCAGGGTGATTCGATCAGCACGGCGGCACCGCGCAGTGCCAGCACCGCGATCAGGATCTCCAGCACGCCACGCAGGTCGGCGCCAATGTAGACGTCATCGGCATTCCAGCAACGGGCCGGCGAAGACGTGTAGCGGGCAGCCAGCGCGGTGCGCAGCTCCAGCTCACCCCAGGGTTGCGAGGGTGTCTGCGAGGAGCGTGGGTACTGGCGCAGCAGTTCGCGCTCGAGCAGCAACAGCGGGCTGTCCAATGGCTGCATCGATGCCGGTTCGTCCGCACTGAACACCCGCATGCCTGGTCGTCGGGCATTGACGTACAAGGTCTCGAGCAAATCGTCACCGCCGTCCAGGGTGGCCATGCTGGGCACTGGCAGCGCGTAGTAACCGGACTTGGCGATCGAATAGACCCGCCCTTCCTTTTCCAGCAGCGAATACGCGTACTGAATGGTCGATATCGATACGTTCAGACGCTCGGCCAGTTGCCGCAGCGACGGCAGGCGAACCCGCGCATCAACCTCCAGCTCGTTGATCAGCGTGGTCAGGTAGCGATAAACCGCCTGGTAGGCGAAGCCTGTCTCCCGGCAACCTTTCATCGGCTCAGGCCAGGACAGCGGGTCGCCGCCGACCCAGTCGCAACGCCGGGTACAAGGACTGGGGACGAGGTAGATGATTCCGTCAAACCTCGTTCCTCAATGCCTTGCCGAGCGTTCATGCAGCCCATCGACAGGCGCCCCGGCTTCTGCAGTGTCGATGCCGTCAATGGTCTGCTGCAGATCGGCGCCCGGGGCAATGTCCGGTTGTTCCGGCAGTGAGACGCTCGCCCGGTACAGCTTGCCAAGGATGTCGATGGGCAGGCCGCTGACCTCGACCATCCACTGCGCAACCTGATCGACGACGGTCGCGCCCTGCATGGCCTTGTGCAGGTCCGGCATCGCCACCAGCATGCCGGGATGGCAGCAACGCAGGAAATGCTCCAGGCCCGCCCCCTGCCCCACGAAGGGCGCGAACAGCATGCACACCAGTTGCGTTTCGCTGAGCCCCAGGACCTTTTGCGCTTCAAGGGCGGCGTAGGCACGACGCTCGGGAATCGACGACGGTGAGCCGAACAGTGCCCGGGCCTGTTCGCAGGCGTGTTCCGGCAGTTGCTTGCGATGCATGATCATGATCGCTCGCTGCGCGTAGTCTCCATAGCCGGTTTCATAGCTGCGGCCATGCAGGTAGCAGGCCTGCAGACCGTGCAAATGGGCCGACAGCAGCGGGCTGATGTATTCATTTTCAGGCGCGGACGGCACAAGCCCCTCGGTCTGCACCCGCAGGAACTCGTTGAAGAGCGGCCAGTTGGTTCCCTCCGAACGAACGACGATCAGGTCGTCGATGCCGACGTGGCCCACTCGCCGGCAGGCCTCGAAGTGCCCCTCGGGCCTCCAGGCATCGAGGCGATCCGGCCCATAGAAATGCCGGTAGATATCACCACCCAGGGTGTCGAGGTGGGCAAAGAGGTTGTCGAAACCGCAGGCGTGCTCGGTCTGCAGGCCGATCTTGCGAGTCGCGCGGCGAAGGCCCGATATGAATTGTTTTTGCTGGCGCGGTGTATCGCTGCTGACCAACGAATCCACGCCCGACTCCCAGCGAGCCATATGCCGATAGAATTCGGCCATCGCCAGGTAGCCGTCATCCCCAATCTCCAAGGGGCTGTCGACCGCACGAAGGTGTCCCAGCACCAGCAGGTCCATGCGATTGGCTTCGTGCCCTGCCACCGACAAGGGCTGCCGGTGATTGAACGGCAACACCTCGCGATTATCCGCCATCAGCAATTCGACCCGGGGATCATCGTAGACAAACAGCGCGCTGTAGCAGCGGTGGATGTTTTCCAGCGTCGCCTGGGTGGTTTCGCTCAAGCGTGGCGTGGCGACACGCAAGGTGAAGGTCACCGGATGTCGCCCCGCGATACTCAGCTGTGCCGCCCGCAAGGCGGTCAGCACATAAAAGCTTTCCCGGCTCCCGTTCAGGACCGTCAACACGCGATAATCGCCAATCCGCTCGATGCCTCCGGCGGCGACAATTAAACGCTGGATCAAAAGCTGCAACGCGGTACGTTCTGCCCGGGAATAAAAACCTGACAGTCGTTGCAGTATCTGTTGATACACGTGAGTCATTGCCTGCTCATGAATTGCACTCATAGCCATTTACCTGGAAATTCAACTATCGGCGTCGCACCCGCACCAACGTGACTGCACGACGTGTTGGTCTAGATGATTGTTCTAGCACTCAAAGAGTATTAGCAATACGCTCGAGCATTGCTTGTTGTAATTATTTGATACATATACTGAGAGTCGGCTCACGCCCCAGCACTCCCCCGCCGAAAGCCTTGAAATCAGGGGACCTAACCGACCGAACGGCACGTCCTAGGAGAATTCCGACAACGTCCCACAGACAATGAGTACGAGAAATAAAGAACTTGCCGAACTTTAATTGGCTCTCTACCCCGCCCTGTTTTCCCCAGGGTCGATAGATAGCCCCATACCCATTTACGTTTATTGCCCCTTGAATGCATCTTGAAGGATGAAGACCTTCGAAAAAGTTATACAGCACCACGACTTCTTCCTTGATATGGAAATCAGCGTTCAATTATCAAGACTTAAACAATGATTAGAAGATACAGATTGAGGGCAAAAACCAGTTCAGATGTTGGTCGGCAGACCGTTTCAGGCTTGAGCGAACCGGGACAGGCCATTCAAGGCACGAAAGGCCAGGTAAGAACGCAGCACCGCCAGGCAGGAGGTGTCGTCAGAAAGGATAAGAAGGTGTCAGGACGAAGGCAGCGCAAGAGCCCGGACGATGACTCTTGCGCAAGGCAGGGTTCAGACCGGGTCGGTGACCTGAAGGGCAACACGTTCACGGCAAGGGCATTCGCCCATGTAGCGGTGAGCCTCGACAAACTCGGAGAACGGGAAGACCCGAGTCTTGAGTGGCAACAGCACACGGTCGGCGGTCAGTTGATTGATATCGCGCAGTGCTCGTTGCAAGGCCACCTGGTCCTGGAGAATGCCCAGTTCCGGCTTGCCGGTGAAATTGCCGATGCAGTGCACAAAGAACTGAATGTTCTTCTGGAACGCCGCGCAGGCTGGAAACGGCGTCTGGTTGCCGCCCTGCAAGCCATACAGCACCAGGCTGCCACGCGGTGCCAACACGTCACCCAGCAGCGACATCTGCGGCCCGCCGAGGCCGTCGAAGACCACATCGACGCCACGGTTGTCGGTGAGCTTGTTGATTTGCATCAGCAAGTCCTGCTCTTCGGTGACGATGACCTTCTCGGCGCCCAGCGACAACAGGTACTCACGCTCTTCAGCCGTCTTGGTGGCCGCGATCACCCGCACACCCAGGGCCTTGCCCAGTTGTACGAAGGAAGGACCGGCGCAATGGCTGGCATCGGTGACCAGGGCGAATTGCCCCGGCTTGACCCGTGCCAGGTCCATGTAGGCGAAATAGGCGATCAGCAGCGGCGTGTAATGCACGGCGGCTTCGATCGGGCTGAGCACGTCGGGATAACGGGTCAGGGCGGTGCGCGGCAGCACGATGACTTCACCGTACACCGGGTAATCGTTCGGGCTTTCGGCCGGAAAACTGGCGACCTTGTCGCCCACGGCCAAGTCATCGACGCCGTCGCCGACGGCCGTGACCACACCGGCCATTTCATGGCCCAGGCCCGAAGGCAGGCGCGCCTGGGACGACGCCAGGTTCTGGCGCCACAAGGTGTCGTACCAACTGATGCCGATCGCTTCGACACGGACCTGCACTTCTCCTGGCGCAGGAAGAGCCGCCGTATGCTCTTCGCATTTGAGCACCTCGGCACCACCAAACTTGTGAAAACGGATCGTGCGGGACATCGCAAACCTCGTCAAAGTAACCTCTAATGCCATGAACTCTATCCGGGCTTTGTACCCAAGACCATCAGTGGCTATTAATAGTCGACATGCCTGTCATTGATTCCGCAGCAAGAAAAACCAAGCCATTGCGTAGGACTTAACCTAAGAAAACTCAATTAGCCGGTGCAGAGTACCAGTCTTTCCCCGTAAGATTCATGCCGGCCATTGTTCCCATATGGCCGCTCACGTCAAGCTTGCCGAATCTGCCAGGACCCCAGATGAATCGTAATGACCTGCGGCGTGTCGACCTGAACCTGTTGATCGTGTTCGAAACATTGATGCATGAACGCAGTGTGACTCGCGCGGCCGAGAAACTGTTCCTAGGCCAACCGGCCATCAGCGCCGCGCTGTCGCGCCTGCGCAGCCTGTTCGATGACCCGTTGTTCGTACGTACCGGTCGCAGCATGGAGCCTTCCGCCCGGGCGGTCGAGATCTTCGCCCTGCTCTCCCCGGCCCTGGATTCGATTTCCACGGCGGTCAGCCGGGCGGCGGAATTCGACCCGGCCACCAGCACCTCGGTGTTTCGCATTGGCCTGTCGGACGACGCCGAATTCGCCCTGCTGCCGATGCTGCTCAAGCGCCTGCGGGCCGAAGCGCCCGGCATCGTGCTGGTGGTGCGCCGGGTCAACTACATTCTGATGCCTGGTTTGCTGGCGTCCGGTGAAATCTCCATCGGCGTCAGCTATACCGAAGATTTGCCGGCCAACGCCAAGCGTAAGGTCCTGCGGCGCAGCTTGCCCAAAGTACTACGGGCCGACACCGCGCCAGGACGACTGACCCTGGATGAATTCTGCGCCCGCCCCCATGCGCTGGTGTCCTTCGCCGGTGACTTGAGCGGCTTTATCGATGAAGAGCTGGAGAAACTCGATCGCAAGCGCCATGTGGTCTTGGCGGTGCCTCAGTTCAATGGCCTGAGCACGCTACTGGCGGGTACCGACATCATCGCCATCGTCCCCGACTACACCGCCGACGCACTGACCGCCGCCGGTGGCGTACGCGCCGAAGACCCACCGCTTCCAGTGCGTAGCTTTGAGCTGCACATGGCTTGGCGCGGGTCCCAGGACAACGATCCTGGGGAGCGTTGGTTGCGGTCGCGCATTCAGATGTTCTTTGGGGACCCCGATAGCCTGTAATTGAATTCCACTAAATTCCATAAAACCGTTTTATAACAACGAGTTATTGAAAATTTAAGTCTACTGCCGTCTGTCTAAATCCAATGGATTCCACGACTCATGGGGGCATAATTGGGGGCAAATTTCGGTTCCTTAAAAAGGGTGCCCCCACCGATGCCCCCAGATAATGCGGTTGTTTTCAAACGAAAACTCAGCGATGCCTTGATCCGCTCGCTGACCGAACCCGGCAAACACGCCGATGGCGAAGTCCCTGGGCTCTACTTGGAGGTAAGGGCGTCGAGCAAGGTCGGCAAATCCCCTTCCAAGGTTTGGCGATTGAAGTATCGCCTGCATGGCAAGGAAAACCGCTTCTCCATCGGCGCTTACCCCGACATTGGTCTCAAGGAGGCGCGCGACATTGCCCGCGGCGCACGCCGCGACGTGGCTAACCACACCGCTCCGCTCAAGGCCAAGACCGCCAAGATCGAGGCGCAGTTGCTCAATGAAGAGCGCACCTTCGCGTACGTGGCCGAGCAATGGTTGGCATTCAAGTCTGCCGAATTGGTGACCAAATCCATCTCGGGCTTTACCGGAGCGCTGAACAACCACATCTTGCCTGCCATTGGCAAAAAACCGATCAGCGAGATCAAGTTGGAGCACATCACTACGATCATCACTGAGTTGCGCCGCCAGCGCACCATGGCCATGGCCCGGCGCGTGCGTACCATCATCCGTGCCGTTCTGGGCTTTGCCGAAGGTCGCGGCTGGGTGGAGCGCAACGTGGCGCTCAGTAACATCGAGGAGTTGAAGATTCGCCATATCGTGACCAGCAACCCGGCGATCGAAAGGCCATCCGACCTGGGCAGGTTTCTTCTACGCCTTGATGACTGCAACGACGGCAGCGTTGCCACCGCAATGCGCCTGCTGGTCATGCTGCCGGTCCGCCCAGGCGAACTGGTGCAGATGCGCTGGGAAGATGTCGACTTGGTGGGCGCCGATTGGCGTTACGTCGTGAGCAAGACCAAGCATCTGGATAAGAGCAAGCACATCGTGCCGTTGCCTGAGCAAGCCTTGGTTCTGTTACGCGAGCTACATAAAACCCGCGTGGTGGATGAAGAAGGCAAAGGCTGGGTGTTCGTCTCGCCGGTCTATCCGGGTCGCCCCATCAATCCGACCTCCATGCTCAAGTCCTTTCAGCGTATCTGGCCGGAGTATGACATCACTGCTCACGGCTTTCGCGCGACCTACAGAACCATTGCCCACGAGCACTTGGGTATCGATCCAATCGTGCTCGAACTTTCGTTATCTCACCGAATGCCGGGAGCTCTTGGCGCTGTGTATGCGCGCGCGCAACTGCTAGTGCAGCGCCGGGAGGCTGCTCAGCAATGGGCTGACTATTTAGATCAGTTGCGGCAAAACGCTGCGCGAATAACCACAGATTGACGATACAGCGAATACAAATCAGGAGATTGGAGCCGGAAACGAGACTCGCATCTGGCGTCCGACCCATTGAAATCTAAGGGGTTTCTTTTCTTGCCGAAGCAGGAAAAGACTCAATTCTGGACTTGTTTTCGGGGTGTTTCAAGAGCAAAAATGGAGTAATTCCAAGCAAGGCTATTGGATTCTACCCATAGCCAATCGGACGCTGGATAACAGACCTGCGGCTCAAAGCCCACGTTCGCGAGCAAAACTGCTAAAAAAAATAGCCCATTAGTTTTGCTGGTTTTTTCCGACGATATAAGTTCAATAAATAAACCTTTCTATATCTTTTGCATATCCTGACATTCACTTTCACGGGGGATCTACGATGCGCGCAAGTTATCTGACCGCCTATGGCGGCAACGAGGTTGTGTCATCTGGCGAACTGCCAGATCCGGTCTTTCCGAGGGCACGCCCCTGATCGAAAACAAGGCTGCGGGCGTCAACCCCGTGGAACTGGCCATGCGTGCCGGCGGCTTCCAGCGTGTGCTGCCCTATTCCTTCCCTCAGGTACCGGGCTTCGATGTTTCCGGTGTAATGCGCGAGGTCAGCGGTCCCTCCCAGTTCAAGGTGGGTGACGAGGTCTACGCGCGCATGTCCAACCGCGCGCCTGGCGCGTACGCAGAGCTCGCGGCAGTCGCCAATGACTTGCTGGCCAAGAAGCCCACGAAGATGTCCCACATCGAAGCGGCCAGTCTGCCAACTGTGGCCCTGACCGCCTGGCAAGCGTTTTTCGAACGCGCCAACCTGAAAAATGGCGACCGCGTCCTGATCCAGGCCGGCGCCGGCGGCGTGGGTACATTCGCCATGCAACTGGCCAAACACTTCGGTGCACACGTGACAGCAACTGCCGGTACCGCCAACCAGGCTTTCCTGAAGGAACTGGGCTCCGACATTGCGTGTTGACTACACCACACCTAACTGGTTCGCTGGCGTCATTCTGGCCGCACCCGAACTCACTAAGCGAATCCAATGGGGCGACCCAGACAGTACGATAGCCGGAAACATTCGCCTATTTCAGAGCCCCCCCTAAGCGGTGCGTGCCGAGGAAAACTGCGACTTGCCGCCCCTGCATGGCAAGTTGATCGGAGCAATCCTAGTGCCCGGTGCTCGAAATCAGCTCCTGCCGATGCTCAAGAATCCATTGCTTGAGTGTTACGGCGTGCTGTCCGGTAACATGCGGAACATCATCCCGAACGCTTCCGAGATATCCCATCCGTCCATCCACAACCTGTCGCATGATCTCGACGCCGCCATCCGCATACCATGACTCCACCGGGATACTTGCCGATGTGAAAATAGCCTGAAATTCTGCGGGGCCAAGGACGTTAGCGGTAATCTCTTTTCCGAGGAGTTCGCTTAGAAGTTTGGCGAGCTCAGGGCCTGTAGCAACATCGCTGCTAAGCCAATACTCTTTACCAGCGTGCTTCGCCGGCCCCTGCTGAAGCACGGTAGCTGCAACCAGGGCGATATCCGCCGCAGCAACCCAGCCCGTTCGGTATTCGTTCCAGTAAGTGGTCAATGTGTCTCCCTTTAAGCAAAGGGTAAGTATGTTTTCCATAAACATATTGGGATGAAGGAAGGTCCAAGAAATTCCGCTGGTTTTAATATAGGCCTCAACCAATTGATGCCAGGCAAAGGCTGGCCCCGTGCAATCCCATTCTCCAAACACACCGAGGTGCACGATATGCTTAACACCGGCTTTACTGGCGGCGTCTACCAGCGTCTTGCTCTGCGCAAGCATGGCTACGGTATAGCCGGTTAAAAGGAAAACTCGATCCACGCCTGCGAGCGCGGCTCCGAAAGTTCGGGGATCGTCCAGATCAAGGTGAACGATGTCCTTTCCCTCGCAGCTTAAACGATGAACCTCCTCAAGCCTGCGGGAAGTAATCCTAACGTTAACGTCAAGGCTGCCTTCTAGATTGGAAACTACTTTCTTACCTACTTGCCCACTGGAACCTATAACCAATACTCGCGCTTTACTTTGCTTTATATTCATGGAGTTCTCTTCCTAATTTTCTTTTATGAATTTCCACATGGAAAGCCCATTTCGCAGCGCATGCACAAACTTCGGTGACACTCCGAGCGCATAGAGCTCTTCAAGCGTGAGCGGAAAATTTTTAATTTCGAAGTCAGGGCGAGCAGCCCTTTTCGGCCAGTCCGGGGCTAATATCGCCGCACGGCCCAAAGCAACCATATCGGCACCATCGTTGAGCGCATCTTGAACTTCTTGCGGCGTTAACAACGATCCACTTGCCACCACGGGAATGTCGCCCCTTAAAACGCCCCTAACCCGCGAGAGATTTGTTTGCTTTTGATTGGGATATTTCCAGGATACTTCCTTAGCGTTCATGGCCGAGAGATTCAGGTAAGTAAACCCCACATCGTTCATCATTCGGAGCATCTCCAAGCCTTCGTCAATGTCGAAGCCCCGCCCGCTGTTCCAGTCTTCGGCGAGGATCTTCACTCCGATGGTGAAGTCGCTAGGTAAGTCGGCCCGGATTCTCCGCATAGCTTCGAGGAGAAATCGTGCGCGATTTTCCACCGAGCCTCCCCATTTATCCTTTCGCAGGTTCGTGGTCAAACTAAAGAACTGGGTAAAGAGGTAGCCGTTGGCACCGTGTAGCTCGATTCCGGAGGCGCCAGCCCGATGCACTCGCCGCGCGCTATCCACTAAAGCATCAAGGATGGCGTGGATTTGTTCTTCGCTGAGCTCCCGAGGCTGCTCAAAATCAGGAATCGGAAGTTGAACGACACTTGGACCCGCCGGCTGTTTGCCTCTATTCAGCTTGGCTTTTGCTCGCATTCCGGAGGGCATGAGCTGAACAATCGACAGCGCCTGCTCGCGCTTAACCATTTCGGCAAAGCGGCGGAGTCCATCTTCGTGAGCATCTGAGAAAGCTCCGATCTGCCCTTCTATGTAAAGGTCGTCTTCGTAGGGCGAAGCTCCGGCTGTGATGACCGCGCCGAATCCACCTTGGGCACGCATCGTTAACCAGTTCAATTCTTCTTCGCTAAAGCGTCCGTCGGGATGACTTTGCCCATTGGTCATCGGCGCCATGAAGAGCCGATTTTTTACCGTCGCTCCGTTGTTGAAAGTGTAGGGCTGGAAAAATTGTTCGTTCACCTGGGATCCTATTCGTTTGTCAGCGATTGAGTTATCGGTCGTATGCGAGATCCCCACCTGTTCGGCATTTGGCTCTTGTAGTTGTATAGGAGCCATATGTTGGCTGCGACTAGGCTGTGGAATGCCGAGAATGATTTTCGCGCCTTGTCGTATAGGGTCGTAACGCGAAGGAACTGCTTGAGGCGGCTGAACATCGGCTCGATGCAGTTGAGCGATTTCAATCGTCGTAAGCTCAGGCATCGTAGGCGGGCGGGTTCTTGCAGCTGGCCTTTGGTGGAATCACTCGCCTAGTCTCTTGGATCAAGAGTTCTTCGCCCAGAAAGGTGCCGTCATAGACTTTGTCGGTAAGACGCAGTCTCAGTTTGCGCACCCGCCCTACATGCTGTAAGCCATGTTATAGAGGCCGGCTAAGGTGCGGAGCCCTTCCGCCCGCCCCCGGATACAAGTTCGAAGCCCCCTTATCAACGCGGGCTATATTGCTTGATAAGCTTCCCAAATTTCCGCAGACCAATCGCATCAGCAGCGGATGGAGAGATGGCATTCATGAGCGTCATCATCTTGAGCAGCGCGCCGCCCATAACATGCTCCTTACGTCGCTGGCGGATGGTGGCGAGGATATCGCTCGCCACCTCATCAGGCTCGCATAGGGCGACGCCCATCTTTTTCCACATGTCGAAAAACGGGGACTCCGACTCGGTGTTGGAGGGTGCAGGCCCGAAGAACGACAGGGATACGTTTGTACCTTCAAGCTCGCGATTGGCGCCTTGCACGTAGCTCGCCAGTGCGCCGCGGGTCGCCGCGTAGGCACTCATAAACGGCAGCGCCACCCGGCCATCCATGGCACCACCGATGTGGACGATTACTCCGTCGCTGGCTTGCTTGCGCAGTCCAGGCAGGAATGCCTGAGTCACGAAGATGGGCCCCTTCACGTTGATAGCGAGCAGATCGTCGACGTCGGATAGCGTGTAGTCTTCAATAGGTTTGCGCGGCGAGATGCCTGCAAGGTTAACCACTGCATCGATCCGGCCGAGGTGCTCAAAGGCCGTTGCCGCCAGCTTCTCGAGGCTCGCCGGATCGGTTACGTCCGCGCGTAGGTAAATCGCCGAACCGTCGCTTCTGCCAGTTATCTCGGCTGCGTCGTGCTCTCGTCGTGCAGCGAGCACCAATCGAAAGCCCTCGGCCGCGAGGAGCCTGGCCAGCGCGTGACCAAGTCCACCGGTCACCCCGATGAGAACGGCGGTGGGCGCATCCTTGTCATGCCTTGCAGCGACGGGTCCGGTTGCAGTGCCGTCAATCACAGGGGACTCTTCATTCAATCGCGTCATCTCGCGCTCCTTCTAAATGCTTATTGGCTACTATTAACGTATCTATTATAGGCAAAAAAAAGCTAAGCGGACTTAGCTCTGATTTTAGACACCACATCCGCCAACGTCGTCTGTCTCAGCTCCCTATGGACGGCCTCCTGCGTGTCAACCAGGATGTCGCTCATGACCTCCTTGATGTTAGAGCTCACGATACACTCCTTTCTTTTGGGATAAGTATGGATGGCAAACGCATCAGGAGGACTTACTGCGGAATAGATGTCTAAAAGCGAAATATTTTCTGGGCTTCGTGCCAGTCCGTAACCACCCGACTTACCAACAGTCGTCTTAGCCAGTTTCGCCTTCGAAAGCTTAACGAGGATTCTTTTAACGAAAACCGGGTTCGCATTTACGCTGCCCGCGAGAATCTCCGAAGCGAAAACTCCGTCGTGATGTGCGATTGCCGCCAGTACATGGACGGCAATGGAGAACTGAGTGTTTACTGAAGCCATGCATGGATACTATATTAGTATCCATATTGAATGCAAGGGGAGCGCGGCGGCAAGGCACAGGATGGTGAGGCGAAGGAAGTGATTGACAAGGCGCTACGGTACGGATTTCGAGAAAGGTGCCTTCGCCCGCTTCACTACCATGCCGGCTGACCTTGCAGGCCCCCAGCTCAGACGACTAAATGCGACGTTTTTTATTGTTTAGGTCCACCAGTGGTTTCAGACAATTAAAACTGTCGCAGCAGGTGGGAGCCGACCTAGTTCCCCTCGTGCTGCGAACGCCAGCCTCCCTGCAACGCTCATCGCTCAGTCCGCCGATCCCATCTTGTGGCAAGCCATGTCCCCAGCATGGCTCTTGGCTCAATCTGATCGAATGCGCCTTCTCGAAATGGCACGCATCCTCCCCCGCTATATCAGCGTAGATTCGACGCCCAAACTCAAGACTCGCATCCTCAGAGACATTGACGAGATGAACGCCGCTCCAGTCGTGTTTCGCTGGAAGAATTTCGATCTCGAGGTCGTATAATTTGTACTCGTATTAATGGAACCAATGACGATGCAACGAAAAAGCTGGGCGGAAGAAAACTGCCCGATGGCGCGCGCCGTCGATCTGATTGGCGAATGGGGGAGCCTCCTGATCATCCGGGAGGCCTTCAGTGGCGTTCGCCGCTTCGACGACTTCCAAGAGCGTTTGCAGATCTCACGCCACCTGCTTACCGAGCGCCTGAAGCGCCTGGTCGAGGGCGGGGTGCTGGCACGCCAGCCAATTACCGAGAACGCCCGCCGACATGAGTATGTACTGACCCCCATGGGCGCGGACCTTTACACCCTGATCGTGGCCTTGCGCCAATGGGGTGACAGATGGCTGTTTCCCAAGGACTGCTATCCAGCCGACATGCTCGATGCCAGCGACGGCAGCGAGTTGGCGCCGCTGGAAGTGCGCTCCGTCAAAGGTCGTGCCGTGCCGCTAACAGACCTGCGGCTCAAAGCCCACGTTAGCGAGCAAAATCACTAGAAAAAATAGCCAAGTATTTTCTGGGGGAATTTTCCGAGCACAAAAGTTCAATAACTAGACTATTGCAGGTCTATCGCATACTCTGAAATTCACTTCCAGAGGAGATCTGCAATGCGAGCAAGTTATCTGACCGCCTATGGCGACAACGAGGTTGTGTCATCTGGCGAACTGCCAGACCCGGTCCTTTCCGAGGGCACGTCTCTGATCGAAATCAAGGCTGCGGGCGTCAACCCCGTGGAACTGGGCATGCGTGCCGGAGGCTTCCAACGCGTGCTGCCCTACTCCTTCCCTCAGGTGCCGGGCTTCGACATTTCCGGTGTGGTGCGCGAGGTCAGCGGTCCCTCCCAGTTCAAGGTGGGTGACGAGGTCTACGCGCGCATGTCCAACCGCGCGCCTGGCGCCTACGCAGAGCTAGCGGTAGTCACCAATGACTTGCTGGCCAAGAAGCCCACGAAGATCTCCCACATCGAAGCGGCCAGCCTGCCAACTGTGGCCCTGACCGCCTGGCAAGCGTTTTTCGAACGCGCCAACCTGAAAAATGGCGACCGCGTCCTGATCCAGGCCGGCGCCGGCGGCGTGGGTACATTCGCCATCCAACTGGCCAAACACTTCGGTGCACACGTGACAGCAACTGCCGGTACCGCCAACCAGGCTTTCCTGAAGGAACTGGGCGCCGACATTGCGGTTGACTACACCAAGCAGCGTTTCGAAGACTTTGGCCCGTTCGACGTGGTCTATGACGGCGTGTGCGGCGAACTGGTCGAGCGTTCCATCAACACGTTGGCACCCGGCGGGCGCTACGTAGGCCTGGTCATGATGGCGGATACCCGCGCGTTCATGTCGTTGGGCCTACCGGAGGCGATTGCCAAGGGCGCAGCTGCAGGAATAGCCAAGTACGAAGAGCTTGCAGCCTCGCGTGGCGCCGAGTTCCATGGACCGCTGACGCGCCCGGATGCCATTCAGCTGGCCGAGATCGCGAAGTTGGTGAACGCCGGCATCATTAAGCCGCACGTCAGCCGGGTATTCGGGCTGAACCAGCTGAAGCAAGCCTACGAAGCCGTGGGCAGCGGTCACACCCGCGGCAAGCTGGTGCTCGACACATCCAAACTGATCTGATGTCGAAGTGCATTGAGGAGCTGACATGACCAATAGCCAATTCCGCATAGAAGAGCTATCCGACAAGCAGTGGCGCATCCTGTTCGACAACCCGCCATCCAACATCGTCAACCCTGAGACCGTGCTGGAGTTTCAGGCGCTAGTGGACAAGATCGAAGCTAGCCAGACACTGCAGGTAGTCGTGTTTGAAAGCACCAACCCCGATTACTTCTTTGGCCGCTACGACCTCACACGCGCTGGCGACACTCCTACCGCGCCCGGCCCCACGGGCCTTCCGACGTGGATTGACATGACGGTGCGTCTGAGCCAGTTGCCGGTGGTGAGCATTGCCAAGATCCGAGGTCGTACACGCGGCGGTGGCGCGGAACTGGCCGAAGCCATGGACATGCGTTTTGCAAGCCTGGAGAAGGCCATTTTCGGCCAACCCGAGGTGGGGGCCGGCATTGTGCCTGGAGGTGGCGCACTCGACCGTCTGCCGCCATTGCTGGGCCGCGCCCGCGCTCTGGAGGTCATTCTCGGCAGCCTGGACTACGACGCCGCCACGGCTGAGCTCTATGGCTGGGTGAACCGGGCGCTGCCGGACGCGGAGCTTGATGCTTACGTCGACCTTATCGCATGCCGCATCGCCACGTTTGACAGACCGGCACTGGCCGCCGCCAAGAACTTCGTCAATCGCCACACCCTTCCTGATCCCAAGGACTTGCTCGCTGTGCAGGACCTGTTCCTCGGGCCCGCCACCACCTGGCCCACCGTGCCGGGGCGTAGGGCCAAGATTTACGCCAAGGTTGGAGCTGTCGGACCGGCGGAATTCGAACGCAACATGGGCAAGTACCTCGGAGAGGTCTGAGCTAGCCCGGCGAAAGCTTAGTTCGCCCCGTAAAGCAATTGATCCGCTAGGCGCGCTGATCGGATCTTTCAATACAGCAGTGGCCGCACAGGGTTGCTTGGCGTGCCGGTACATTCGCCGGAGCTGGCCAGGATGGCCCTAGCGTTGGCAATCCGCATTGCAGCCGGCAGCTACAGACTGCGCCTGGCTCCAGACGACAAGTCTGGAGTGGTGGGCGTGGGCGATGGCGTCTAGACGCTCACGACAGCGATCCTAACGTTGACTTTGGAACCAAGCTGCATTTGTGGCTGTTCTTCCCGTTCATCAGCGAAGGTCTGATGTAAGCGCCAGGCACCGCGCAACTCTTCTGATAGCATTTAAGGAAGCACGATCATGCAGCTCGCAAAACAACAGCTCGACGTTGGGTTATTCACCACCTCCGATCTAGCCAAGCAGCTCAGCTTCTGGCAGGACAAGGCTGGCTTGGCATTCGATCAGGTGCTAAAGCTCGGCGAAGGGATACATCAGCACCGATTTCACGCGAACGGGTCCATCATCAAGATCAACCACAGCCTACGCGACCTCCCATACACCACAGCTACCCGTTTCATTGGCGTCTTTCTGGTCGTCCCCGAACTCACTGAACTAATCCAATGGAGCGACCCAGATGGCAATCAGCTTGTTCTGGTGCCACCGGGATACGAGGGAATCAGCGGCCTGGCCGTGGAACTTCAGGTTTCTGACCTTGACGCTGCAGCGCGCTTCTGGGGGCATGCGTTGCAATGCCCCTCGCCATCACCGAACAAGTTCCTGGTTGGGGACTCACTGGTCATACTGCGATCGGCGTCACCTGCTACCGAACCACCGAAGACGTGGATTGGCCGGGGTTGGCGCTACCTCACCATCCAGGTCCAGGACTGCCGGGAGGAGCACAAGCTGGCGCTACAACGAGGCGCCATCGAAGCAGCGCCGCCGCGTGACTACGGCGGTGTGGCGGTGGTCTCATTCGTCCGTGATGCCGACGGGAATTTTATCGAGTTGTCGGAGCGCACAAGCCTGAAAAGAATGCGATAGCCAAATTTCTTTCCCTATTTCAGAAAGCGTCAGCGAGTGGCGCCCACAGGGGACGTGAATAAATCTCGGTACAGTCTGAATTCACTTCGGGTGCTGCTGACGACTGAAGTCTTTTCTCGTTACGACGACGGTATCATACAGGGTGCGTTTCTCCGAGCTGCATTACCCACAGAGCTCGACTACAGCGCCCACGAAACCTACAGCGCATCCATGGCATATATCATCTTGCGTGTCGTTCAGGGTTATGGCTTCGAACGCGGTGACGCTGCTATGGAATTTATCACTTCACTGGCGATTGGAAAGATTCGTCTGCACAAGGAGGTTGACGAAAAACTTCGGGCCAGCATCAAATTGGCCCTTGAAAACAAAGTTGGCGATATAGGGCTTCTGCTGGGCGAGGAGGCTGCGCCGTTCTAGCTCAGCCCCTTTGCGTAACATTGACCGTTTTGCTGATAGCTATTCGGTCGATGACGCCAACACCCAGCCAGAACCTTGGTGAAAATTTTCCCCGGGAATCCAGATAGCTTGTAATAGAATTCCATCAAATACTAATAAATCGTTTCGCTCCAAACCGGACATCCAAAGGGCAGCCATCATGGATTGAGGCGTTTTAGCGCAGCGCGCAATTCCACGTCGCTGCCGCCCAAGGCGCTGGTCGCAATCGCTGCATTGCGCAGCAAAATGGAAGCCGCGTGGTCGATATGCTCTTTCAGCAGACGATCGGATGGGCCGGACAGCGTCAGCGCTCCCTTCAGCTCGAACCCCATAGAGAAAACCGGCACCGAAACCGCTGTGGTTTCCGGGTCGCGTTCACCGAATGAACAAGCCCAGAAGCGCTCGCGCACCTCGGTCAGCGCCGGGTCGACGGAGCGGGAAAAGGCGCGAAGGATCTTGCCCGAAGCGCCGGCCTGTAGCGGAAAGCGCGCGCCTTCGAGTACCGAAACCCGCACCGCGCGCTTGGGTTCGACCCGAAACAGCACGACCCGGCTGCCGTTTTCCAGCACGTAGAACGAAGAGGTCTCCCCGCTTTCCTCAGTGATGGATTCGAGCAACGGGTGAATCACGTCCCGCAGCCTGAACGAGGTCTGATAAAGCTGCGACAGACGCAACGGTTCAGGGCCCACGGAGTAGCGACCGTCACTCAAACGGCGAAGAAAGCCGGCCTTTTCCAACGAAATGATCAGACGCAGGATCGTGCTTTTATAGAGCCCAGTGCGGCGCGAGATCTCAGCCAAGGTCAGGCTGTCCTGCTCGATATTGAACGCAGCCAGAATGGCGAAGGCACGGTCCACCGCGGCGACTCCGCCCTCTGCGCTGCTGCCCGGGTCGGAAACGTTCTTTTCGGATTCGGTATTCATAGACACTCATTGTCGATTTACGCTTGCGGACGACAGGTGGCCTCATGGCCAGGCAGGTCGCCCGCAAGACAATATCAGAGGTCCACGCCACCTTTGGCAAAAAACTGCAGCTCGGTCGTCACTCTTCGCGCAGGAACAGGCGCAGTGACACCACCATCGCCGCAGCGACGAACATGATGCAGCCCATCACCATCAGACCTGCGGTGAACGAACCAGTGTAGTCCCTGAGGAACCCCATCAGATAGGGACCGACAAAACCACCGAAGGCACCGATCGAATTGATCAGCGCAATCCCGCCCGCAGCCGCCTGCCCACGTAGGAACTTGCCTGGCAAGGTGTAGAAGATGGTCTTGCCGGCGATGGTCCCGATCAGCGCCATGGTGATGCCCGCCAAGGCCGGCACCAGCGCATTCATCTGCAAGGCGAACAGCAGCGCCAAACCGGCCAGCAGCATCGCCAGAGTCAGGTTGAAAATGCCCTTGCCAGTGCGGTCCACGTGTTTGGCCCAGACCAGTAGCGCGACTGTCGCGAAGAAGTACGGAATCGCCGCCACCCATCCAATCATGCTGACTTCGACGCCATGGGCCTTGAGCATCTGTGGCAGCCAGATACCGATGCCGTAAGAACCCAGGGTGAAGCTGAAAGTGATCGAGCTGAGAATCCACACCCTCGGATCCTTCAACGCCGCCTTGAAGCCATGGCTGTGCTGGCCCTTGGTCTGTTCCTCGGCCAACATGCCTATCAGCACCTCTCTCTCATCAGCTGACAGCCATTTGGCTTCGGCGGGATGATTGGTCAGGACTTTCAGTGTGATCAGGCCAAGGATGCACGCCGGAAGGCCTTCAATCAGGAACATCCACTGCCAACCCGCCAGGCCCAGAAAGCCATGCATCTGCAGTAACCAGATCGACAGCGGGCCGCCGACAAGAAACGAGATCGGCGTGGCTACGGTGAACCAGGCCAGCACGCGAGTGCGATACTGCGCTGGGAACCACAGGGTCAGAAAGAAGATCACGCCTGGAAAGAAACCCGCTTCGGCGATGCCGAGAATCAACCTCACGGCATAGAAGCTGTAGGGCCCGACGATCATCGCCGTAGCGGCTGCCGCAAGCCCCCAAGTGATCATGATTCGAGCCATCCACAAGCGGGCGCCGAATCGATACATCGCCAGATTGCTCGGCACTTCGCACAGGCAATAACCAAAGAACATAATGCCCGCCCCAAGGCCGAACTGCGTGGCGGTCAGCCCCAGTTGCTCGGTCATTTGCAGGGCGGCGTAACCGACGCTGGTACGATCCAGGTAATTGAAAAAGTATGCCAGCGCGAGCAACGGGATCAGGCGCCAGGCGGCCTTGTGCAGTACGCGGGTCTGCTCGGCATCGAGCGGCCGCACACCGCCGGTTGTGCTGCTGTGCGGGGATGTCGTGACAATTGCCATGACCGGTTTCCTCAACATTTATTTTTATAAGGCTGACGGCGGGAAACTCCGTCAGCGAATTGATTCAAGAATCCGTTTGAAGGCGCGTCAGCGAATGATTCCGCGAGCACGCAGAGCGTCGACATCCCCCGACGCATAGCCCATTTCTTCCAGCAACTCGGTGGAGTGACTGCCCAGTTGCGGCACGTTCAGGCGCGTATCGAAACGTCGGCCATTCATCTCGAACGGCAACATCGGCACCTTGACCTGCTCGCCGCTTTCCAGCGCCAGATGCGCCAGCCCTCCCGACTCGTTCAGGTGCTGGTCGTCGAACAGATCCTGCGGGCGCTGAATCGGTGAGAACGGCAGCCCCGCCTGTTCGCACATCGCCATGACCTTCTGCTTGCTGAACTGAGCCAAACGCTCTTTCACCTGAGGCAGAATCCGTGTCCGCGCCTGAACTCGCTGGGTGTTTTTCGCCAGCTCGGGATCACGCCCCAATTCTTCGAAGCCGAAGGTCTGACAGAAACTGGCCCACTGACTGTCGCTGACCACGCCCATGAACACCTGCTCGTCGTCGCAGGTATTGAACACGTCATAAATGGCCCAAGCCGACAAGCGGCTGGGCATTGGTGCCGCAGCTTTGCCCGTGGTCGCCATCTGCATCATGTGTTGGCCGACTAGAAAGGCCGAGTTCTCGAACAGACCGGTCTGCACGAATTGCCCTTCGCCGGTGTTCTTGCGCTGCCACAGCGCCGCGAGAATCGAAATCGCACTGAACATGCCACCCATCACGTCGTTGACCGATGCACCGGCGCGCAGTGGACGGCCTTCCGGACCGGTCATGTAAGCCAGCCCGGTCATCATCTGCACCACTTCGTCCAGCGCGGTGCGGTGCTCGTAAGGGCCGGGAAGAAAGCCTTTCATCGAGCTGTAGATGATGTCCGGTTTGATCGCCTTGACCTGCTCGTATCCCAGACCCAGTTTTTCCATGGCACCAGGGCGAAAATTCTCGGTGACCACGTCCGCGCTTTCGATCAGCTTGCACACCGCCGCCATGCCCTCTTCGGTCTTGATGTCGACGGCAAAGCTTTTCTTGTTGCGGTTGTAGGTCATCCAGTAACCGGCGCCGGAACCGGTCAGACGCCGGGTATTGTCGCCTTCGGGAACCGGCTCGACCTTGATCACGTCAGCGCCCAGATCCGCCAGCACCAACCCGCAGGTCGGGCCCATGACCATGTGTACGAACTCGATCACTCGAACACCCGCCAGCGGTAAGCTCTGCAGGTTTTCATTGTGCAGGCTCATCGCGCACCTCCGGCGTAGTGAAAATTCTTGCCCACGCCAGCGTCGGGAATGAAGCCGTACAGCGGCTCTCCCGGCAGACCTTGCATCAACCACTCACGAGCAGCCACCAGCTTGTCGATATCAACGCCGGTCCGGAGGTCCATGGATTCGAGCAGATAGACCAGATCCTCGGTCACAATGTTGCCTGATGCCCCCGGTGCGTAGGGGCAACCGCCGATACCTCCCTGAGAGGCATCGATAGTGGTGACGCCGACGTCCAGTGCGGCCACCACATTGGCCAGGCCCTGTCCGCGGGTGTTGTGGAAATGCGCACTGCCCGCCTTGCTGCCAATCTCGTTGCGCAACCGGGTAAACACTCGACGCACCTGCGCAGGATTGGCATAGCCGACGGTATCGGCCAGGCCGACCTCGTCCACGCCCAGCTCGGCCATGATCAAGGCCATGCGAATCACGTCGTCTTCCGGCACTTCGCCTTGAATCGTGCAGCCGAATACGGTCGACAGGCCGGACTCGACTTCCACATGAGCAAAGCGCTCGTTGCGCAACGCGATCACCGCTCGGACTTCGTCGAACACCTGCTGGTGAGTCTTGCGAATATTGGCCAACGAATGCGGCTCACTGACGGAAATCGGCAAGGTAATTTTCTGCACACCGGCATTGAACGCAGCTTCCGCTCCCTTGAGGTTCGGTACCAAGGCAGTCACGAAGACATCCGGGCGCTTGCGCAGATGCATGACCAGCTCGGCAGCGTCGGCCATTTGCGGCAACAGTTTTGGCGACACGAAGGAGCCGACCTCGATTTCCCTAAGCCCGGCATCGGCCAGCGCGGTCAACCATTTGAGCTTCAGCTCCGTGGGCATGGTTGCGCTGACGCTCTGCAGGCCGTCACGGGGACCCACCTCGCTGATCAGAATATCTACATTGTTCTTATGGTTCATCGCCGGGTCTCCGGGTGTGGAATTACATATGTTCTATCTGATAGAACGTTGTTCTGAAATAATCATGAGCCTAAGATTTTGCTCTGTCAACGCCGCTCATCCAAGCATGCCAACTACAAGCCTATGAATTTGGAAGTGTTGAGCTGGAGAACGCTTCCAACCTCAACTCGGAGAAAGCGAGTGGGTTGACATCCCCCCAAATAAGGTCGACATTTATTCCATCAGAAGAAATATTGTTCTGCTAGATAGAACAACAACAAACAGGGTGCGGAGAGATATTCGCCTGCAAAGTCGGTTATTTCTTCATTCGCCCCGAGGAGTTGATCCTGTGAGCCTGTATGCCCCACCTCGCGATTTGCCGACTCGCGTGTTCACGACGCTGCCGGAAAAATTCTGGAAAGACGGAGACTCCGACTGGGTCCGCGCCAACAAACCCGGGCAGAAGGTCAAAAGCTTTCTCGAAGGGCCTTCGTTCGATCTGCAAGGCAACCTTTACGTCACCGACATTCCTTACGGGCGGATTTTCCGCATTGATCCGCAGGGCAATTGGGCGTTGGTCGCGCAATACGATGGCTGGCCCAATGGCCTGAAAATCCATCGGGACGGCCGTATCTTCATTGCCGACTACAAGCAGGGGATTTTGACCCTCGACCCCGACACCCGAGTGGTATCGCCCTTCCTCACCCACAGCCGCAGTGAAGGTTTCAAAGGGGTGAACGATCTTTTTTTCGACGCCGATGGCAAGCTTTACTTCACCGATCAAGGCCAGACAGGCCAGCAGGATCCTACCGGCCGCGTTTACGCCTACGACCTGGGCAAAGAGTTGCTGATTCGTCTGATCGATAACGGCCCCAGCCCCAACGGACTGGTCATGGACCTGGCGCAGAACGCATTGTTCGTGGCGATGACCCGAGGCAATGCAGTCTGGCGTCTGCCGATCCAGCGCGACGGCGGCACTAGCAAGGTCGGCATTTTCACCGCCATGGCGGGCGGAGTCAGCGGCGCTGATGGCATGGCACTGGATTCACAGGGCAACCTGTACGTTTGCGATGCCGGCAATGCCTGCGTCTGGGTCTTCGATCCCCAAGCGGTGCCGCTGCACCGGATTCGTTCCTGCACCGAAGGCCGCACCCTGACCAACCTGGCCTTCGGTGGTAAAGGCAATCGGCAGTTGTTCATCACCGACTCGTCCACCAGCACGATTCTGGTGGCCGACCTCGAACACAGCGGCCAAGCGATGTTCTCTCACAGCTAAATCCATTTGATCTGAACCCTGTGTGCGCTGCGCACGGGTTTCGTTCGGCCAGAAAAAGCGGGCACGCATCGCCCGCACCCGACAAAACCAATAAAAGGGATGCCCATGTTGATCTTTCTGAGCTACGCCATGATCGCCAGCTTCATGTACCTGATCATGAGCAAACGTCTCTCGCCGCTGGTAGCACTGCTGCTGGTGCCGATCGTGTTCGGCTGCCTGAGCGGTTTCACTACGCAACTGGGCGGGATGATGTACGACGGCATCAAGATGCTCGCCCCTACCGGCATCATGCTGACCTTCGCCATTCTCTATTTCTGCATGATGACTGACGCCGGGCTGTTCAATCCGCTGATCAAAGTGCTGCTGCGCCTGGTCAAAGGTGACCCGCGCAAGATCGTGATCGGCACGGCGGTGCTCGGGCTTTGCGTCGGCCTGGATGGCGATGGCGCCACTACTTACATCATCGCCACGGCCGCTTTTTTGCCGATCTACCGGCTGACCGGTATCCGCCTGCAAGTGATGGCTACAGTGCTTTTGATGGCGATCGGCGTCATGAACATCCTGCCGTGGGCCGGCCCTTTCTCCCGCGCGGCCAGCGCGATGCACGTGGACATCACCGAGCTGTTCCTGGAAATGGTCCCGGTCATGATCGCCGGTGGAGTCTGGGTGATATTTGCGGCGTGGTGGTTGGGGCGCATGGAATATCGGCGTCTGGGCCTGATCGCTGTCAGCGAGGACGAAGTGCTCAAGGGGTACGCACACATTCGCCTTAGCGACCCGAAGTTCCTGTTGAACGTCGTGCTGACCGTCGCGTTGATCAGTTGCATGATGCTCAACCTGATGCCGCTGCCGATTCTGTTCATGGTTGCCTTCGGACTGGCATGTCTGGTCAACTTCCCCACGCTTAAACAGCAGAAGGAAGTCATCGCCCGTCACGCCGACAACGTCATGGCCGTGACCCTGCTGATCTTCGCTGCAGGCATCTTCGTCGGCATCATGGGCGGCACCGGGATGATCAAGGCCATCTCTGACAATCTGATTACGCTGCTGCCGCAGCAGGCCGGGCATTACATGTCGGTGATCACCGCCCTGCTGAGCATGCCGTTCACCTACGTCCTGACCAATGACGCCTTCTATTTCGGTGTGCTGCCGATCCTCGCGGAAACCGCCGCACACTACGGCATTGGTCCGAACGAAATGGCGATTGCCTCACTCATCGGTCAGCCGGTTCACCTGCTCAGCCCGCTGGTGGCATCGACCTACTTGTTGTGCGGCCTGCTGGACATTGACTATGGCGACAACCAGCGGGTCTCGCTGAAGTGGACCTTCGGCACCGTGATAGTGATGCTGTTCGCGGCCATCGCCATCGGCGCAATCACCGTCGTCAATTGATTATGCGGCGATACTTTCCCCCATTGTCGAGATGGGGTATGCACAAACAACCGCGGCACCATAACTCCATGTCCTAACATCCACGACAACCTGCGTTGACCTCAGCTTGCAAACCCACGGCCACGTTGAAAAGCTGACCGTCTTATGTTTTTTCATCGTAGAAGGCGACGCGAAGGCCAGGCCTGTCCTTGGAAATAAGGATGTTGATGCGATAGCTTCGCCAACGGCCCTGTGCATCGCGGAGCGTAATGTCCGTATCGCCGATCGGGAGGATTTCGGGATCATCCCACCACTCCATCGTTTGTGGGACGGCTTGAAGAACCTCGTTGAGGATGGACTTCAGAACCGGGCTCTTCCCTCCTGTCAGATAGTCATGGCGCGCCTTGAGCAGCACAAGCCTCGCGGCGAACTGCCAGTCCTGAATCTTCTGCCGGTAGTGGTCGGAAAAGAAGACGATGCGCAGCATATTCGGTCGTGACAACGTGAAGTCTTCAAACAGACTCCTTGCCGCTTCGTTATGGCACACCCCAAGAGCTGTCCATTATGTAGGCGGCTTGATCCAGAGCATTAATCATCGTTACCAGTGACCGAGAAAGCTCGGCGCCTTCAGTCCCATCCGTAAATGTCTCACGGCCAGCCAGTGCAAAAAGGTGCTCCCGTTCGGCTCGGTCGAGCCGCAGCCCTCGCGCCAATCGCTGGAGGAAGTCGTCCGATACCGCTATGTCGCGTCCCTGCTCCATCGCGACACTCCTGCTTTACACATTGAGTCCGCTGGCTGACAACTGGGCTGTGTGGCATCGAACACTGGTTCTAACGCCAATCACAGTAAGCCTCATTGTCTTTGTCGTGAGCCCGTTAGCTACAAAACACCTGGACTGGTTCCTGCGTCCTCGCTCAGCGCCTGGAAGGGACATGAATTAGTCTCCGCTCCAGGGCGGCCGGTATACGAACAGAAATGGCTTCAACCAGGCCGAAGGCTGGAATTGGATGCAGTCCGCCTTATATCACCGAAAGTGACACGCCCTCTGCTGGTTACGACTGAGCTCTGGCTAGAATCAATGCTGAACTCTCTGAGTTCTATTTGCTTGTGCGAGAAAATCTAATCGCCTCAGTCGTTATGCGCCAAGTCCGACATAGCTAGACTCTCCTCCTCCAACCGCACCCGACAACCAACCCCATATGAAGGTCAGAGTGGTACGTCCCGCGTGATCGACACCTACCCTTCCATCATTCAGCGCTCACATCCAAGACATGAGTCCGATCCTATTTCGCCGTTATCACCGACAGCTTACTGATCCCCGCCCGCTCAATAGACGCCATGGCCCGAGCCACCTCGCCATAATTCACCCCGTTGTCCGCCTGCAGTTGCACACGGACATCAGGGCTTTTCGCCTTGGCGGCTTTAAGGTTCGACTCCAGCAATTCTGCCTGAATCTCGTCCTTGTTGATGAACACCTTGCCCTTGTCATCGATGCTCACCACCAGCGGGTCTTTCTGCTCCACGGGCGCCACCGATTCGGTCTTGGGCAGGTTGATGGGAATGGCGTTGGTCAGCAGGGGCGCGGTGACGATAAACACCACCAGCAGCACCAACATAACGTCCACCAAGGGCGTGACGTTGATCTCGCTGAGCACTTCATCGCTGTCTTGTGTGGAGAAGGCCATGTCAGGACGCCTCCTTGACGGGCTGCCCGGCGACGGTCGCGCCAGGCTTGTTCAGCACCGGGTGCAACAACACGCGAAAGGCATTCTTCTGCGCCAAGCTGTAGAAGTCGTGGGCGAAATCATCCAAGTCAGCGGCGGTCAGCTTCAGGCGGCGCAGGAAGTAGTTGTAGACCAACACCGCCGGCACCGCGACAGCGATACCGACACCCGTGGCAACCAGGGCAGCACCGATCGGCCCGGCCACAGTTTCCAGGCTGGCCGAGCCCGCCGCACTGATGCCTTTCAAGGCCGACATGATGCCCCAGACGGTACCGAACAAACCGATGAAGGGCGAGGTGCTGCCAATGCTCGCCAGGATGGCCAGGCCGCTTTCCAAAGAGCGGCGCTCCCGCACGATCTGCTGGCGCAAGGCGCGCTCAAGGCGGTCCTGGTGGTTGATCGACTGACTCAAGTCGGCGGCTTGCTGGTCTTCCGGCACCTGGATCGCGGCGTAGCCGGCCAATGCCACGCGGGCAGCGGCGCCCGGTTGGCTTTGGGCCAGTTCGGCGGCGGAATCGAGACTGGAGGCGGCCCAGAAGTGTTTATGGAATTTGCGGTCCTGGGCCTTGAGGCGAATGAACTGCACGCCCTTGAGCAAGGCCAGGCCCCAGGTGGCGATGGAAAAAAGGATCAACAGCCAGATGACGGCGTGTTCGATGGATTCGAAAGGCGATGCAATCAGGTTCATGGTCAGGCTCTCCAACAAGGCGCTAAGTCGGTTGTTGCGATGCGCCTTTTGTCAGGTGGCCCGCGGTCTTTCGGATAAGTTGAGTTACTTGATTTTGAAATCGATGGGCACGCTGACCCACCCATCCATGGCGACGTCACCCTGCTTGGCCGGAACGAAGCTCCAGCGCTTGACCGCAGCCAGCGCGGCGGCGTCGAGCTGATCGCGGCCACTGCTTTTTTGCAGCTGGATCTCACCGGGCTTGCCGCTGGCCAGGACATGCACCCGCAACAACACGGTGCCTTCCCAACCACGACGCATCGCCAGCGATGGATATTCCGGCGCCGGGTTCTTCAGGTAACCGGCACTGGCCGACGGTGGCGTCACCGGTTTCGGCGCGGGCGGTGCAGGCGGTGCAGGGGCCGCGACCGGTTGCGGCGGCGCTGGAGGTGCCGGTGGCGGCTCAACAGGCTTGGCCACGGGTTTTGGCACCGGTTTGACCACCGGCTTGGGTTTGAGAATCGGTTTAGGCGGCGCAGGTTTGACGGCCAGCTCCTCCTCGACCGGCGACGGTGGCTCGACCGCAGGCTGCACAACCGGCGCGGGTGGCGGAGGCACTACCGGCGGCGCGGGCTGGGAAAACTCGATGGTCATAGGCGGGATCTCCGGCGGTACCACGGGCAATACCGGCGCGGGTGCCTGGTTGACCCAGACAATCACCGCGCCATGCAGCACCAGGACGAAAGCTCCCAGCAAGAGCCCTTCGCGACGACTCAGAATGTGCTTGGGCGTGGTGTGCAACCGCGAAAACCCCAAGGGCTCGCGGAACACCCGTCCAAGATCCAGCAACTCGCCACCTGGTAGCGGTCGTCGGAAGATCTCCAGGGCACGGGTGGCGCTCTGAACATTGCCCATTGATCGACTCCTGTAAATGTCCAAATCGAGCCCGCCAGAACCTGGGCTAACGCGCCGATTCCGATTGCGTCAACACCAAAGGCGTCGGCGAAAACACCTGCTCATTCGTCAGCGCCTTGACGTCGACTCGATGGGGGAAGATCTTCTTTTCCACGAACAAGTCATCGACTTGCTGCAGGGCCTGGACGTCTCTCGCTTCGATCAGTACCAGGGACTCGTCGCCCCAACTGCGCAACGTCTGCGAGACTTCGAGGGGAATGTCGTTGACCTTGGCGAACACCCGGGCGTACTCGTCGCGATTGTCCTGCGCCCATTCGAAGGCCTTGGCGAAACGTCCGAGGACATCACTCAACGCCTTGCGCTTGAGGGGATCATTCAAGACCTCATCGGAAGCAGTGATGAACGTCAGCCCCGAATTGATGCCCTCCCCGCTGAGCAATACCCGCGCGCCCTTCTGCTCGGCGAAAGCCTGGTACACACCAAACGTCGCCCAGGCTTCGATTTTTCCGGCGTTGAACGCTGGCAAGGCATCGGTCGGCAGGACAAATCCCACCTTCACGTCGTTCTCATCGACGCCGGCATTGGCCAGTGCACGAATCAGCAGGTATTGGGCAATGCTGCCTCGGGCCGACGAGACCACAACGTTGCGGCCTTTCAGATCGGCGACGCTGCGAATCGTTGAGTCCGGCGGGACCAGAATCGCGATCCCTCGCGCCTGACCGCGCCGCACCGCGACAATCCGCAAGGGCGTGCCTCCCGTCGCCGCCGCGAGCACCGGCGTATCACCCGCCGGCGCCAGATCGACAGCACCGGCACGCAGGGCTTCGAACAACGGCGCGGCACCCTGAAAGTTCGCCCACTGCACCTTGTACTCGATACCTTCCAAGGCGTTCGACGCTTCCACCACCGTGCGCAGACCCTTGGCCTGATCGCCCAGCACCAGCGTCACGCTGGACAAGTCGGGGGCCTTGGCGGAAGGCGATTTCGTGTCGCTGCTTTCGCCGCAGCCAGCCAGCAGCAGCGCGGCGCCGGTCAACAGTGCGGTCGTGTTTTTCCAGGTGCGCCTGGGCATGGCGGCGAACGCCTTTGTCGTCAAATTATCCATGGGCAAACCGCCGGACGCTGCTATTGGTAGCCTGAAGCGCAGCGCCGTTTGCCTGGGTCACAGGCTCCAGCCTTTCAACACCCAGCAACTTCAACAGGCGCGCACGGATGTTCTGGAAGCCTTCCTGGCCGGTGTCCCGTGCCCTGGGCAGATCGATCGTCAATTGTTCAGCGATCTTGCCGTTGGCCAGCACGATGACCCGATCGGCCAGCAGGATCGCTTCGTCCACATCGTGGGTCACCAGCAACACAGCAGGTGTGTGTTTGCGCCATAAATCGATGATCAGCCGATGCATGCGGATCCGGGTCAGCGCATCGAGCGCGGCGAACGGCTCGTCAAGCAGCAACAACTTTGGCTCGCGCACCAGCCCGCGAGCCAGCGCCACCCGCTGGGCTTCGCCGCCAGACAGCGTCGCCGGGTAGGCCTCCAGCCGATGGGCCAGGCCCACCTCGGTCAGGGCTTCTACCGCACGAGTCTTGGCATCGGGAACGCGCAGACCAAGAATCACGTTCTTCCAGGCCCGTTTCCAGGGCATCAACCGAGGCTCCTGGAACACCGCCGCTCGTGCCCTGGGCACGCGCAGTTGACCGCTGTCGATACTGTCAAGTCCTGCCAGGCTGCGCAGCAAGGTGGTCTTGCCCGAACCACTGGCGCCGAGCAGCGCGACGAACTCTCCCGGGGCGATATCCAGGTCCAAGCCATCGATCACCCGCTGCTGGCCGAATTGACGCACCACGTTGCGCAATTGCACAGGCGCTACGGATTCTGTGGGTTTGGATGCGTTCACAAGATCAATGCTCGACATATCAGTTCCTCACAAAAGTTGGGCGCCAGGCCAGGGCAAATCGCTCCAGCGTGCGGATCAATCCGTCAATCAACAGACCGAGGACGCTATAGATCAGCAAGCAGATCACGATCACGTCGGTGCGCATGAAATCTCGCGCATCGCTTGCCAGGTAGCCGATGCCGGCGGTGGTGTTGATTTGCTCGACAAATACCAGGGCCAGCCAGGAAATCCCCAGGGAGTAGCGCAGGCCGACGAAAAACGAGGTTAAGGAGCCCGGCAGGATCACGTGCCATATCAGCTCTCGACGGCTCAGCCCCAACGTGTTGGCCGCCTCGATCAGCTTGGGGTCGATATTACGAATGCCAGCAAACAGGTTCAGGTACACCGGGAAGGTGGTGCCGATGACAATCAGGGCGATCTTGGTGAATTCGCCGATGCCGAACCAGAGAATGAACAGCGGCACGAGGGCCAGCGAAGGGATGGTGCGCAACATTTGCATAGGCGAATCGAGGACCACCTCGCCGCGTTTCGTCAGGCCACTGATCAGCGCCGCAAACACGCCGATGGTGACGCCGATACTCAACCCTACAAGCGCCCGTTGCAGCGAGACCAACAAATGCCTGCCAAGCTCACCCGAGACGATCATGGCCCAAAGCGTTCCGCCGATCTGCGACGGCGCGGCAATGACCCGCTGCGGGATCAAGCCCCAGCGCGACGCCAGTTCCCACAACAGCAGCAGCACAATCGGGCTGATCAAGCGCAGCAGCGCTTCTGGCGTGCGCCAACGACGCAACCAGTCGGGGGCCAGCCTCGACACACCCTGCCCCGTTGCGCTGAGACCCGCAGTCTTGTCGATGAATAACGAGCTGCTGGTGCCTTGTGTCTCGAAAGTCTTGTTGCTCATCAGGCTTCCTTCCTCATAAAGAACATGGCCGGAGGCGCCATGCATCAGCTTCGCTTTCATGCTATTCGCATAAAAAAACGCAGTGAAATTCTTTTTGGGAATAACCTAATATGATTAGAAATCAGATATCTCCGATTTCAGATAAATTATTTGCATGATAATGCATCCCAGGCAGCGTCGTTGGCGGGCTCGCGAACCGCTTACCTTAAAATGCATATACCTGATAATTTTGACGATATTTAATCAATATATTTGATACTTAACATAGAACAAATTGGCATTTCACAGGCCAACACCGCACGCCTACCTTTGTTCGTCACGAACCGACCCCTTGCCTGGTGGAGGTGAAATCACACCCGTTCAAAGAAAAGGAACCCACCATGAGTGTTGAATTTATCGGTTTCATCGGCGGCCACCACGCCTCGGAGATCCATCCTCGCAGCGGCCCAACCCTGCAACCCGATTATGTGGAGAAAGTGGCCCGGGCCCACGAAGAAGCGGGTTTCGACCGGGCGTTGGTCGCGTTTCATTCCAACAGTCCGGATAGCACGCTGATCGCCTCCCACGCCGCCAGTGTGACGAAAAAATTGAAATTCCTCATTGCGCACCGACCTGGGTTCGTTGCGCCAACCCTGGCGGCTCGCCAGTTCGCCACGCTGGATGTGTTCAATGGCGGGCGCACCGCCGTGCACATCATCACAGGCGGCGATGATCGGGAGCTGCGTGCCGACGGTAGCTACATCGGCAAGGACGAGCGTTATGCCCGCACGGACGAATACCTCGACGTGCTGCGCCAGGAATGGACCCGCGAAAAGCCTTTCGATTATCAAGGCAAGTATTACCAATTCGAAGGCGCGCATTCGGATGTGAAATCACCGCAGCAGCCGCATATCCCGCTGTACTTCGGCGGTTCATCGGCGGCCGCCATCGCGGTGGCGGGCAAGCATGCGGACGTCTATGCGTTGTGGGGGGAAACCTACGAGCAAGTGCGCGAGGTGGTGAACCAGGTGCGTGCCGAAGCCGCCAAACATGGCCGCAGCATCCGCTTCAGCCTGTCGTTGCGACCGATTCTGGCCGACACTGAAGAGCAAGCCTGGGAACGCGCCGAGCGCATCCTGCAACAGGCAAGCGCACTGGCCGAACAAAATGGATTCGTACGCCGGGAACCACCGAACGAAGGCTCGCGACGCCTGCTGGCAGCCGCAGCCCAGGGCTCGCGCCTGGATAAGCGGCTGTGGACCGGCATTGCCAGCCTGCTGGGCGCACAGGGTAATTCGACGTCCTTGGTGGGCACCCCGGAACAAGTGGCAGAAGCGCTGCTCGACTACTACGACCTGGGTATCACCACCTTCCTGATCCGCGGCTTCGATCCGCTTGATGACGCCATCGATTATGGTAAGCGCCTGATCCCGCTGACGCGCCGACTGATCGTCGAGCGCGAGCGCCAGGCTTCTGAAAAGGTGGCT
Source organism: Pseudomonas fluorescens (assembly GCF_001623525.1). Classification (NCBI taxonomy): domain Bacteria; kingdom Pseudomonadati; phylum Pseudomonadota; class Gammaproteobacteria; order Pseudomonadales; family Pseudomonadaceae; genus Pseudomonas; species Pseudomonas fluorescens. Next base: position 1,203,871 of record NZ_CP015225.1, on the reverse strand, counting down.
TGAAAGCGATACGCGGAATAGGCGGGAGCGAGCTTACTCGCGATAGCAGTGGACCAGCCAACGTCAATTCTGGCTGACCCGACGCTATCGCGAGCAGGCTCGCTCCACAATAGGAATGTGCCGATTACAACCTTCAACACATTCGCCCACAGACTCAGTTCTTGTAGTCGAGGCCAGTTCTTTCCAACTGCCGAATCAGTGCATTCCAATGCCGCGCAACACCCGGCCCATCGCCTTTCTTGAGTGTCTCGGCCTGGGTTTCAACCTTGGCCACGACCTCGGCCGGCGGGAAGATCAGTTCGGCATTGCCAGCCGCCTGCGCCGCGATCTGGATGCTGCAGGCGCGCTCCAGTCCTTGCAGTTGCTGGAACGCGTGTTCGACGCTGATGCCCGCGGTCAGCAGCCCATGGTTGCGCAGGATCAGTACACTCTTGTCTCCCAGGTCCGCCACTAATCGTTCGCGCTCGTCGAGATCCAGAGCGATGCCCTCATAGCCGTGGTAGGCCACCCGCCCCGAAAAAGCGATGGAATGCTGGGAGATCGGCAGCAGGCCATCGCGTTGGGCAGACACTGCGATGCCATCGCGCGTATGGGTGTGCAGCACAGCTTGCAGGTCGGGACGCGCACCGTGGATCGCGCTGTGGATCACATAGCCTGCGTGATTGATGCCCAGTCCCGTAGGGTCATCGACAATGGTCCCATCGACGTCGACCTTGACCAGGTTGGAAGCGCTGATCTCATCAAACAACAACCCGAACGCGTTGATCAGGAAATGTTCGTCAGGCCCGGGCACGCGTGCGGAAAAATGCGTGTAGATGTGGTCGGTCCATTTGAACAAGGCCGCCAACCGGTAGGCGGCGGCCAACTTCACGCGAACCTCCCATTCCTCGGGAGTGACGCGTTGACGGACATTTTTCGAAACGCTAGACAGTGGGCTGACGCTGCTCATGACAAGACTTCCTGGATGGCCTTAAGGATCTCCAGCAAGCCTAGGGGAAGGCAAAAAATAATAAAAAGCACATTTTAATCTAAGCTAATTATTATTTTTTTTTATTATAAAGACCCTCCCCACGCCTTACGCGGCGCTCTTGATCTTCTGCAACGATCCGGCCACCAGCTTGCCGAAAGCATCCACCGGCCCTTGCAGGTTGCCGAGAAAGTGCGGGTAGATCAGCCACAGGTCCATCACCGGCTTGAAATCCTTGAGGGGCATGGCTGCCAGTTGATCGCGATGGGCGCTGCGCTCCAATAACGGACGCGGCACCAAGCCAAGGCCGAGGCCATCGGCGACCAGACCCAACTGCAATTCGGTGCCGAAGGTTTCCAGGTTGACCCGCAAGGCCAAGCCCTGGTCGGACAAGGTCCGTTGCAACCCGGCGCGAAAACCGCAGCCGTCGGGATTCAGGACCCAGCCATTCTGGTAGACATCGGCCAGCTTGCAAGGGCGCTTGGGCAGTTGCGCCTTGGCACAGACCACCACCAACTCCATCTTGCCGATCGACTCGCCGACAATGTTGTCGGGGAAGATCTTGCCGGCAGGAAACAAAGCCGCCGCCGCATCCAACTCGCCACGCTCGATCTTGCCGACCAGCTGACTACCCCAGCCCGTGGCCACCTGGGCGCGCAACTCGGGGTATTCGCTGCGCAAGTGCTTGAGGGCATCGAGCAACACCACATCACCAATCGTTTGCGGAACACCCAGGCGCAGCAGCCCGGTCGGCGGCGCGTCGGTGGCGACCAGTTCCCGCAAGGCATCCATCTCCCGCAGGATCAAACGGCATTGCTCGTAGACCCGCGTGCCGATCAAGGTGGGCTTGAGCGGCTTGGTGTTGCGGTCGAACAACTCCACACCCAATGCCTGCTCGAAGTTCTGCACGCGCCGCGTAATCGCCGGTTGCGTCAGCTGCAACGTCTCGGCGGCATGGCTGATGGACTGGCAACGAATCACTTCGACAAAGGCGTCAATATCGTCAATTTTCATTTGGCCCGCACATAGAGAACAGTCAATAAGATGTGTGAAAAGCATAGTGCCAATGCCTATGGCTGGATAGCCCAACCCACCGACCAATAACCTCTAACGCTAGATCTACCCAGTCTAAATTCGTTCCAGCTATAAGCTAATCATTAAAAAATAGCATATTAATTCAAATCATTATGCTTACATTACCAGCATCTCATGTTCCTCTACGACGACGGATTCGCCATGACCCAGGCCCGACACCCGGAAAGATTAAGAGCATTCATTGGCGCCCTGGCAGAGTTGATCGACAGCAATCCCCGCGAAGGCGACCTGCTCCATCGCGGTGGCAAGCTGCTTGCCCAACTCGTCAGCCATGACGATTGGCTACCCGAAGATTTCGCCAGGCCAGACCCCGAACGCTATCAACAATATTTGTTGCACGCCGATTCACGGCAACGCTTCAGCGTCGTCAGTTTTGTCTGGGGACCCGGGCAACGCACACCGATCCACGACCATCGGGTCTGGGGGCTGATCGGCATGCTGCGCGGGGCGGAATATTCCCAGGGTTTTCACCGTCACCCTGACGGGTACCTGTTCGCCGAGGGCGAACGCGTCGAACTGCGTCCCGGTCAAGTCGAAGCCGTCTCCCCCAAGATTGGCGACATTCATCAAGTCAGCAATGCCTTCGATGACCAGGTCTCCATCAGCATCCACGTCTATGGGGCCAACATCGGCGCCGTCCGCCGCGCGGTGTACCAGCCCGACGGTAGCGAGAAGCTGTTCATTTCCGGTTATTCCAATGCCTTCCTCCCCAACATCTGGGACCTGTCCAAAGAGAGCCAAGCCCTATGAGCACCGTACGCACCCGCTCCTACTCGCAGATTCGCCAAGCGTTGCTGGACCGTGAAGAATTGGCTCTCGTCGACGTGCGCGAAGAGGCGCCCTTCGCCCAGGGTCACCCTTTGTTTGCCGCCAACATTTCGCTGTCGAAGCTGGAGCTTGAGGTCTACTCGCGCATCCCCAGGTGCGACACCCAGGTCACGGTTTATGACAACGGCGAAGGCCTGGCCGACATTGCGGCGCGACGCCTGGAAGGCCTGGGTTACGTTGATGTCAGCGTGCTCGAAGGCGGTCTGGAAGGTTGGCGCAAGGCCGGCGGCGAACTGTTCATCGACGTCAATGTGCCGAGCAAGGCCTTTGGCGAGCTGGTGGAAAGCCAGCGCCATACGCCGTCACTGGCGGCGGAAGAGGTCAAGGCGCTGCTCGACAGCGAGGCCGACGTGGTGGTGCTCGACGCTCGGCGCTTCGACGAATACCAGACCATGAGCATCCCCGGCGGCATCAGTGTGCCGGGGGCGGAACTGGTGTTGCGTGCCCGGGAGCTGGCGCCGGATCCATCAACCCGAATCATCGTCAACTGCGCCGGGCGTACCCGCAGCATCATCGGCACCCAGTCGCTGATCAATGCGGGTATCGCCAACCCGGTGTCCGCCCTGCGCAACGGCACCATCGGCTGGACCCTGGCCGGCCAGACGCTGGAGCATGGCCAGTCACGCCGGTTCACCGTCACTGGCGAGGAGCATCGAGACATTGCCGCCCGCGATGCCCGCCGAGTTGCCGACAGGGCGCAAGTCGGTCGCGCCACCCTCGCCGACCTGCAGCGTTGGCAACAGGAACCGGCACGCAGCACCTACCTGTTCGACGTGCGCACCTCAGAGGAATTCGAAGCCGGCCACCTGCCTGCTTCCCGCTCCACCCCCGGCGGGCAACTGGTGCAGGAAACCGATCACTTCGCCAGTGTTCGCGGTGCACGCCTGGTGCTGGTCGATGATGACGGCGTGCGGGCGAACATGACCGCCTCCTGGCTCGCGCAACTGGGTTGGGACGTGTACGTGCTGGATGATTTGGAGCCGGCGCACTTCAGTGAGCGGGGCCCGTGGAAAGCCCCCGTTCCTGTACCGCCGCAGGCCGAGGAAATCAGCCCTGACACCCTTGCTCAGTGGCTGGACGAAGGTGACACGGTGGTCCTGGATTTCACCAGCAGCGCCAACTACGTCAAGCGCCATATCCCGGGCGCCTGGTGGGTGTTGCGCGCGCAACTGAGCGAAGCCCTCGGCAAAGTGCCCTCCGCCCAACGTTATGTGCTGACCTGCGGCAGCAGCCAGTTGGCACGACTGGCGGTCGCCGAAGTCGAGGCCATCACCGGCAAGGCCGTGTTCCTGCTGCGCGACGGCACCGCCGCCTGGATCGCCGCGCAATTGCCGCTGGAGCATGGCGAAACCCGCCTCGCTTCGCCGCGCATCGACCGTTACAGGCGGCCTTACGAGGGCACTGATAACCCTCGGGAAGCCATGCAGGCGTATCTGGATTGGGAGTATGGCCTCGTCGACCAACTGGCCCGCGACGGCACCCATGGATTTTTCGTCATCTGAACGCACGAGGGGGTCGAACGATCGACCCCTTCTACACCAGCCGACCCCTTCTCCAGGCGGAGGCGACTGAACGCAACACTGTCAGCCTGGAGCCCCGCAATGCGCCTGACCCTCACCCTGCTGTTGATGACCCTTGCCTTTGGCTCGGTCCACGCCGCCGACTTGCAACCGCTGCGAGTCGCCAATCAGAAGTCCACCATCAAGGCCCTGCTGGAAGTGTCCGGCGAGCTCAAGGACGTGCCCTACGACATTCAGTTTTCCGAGTTTCCCGCCGCCGCGCCGTTGGGCGAAGCGCTGAACGCCGGGGCCGTGGACATCGGCGCCCTCGGTGATGCACCCTATGTGTTCGCCCTGGGCGCCGGTGCATCGCTCAAGGTCGTCAGCATCATCCACGCTGAAGGACGCAATACCACCGCCATTCTTGTGCCCAAGGATTCGCCCATCAAGGCTGTTTCCGACCTCAAGGGCAAGCGCATCGTCACCACGCGCGGCTCCATTGGACATTACCTGGCGATCAAGGCCCTGCGCAGCGCAGGCCTGAGTACCGCAGACGTGGAATTCGTTTTCCTGCTGCCCAGCGAATCCAGGCTGGTGTTGGATAACGGCACCGCGGACGCCTGGTCGACCTGGGACCCGTTTACCACTGTCGTCACGGCGCAAAGCCAGGCCAAGGTTTTGGTCAGCGGTAGCAACCTGCTGAGCAATCATCTCTACCTCGCCGCCACCAGCCAGGCCATTGCCGATAAGCGCCAGCAACTGGACGATTTTGTCGCCCGGGTCGACCGCGCCTATCGCTGGAGCAATGACCACCCCAACGAATACGCCGCTGCACAGGCCAAGATCACTGGCTTGCCCCTGGACGTGCACCTGGCGGTAGCCAACGCGACCCACATGCAGCCAGTAGCGATTGACGACGCGGTGGTCAGCGGCCTGCAGACAACCGCCGACATTTATCAGGAAGAAGGTTTGTTGACGCGACACATCGACGTCTCCCAAGGCTTCGACAAGAGCTTCAACACCCTGCGCGCCCCCCTCACCCAGGCTTCGCGTTAAAGGAGCAGAACCATGAGCAAGCAACGCCAACTCAAACTCGGTGCAATGGTCCATGGCGTCGGTCACGGCTGGGGCGAATGGCGCCATCCGCAGGCGCAACCCAATGCCAGTACCGACTTCGGTTTCTACAAGCACCAGACGCAACTGGCTGAAGGCGCCAAGTTCGATTTCGTCTTCATCGCCGACAGCCTGCACATCCATGAAAAATCCAGCCCGCACTACCTCAACCGCTTCGAGCCGCTGACCATTCTCTCGGCCCTGGCGGCACTGACGTCGCACATCGGCCTGGTGGCCACCGTGACCGTCAGCTACACGGAGCCCTACCAGGTGGCGCGTCAATTTGCCTCGCTGGACCACATCAGCGGCGGGCGCGCTGGCTGGAACGTGGTGACGTCGTGGCTCAGTGGCACCGCCGATAATTTCGGCAAGAGCGAGCACCCGCCCCATGCCGTGCGCTACCGGATCGCCAAGGAACACGTGGCGGTGGTCAAGGGGTTATGGGACTCCTGGGAAGACGACGCCTTCACCTACGATAAGCAAACCGGGGAATTCTTCGCCCCCGGCAAGCTGCACGCGCTGGAGCACAAGGGGGAGTTCTTTTCGGTAAAGGGCCCGCTCAATATCGCCCGCTCCCGCCAAGGCCAACCGGTGATTTTCCAGGCTGGGACTTCCGAGGACGGACGAAACTTCGCCGCCGAAAATTCCGATGCGATTTTCGTCGGCGCCGAAAGCTTCGAAGAAGCGCAGGCCTATTACCAGGACCTGAAACGCCGCGCCAAGGGCTTTGGCCGCGATGCGGCGCAACTGTCGATCCTGCCCGGGATCCGGCCAATCGTGGGTCGCGATGAAGCCGAAGTCGAAGAGCGCTACCAGCAGGCGGTGTCACTGGTGAGCATCGAAGACGCCATCGTCGCCCTCGGCCGTCCCTTCAACGACCATGATTTCAGTCAGTACCCACTGGACGCTCCCTTCCCCGAACTGGGCGACCTGGGGGCCAACAGCCAGAAAGGCGGCTCGGACCGAATCAAACAACTGGCCCGCGACGAAGGCCTGACCTTGCGTGAAGTTGCCCTGCGTTTCTCCCAGCCACGGAGCGACTTTGTCGGCACACCCGAACAGGTCGCCGACGCGATTCAGACCTGGTTCGAGAATGGCGCAGCCGACGGCTTCATCATCAATTCCTTGCTGCCGGACGGCCTGCAATATTTCACCGAACTGGTCGTGCCGGTCCTGCAACAGCGCGGTTTGTTTCGCAGCGAATACAGCGGCCATACGCTGCGGGACAACCTGGGCTTGCAGGTGCCGACCAACCGCTACGCGCAGGCACACCGGTCGACAGAAAAGACCCGCGAGGCCGTGGCATGAACTTACTCAATCGTCGCGACTTCCTCACAGCCAGTTCCTTCGCCCTGGGTGCGCTGGGGCTGTCCTCACTGGGTCTGGCCCCGCGTGTTTTCGCCCAAGGCAAGCAGCTGGCGGACCTGACCCTGGGAGTCGCCACCTACCGCGGACAGGACTCCTACTTCGTCGAGGATGCCGGCACCGGTAACACGCCCTACAAAGTCGAATATTCCGAGTTCGCCGGCGGCAACCTGATTGTCGAAGCGCTGGCCTCCGGTAGCCTGGATGTCGGCGGCATGAGCGAGATCCCGCCCATCTTTTCCATCCAGAGCCATCGCCAGCCGCGCCTGATCGCCGTCTTGCAAAGTGACGTGAACAACCAGGTGTTCCTGATTCCCAAGGATTCGCCCATCGAGTCGATCGGCCAGTTGCGCGGCAAGCGAGTCGGCTATGTGCGCTCGACCACCTCCCACTATTTCCTGATCAAGGCCCTGAAGGAACAAGGCCTGACCATGAACGACATCACCGCGGTGGCATTGACGCCCCAAGACGGTTTCAGCGCATTCCAGAGCGGCCAGCTGGATGCCTGGGTGATCTATGGCGTGTTCATCCAACTGGCGAAGTTCCGCAGTGGTGCCCGGGTACTGAAGACCGCCTTGGGCTATCTGTCCGGCAACTACCTGATCGCCGCACGACCCGCGGCCCTGGAAGACCCGCTGCGCAAACAGGCGATCCAGGATTACATCCAGCGCCAGGCGCGCACCTGGGAATGGATCAACAACAATCCCGAGCCGTGGGCGACCAAGTCGGCCCAATTGCTGGGCGTCGACAAAGCGGTGTTTCTCGACATGTACAACAACCGTAGCCAGCCCACGAAAGTCGTCGAAGTGAATGACCAGGCCATCGCCTCGCAACAGGAAGTCGCCGACCTGTTCTTCGCGGCCGGCGTGTTGAACGAACGGCTCGACGTGAGCCCGCTGTGGGACCGCAACTTCCGCCTGCTGCCGCTGTGAACCCTACCGGGTTGTAGCTGGCTCTTATTTTTTGATCGAGTGAACCCGCCATGAGTCTTTCCTCTTTACGTCCGCCCTTGCTGCAATCGGTCGATGTTGCCGACTTCGACACAGTGCTCGAACACCTCAGCCAACAATTGGGCGCCACCGCCCACATCTATGACGAGAGCGGCGAATTCCCCCTGGAGAACTTCAAGCTGTTGCACGAACACGGCCTGTTGGCCCTGACGGTGCCCAAGGCACTCGGCGGCGGTGGTGCCAGCCTGGCGCAGGCACGCAAGGTCATTGCGGCGGTCGCCAAAGGCGAACCCTCAACAGCGCTGATTCTGGTGATGCAGTATCTCCAGCATTCGCGCCTGCAGGACAGCCGGAGCTGGCCCGAAGCATTGCGCTTGCGCGTGGCCCAGGATGCCGTTCGCGACGGTGCGCTGATCAATGCCTTGCGCGTCGAACCCGACCTGGGCACTCCGGCCCGTGGCGGTTTGCCGGCGACCGTTGCCAGGCGCACCTCGAAAGGCTGGCGAATCAGCGGTCGAAAAATCTATTCCACCGGCAGCCATGGTCTGACCTGGTTCAGCGTCTGGGCCCGCAGCACCGATGAAGACCCGCTGGTGGGCGCCTGGCTGGTCCACCGGGATACGCCAGGCATCAGCATCATCGAGGACTGGGACCACCTAGGCATGCGCGCCACCTGCAGCCACGAAGTACTGTTCGACAACGTGCTGGTGCCGCTGGATCACGCCGTCAGCGTCAGCCCCTGGAGTGCGCCACAACCGGAACTCGACAGCGAGGGCTTCCTGTGGATGGCGGTCTTGCTGGCAGCGGTCTATGACGGTGTCGCCCAAGCCGCGCGTGATTGGTTTGTCGGTTGGCTGGAACAACGCAAGCCGTCCAACCTGGGCGCCGCGCTGGCGACGTTGCCGCGTTTCCAGGAAACCGTCGGACACCTCGATACCCTGCTGTTCGCCAACCGCAGCCTGCTGGATGCCGCCGCCGAGGGGCTCACCCTGGCCCAACACGCCGCGCAATTGAAGTACCTGGTGACTGGCAACGCAATCCGTGCGGTCGAGCTCACCATCGAAGCGTCCGGCAATCCCGGCCTGTCACGGCACAATCCGCTGCAACGGCATTACCGCGATGTGCTGTGCAGCCGCGTCCACACCCCGCAAAACGACGCCGTGCTGCAAGGCGTCGGCAAGGCGGTGTTCGCCCAACGCCAGAAAAAGGACATTTCATGAGCACGCTTGTGATCGCCAGCCAACTGGATGAAGACTTCAACGATGTGATTCGCCAGCGCCTCGCGCTGACACACCCTGGCGCCGAGGTCCTCGCCGTACCGGCCGGTGTTCCCAGCGATCTGCCGGCCACCGTCACTGTGTTGCTGGCGCGACCGATCAATGTACGCGGCTACCTGGCGCCGGACACGCCACCTCCGGGTTGGCCATACGGTTTGAAATGGGTCCAGGTGGTGTCTTCCGGTATCGACTTCTACCCCAGATGGTTTTTCGACGGCCCACCCGTGAGCACCTCCCGGGGCAGCGCCGCCGAGAACATCGCTGAATTCGCCCTGGCCGCGATCTTTACCGCAGCCAAGCGACTGCCGGATATCTGGGTACACGACGCGCAATGGAATTTCAGCGCCCTGGCACCGCTCAAGGGCAGTACGTTGGGGATTCTGGGTTTTGGCGCAATTGGCCGCAGCCTGGCGATCAAGGCCCATGCCCTGGGCATCAAGGTGTTGGCGTTGCGTCAGAGCCAGACACCCTTCGACGTCGAGGGCATCGAGGCCGCACGGGATATCCATGCGCTGTTCTCCCGATCCGATCACCTCGTGCTGGCCGCGCCATTGACCGAGGCAACCCGGCATATCGTCAACAGCACCGTTCTCGCCAGCGCCAAGCCGGGCCTGCACCTGATCAACATCGCGCGGGGCGGCTTGCTGGACCAGGACGCATTGCTTGGGGCCCTTGACAGCGGACTCATTGGCCTCGCGTCCCTGGACGTCACCGAACCCGAACCACTGCCCGATGGCCATCCGTTCTACACCCATCCCAGGGTGCGCCTGTCCCCCCATACCTCGGCGATCTCCAGCAACAGTCGCTACGAAATCGCTGACAGCTTCCTGGCGAATCTGGAGCGTTTCCTGGCCGGACGGGTGCCGGAGAACCTGGCGAATGTACAGCGCGGGTATTGACCCGGCTCGGCTTGGCGAAAGGAAACCCTTGGGAAAAAGTAACCTGTGGGAGCGAGCCTGCTCGCGAAAGCGTTGGGTCAGTCGACATCATCGCTTACTGACACACCGTCTTCGCGAGCAGGCTCGCTCCCACAGGTTTTGTGTATGTGCGCATCGTGCACAACATCAACATTACGCATTTTAATAAAAATATTAATGTCTATTTTTTATAATTAACTTATAACAAATCGGACTTTTACAGCGCCTAGTTATACAAATACTGTTACACCCATCACCGAGCCCTGACCAGGTGGAGGCTCTCGGAACTGTAGGTTTTTCCGGCCGACACCACCCCACGGTCAATGCGACACCCAAACCCGAAACCGGCCCAAGCCAACGCCGCCATGCCTTCCAAGCCATGACTGTGGCAACGCCTTGCCCGAAAAAACAACGCCAACGCAGCCACTGCACACACTTGGGGTTCATCATGCACGACACCTTCACTTTTAACCGACTGACGCTGGCCGTGTCGCTGGCCCTGTTCGGGTTATCGGCCCACGCCGAAGACAACACCCAGGAGGGGGCCCTCCCCGTCGTCACCGTCACGGCGGAACATCGCAGCGAGGACTTGCAGAAGGCGCCGCTGGCGATCTCCGCGTTCGACGAAAATGCTTTGGAAGACAAGCAGATCAAGAGCATTCGCGACCTCTCCGGACAAGTGCCGAACCTGACCCTCAGCCGCCAATCGATCTCCTACAGCGCCCAGACCTACGGGATTCGCGGCATAGGCGAAACCGATCCGATCCAGGAAGCGGCCGTGGCGGTCTACGCCGATGACCTGTACATCCCTCGGGCGATTTCCTCGATGCTCGACTTCAACGATGTCGAGCGCGTCGAGGTCCTGCGCGGCCCGCAAGGCACGCTTTACGGGCGCAACAGCAGCGCCGGGGCGATCCGCGTGATCACCCGCGACCCGACCCAGGAAACCCGCGGCTTCTTCGAACTCGGCGCCGGCAACTACAACGCCCAGAACGCTCGCCTGCTGATCAGCGGCCCACTGGTGGACAACACCTTGTTCGGCAGTTTCTCGGCGATTCGCCTGACCCGCGACGGCACGGTTTCCAACCCCACGCGTGGCGAGGATGTGAACAACGTCGACCTCCAGTCGTACCGCGGCAAGTTGCGTTTCAACCCCATCGATTCGCCCTGGGATGTACAACTGACCCTGGCCGGCACCTTCGACCGTGGCGACACCACCAGCTACACACCCTTCGACGCCGACGGCCGCTTCGACAAGTTCAAAAGCTACAGCAGTCTCAATCCAAAGAACCGTCTCGACCAGGGTAGCTCGGTGCTGCGGGCGATCTACAGCATCGATGACCATCTGAACTTCAAGTCGGTGACCGCCTACTCCGCGTTCAACCAGCCGGTGGACTATGACAACTCGGGCCAGGCGGCCCTGATCCAGAACAGCCTGATCACCTACAAGCAGGACTACGCCACTCAGGAGTTCCAGCTCAACGGCGACTATGAGGATTTCAGTTTCAGCACCGGCCTGTACTTGTACCGCGAAAAATTCGACGCCGAGCGTGACAGCCTGACCTACTCGATCGCCCGCAACCAAGTGATCGGCCAGGGCCAGTACAGTACGACCGATACTGAAAGCTACGCGCTGTATGGCCAGGGCAGCTACAAGGTCACGCAGCAACTGTCATTGATCGCCGGGCTACGGTTTACTCGCGAACACAAGAATTTCGACTACACCAACTACGCCGTCACCACCAACCGCCAGATCACCGGCACCAACTTCACGGCAGACTCGAGCAAATCCTGGCAGTCCACCAGCCCGAAGCTCGGTTTCGAATACGCCTGGACGCCACATCTGAATCAGTACGCCTACGTCGCCAAAGGCTTCAAGGCCGGCGGCTACGACAACCGCGCGCCCACCCAGGCCGCCGCCGAGCAGGCGTTCTCTCCGGAAGACGTGACCACCTGGGAAACCGGCTTCAAAGGCGACTTCTTCAACCGCCGCCTGCGCGCCAACCTCGCGCTGTTCTACAACGACTACAAGGACCTGCAGACCAACGCCTACGATCCCGCGTTGGGCGTGAGCCTGCGGACCAACGTCGGCCAGGCGCACACCTACGGCGTCGAACTCGAGACCCTCAGCGCACTGACCAACGACCTGCAACTGACCTTCAACCTCGGTTACCTGCAAAGCCAGTATGACGACTTCGAAAACGCCAGTGGCGCCGGGGCCGATGCCAACGGCAAGCAACTGGTGTACTCGCCGCGCTGGAACACCAGTGTCGGCCTGAACTACACCATCCCGGCCGGTCTGCCCGGCACCTGGCTGGCCGGCACCGATGCCCAGTTCCAGACCAAGTCCTACGCCAACGCGTTGAACGATGACGTCCAGGAAATCCCCCAGCAGACCTTCTGGAACGCCAACACCCGCTACATCTCCGGCGACGGCCACTGGACCACCACGCTGTCGGTGAAGAACCTGCTCGACCGCGCCTACCCGCAGGCCGTCGGCTACGTGCCCTCCAGCGGCGCCCGCTACTACTCCGTCAACGACCCGCGAACCCTCTTGCTGTCTGTGCGTTACGACCTCTGACACCTGAAAAACCGCTTAAGCTAATACTCAAAAAGTATTTATAAATTGTTTTTTAGAACAATAGGATTCTTGGGTGTTAACCCCATCTTTAGTCAATGTCGAGAATGCCATGTCCAGACTGATCAAGAACCCAGGGGCGATATTCCGTCGTCCCGCCCTGGCCGGCGCGGTCGTTGTATTGCTCTTGTCGGCTCTTGCGCTCCCGGCCCAGGCGCGGGAAACCCTGCGCATCGGCTATCAGAAGTCGTCGACCCTGATCACGCTGCTCAAAACCCAAGGCAAGCTGGACAAGGCACTCGCCGAAGCCAACATCGACGTGAGCTGGCATGAGTTCCCCAGCGGCTTGCCACTGCTGGAAGCACTGAATGTCGGCAATGTCGACGTCAGCGCCGACGTGGCCGATACCGTGCCGATCTTTGCCCAGGCCGCTCAAGCCAAGCTGACTTACTTCGCTCAGGAAGCGCCCTCGCCTTCAGCCCAAGCCATCGTCGTGCGCAAGGATTCACCGTTGCAGCGACTGGCGGATTTGAAGGGCAAGAAAGTCGCAGTCACCAAGGCCGCGGGCGCCCACTATCTATTGATTGCGGCCCTGGAAAAGGCCGGTTTGAAGTTCTCCGACATAGAACCGGCGTATCTGACGCCCGCCGATGGCCGAGCCGCGTTCGAGAACGGGAAAGTCGATGCCTGGGTAACCTGGGAGCCCTTCCTCAGTGGCGTGCAACGTCAACTGCCGACACGCACCTTGGCTGACGGAACCGGGCTGGCGAGCTACAAACGTTACTACCTGACCGGCAATGCCTACGCCAAGGCGCATCCCGAAGTGCTCAAGCTGGTTTACGAGCAACTTGAAGAGGCCGGGCAATGGGTCAAGAACCATCCTCGCGATGCGGCTCAGGTTCTAGGGCCTTTGTGGGGAAATCTGGATGTGGAAACGGTCGAGGCCGCCAACGCTCATCGCAGCTATCAGGTCCAACCGGTAAAAGCCGATCAGCTCGGGGAACAGCAGAAAATCGCCGATGCGTTTTTTGCGGCGGGGTTGTTGCCCAAGGCGGTGGATGCCCGCGATGCGCAGATATGGGCGCCATGACCCAAGCGCGCCCGCGCTGGGGGCGCATCTGTGTGGCTTTTTTCTGAATCTTGGAGCGGGTTTGTAGGTACTTGGCAATATACGAATCCGTCGACCACGTCGCGCCAGCTCAAGTACCGTGTACGAGCGAAAGCTCTGCGAATAAGCGAGTTGCAGTTGTGTGATTTCCCGAACAAGTGCCGGCAACTGCAACTCGAACCCATCATCGATGAGACTGAGCTAGCTGCCAGACGGCGGCGGCATCGGGATATCACCACTGATTGACAGGGTAAGGATCCTCGACTTAGCTGGACTGGGTGTGGCGATGCCCTGCCACCTGTTTGTGAAAAGGAGTTCACCTTGGCCTTCAATTCGATTTGGCTTGGTTATCAGGGACACCCAACCTTAGTGCAGGCGTACCTGAACAGCCCATGGTCAGCCGCCGCCCGTGCCATGCGTGGGGCCAATGGCGACTTTACCCTCGTCAATTACGCGACATTCTTCTTTACCGCCCCCAACCCATTTAACGCAGGCATCCCCGGTCCGCTCATCATCACGCAGCCGAGCGACAACTATCACTCGGAAAAACAAGTGTGGTTGGCGATACGTGGTGTCCCGTCACTCAACCGGCTAAGCATTCCCAATTGGATCGTAGGACAGGGCAACGCCGGTGGGTTGCCGCGGCTAACTGCCGCCCAGGCTCAAGCGCTCGATGGCACCGTGATTCACGCGGTCTATACCGAACGATAACCCTGCGGTACGTGCAGTCCCTTTTTGAATGACGTACTTCTAGATAACACACCGGTCTACTGGCACTTTCCTTACCCCAGTAAAGAGACGTCAAAGCACTCACACGACGACAACGATATCGTCGTCAATGGCTTGATGGCGCTATCAAGAGACAAGACTTACGAACAGTCGATGAAAGATCACACCAGAGACGGTCGAGTCCAGGGTAATAAAGATCTACGCGAATCCATGAAATACATAGGCAAACAGCAGGCCGGACAATACCCATCGCTCATGGCCAATATGGTGAATATGGATACGTCCTGGTAATCGAATAGCTCCCTAAACCCGATTAAAAGCCACCCAGTCCCACGCTGCTCACCATAGCGGGTTGCGTCGAAGGCCTTCGCCCGGCGTAAGCAGGGTGTATCAGTAAGGCAGATTAAACGGCGTGACAATCTGCACCTGCGAAGGCGTAATCGGCCCGGCCTTCCACAGGCGATGAAATTGCAGGATATGCAGGAACACGTGGCGAGCATCGATCTGCAGGTTGTGATCGATGATCGCAGCGATTTTTTCCTCGGCCAGCAGTTGGCGGTTTTCCTCGTCCAGGTCGTGTCCGATAAACACCTCAAGCGGCCGATCCAGTGCGGCGAACGCATCGACAATCGCCCGATTGCCCCCGCCCACGCTGTAGACCGCCTTGAGGTCCGGGTGCTGTTTCAGCACCTCGATCACGCGCTCGAAGGTGCGCTCGTAGGCCCCGTAGCCACCGCTGATGTCGAGCACCCGCAAATGCGCGGCACGGCTGCGCAACCACATGCGAAAGCCCATTTCCCGCTCTTCTTCTCCGCGAAAAAGCTCGCTACCGATGACCACGGCGACGTCCTGAGACTGTGGCGCCAACCACCGCGACAGCAGATACGCGGCGGTTTGCCCGGCCGTGCGGTTGTCCATGCCGACATAGCCGATGCGTTCGCTGTGCGGCAGGTCAGTGACCAGCGTGACCACCGGAATGCCGGCCGCAGCCAGCTGCTTGATCGCCAGGTTTACCGCCGGCTCGTCGGCGGCCTTGAGTACTACGCCCTGGCTGCCAGTGCTTGCGCAGCGCAGTAACTGGTCGTGCATCGCCTGTGGCTCGACTTCTTCAAACAGGTGAAACCTCGGCGCGATGCGAAACGGCGCCAGACTGCTCAGTTGCGCGGTCATCGCCGCCTGCACCGCCGCACTGAAGCGTTGCGGCGTGTGCATGATCACGTCGACATGGAAAGTACGCCCTGCCGCCAGACCATTCTTTTCCTGAGCCTCCAATTCGGTCAGGGCCTGCTCGATGCGGCGGTGGGTCTGGTAATGCACGCTGCCGCGCTGGTGTAGCACGCGATCGATCGTCGCCTTGCTGACGCCCGCCTGGGTGGCGATCTGCTTGATGGAAAAGTGTTTGGCACGTTCGAGCATCGTTTTAAGCCTGAGGTTTTCTTGAGGTCTTTTTGGGCATTACTGAGGCTTTCCCAATGCTAGTCTCAGTTTCGCCAGGCGTCGAGCCGGCGCAAGGACAACAACAATAATCCAGGGGAAGCCCATGCCTCAAACCGACCTCACTACCTCGTTCAGTGGCCAGTACTTTGTCGTCACCGGCAGCACCCAAGGCCTCGGAGCAGCCGTAGCCCACACTCTGGCGCGCCGAGGCGCCGCCGGCCTGATCATTTGCGGGCGCCGCGCAGATCAGGGCCAGGCCCAGGTACGCCAGCTGGCGGAACTCGATTGCCAGGCATTTTTCGTCGAGGCTGACCTGGAGCGAGTCGAGGATTGCCGTGCGGTGATCAAGGCCGCCCGCTCCCGCTTCGGCACCCTCCATGGCTTGGTCAACTGCGCCGGCATGTCTGATCGCGGCGGCGTCCTCGACACCTCCCCTGAACTGTTCGATCGCCTTTTCGCGGTCAACGTGCGCGCACCGTTCTTCCTCATGCAGGAAGCGCTGAAACTGATGATCAGCCAAGGCGTGGAAGGCGCCATCGTCAACATCCAAAGCATCGTCAGCCACGGCGGGCCGGCGTATCTGACCGCTTACTCAGCGTCCAAGGGTGCCCTGGCGATCCTGACCAAAAACGTGGCCTTCAGCGCCCTGCACAACCGCATCCGGGTCAACGGCCTGAACATCGGCTGGATGGACACGCCCCATGAAGATGAGATCCAGCGCCGCTACCATGGTGCCGAGGATGGCTGGCTGGCGACGGTCGAGCGCACGCAGCCTTTTGGCCGCCTGCTCAAACCCGAGGAAGTGGCGCAGAGTGTTGCGTTCCTGCTGTCGCGCGAATCGGGAATGATGACCGGCACCGTCATCGACCTGGAACAAGGCGTGATCGGCTGCGGCGACGACACCGCTCCGCGCCCCGCCAGCCCGCTGAGTCTGACGGGAGACGCGCTATGAATCAGCCGCTGTCAGCGTTTATGCGTGCTGATTCAGTGCAGTTGCAGGACTTCGCCCGACTCTGCGAACAACAGGTCAATGCCGAGGAATATCCCCACTGCAGCGACGTGCAAAACAATGTGCCGATCTATCACGCGCAGACCTTGCGCGATGGCAATCGCGCAGAGCTGCAGAGCGAGTTGCACCGGCTGTTTCGCAACGGCCCAGGGGTCATGGTTGTGCGCCAGGGCTATGCAGACCTGGACGTGGTCGATCGCCACAGCCAGGTGTTCGAAGCCATCTTCGCCAAGGAAGCCGCCCAGGGTCTCTCCGCCGATCACTTCGCCAAGGCCGGTACCAACGGGCGCATCTGGAATTCGTTGCAAAAGGCAGCACTGCAATCTCCGTCGTCTTTTGTCGAGTACTACGCCAACCCGCTGCTGGGGCTGATTGCCGAGGCCTGGTTGGGCCCCGGCTTTCAAGTCACGGCCCAGGTCAACGTGGTGCACCCGGGCGGCCAGGCGCAACAGCCCCATCGTGACTACCACCTGGGTTTTCAGACAGAGGACGTCGTCGAGCGCTTCCCGTTGCCCCTGCATGCGTTGTCGCAGTACCTGACATTGCAAGGGGCTGTCGCCCACTCCGATATGCCGCTGGAAACCGGACCGACTCTGCTGTTGCCGTTTTCCCAGCAATACGTACTGGGTTACCTGGCCTGGCGCCGTCCGGAGTTCATCGACTACTTCCATCATCACGCAGTTCAGCTGCCGTTGAACAAGGGCGACCTGCTGTTCTTCAACCCGGCGCTGTTTCATGCCGCGGGCACCAATCACACGCCGGATCGCCGGCGCATGGCCAACCTGCTGCAAATCTCCTCGGCATTCGGCAAGCCCATGGAAACCGTGAACCGCGAACGCATGATGCTGGCGCTCTACCCCTGCCTGCTGCAGCGGTTGGCGGATCAGGTACTGGATGCACAAGAGCTGGATGCGGTGATTGCCTGCACCGCCGACGGCTACTCCTTTCCCACCAACTTGGACACCGACCCGCCGCTGCACGGCCTGGCCCCACAAACCGGGCAGCAACTGATGTTCCAAGCGCTGACAGAACGCTGGACCTACGCGACCTTTGCCGAGCGCGTAATGCAGATAAGCACCAAGCGCCAGGCATGAGCCTATTTCAAACGTGTTTAAAAACAACAACAAAACCGGACTGAAACCATGAAAAAACGACTTCTGACCTACCTCTTTGTCGCCCTCTTCGCCCCCTTGGCTCTGGCCGATATTCGTATCGGCGTCAGCATCGCCCAGGTGGACGATGTGTTCCTGGCGCAGATGCGCGACTACATGGCCGCCCACGCCAAGGATCTGCCGGGCGTGAACCTGCAATTCGAAGACGCCCAAGGCGATGTAGTGCGCCAGCTTAACCAGGTGCAGAACTTCACCGCCCAAGGCATGGACGCGATCATCGTCAACCCGGTGGACACCGCCGCCACGCAAAAAATGACCGCCCACGCCCAGAAGGCCAGCGTTCCCCTCGTTTATGTCAACCGCCGCCCCGACCAGGCCGAACTGCCGCCGGGCGTCGGCTATGTGGGTTCGGATGAGATCAAGGCCGGCGAAATGCAGATGCGCTATCTGGCAGAAAAAATGGGCGGCAAGGGCAATCTGGCGATCATGCTCGGCCTGCTCTCCAACAACGCCACCCACAACCGCACCCAAGGAGTGAAGGAAGTACTCAAAAGCTATCCGGACATCCACGTGGTCGAAGAACAGAGCGCCGAGTGGCAGCGCAGCAAGGCCATGGACCTCATGAATAACTGGATTCTCTCAGGCAAAAAAATCGATGCCGTGGCCGCCAACGCTGATGAAATGGCCATTGGCGCGGCGATGGCCATCAACCAGGCTGGCATGCGCTCAGGCAAGGACATTCTGGTCGGTGGCAGCGATGGTGGCCCCGCCGGCCTGGACGCGATCAAGAAGGATCAATTGCTCGTAACCGTCTACCAGGACAACAAAGGCCAGGCCATCGGATCCATTGACCTGGCACTGAAGATGATCAGGAAAGAACCCTTTGCAGCAGAGTTGACCATTCCCTATCAGCTGATTACCAAGGCCAACTATCAGGACTTTCTTAACCCTTGATTGGGGCGGGCTGCACGGTCGGCCGGTGAAGGTGGGCCAGGACTGAAGAGCTACGGCACCGACCCGGTACTCCAGTTGAAGATTGTAGTAGTCAACCAATCCCAGCCTGAGCTGACATACAGACGCCACCTTATAACAAGCCAACAACACACACGTGAAAAAGCCCGACGCAGGAACGATCGCTGGTGTTTTTGATTGCGAGGCCGTTACTGGGCCAACAGAATAAAAACAACTATTCCAGCAATGGAGGCAGGACCTGGCATGAACACGGATATTGAAAAACAAGTCATGGACAAGATCTTCTGGCGACTACTCCCGCTGTAGATTTCCCTCTACATCATCTCCTATCTCGACCGGGTCAACGTCGGTTTCGCCGCGCGGACCATGAATGCCGATATTGGCTTGAGCACTGTGGTCTTCGGTTGGGGGGCAGGGCTTTTTTTATTGGCTATTGCCTGTTTGAAGTGTCCAGCAACCTGATGATGGTCAAGGTCGGCGCGCGGCGTTGGATTGCCCGCATCCTTTTTCACCTGGGGCTTGATTGCCACCTGCATGGCCTTTGTCGAGGGGCCCAAGAGTTTCCTGGCGCTGAGGTTTTTGCTGGGGGTGGCGGAAGCCGGTTTTTTCCCAGCAGTGATTCTGTACCTGAAAAATAATTGGAGCGGGAAAACGAGACTCGTATCTGGTGTCCGACCCATTGAAATCAAAGGGTTTCTTTTCTTGCTGAGGCAGGAAAATACTTAACTCTAGACTCATTTTGGCGGACGTGACCGCTTGGATGATCGTGTCCATGGCTGCAGCTCCGTCGATAAACGAAGCGGTATTGCCTCGCCATCGGCACCAACGCCGGGATCAGGCGCCGGAGTGCCGCACGGAGCGGCTACCCTGCAAGCCGTTCAGTCCTTGGGCCCTCAGCAGCCATTGGGGAAGGATACTTATGAACACTGAGCAGCCTTCGAGTGTGGCATCGTTAATGGGAGCCTTGAGCGCGTATCTCCCGCGCCCGCCATCCAAATTCTGAGCGATATTTTCTACGGCGTGATTTGCCTCTGCCATGGTTTCTGTACACGCAGCGAGAGCGGTGTGCCGCTCGTCTACCTAGTCCGCTTCCGTGCAACCCTTGCGCGCTGTTCGTCTACACCATCGAGCCAAACGCGAGGGATCCTCATCGATGGCCTAGCTATCGAGGGCCGATGCGCTCGCCCATGTTGAGTTCCAGATCGAGGATCATTTCCGGCGTCGCCTGCGCTACGCCCTGAAAACGCTGCTGCACGGAATCACGGGCGAGCAGTTGGCTGTAGCGTGCGTATGTCGCTTTGAGGCTGTCGCCGTGGGGCGGGGGGTTCTCATTATTGAGGGTCGTCTTGACTGCGATCAGGGCCTCGGCGTCAAAGGATGCGATCCGCTGCGCAAAACGGTCGACGAAGGCGTCGAGTTCTGCGTCGGGAACGGCGCGGTTGATCCAGCCGTAGCGTTCGGCCAGGTCCGCGTCGTAATCCTCCCCCGAGGCGACGATTTCCAGTGCACGGGCTCGGCCCGTAAGCACCGACAGCCGCTCCATCCCGCCGCAGCCTGGGATGATCCCCATACCCACCTCGGGTTGGCCAAAGATCGCGTTCTCGCGGCTGGCGAAACGTAAGTCGAGAGCCAACAGGAACTCGTTGCCGATGCCGCGCGCACGGCCTCGTATGGTCGCGACGGTGATGAAGCGGGCCTTGCCCAGGCGGTCGACGAGATCGAACCACCTCGGCATGCCGTCCCCGAACTCCCCCATTCTGCTTACGTCCATATGTGCTATGAAGAAGTCAGCCAGGGCACTATCAAAGACGACGATCTTGACCTCGGCATCGGATTCGAGTTGGGCGACAATCCGAACTAAACCCGCCTCGACCTCGGGGGTGTAGAGGTTGAGCGGAGGGTTGTCGAAGGTCACCCGCCAGTAGCCGGGGCCGAGATGCTGGGCGCGGACCGGCTGATGCGCCGTATCCGTTGCGGATTCGCTCATGTCTTCCTGTTCCTTCCGAGAAAAGTGCTAATACCATTAGGGGAGTTCAGATTAGAGCGTTCTGTCTATTCATCCGGCTGACGCTAGACCGAGCTTTCTGTAATGTCAAAGGGTGCACAAAATGCGAGTAAACCGCCGAAAGCCATCGAAGTTGGCGTCCGTGACCGCCGCCTGGCCACCGATCAGCTGTTCTGCCAGGAGAGTGTCCGGGCCGTATCTACTGCGTGCTGTCTTAGGCCGACGCGGCGAAGACATCGCTCTACCGGCACTTCGGCAGTAAGGATCAACTTTCTGTTGCAGCAAACGGTGAGCGAGTTCTCCGATGCCGCGCACTTGGCGCGCACCATCACAAACTTTCGGGCTGGCAAAAACTCCATTGTTCCTAATGGCTAGAAAACAGCCATGAAGCGCTACAAGGCTTGATAGATATAGTCGCTTGCGTCTTCATGTGCCAGCGGAACGCCCGCGCCTTGAAGTTGATGACGTAGTTCAAGGTTATCAGTACGAACTGCCCATTGGCTTTTCGAACGCGCGGGGCGCATACCACTGGCCAGGATCGCGGCGAGGAGCACATCCCGTTTCGGGAAGTACACCGCCAACCCATCGCCCTTCCAGCTTGCAACGGTCATCCCCAAAAACTCACAGATCTCCACCTTAACGGCAGCGTCCTTAACATCGGCCTGTTTTGATTGATTAATCAGTAACTTCAAGGGCGGATTTGCTTCGCCGTCGGAACAAATGATTTCACCACTTCCCCAAGACTCAGGAGGACAAATTTTATTCTCTGCTTTTAATTCAATGAACGGATTTATTTCCATGGGGTAGATTCGACAAACCAGTGGTCGCTCTTCATAGATCCCGCACAAGTTATCTTCTCGCAGGCTCGGGCATTGATTTAATGCGTTTCCTGCAAATATGGCAATAACGTTAAGGTTATTATCGCCTGCTGTCACTTTGCCTGCTCTACTCGCGTTATGCTGGTACTCAGGTGATTGTGCCCCCCCCGAGGAGAGACTGAACGCCTCAAGTAATATCGCAACATCATTTCCCCGTGCCAGCCATTGTTCAGCCTCTTTCACGGTTAAAGGAATCAGCCTTCCTTTACAGCAAATACCACAGGTCACACAGGTATATTGAATTGCATTTTTACCAGTGCCGCCGCCGGTAGTCACAAGGGGCATTCCGTTTAGTTGCGTCATCTCGTGTCCTGTCTATGCTTATTGGTTACTATAAAAGTATCTATTGAAGATAAAAAAAAGCTAATCGGACCTGGCTCTGATTTTGGCAACCACATCCGCCAACGTCGTCTGTCTCAGCTCCCTATGGACGGCCTCCTGAGTATCAACCAGGATGTCGCTCATGACTTCCTTGATGTTAGAGCTCACGACACACTCCTTTCTTACGGGATAAGTGTGGATGGCAAAAGCATCTGGAGGGTTTACCGCAGAGTAGATATCTAAGAGCGAAATACTTTTAGGGCTACGTGCCAAGCCATAACCGCCCGACTTACCAACAGTGGTTTTAGCCAGCTTCGCCTTGGAGAGTTTAACAAGGATTCTTTTAACGAAGACCGGGTTCGCATTAACGCTGCCCGCGAGAATTTCTGACGCAAAAATTCCGTCGTGATGTGCGATTGCCGTCATTACGTGGACGGCAATCGAAAATTGGGTGTTTACTGATGCCATCCTTAGATACTATATTAGTATCCATATTGGATACAAGAGCCGCGCGAGGGCAGGCACAGGACGGCGAGGAGAAGGTCGCTACAGCAAGCCCTGCGTTTCGCAGGATTTCGTATCACTCCAGTTGTACATCGGAATTCGAATGGATTGATATTGCGCCTCAAGCGCCTTGGACGTGCTTGTCCAGAAAATATTCAGGCTTCCTTCCCGAACCATTTCTTCCTGGCGCTTGACCGTAGGTGAATCGGGAAGGAGTGCAAAGTCGTAGTACTTTTCGCTCAGAGAAAACGCCAACCTCAGAAGCCCTATCGGTATCTGCTTTTGGTGTTTGTGTCAGCCATCGGCTGGGACCTTTTCCGCCATGGCCTGTGTCGCAAACCCAAGCAGTAAAAACACTAAAACAATGCGGTTGCGAACCATGTGCAGGTCTCCCTTACAACTCGATAGTCGAAGCCCTACCTAGACATAGCTGGTGGTAGGGCTTCCCGGAGGTCAGTTGACTTAACCCTGTTGGTTGATTCGCCTATTTCCACCAATACTCAAGCTGCACACCAACGTTCGAGCCATGCAAGGCATTACCAAAGGCACCTGTATCCGAAAGCGCTGACCCAGCAGCCATTTGACTCGCTGCGCGTTGAGCTGCTTCGTTCCAGGACGCATAGGTGTAATACAGACGAAACTCTGGACGATGCCAGTAACCAGGCCCAGCAGGAGACCAAGTTGGCGCAATGGTGAATTTCGTCAGTTTGCGCGTTCCTCCAGGCGCCTCCACTTGGTCTCGGCCAATCTCAGTGCTCAACTTGAATTGTTCAGTGAATGCATAGACCGGGCGTACCCCCACAGAAAGCCAGTTTTGGTCATCACCGTCTGGACGTTTGTCCTTTTGATAGACGACCTGGAGCTGCCCACTGAATCGCGGAGTCATTTGCCAGTCGAAGTACTCCACCACGCGCCAGCTCTGGTTGGCGTTGTCCAAGGTTGGGTCGCCGGTGTAACCCAAAGCCGTTCCCGGACCCCGTCCGTACTGCACCGCGAAGGTATTGAGCCCACCGAGAAAGCCTTTCTGCTTGTGCTGGGCGATGGCCGACCAACCAGTATGGGAATCATCCTCGCTATCCGGCTTGTCGAGAAAGCTCACTCCCAGTTGCAAGGCTCCACCGGGGTTGGTATCGAAGCCACTGACAGTGAAGTCGTGGCGGTTGATGTAGTCCTTTTGGAACAAGTTGTCTTTGCGCGAAAAAACGTAGCTGTACTTGAGATCACCGATACCCACTTCATCGAAGCCGAAACCATTCGAACTCTGGTTCCAATAGAAGTAGTCACTCATTTCGATGCTGTTTCGATTGTAGTAACGGCGGCCCGCCCAAAAGGACCCTCCGTTAAGAGCGGGCATTTTGCTCCACTCCGCATACATCTGATTCATGCGTGCAAAGCCATAATTCCCCGTAAACTTCGGTGTATGGCCGTACTGGTTGTACAACTGAGCCATGCCCTCAATGCTAATGGCGGAGCCATCATCAAGCTTGAGAAGATCTTGCCGCAGATCAAGTTCAAAGTACTGTTCGCACTCATTACCCAACCGATACTTGGATTGCGCTCCCGGAAGCTGAAAGCAGGACTGACTGCCGCCCTCAAGGGCGTTACCTGTCCCAGTACGAAGATAGCCGCTGAAGTCCAGCGCACTTGCAGATAGGGGCATCGCTACAGCCACACCTACACTCCAGAAAACATTCTTGAACGTCATATTGCGCCTCCACTTCTTATTTTTATTGGGTTTTTCTCGGGACAGCCGAACCCTGTCCGGAAGATTCCTCTTCCAGCGACGTGGTTTTTTCTCAAGTTACATCGTGTGGTTACAGCCTGGAGCCAACCTTGCGAGGTGGACCGGTAAAGACACTTACAGGTACGGCTCCAGTGGGACGCTTACAAATCACTTTCTCCAGTGTTTCAGCCAAATCAAGATTTGCCTCTGGATTTGGCATACGTATCGAAACCGACCGCCAGCACGATGATGATTCCAATGACCACTTGCTGGTAGTAAGCGGACACGTTCATGATCACGAGACCATTGATGAGTACGCCGATGAGCAACGCTCCGACAATCGTGCCGCCGACGCCGCCTAAACCACCAAACAGACTGGTGCCGCCGATCACCACTGAAGCGATAATGCGCAGTTCGTAACCCGTGCCGGCAACAGCCTCAGCCGATCCAAGTCGGGCAGAGAGCAGGAATCCAGCCAGCCCTGCAAGGAAACCGGTGATTACATAAACACTCAGAACGACGGATTGAACACTCAGGCCTGAGAGTCGCGCTGCCTCGGGGTTACCGCCAACGGCATATACCTGCCGGCCATATCGGGTGTAGCGCAGAGCTACGTATCCCACTAGAGCGACAACCAGAAAGACCAGGACAGGAACCGGTACGCCCAGTACGTCCCCCTCTTCCCCACCAGCGGAAGGCTTCATTGAAACCGCTCACAGGCGCGCCATCATTCACAATGAGTGTCGCACCGCGCCATACGGTCAAACCGCCAAGCGTCACGATGAATGCGGGTACGCCGAACCGCGTCACCACCTTGCCATGGAGGTAGCCCGCCATTGTGCCGACAGCACACGCTGCGAGCATCGCAACGAGCCACCCCATGAAGAAGTCGCCCCCCAATGCCTGCATCAAAAATGCACCGCTGATGGCTGCGAATGCGAGCAACGATCCCACTGCAAGATCGATTCCCCCCGGTGAGAATCACATAGGTCATTCCCACACCTATGATCCCGTAGATCGACACTTCGGTAAGGATGTTTTTGATGTTTCGCGCAGACAGGAACATCGGGTTGTAAAGGGTGAAAATGACGATAAGTGCGACGAGAAACAACAACACGCCATACTTCTCGAAGAACCCGACCATCTCAATCTTTTTCCGGCGTTCCACGACTGATTCACTCGATGCTGGCTTGATCATTTTTATTTACTCGATAGATGATGCGGGTGCGGCCCATTCAGGCCACGCCTTGCTGCGAAAACGATGAACTCACTCCTTGAGCCATACGCGCCATGAGAAGCTCTTCAGTAGCCTCATCAGCGGAGACAATTCCGGTTATTTGTCCTTCACGGAACGTGACAATCCGATCGCTGACCGCCATGACTTCAGGTAACTCGGAAGAAATCACTATCACAGCGACGCCGGCACGGGCCATGTCGAACAGAAGCTGATGAACTTCCGCCTTGGCCCCTACGTCGATGCCGCGCGTTGGCTCATCGACGATGAGCACCTTCGGCTTGAGGGCCATACAGCGAGCCAGGATCACTTTCTGTTGGTTGCCTCCAGACAGCGTTCCAATGGCAACGCTGTCGTTAGACATCTTGATGCGCAGTCGCTTCTGGTAGTCCTGGATGAGCTGGGTTTCAGCCCGGTCATCAATAAACATGCCCCAACGCTGCAATCCGCCCAGACTCGGCAAACTCATATTCCAGCGTATTGAGTGGCTCAAAAAGCAGGCCTGTTGCTTCCTGTCCTCAGGAACAAGCGCAACGCCAGCGGCGATACCTTCTCTGGGAGATTTGAATGGAGAGACTTGGCGCCCATTGACGTAGATCATCCCTTCATCGCATCCGTCGGCACCGAAAATCACGCGAGCCAACTCTGTGCGGCCTGCTCCCACCAGCCCAGCGAAACCAACAATTTCCCCCGCCCGTACATCGACGGACATGTCGAGCAATGGCGTCGCATGAAGACTCCGTCCTCCACCAGCGGCTGTCCTGGAAACACTTTGCACCTTCAGCATCACCTCACCTGGTGCTCCCGTGAGCGGTTTGCGGACAAACTCCACGTCCCGGCCAACCATCAGTCGAACAATGTCATCAACACTAACGTCGCAAACGTCGCCAGAGGTGATGTAGGCTCCGTCGCGAAAAATGGTATAGCGATCACAACAAGCCTTCACTTCGTTGAGCTTGTGCGACACATAGATGATGCTGATCCCTTTAGCCTTCAAATCTGTAATGATTTCGTGCAGCTTGTCGACTTCACGGCCACTGAGCGCAGCAGTAGGTTCATCCATGATGATGAGCTTTGCATTCATGGTGAGCGCCTTGGCGATCTCGACCATTTGCTGCTCTGCCACGCTCAGCTTGCGAACCATTGTCCTTGGCGTAATGTGCAGACCAAGATCGTCCAGAACATGCTGCGCGTCACTGAACATCTGCTTCCAGTCAACGAAACCATGTCGTAGTGGTTCACGGCCGAGGTACATATTTTCGGCGACTGACATGTCGGCGATAAGATTGAATTCCTGGTAGATCGTAATGATGCCTACCTCCTGGCGACGTATGGGGGTGTCATGCTCCCCAAGCACGTGACCATTGAATTCAAGTGAGCCTTGACCAGCGTCCGCAGGCTGAGCTCCGGCCAGGATCTTTAGGATGGTCGACTTGCCTGCCCCGTTTTCACCGAGCAAAGCATGGGCTTCACCTCTTCCGACTTCGAGCTGTACGCCGTTGAGCGCGACGACACCCGGAAAGGTTTTCTTGATATTGCGAACTTGCAGCAGCCTATCGTTCATTTCGATGCCTCCCAGCCCTGGATTCGCTAAACACGGGAGGGAGCATTACCCCGTCCCCCATCACTTCAAAAGGCGAACCTATGGATTACTTGATAGCGCTGAACTGCTCGGCCTGATCCAGGTTTTCCCGAGTGACCATGAATGGTGTAATGGTCACCGACTCGATCTTGGTGCCGTTTCTGATGTTCTCCACAGCCAGACGCAGAGCAGTGCGGATCTGCTTGCTTGGGCTCTGCTCGACGATGCCCGTAATCTCACCGGCCTTGATGCTTTTGAGCACTTCAGGATAGGCGTCATAGCCAATAATCTTGATCTTGTCGCTGAGCCCCATGCCTCGCACGGCTTCGACTGCTCCGAGCGTCATATCGCCGGTGGAGCAAATGATCACATCAGGTGGATTACCCGCCGAAGCGGTGAGAATGTTCTCTACGACCGACATCGCTTTAGCGCGATCAGCCTCCCCAGACTGCTCAGCGACGAGCTTGAACTTGCTGCCGGCCGCGGTCAGTGACTGATGCACGCCCTTTGCACGATCCATCGCTGTGGTGGAACCGATCTGACCGGTAATCAGCACCACATTGGCTCCCGTGGGCAGGTTCTTGACTACCCAGTCGCCCATCAGCCGACCACCTGCCACGTTGTCTGCTGTGACAAAAGGCACCGGTGAAGAGGTTCCCTCCACGCGGCGGTCAACTGCGATTACCGGCACTTTCTCGTCCAATACCTCGTTGATCGCCGGTGCGAGTGCCGTGACATCGTTTGGCGTCAATACAACTGCGGCGACGCCTTGCGTCAGCGAGTTTTCGATATCAGAACTCTGCTTGGAAGATGAAGCCTGGGCATCCTGGACAAGCAGCTTGACATCCAATGTTTTAGCCTCTTGAACAACCTGCTCGTGCATGAAGATGAAGAAGGGAATTGAAAGAGTCTGGAAGCTGACCGCAATCTTTTCGCCAGCGGCAAACGTGGATACGTTCGACGTCAGCAAGACAGCGGCCACTGCGGTAGCTAGCATTCGACGTTTATTGTTCGTTTTCATTCTCGAATTCCTCAAATTGCATAGGTACATCAAGCATTCGGATTGACTGGGCGTAGAAAAGCCCGGCTATTGAATGGCGCTGTATTGCTCTGCCTGACTCAGGTTTTCCGGGGTGATCATGAATGGCTGAACGATGACCGTTTCGAGCTCACCTTCGCCGCGTACTTTCTTCACCGCCATCCGAAGGGCCGTTCTGATTTGTTTGCTCGGGCTTTGCTCCACGATACCGGCGATATCTCCGTCTCGGATGGCTCGCAGCACCTCTGGGTAGGCGTCAAATCCGATAACTTTGACCTTGCCTTTCAGCCCCGTGGCCCTCACGGCTTCCGCAGCGCCCAGAGCCATGTCGCCGCTCGCACAGATAATTGCATCCGGAGGGTTCGCACTCAGAGAAGTCAGGATGTTTTCTGCCACCGACATGGCCTTGGCACGCTCCCACTCCCCTGACTGCTCAGCCACGAGTTGGAATTTTCCCCCGCCAGCTTTGAGTCCTTCGTGGACGCCTTTAGCGCGGTCAATGGCTGTCGACGAGCCTGGGGTACCGCCGATGAACGCTACACGAGCACCGTTTTTCATGTTGGATGTGACCAACTCGGCCATAAGTCGGCCACCTGCGACACTGTCCGCAGTGACGTAGGGCACTGGGGTATCGGTTCCTTCGACACGGCGGTCGACTGTCACCAAGGGTACTTTTTCAGATAGCACTTCGTTCAAGGCAGGTGCCAAGGCGGTCACATCATTGGGTGCGACGACCATTGCATCAACACCTTGAGTCAAGGCGTTTTCGACATCAGAGGACTGCTTGGTCGAAGAGGACTGAGCATCCTGCACAAGCAGTTCTACATTGAGAACCTTGGCTTCCTGCGAGGCCTGTTCATGCATGTAGATAAAGTAGGGAATGGATAACGTTTGGAAATTGATGAGAATCTTCTCACCGGCTGCGAATGCTGGTGATAGCTGGAACGTCAAACCTGCTGCCAAAACAGCGCTGCACAACAAACCACCTTTCTGCGCTTTCATTATTTTTGTTCTCCTCAGAGGGGTATCAAAACTACAACACGGGTTGCCAGTGCTGCGATGCAAGCTCGATGCGCGAACAGAGCACTCAGGGGGTTGTGTAACCTCCGTCGACTACGAGTTCTGCCCCAGTGATGAAACTCGCTTCATCACTGGCAAGAAATAAAGCCGCGTAGGCAATTTCTTTAGGATCCGCAGCACGTTTCATAGGTGTCGCTGCGACTACGGCTGCCGTGATATCAGCGGCTTGTCGATCAATCATTGGTGTTTCGACCAGCCCCGGATGCAGCGAGTTGACGCGAATACCATTGGCCACGTAGGACAGAGCTGCGTTTTTGCTCATCATGCGCACCGCAGCTTTGCTAGCCTGGTACGCCGACACACCACTGGCACCGACGATGCCCCAGATCGAAGACACGTTAACGATGGAGCCCGCATGTTGACGCTTCATGACGGGGACGACGGTTCTCATCCCGTAGAACACACCGTTCTGATTGATATCAATGACCCGGTTCCAGTCATCAAGGGTGATCTCATCGATGGGAAGGTAGGAACCTACCAGCCCCGCATTATTCACGAGTACATCAACCTTGCCGTGCTCACGCACTACCTCCGCAACGAGAAGTTCCCAGTCCTCCAGCTTTGAAACATCCAGGTGTTTGGCAACGACGCTATCGTTCTTGTAAGGCTCAGGTTGGTGCACATCGCCAACAATGACGGTGGCTCCTTCTTCGGCGAAAAGCTCGGCGATCGCACGTCCGATCCCCATCCCACCGCCAGTCACCAATGCCACTTTGTTATGTAGTCGCTTCATATTGATTTTCCTGATCTGAAACTTGCCGATCACCAGCTATCAAGATTTTCGGGCAAGCCGAATCCATTGCAGCAGGCCTTGCCATGCGGGGCCTACCACACGTCATTGCGCGAAATTTGAGTTAGTGAGCTTTAATACTCGCCGTCACGGGTGGCTGGCTCAGCCCATACCAGGCGATGGCAGCGAAACATGCCAGCGGTACATAAAACGCCGCAGCAATGCCGAAGTGATCGGCGAGTGCTCCCATCAGCAATGGAACGAACGCACCACCCACGAGCGTCATCACCAGGCATGAGCCGGCTTTCTTGGTTTGCGTGCCGAGTCCACGAATGCCCATCGCGAAAATCGTTGGGTACATCACCGACATGAACAGATAGATGGCGGCAACCGCGAAGATTGAGATCCGCTCAAATCCGGCGATGGCAACGATGCACAGCACCATGCTCACCAGGCTGTTGAGAATCAACAACGAACGTGCAGGAACGTAGCGCATTACCCATGTACCGGCGAATCGACCGACCATGTAGGCAAGCATCCCGAGCGAAAGGAGGTAGGAGGCTTTCTGAGCAGAAATCCCTTGCCAGTGATCAATCGCGTAGTTGATGAAGAACGCACCAATACCGACGTAAGCACCGACGTTACAGAACTGAGCGACGAGCGCGCCGGTGAAGTTACTTTTCTTCCAGAGGCTTACTTCCCCCGCACTTGGCAACAGCACGTCAGAGGATTTTTCGTTGCGAATTTCAGGAAGTTGAATTCGAGCAAAGGCGACGAACATCAACATCACAATGATGGCCAACGCCGCATACGTCACCGAAACCAGATCAACGCGGTTGCCGTTGAATTCGATGGGCGGGGCGAAGAAGACCGCGCCACCAATGACCGGCCCTATGAACGCTCCCAAGCCATTGAAGGACTGAGCAAATGTCAGGCGTTGCTCTGATTTTGCAGGGTCGCCAAGGGCCGCCGCATACAGATTTGCGGCGGTTTCCAGGCAGCCTAAACCGCAGGCCAGGACAAACAGCGCAACCAGAAATGGCATAAATGTTCCGACCATCGAAGCCGGAATGAACAGCAGCGCTCCGATGGCGAATAATGCGAGCCCTGCCAGAATCCCAGCCTTGTAACCAAAGCGTTCCATGAACAGACCGACTGGCAGGGCAATGATGAAGTACGCCCCGAAGTAGGCCGTTTGAACCAGTCCTGACTGCCCGCGAGAGATATGAAGGGTGTCCTGGAAGTGCTTGTTCAGCACATCGAGAAGTCCATGGGAGAGGCCCCACATGAAAAACAGACTTGTCACGAAAATAAATGCCAGCCGGGTCGAGGAGAGCTTTTCGTGGTTATGAGTAAGCCCGCTCAGGGCTTTTGTATTTGTGTTCATGACCGGTACCTTTATTTTTGTGTTAACCGTCATCAGTGCACGCCAGGCCATGTTCAAGTCCTGGGCCAGGGCCGGATGCCAGCCCCTGCAACTATGTTTTGCTACGTCAACTTCAAACATCCTTTTCGGTTCTGGTGCTCCGTAAGACGGAGCCCCTAGCAAGAGCTGGGGCTCACGACTTGGATAAATTAATGATCGCCTACCCTTACAACCTTGCCCGTCTCAGCCGACTCACTCGCGCAGTTCGCCAAGCGAAGCGCCCGCAGGCCATCACGCGGTGTTGCTGGCATCGGGCTGTTATTCTCAACCGCATCCAGGAAGCTGTTGAGCTCGATCTTGTACGAGTCGGCGTGACGCTCCAGGAAGAAGTTGAGAAGAGGATCCGCCACGTCAGTTGCCTCCGCGCCATAACGACGGACACTGTTCGTACGATGGTTCTCGTTCAACAGCATGCCCTTGGAACCGGAAACCTCCAGGCGCTGATCAAAGCCATATACAGCCTCACGGCAACAGTTGATGTGGCATTGGCGACCAGAAGCAGTACGCATGAGCACCATGACACTGTCGTAATCCGGAATCGATTCGAGCGTCGGATCCACCAGTCGACTACCCACCGCAAAAACCTCGACTGGCTCTTCGCCAAGCAGGCTCCGAGCCATGTCGAAGTCGTGAATAGTCATGTCACGGAATATGCCCCCAGACGTTTCCAGGTAGGCCCTTGCGGCCAGCGCTGGATCACGACTGGTGATAATGACTTGTCGAACCACCCCGATTTCACCATCGTCGATCGCCCGACGCAGGCGCAGGTAGTCGGGGTCGAATCGGCGGTTGAATGCCAGCATCACACGGCCATTCAGGCGTTCAAGCTCATCGACAGCAGCCTTCGCGCGCTC
This sequence comes from Pseudomonas fluorescens, assembly GCF_001623525.1. Taxonomy (NCBI): domain Bacteria; kingdom Pseudomonadati; phylum Pseudomonadota; class Gammaproteobacteria; order Pseudomonadales; family Pseudomonadaceae; genus Pseudomonas; species Pseudomonas fluorescens. Next base: position 1,171,539 of record NZ_CP015225.1, on the reverse strand, counting down.
GTAATCCATATCAATTGGCTTTTCGCAGATAACTGGCTTGCCCAGCCTCACCGCCTGTAGCATCAGTTCGATATGAAACTCAGTGGGAGTGCCGATAAAAACAGCATCGACGTCAGTACGCTCAATGGCCGAAGCATAGTCGTAGGCTGCCTCGCAACCCAGTTGCATAGCCAGCGCATTGACCCCCTCCTTCCACGGATCAGCTATCACAACCAGTTTGGTACGAGGATTTGTAGCGACGTTAGCGGCGTGGATTTTTCCGATACGCCCAGCACCCAATACGGCAATACGCAACATGATAGTTCTTCCCTTGACAGCCTAGCTGCCTATTATTTTTAGGCGGGGCGCGGAGATTTTTCCCCGCGCAAAAACATGCGGATCTCTTAGCGTTACTTGAATTGAGACATGGTGGTTTCGAAGGTTCGCTGAGCCATCTCTTGCAGAGGCAGCTTGCGCACGACTTCCGACAGCACTTCCACACCCCATGGACCGGCGTACCCGGTAGCCTGAATAGCCTTAATAAATCCAGGCACATCGAGCACGCCTTCGCCCGGCAGACGACGGCGATGGATAGTGTCTTGCCACAGCGGCTCAACGGCGTATTTATCAGCGTCGTCCAACTCGACAGAGCCAATGAATTTTCCTGGGATACGAGCAATCTCACTGAAGTCGACGCCACCACGCGCCAAGTGCCAAATGTCCAGCAGCAGCTTGCCGTTGTCGTGGTTCGCGCCCTGAACCAGAGCCAGCGCAGTATCGATCGTACGCACGTTACTAAACGGCATGATTTCCAAGACGATGTCGGTACCGTAGGTTGCGGCTTCAGCGCTCAGGTTTCCAAAGTGCTCAACCATCAAAGGGATATTCGCTTCTTCCTGGTGTAGGCCTGGGGCGGTCTTGACCGCACGAGCACCCAACTCCTGGGCTGCGTTGAAAAGCTCTGCACGCATCTTATTGGAGGCGCGGCGAGCCTCACCATCCAGGTACCAGTCGGTCAGGAACTCAAACTCGATGTGCTTGATTCCATTTGCTTCGAGGATGTGACGCATCTCGCGGAAACCGATGCGATCAACTGTCGACATCAGGTCAACGTGAATCAGGCCCACACCCTTGTAACCAGCCTGAGCCGCTGCCTCTACACGATCCCGGAACGCGAATGGGCTGATTTCGGTTGGGCCGAACGGGTAGACGTCACCCGACAGGGTGAAATAGGCGGCCAACAATTCGACGTTTTGATTGCTCATGTGTAACTCCTGAGATGCAGTTGCAAAGATTGAGGCGTGCGAGCCCTGCTAGATCCAGGACAAGCTGTAATAAGGGAACGCGTTTCCAGTTATGGCACTTCAATGCCAATCGGGTACTGGAGAGGCGCTCGCGGATGCGATCTTCCGCTAAGCGGGCTCGACGCATCCCGGGAAAAACCCGAGGGATATCCCGACTTATGCCAAGGGAAAAGACTGATATTGAATAGGGATTGCGCTGCTTCGACCGACTTAGCGCAAGCCGTCCACGCGGCGTGATGCATATTGAAGACAAGCATCAGCAACGCCTTCGCGGTGTCGATGAAGATGTGGAGGAAGGCAAGGAGCAAGTACATAGCTATGTCTCCGTTCTTGTTTTAGTGCAGCTTGAGGAGCTGTCGTTATGGGAACGATCTTAGGCATGCGTTTTAGGAAGAAAAATACCAGAAAGTGAAATCTCTTTTTCACCCAGTGGAAGAATCCAAGCCATAGAAGGGGACTGATGGAACCGTTGCTCATCTTTTTTGGGGGGGAGAGTTGGGCCGACCTCGGACACGTCTATTCCATCAGGAATCAGAATGAGATGGCTCGAAGGATATTATTCCACCTATGAAATAAAGATTTCCAAAAGCGAGGTTTTATAAGCCCATTCGTAATTATAGGCTGGACCTGATCGGAAGCTGGGAATAGCAGCTTCAGGTGGCTAAAAGAAAAGGGCATGCCTCGACACTCGCTTACATGCCCACGAGAGACCCCAAGAGGCCTAGCATGAAAAACCATAACGCAGTGGAAGAATTGATTCGTGAGCTTGAAAGCAAACGCTACGAAGCGATCATCGCTGGAGATTACATCGCCTTCAAAGCTTACGCGCATCCTGATCTGAGCTATGCCCACTCCACTGGAGTCGTCGATACGCTTGAGAGCTACCTCGACAAGTGCCTGGGTGGATTTTATGTCTATCACCATATCGAACATCCGATCGAGTCCATCAAGGTCGTTGGGGACATTGCGCTCGTCTTCGGCGAGATGAACGGTGAGATCACGGCAGGCGGCGTCCAGAAGACGCTGCGTAATAAAGCCCTGGCCGTTTGGGAACAGCGCGACGGCGAGTGGAAGCTTCTCGCTTATCAGCCGACGCCGATTCCAACGTAAACGCGCACCGCCAGAGCGGATCTCTACTGCCCGAGAGATTGCCGCGCCAACTCTCAACGATAGGAACACCTGACAAAATGAAAAACTTTACTTACACCGGCCTGCCAGCTCGCGTGATCTTTGGCAAAGGATCCCTTCAACAGCTGGAGGCAGAGATTGACCGCCTCGAATCCCGACGCGCCCTTGTGCTGTGCACACCCGAGCAACGCGATCAGGCTGAGCGAATCGCCGACATCCTGGGTAAGCGTGCTGCCGGTATCTTCGATAAAGCAGTCATGCATGTCCCAATCGAAACCGCTCGTGAAGCGCGAGAAGTTGCGAAAGAACTGGGGGCGGATTGCGCCATTGCCATTGGTGGCGGTTCCACTACCGGTCTGGGAAAAGCAATCGCGCTGGAATCAGGCCTGCCAATCCTGGCGATCCCCACAACATACGCTGGCTCGGAAATGACGCCCGTGTATGGCCTGACCGAAAACGGCATCAAGAAAACTGGCAAAGACCCACGAGTGTTGCCGAAAACCGTGATCTATGACCCAGAGCTTTCGGCCACCCTCCCCCTGGGCATGTCGATCATGAGCGGCATGAACGCTATCGCTCACGCTGCAGAAGGTCTCTATTCCCAAGATGGGAACCCTGTGATGTCGCTGATTGCAGAAGAAGGCATTCGTGCGATGGCCGAGGGACTGGAGCGCATCAACCAGACTCCTGACGATCTGGATGCTCGCAGCGATTGTCTGTATGGCGCCTGGTTGTGCAGCACCGTGCTTGGTCATGTAGGCATGGCCCTGCATCACAAGCTGTGTCACACGCTGGGTGGCAGCTTCAACCTCCCCCACGCCCAGACACACACTATCGTGCTGCCCCACGCGATAGCCTACAACGCCAGTGCTGCTCCGGACGCAGCCGCGCGCATCATTCGAGCCTTGGGCGGGAAACACGATTCAGCCGGTGGCGCCTTATTCGATCTCGCGGAAAAACTCGGCGCACCCATGAAGCTGCGAGATCTGGGGCTGACCGAGGCGGATCTTGATCGCGCGACAGACATTGCTCTCAGCAACCCTTATTGGAACCCGCGTCCGATCGAGCGCGATGGGATTCGCCAATTGCTCCAAGATGCGTATGAAGGAAAACGTCCTGCTTAACTGCCGCCTATTGCCTCACCCACTCGATGACCGTGCAGGAAGTCGAGTGGGCTTTTTTCATCGCGTCCAGTAGCGTTCGTAATCGTTACGCTTGAAGTGATCGAGCAAGAAGTCGATGAACAGGCGAGTCTTCGCCGGCATGTGACGTCGATCCTGAAACGCAAGATTGATGGTCAATCGAGGCAGATCCCAATCATCCATCACGGGTATGAGTCTGCCGGCTACCAGGTCGTCATAGATGATGTACTTGGGCTGTACCAGTATCCCTGCCCCCGCCAGTGCTGCTGCCCTGACGATCTGACCATCGTTGGTCTCCAGGGCCGGCTGCACTTTGATACTTTCATGCTGCCCATCTCGAGTGAACTCCATCGTGTTGGGATGGTTCGCGAGGCTATAAATCAGCACATCATGCTCGGCCAAATCCTGCACAGTCCTAGGGATACCTTTGCGCTGGAGGTATTTGGGCGAAGCCGCGAGTACACGTCTGGTCTCGGCCAACCGACGGACAGTAATGTTCGAATCTGCTTCGTATTCACGCGTTCGAACAGCTAGATCAATCTCACTATCGATGATGTCGTAGTACCGATTGGCGCCGATGATCTTGACCTTGATTCCGGGGTAGCGGCGCTGAAACTCGGGCACGATGGGCGCGATATGCAACATGCAAAAAGAAATGGTTGCGCTAATCGTCAGAGTGCCCGTGGGTTCAATCAGAGCCGCACTGACAGTAGCCTCTGCCTCCGCCAGCTCAGCGAGCAGGCTTTTGCATTTGGCATAAAAATCATGTCCTGAGTTGGTAAGGGATAAGCGGCGCGTACTCCGCTCCACCAGCCGAACTCCGAGCCGCGTTTCGAGCGCTGCGAGATGACGACTGGCCGCGGCATTTGAAATTTCCAGTTTTTCAGCCGCGCGACTCAGCGTTCCTAGCTCAGCCGTGTATACGAAAAGCTCAAGCTCTGTAAATCGATCCATCCTTAGGCATCCACACAAAAAAAGGAAGATTATTTCCATAGTGAAATAAAGATTTTCATTTTTAGTATTTTATTCCACCGCCTGTGACTTTAGCGTATCGCCATAGTTTCGGGAACAGGCATCTGCTGGCCAACAGTCAATGTTCCCTCGGGAGTCGATCACCTCAGATCTCTCCTGACTCAAATAAAAAAGGATGCATCTCCATGCGAAACCTAGATGAGCAGACGATCACACAAGCTGTCCTCACCCGAAATGCCGGGACGGAGAATCAGCGCCTGCATGAGATCGTTACTTCACTCGTTCAGCACCTCCACGCATTTGCGCGGGAGACCAATTTGACCGAGGAAGAATGGGAAAAGGGTATCGAGTTTCTGACCGCGATCGGTCATATCACGACCGACAAACGACAGGAATTCATCCTCCTGTCCGATACGCTGGGGCTGTCGACGTTGGTCATCGCCCAGAATCACAAGAAGCCAGAAGGCTGCACTGAAGCCACGGTTTTCGGCCCCTTCCATGTCGCCAACGCCCCTCGTTACGACTTGGGCGAAGACATCAGTGGTGGGCTTCCAGGTGTTCCGTGGTTTGTGAAGGGTACTGTTACAGCCAAAGATGGCACCCCCATCCCAAATGCGACCATTGAAGTCTGGCAAGCCGACGACGCGGGCTTCTACGACGTTCAGAAGCCTGATATGGGGGACTATCACGGACGTGCGGTTATACAGGCCGACGCCAATGGCCATTACTACTTCCGCACCATCGTCCCTGAGTGCTACCCCATCCCCCATGACGGCCCGGTTGGCAAGATGCTGGAGGCGTTAAATCGGCATCCATGGCGTCCTGCCCACCTGCATTTCATGATCACTGCTCCTGGATATCAGCGTCTAGTCACCCACGTGTTCCGGGAGGGTGGCGACTATCTGGATTCGGATGCGGTATTCGGTGTCCGTTCGTCACTGATTGCAGACTGGGTTCGCCACGAGAGTGGAATCGATCCGTACGGTAACTCGATTGACTCGCTGTATTACACCCTGGATTTTGACTTCATCCTCCACAACACATAGCCCACATACATTTCTTGTCTACCAGGCTTGCAGTGTGCAGGCCATAGCCAGTACTCGCACATCTACCTCGGAGAGGACTATGCGACCGGTCAAACATATCGTCATGTGGAACTTGCTTGGCGAAACTGAGCATGAGCGCTCAGCCAATATTGAAAAGCTCAAAAGTGCTTTCGAAGGTCTTCGCAGCGTAATTCCTGGCCTTCTCAAGTTAGAGATCGGCGTTGACTTCAGCAAGATCGATTATGCCTGCGATGTGGTGCTGTATTCGGAATTCGATTCCATGGAGGCGCTGCAAAGTTATGCCACGCACCCTGCTCACTTGCGAGTTCGCGAAGAACTCGGAAACGTGCGCACCGCCAGGCACCAGGTTGATTACTTCATGTAATAGCACCTGCTACAACACTGAACTTCTATTCAATAAGAAACGAGCACCTTGTGCTTCATCAGCTCAAAAAAGAAGGTATTCAGCTATGAAAACTAACCTTGCCGGCAAAATCGTACTCATCACCGGCGCAGCGAAAGGTATCGGTCGTGCCACGGCGCTGGCATTTGCGGCCGAAGGCAGTCAGCTCGCGTTGCTGGACTGGGATGAAGGAGCCCTCGCAGAACTGAAGCACGAAGTTGAGGCCCTGGGCGCCAAAGCTGCTGTCAGTAAAGCTGACCTCAGCACCTTGAGTGGTGTGAACGATGGCATCGATAGCGTTTTGGCCATCTACGACGGCAAAGTTGATGTGCTCGTCAACAACGTAGGCTCTGGTGCCGTGCGGATGTTCGACGACCTGACCGATGAAGACTGGGAAGCAACCATGCAGCTCAATTTCATGAGCTACGTGCGAGCTTGTCGCAAAATCCTCCCTGTGATGCGCGCTCAACAAAGCGGCGTCATCATCAACAATGCCTCCGACCTTGCCCGACAGCCAGAACCCTGCCCGCTTGACTACTCCGCCTCTAAAGCTGCTGTGCTGGCCGTAACCAAAGGCTTGGCCCGCAGTGAAGGCCCGCACATTCGAGTGAACGCTGTAGCGCCAGGCCCTATCTGGACGCCGTTCTGGACGAAGTCCGGCGGTTTTGCTGAAACCATGGCGAAGGTCCACGGCATGGACCCTCAAGCCGCCGTGGAGCATGAAATGTCGCTACGCCAGCTTCCTCTTAATCGCCTTGGCACTCCCGAAGAGGTGGCCAACGTAATAGTTTTCATGGCGTCTGATCTGGCGTCCTTTGTGACCTCCAGTGTTTGGGGTGTCGACGGTGGCAGCATCCGCTCGTTGATATGACCGCGCGCCTACTTTGGCATGTCTGCCCTTGGAGCAAGAATCCTGGGAGCGTCTGTGGCACGTGGCATCGGTACTGACTACAAAAACAAGGGAATAGAAAATGACTACCAAGATCGACAATCAAACCAAGCTCGGCGTGGCATGCCTGGGGATCACCCACCCTCACACGTCAGGGCGGGTAAAAGCCTTCCAGCGTATCCCGGGTGTAGAGTTTCTCGGGGCCTACGACGACAGTCCGCTGCTCGAACCATTTGCCGACGCACTGGGCCTTCAGGCGCGCAGCAAGGAAGACATTTTAAGCGATCCCAACGTACACATCGTCCTGGTGCATCCCAAAAGTTATTTGATGGCTGACTGGGCCATCGAGGCATTGGAAGCAGGTAAGGCGGTGCTGTGTGAGAAACCTGCAGGTCGCCACTCGACCGATACCTTGCGCATCGTGGAAGCGGTTGAGCGCACTGGCAATCTGTTCCAAGTCGGCTACTGCTGGAGGTTTTCGCCGGCAGTGGAAAAAATGCAGCAAGTGCTCCAAAGCGGAGAGATCGGCAAGGTACTTCAGGTGCGGGCTCATGCAGGTTGCTCGCACGACGAGGCCGACACCAACCACATGAAACAGCCAGGCGACCTGGGTGGCGCCTTCTACGTAATTGGCTGCCACACCATTGACCGGATCCTGCTGCACTTTGGTATGCCTAAATTCGTGAACGCCAGGATCACCAAGTTTGCAGGTCAAATGAGTAACTCTGCGCGCGAAGACGCCGCCGTCGCGATACTGAATTACGATGACAAAGTCGTCACTATCGACTTCATGTCATGGGATCCCATGCCCTGGACGGAAAGCTGGGACGTGACAGCCTACGGTACGCACGGTGTGATGCACTCCACCCCAATGCCCGCCTCTTACAAGCTGTATCACGATGGAAAGATTGGTCACTCGCAAGGCTGGACGCATTGGAACGAAACGAGTTTCCCCGAAGTATGGGCTGTGCGAAAAACCGTGTATTCACCGGAGATCGCTGAAATTGGCAACCCGGTTTATTTTGATCGAGAAGCTGCCGCCTTCGTTAAATCGCTTACTGAAGGCTTGCCATCTCAAGTTCCCGCAACTCAGGCACACAATATCAACCTGATCCTCGAGGCGCTTTTCAAATCGTCAGAACTTCTCGGGCAAGAAGTCTCCCTGATCTGAAATTATTTTTTGCTGCCCAGATCTAGTCTGGGCAGCAAATTATTCCACTCAGCATTGAAAGGCACCTCAATTAGGTGTCCTCGCATTTCCAGTGAAAGGCATTTTTTCATCATTTGAAAAGTGAATTCCATTTCATGCATTTTCTGCCGGAGGTATGTGTGTTTTTATGAATTCAATACTCGAAAATCGGAAAATTTAGGACGTCAGCAAGCACTTAAGAGAAGTTAAATCCGGCGCGCAGCCTCGAAGTACTTAGTTTCACTGCTAGTAGATATCTGTTCACAATCATAACAATGACAGGACTCAACCATGCAGTCTCAAAAAATTGTCCAGGTAACTGGGCTACATAAGACCTATGGCGGTATTACAGCGTTGAAGTCTATAGACTTTGAGTTGAATGCCGGGGAAATCCATGGCCTCTGCGGCGAAAACGGCGCCGGTAAAAGCACGCTCGTGAAAATTCTTGGTGGCTTGGTGCAGCCAACCGAAGGTCAAATCCTGTTCGACGGAGCGGTACTACGGCCTGGCCGACGCACCGACCCTTCCTGTATTTCCATCGTCCATCAAGAGCTGTCCATCATCCCAGCGCTGTCTGTATTGGACAACGTGCTTATGGGCAATGCCCAGGTTGGCCGGCTTTATCTGAGGGGACGGTTCAAAAATGACGTGCGACGCCAGCTCGACTCAATTGGTTTGTCCCACGTTACCCTGGATCAATCGGCTTCCGAGCTCTCGCTCGCGGAGCGGCAATTGGTAGAGATCTCCCGCTGCGTGCTCCACGGCGCTAAAGTCCTGATTCTGGATGAGCCCACCGCAACGTTGGCCGAAAGTGAGATTGCGCGTGTTTTCACCGCTGTGCGTTGGCTTCGTGATCAGGGTACGACGGTGGTATTCATCAGCCATCGTCTCAATGAGGTCTTCGATCTTACGGATCGAATTACTATCTTCCGCAGCGGTGAACGAGTCTTAACTGCTCCCACATCAGAGATGACCACAGAGTCGCTGGTATTGGCGATGGTGGGACATGAAGTGGAGCGACGCTCGACGCTCGACGCGATCAATCCACACGCGCATCTCATAAGACTGAAGCTTGATCGATTCGGGGTGCCAAACGCCTGCCAATCGCTTGACCTGGAAGTACCAGCGGGCGAAATTCTCGGCGTAGTTGGTCAGCTTGGTTCTGGTGCTGACCGTCTGATAGAAGCGATTGCGGGCGTTCGATCTCATACCGGCAACCTGTCGATCGATGGCCAGCAGGTCGATATTCAGTCCCCGCGAAAAGCGATCTCACAGGGCATCGCTTATGTACCCGAGGATCGAGCCGGCAAAGGTGTATTTCTTGAGGCCAATATCGGACAAAACTCGACTGCATCGATTCTCTTCCAGTTTTCGCGCTTTGGACGGCTCGAACGTTCGCAAGAACGCGATGCTGCTCTAGATCTGATGAAGCGCTTCACGATCGACACCACGCGCATAGGTAGCAAGGTGTCGAGCTTGAGCGGGGGTAATCAGCAGAAAGTTGCCATGGCCAAGGCCGCCGCAATCTCACCCAAGATTCTTATCCTCAATGAGCCTACGCGCGGTGTAGATGTTGGCGCGAGGGCAGAGATTTACGCTCAGCTGCGATCGATGGCAGCGACTGGGCTCACCGTTATTTTCTTCTCCACCGACTTTGAGGAAGTGCTCGAACTAGCAGACCGGGTTATCACCGTCTTCAGAGGAGAAACGGTCAATGACCGAGTCATCGAGCATTGCTCCATGACCTCCATCCTGATGGACATCCTTCACGGGCGCGGCGAGGAGAAAATCGCATGAGACAAGCACGTGAAACCTCACATCTCGCATCGAGCACGCCATCTAGAACAAAGACAATGACCTCCGCCGTTGGGGATTTTGTACGGGACTCTGTTCAGGCGGACAGGATCCAGGTTAATGGCATCAAGGTGGTGTCGATACTTCTGATCATCTGGGGCCACTTGTCAGTCGACAACTTCCTCACCCCGGCCAACCTCAACGCCATCATGTATTCGGTTTCTGCGATTGGTATCGCAGCTGTCGGCATGGCCTTCATCACGCTGAGTGGCAATCTCTTCATGCTCTCGATGGCCGCGACCGCCGCGCTGTCCACAATCGTGTTCGCAAGCACCCTACACTTCGGCCTCCCAGTGGCCCTACTCTCAGTAAGCGTCCTCGGCATCGCGATCGGTTCAATCCAAGGGGTGGTCGTAGGTACTGCACGGGTTAATCCAATCATCGCGACCATTGCTGTGGCCTCGATCGTGATGGGCGTCGGCTCCTACGTGTCGGGTGGAATGACGGTCGTTGGCAAAGGAGATGCGTCCTGGCTCGGCATTGGGAAATTCGCATCGCTCGTACCGAACCAGCTCGTTATTTTCCTGGCCTTCTCACTCGCCGCGAACTATTGGGTTGAAAGGACGCGCTTCGGTCGTGAACTACGGCTGATTGGCTTGAATCCGGTAACCGCCGCCTACTCCGGCATTCGCGTTCCTCGGACATTGGTGATTGCATTCGTGATCGCGGGCTTCTCGGCAGCACTGGCCGGTGGCCTCTTCGCCTCCCAGGCCGGCCAGGGAAACCTGAAGCTGGCAGCGGGGCTCGACTTCGACGCCATCGCGGCGGTGCTGGTAGCCGGGATATCCATCCGAGGTGGACAAGGAAAAATCATCGACGCCGTGTACGGAGCAATTTTCCTCGCACTCATTGGGAATTTACTGCTCGTCCACGGATTGTCCTTTGAAATTCAACTCATGGTGAAAGGTGCTGTTGTCGTCCTGGCCGTGATACTTGCTGCCCTGATTGCCCGTGGGAGGGTGCACTGATGAAATCCCCGATCATCTCTCTGGCCACAAATCTGCCGCTGGTACTCACAGTTGCTCTGTTCGCAGCCTTCACTGTAACCCTGGACAACTTCGCCAGCACGCAGAACACCTACGCGATTCTCCAGTCATTTGCCCTACTCGGCCTCATCACCCTCGGTTTGTCAATGACCATGCTGGTGGGGGAGTTTGACCTCAGCGTGGGCTCCATGGTCGCTGTTGCCGGACTTATCACGCTCAAGGTCGGCGGAGACGACTTGGTGACGGGAGCGTTAGCGGCAATGGCCTTTGCGCTCTTGGTAGGCATGGTCAACGCACTCATTTTCGTATGGCTGCGTCTCTCCTCGCTCGTCGTCACTGTTGGCACGATGATCGCGCTCAGCGGATTCGCCTACTGGCTGGCAGGTGGGAAGATCGTCAACACCGACAACTTCGATGCCGGCGCGTTGTGGGACGATTCGATATTCGGAATTTTCTCGGCACGGAGCCTACTGACCATTTTGGCTTTCGGGCTGATGGCCGGCGTTCTCAAGTTTACCCGGCTCGGTCGTGACATGGTGGCAACAGGTAGCCGAGCTCATGCCGCTCAGGCTTGCGGAGTACCCATTGGACGAATTCACTTGTTCGCTTTCGTGCTCTCGTCCCTGTGCGCAGGCCTTGCTGGCGTTCTGCTGTCGATCAGCCTCGCAACCGCATCTGCAACCATGGGGAGCAACCTTCTCCTGCAGGCTGTATCAGCAGCCATCATCGGCGGTATTGCGCTCGCCGGAGGCATAGGTAAACCCAGCGGCGTGCTGTTCGGCGTGCTCATCCTGACAATTCTAAACAATGGGATGAGTCTGCTCGGCGCTGGATCAGCTGCGATCCTACTTACCAATGGAGTCCTGTTACTGATCGTTGTCGTGCTCGACGGCAAGACAGGCGCAATGCTCCAGATATTCCGCTCAAAAAGCCTGGTCCGCCAAGGCTGACCTGCTCTCAGTAGCCCATACAACAATCACAATTAGAGAGGCTCTCAATCATGAACCCTGCGACCATTTTCGCCCAAAAACACCTCACTAGGTTGAACAAGCTCGCTATGTTCTCGGCCTGGCTGATGGTAGCGGCCACCGCGAGCATTGCCACGAGTTTGCCTGCAAAAGCAGCGGCTAAAGATGCAAAGGTCATCTTGCTGACGGTCAGCGAGGAATGCGAGTACTGCTCTCGCCACCTGCAGTCGTTCCGCAAAAAGGCCGAGGAAGAAGGAATCTCCCTCAAGGTCAAAATCACCAACTTCGACCCTGCAGAGCAAGCAAGCCAGGTTGATCAGGCCATTGCGGAACGCCCAGACGCGATCGTACTGTGGCCTGCTGATGCCAGCGCTATCGTCCCATCGCTACGCAAGATCAAATCCGCAGGCATCCCTCTCGTGGTGACCAACTCACTACCAGATATGAAGTACTCCAAGTTCTGGGATGTCTACACTGGGCCGAACGACAAAGCTTCCGGTGCATCTGCAGCCAAAGCCATGGAACAGGGTTTCAAGGACAAAGGCTACGGCAATGGCGGAGACGTATTCCTTGTTCTCGGTGTGCCTGGAACCCCCCCTCAGATTGGCCGCGAGACCGGCTTCCGCGAAGGTCTGGCGTCCTCCGTTCCAGGAATCCAGATCAAAGGCGCTCAGCCAGGCAACTGGGATCAGACCAAGGCCTCGGAAGCGGCCTCTGCCCTGTTCACTCAATTTGGCAGCAACGTCAAAGGGGTCTATGCACAGGCGGACAACATGATGGCGGGTGTCATCGTCGCAGCCCAACGTGCAGGCATTGACCCTTCGAAGCTCGTGCTCGTAGGCAGCAACTGCAGCATCGAAGGCGTGACAGCCATCGAGTCCGGTACCCAGTACGCCACAGTTCTCCAATCGCCCGTTCAAGACGGAGAGTATGCGGCGCGAGCTGTTGCAGAGCTCCTGGATGGCAAGAAGCCCGAAAACGTTCGTTACCTGCCCCAGCAAATCATCACCAAAGCCAACGTCAACGACTGCAATACCGCAATAGGCCGCTGATTCCCACAAGATCTAAAGGAGAAGGAAATGCCTGTACAAATCTCGTTTGAACTGCCACACGCTGTCGCCGTGTCGGGCGCGGCCTCAGGTCTGGGCTCGGAAATCTGCCAACTGCTGGTCGAGAATGGCGTCTACACCGTTGGCGTAGATCTTACGGATGCCGCATCACAACTGAAGGATGCCAATGGCTATCATCACGTTACGGGGGATGTCACAGATGAACTCACTTGGCAGGCAGTCGTCGATCGCCTCAAAGACAGCGGCTCCCAGTCCTATGGGCTGATCACCTCAGCGGCGATTCTGGACGTGGGGCTGGTAACTGAAAACATCAGGTCGGAGATCCTGCGTACATTCGATGTGAACGTAGTCGGGACTGCCCTGGCAATGAAAGCGTTGATCCCGTTGATGGTCGAAACGGGGGGCGGCTCGATCGTCGCAGTCGCGAGCGTAAACGCCAGCTTCGCCGAACAACAACTGGCTTTCTACAACGCGTCAAAGGCCGCAGTCCGCCAACTCGCTCGAACCGCAGCGCTAGATCACGCAAGAGAAGGCATCCGGGTAAACGTGCTTAGCCCTGGCGCCATGATGGCGGGGCTGTTCCAACGTCACCTGGAGTCGGCAGCGGATCCTGACCTGTTCCACAAGACTCGCGCGAAACGTCAGCCGGTGGGTCGCATCACTTCCGCGCGCGATGTTGCCATGGCGGGTCTCTTCCTTCTGTCGAGTGGGGCTGGAGCACTGCTTGGGTCGGAAATTACTGCCGATGGCGGGCTGACCACCAGCTTCGACTTCCGCACCGGCGAAGAAGGCGCTTCGATCTAAACGATCGGTAAACGCCAGCAGGGCTTTCCTGCTGGCGCGCACTCGTGACCGCACAACATCTATTTAATCCAGCGCCCCACGCTCTGCCCGCAGTACGAGTTCATCCACGACACGCCGAACCTTCGGTAGCAGGTGACGTGTTTGGGGCCATACCGCATGGATCTCCACGTCACCTGGATTGTATTTTTCAAGAACCTGAACGAGCCGCCCCGCCTCAAGATGATCTCGAACTAAGGAGCTTGGCATCTGGCAAATGCCTTGCCCAGCCACCGTCATGGAAACGATGGCATCACCATCTCCAACTTCATGAGTTCCGGGTGGAGTGATGCGTGTGAGTTCTCCGTCCCCATCCAGAACGCTCCAACTCGTCCGCTGCCCACGTCGGTAGTTGACGATGCAACTGTGGTTCTGCAGCTCCTCCAGAGATTCAGGGCAGCCGTGCTTAGCCAGATATTTGGGCGAGGCACATATAATCTGCTTCTGCACGGTCAGTCGACGAGCTACAAGGCCGCTAGAATCCTTCAATGTTCCAAAGCGGATACTGAGATCGATCCCCTCTTCGATCAGGTCAATGACGGCATCGGCGAAGGTCACCGTCAATTTGAGGTCAGGATTCGCATCCAGGATTTCCAGCAGCACCGGCAGCACAACGCTCCGGCCATAGGCGGCAGGCAGGTCAACCCTCAGACGTCCACTGGGCGTTTGTTGGTGGCTGGTCAATGATGCCTCTGCGGCGAGGATTTCATCTACCGCAGCCGAGCAGCTTGCGAAGTAGGCCTCCCCATCTACGGTCAGGCCCGAGCTTCGTGTTGTTCGATGAAAGAGTTTGCATCCGAGCCTTTCTTCGAGCTTCGCGATGCTTTTCCCCACCGCTGACTTAGTAATGCCAAGCCGATCAGCAGCCACTGTAAAGCTTCCAGCCCGTGCGGCCGTCACGAAGATCAGCACACCACTTAAGGCCTGTTCAACCTGTGCCATTGTCCACCTTTTCTCCACTATGAAAGGAGTATAGTGAGGTTTATCGCAACAACGCTCTACCTTAGTCTGTTCTCAAGTTGATTCCAACCCTAATGAGGACAGAGAAATGAATACTCAAAACATTGAGCTGCTTGCTGCGTATTGGACTATTGCAGGTGACATCTATCCGATGGGCCCGACCGAGGTCAGCCCGTACTCGTTCGAGGATCGGATGGAAGCTGCCGGCAACGCGGGCTTTAAAGGCATCGGCCTGGTTCACAACGGCATGATGGATACCGTCGACAAGATTGGATATCCCGCCATGAAAGCCATTCTCGAAAAGAACGGTATCAAGCATGTCGAGCTGGAATTCCTGGTGGACTGGTATCACACCGGCGAACGTCGTCGTCAGTCGGACAAGGTTCGCCAGGAACTGCTCGAAGCAGCCAAAGCCTTGGGCGCTCGCTCCATCAAGATCGGCCCTGGCATCGGTGAGGACACTGCGGACATCGACCTGATGGTCAAAGAGTTCACCCTGCTCAGCCAACAGGCTGCAGAAGTCGGTGCCAACGTCGTTCTGGAAATCATGCCTTTCAGCAACGTGCGCACCATTGAAACCGCTTTGGCCATCGTGGAAGGTGCCAACCAGCCAAACGGCGGCCTGCTGCTCGACATCTGGCACCTGCAGCGTGGTGGAATCGACTTCAACGATATCTCCAAGATTCCGGCTCGCTTCATCAAGTCGATCGAGCTCAACGATGCACACAAGTACGCCATTGAGCCACTGTGGATGGACACCATCCACAAACGCGTCCTGCCGGGCGACGGCACCTTCGACGTCCCAGCATTCATCAAGGCTGTTCAGGCTGCTGGCTATGAAGGCCCGTGGGGCCTAGAAGTGTTGTCCGACACCCACCGCAAGCTCCCTCTGGAGCAGATGGCCAATCGCGCCTACGAAATGACCATCAGCCAATTCGGCAAGTAACTCACTCGCCGCACCTGCTTTCAGCTCTCCACACGGAGCTGAAAGCCTTCCCCCTTTTCTAAATCGGAGCCGGGACACTGTGAGCACTGAAAAAACAATCGAAGTCATCCGCACCCTTTTTGCAAAAATCTCGTCCGGACAGAGTCCGGAAGCCATTGCGGAGTGCTTTAGCCAAGATGTGGACTGGAGCATTCCTGGAGCCTCTGACATCGCACCTTGGGTTGGCGAGCGCAAAGGCCGCGCTGCAGTGGCTGCGTTCTATCGCGACTTTGGAACCTGCCTGCAACCCAAAGAATTCAACATCAAGTCGCTAATGGCCGATTATGAACGTGGTGTCGCACTGGGTTCACTGCAGTGCCAAGTAATTCGTACTGGCAAAACCATCACCAGCGAGTTCGCGATCGAATTTGAAGTCATCAACGAGCTGATCACGCGCTACCGCTTCTTCGAAGACTCCTACGGCGTTGCAGTGGCTGCCCAATGAGTTTTGGCGTCGACCTGAGTCACCACACTGGATTCGAGCGCGCCTTTCAGCAAGGGCGCCTCAAACGCTTGTTGCTGAGTATTGCCCCGGCAAATTCAAGCCTCTGCTTCAGGGTATGAATTTCGACCTGGCAGCGAACCCGAATGAGATGCCCCAGAAGATTCACTCAGGCTATCGGATGGGCCGAAATGCGCTGATTCAGTTCCTAGAAGAGGATGAGCGTATCGGCGTTTCGCATATGGCGTTAAACCTCAAATATGGCTCAAGACCGGCAGATGAGGTCATGGAAGAGCTCGCCGAATTTGTCCTTCCACATTTCCCTAGCCACTAGGCTTCAAGCCTACGAGTACTGATTGATGTCCGTGTCACGCCCTCTGTGGCTTTACATTTTATTGTTGGGTGCCATCACAGCGCTCCCACCACTCTCAATCGATATGGGATTGCCGGCCATTGCCGACATCAGTCACGCGCTTGGTGTCTCTCTAGCGTTCGCCTCTCAAACCCTGAGCGTGTTTATCTTCGGATTCGTGCTGGGGCCATTGTTGTTTGGGCCACTGTCCGACCGGATCGGTCGACGCCCTATCCTTCTTGCCGGCTTAGTGGTGTTCACCATCGCAGGCATTGCCTGCACCTTTGCCCAGGACATCAACCTGTTGCTCAGTGCGCGCTTCCTACAAGGATGCGCAGCCGGAGCTGCCGCAACACTACCCATCGCCATTGTCCGAGACCAATTTGAGGGTGTTCAAGCGCGCAAGCTGCAAAGCCATCTGGCACTGGTCAACAACCTTGCGCCGCTGATAGCACCACTACTCGGCTCAGCGATTCTGGTGGTGGGTAACTGGCGGTGGATCTATGCCGCGCTGGCGGTATGTGGTGTGATTCTCTGGCTCCGTGCCCAAACGAGTTTTGATGAAACCGCTACGCGCAAAAGCTCCAATGCCGCCGCTTCACTCCTCACTTCCTACCTGAGCGTTCTGAAGAGCAGGAGGTTCTTGGTTTCGACCTTGATCATGGCTTTCAACTTCGCAGGTATGTTCGCCTATATCGCAGCCTCGCCCTTGGTGTTCATGAACAACCTGGGCATGACCAGCGCTGGCTTTGCTGTGCTATTTGCTCTGACAGCCATGGGCACAATCGCAGGCTCTTGGGTCAATGGGAGGTTGATACACGCAGGCTTTGCAGAGCACCGGGTGCTTGGCGGGGCCTTGCTCGCCAGCTTGCTGATCAGCCTGGGATTGGTGGTCGAGTCCCAACTGGCCATTTACCCGATTTACATCCTTACTGCGCTGGTTGTCATGAGCAACTTGTGTACCGGCATTGTCATGCCAAACGCCACTCACTCGGCGCTTGAGGATCTATCTATAACTGCCGGGGCGGGTGCAGCTCTACTACGTGCCACTCAAATGCTTGGCGGGGCCTGTGCAAGCCTGCTGGCCGGCGCGTTCTATGACGGCCAAACATCTCATGCCATGGCGGGTGTGATGCTCGCGTGTGCGGTGTTGGGTGCCCTGACTTTCTTGATCGGCCACCGCTCAGTCAAGCCACACCCAGTCGGAGAACAAGCCGGCTGACTCTTTCTTCATCTCCACTTATAAGGACTTCAAGATGCAACCACTGCGATTTGTCGTACTCCTCGGTAGCCTGAGGAAAGCCTCGTTTAATGCCACACTGGCACGTTCGTTACCGTCCCTGGCGCCTGAAGGCGTTTCGATTGAGTTTCTGGAATCTGTGGGTGACATCCCACATTACGATGCGGATGTTCAAGCCGAAGGTTTTCCGGAGTCAGTAGTGAAGATGGGCAAGGCCATCAAACAGGCCGATGCCGTCATCATCGTTTCTCCCGAATACAACTATTCAGTGCCTGGCGTACTGAAGAATGCCTTGGACTGGATCTCGCGTCTCCCCGACACTCCATTTGCCGGGAAGCCCGTTGCGATTCAAACAGGATCACCTGGCCTGATCGGCGGGGCCCGCGCGCAGTATCACCTGCGGCAGATCCTAGTGTTTTTTGATGCACTCGTGCTCAACAAACCTGAGGTGATGGTGGGCCAGATCCCCAGCAAGGTCGACCAGGAAAAAGACGAGATCAGCGACGCCGCGACCCGTGACTTCGTTGCTAATCAGCTGGCTGCCCTGAGCAAAATGGCTGCGCTGCACAAGGCATGAGGCCTGCCAAAGGTGTGGCGACTAAGTCGTCACACCTTCTTTCTGAATTATAGAAAGCATTGTGGAGCAACACCGACATGAGTAAACCCAGAGCCACTTTCCATTTGGGTAAAGTAGCCAGGGTTTACTCATCATGTAGCGCTTTACTCAACTCTGAAACGAGTTGCATGGCGTTTATAAACATTCGTTCAACTGAAACACTGGGTACCATGTTTGTTAGGAGCGTGAACCCATGACTGCACTGTCTATCCTTGACCTCATCCCCATCAACGTCGGCAGCACCCTGGCTCAAACCTATGAGAACTCAGTAAAGCTTGCTCAGCATGCCGAGGCATGCGGATACCGGCGGTACTGGCTCGCCGAACACCACAACATGCCAGGCATCGGTTCCTCGGCAACCACACTGCTAATGAGCCATCTCGCCGCAAACACCAACTCAATCCGTATCGGTTCTGGGGGAATCATGCTGCCGAATCATTCGCCGCTCACAGTGGCTGAACAGTTCGGTACCTTGGAAACACTTTATCCTGGTCGCATCGACCTCGGGCTCGGCAGGGCGCCAGGCGCAGATGGCGTGACCATGCGAGCCTTGCGGCGATCCACTGAAACCAGCGCTGACCAATTCCCACGTGACGTCGTCGAGATTCTCGACTACTTCGAAGACAACGGTCGCCAGCCTGTGCGCGCGGTCCCTGGTGCCGGGCAAGACATTCCTGTCTGGATTCTTGGTTCCAGTACCTATGGGGCAAGCCTAGCCGCACACCTGGGATTGCCCTATGCCTTCGCCTCCCACTTTGCTCCGAGGTTGATCAAGGAAGCTCTGCAAGTTTATCGCTCGCAATTCCAGCCATCCCACTACCTGGACAAGCCCTACGTGATGGCCGGGATCAACGTCTTTGCTGCCGAAACGCGCGCTGAAGCGGAATTCATCGCCAGCTCCCATCGGAAGTGGGTCGCAGGCGTCCACACGGGGGACATCACCCTCTTGCCGGCGCCTGTTGAAGACTATATGCAGGGCATTGCGCCGAGTCTTCGAGCAAGTCTTGACCGTGAACTCGCCTTCACAGCAATCGGTACGCAGGAGGACGTGCGCTCGACGATGATGGAATTCATCGAATTCACAGGTGCTGATGAACTCATGGTCGACGCCCGAATATTCGACCCAGCAGCGCGGCGTAAATCCTATGAGATTGCTGCTCAAGCGCTCGCTGATCAGCTCGCTTAAGGGACGAGTCGAGTGGCTTCGCAACCGTTTCCCCCATCCAGAAACTCGTCATGTACAAGGTACGAGCGGCGGGCGCGCCGCCCCTAGCATCTGCGGTAAACATCGGCCTGTTCAACCTCGGGAACGCGATCGGTGCTAGGGTGGGCGGCATTGTGATCGCTGCCGGCCTGGGTCTGGCTGCACCTAACTGGGCAAGCGCCCTGCTCTCACTGATTGCGCTCTTGCTAGCCTTGGCATCAGGCGCGCTGGATGGTAAGCACAGTAGCTCCGCTTCGCTGTAAACCGTTTAAGAGCTTGATGTTTGCTTGCTATCTATATCGGCATCCTGCTAAAAAATAGCAGCGCTAATAGCCTCGTTTTTCAAGCACCTCATTAGAAGTGGCTCAATCATCGAGGATGCCGCTCATCGTAGTGCCTGATCGATTTTCTTCCCTCTTATGCATTGAGGCTCCGGCATCCGGCTCCCTCATTTGATGCGTCTCAGTATTGCCAAAGCATCCTGACAACGTGAATACAATTGTCCAAGAGAAGACTGAGACACTGATTTTTAACATCTCACTGCTCCCGTTGATTCTCCTTGCCGTTGGCCCTGAGTGGAGACACTCTCAATCGTCTCTGCGCCTATTATGCAGATATTTTTTCCGACTGAAGTTCGGCTACAGCAAGGCTTAAGGTTGCCCTTACATCAAGGAGTTGAATAGCAGTTTAGAGACGGACGATTAACCCACTGCGCAAGTAGAGCAAAAGGATATTCATAGTAAACCTACAATCCATTATCACCGCATTAGTTTATGAGACTCTATGCACCCTCGAACTAAAGGTCCAACCATGAATAAAACTCCTCAGTCTTACACCAGCCCTGCGAAGTTTTTCCATTGGTCTATGGGCATCATTTGGATTGCGGTCTGGTTGATTGGATTTCTTGCGGTGTATTTCCGCGACACCCTAAATCCGGCGCACGGGCTGACTTACTGGCACAAAGCTTTCGCCAGTGCTCTGCTGTTGCTCCTAGTCTTGAGGGTGGCTTGGCGAGTCGCGCATCGACCACCTCCCATGCCAGATCAGATGTCCGCTCTAATGCAGCGTGCAGCGCAGGCTGGACACCTATTGCTCTATGTACTGGCCCTTACTGCATTGCCGATTTCAGGGTGGGTGTGGAGCTCAATCGCCGATAAGCCAATCATGGTGCTCGGGATTTTCCAGCTCCCGCCACTTACAGAACCACAGCCAGATGCCTACGATCTTGCCAAATGGATACACGTCACTTTCGCATGGAGCTCAGTGGCTTTGGTTCTTGGCCACATTGCTATGGCGCTCAAGCATCACTGGGTCGATAAAGACCATGTACTCTCCTGCATGCTACCAAAAGCCAAGTAGGGAAATGATCCGAACTGTTGGGCATGCCCATCCACTTTGCCTTTCCCAGGCAGAGCAGCCGGTCGGTCACCGTAGTTGCAGTGGATGGTGAAAGATCGATGACAGTAGTTGCCCGCTCACGAGTTTGCCCATAGAAAACGAACGGAACCCCAAGATGCTCGACCTCGCCTACTACGGATTATGTTGCCTAACGTAGTCCAATTATTAGAGAGCATCCGTCTGATTCAGAACGGTAATAGGGTTACTCTTAGACATCATTATTTCCAAAACAGCTGCCAACATGAATACCACTGCCCGAAAACGTTGCCCACACAGCAGACGTAACGGACACCTAGATACTTTCCTGATCAATGCAGCTAAGCGATTGTACACTGCGGCATGGATATAAAGACACTTAACCTAACGAAGTGATACGCTACCAGCTGCAGTTAGGAAATTATTATATTCCTTCACAGATGAAAATATGAATTTCATTTCGTGCATGTTTTTCCTAAAAAAAATGTGCTCCCATAACGCGCACCGGTTAATTTTCCGAAGCACCAGTTGGATTCCGTCCCCGCCGGTGCGCTGATGATAGTCAGTGGAATTAGATTTTTACGATCACGGGCTGCACCTCTAGTTCAATGCACGCCGGTATTCTCGCCCTGACAGTTCGCTTACGCGACGGACATGGGGCGATATCCCGGGCGTCTTCGCTGATCCATGCGGTGAGCCAGCAAGTACTGCCGTGCCGGGCAAACGTACCACCTCCTTGGACTGGTTGGACCGGGAACAATGCAAAGCGGGGGCACGTTGGTCCATATAACTGAAAATGGAATGCCGCTCACCGACTTGACTAGATCGCTAAAATAAAGAGCTAGTTTTCGACACAAACCTGGTGAGAGATCTATCCATTGGAATGGAGGTCCATCAGGATTATGTTCGGCCATTTTTTCAATCCCCACGCCAAAACTTTCTATCGCCCTATAGAGGCAGCAATACGTTGGTGCAATCTGACTGCCTACGAAGCAAGAATTCTTGAAGTGGCTTGGCGCGCGCCCAACAGTCTAAAATCAGCTTTTCCGCAATGGCCATGTTTACACGCTAATACAGAGGTGATTTTTGATGCTATCCAATATGAAGAACTGCCCTACGGCTGCTTGGGCATACCAGTAGTCGCGGGAACCCCAGTCGATCACCTCCATTTAACAATACGTCATACTGACCTAAGACGCTGGATGGCACACTTTCATCCAAATCAGAAACCAGCTTTTCTTTTCGAGCCATCAGACCAACTTGAAGCGATTAGTATCGGTACCTATTTGGCCTTACAGGCGGATCGAGACGCCTTACAGCTCCAGGTGCGGAATCTAAAAGCAGATTACCAAAAACTGCTTAGTGAGCTTGAGGCAGTGGGACTTGAAAAGGAAAAAATTGACCACCTGATCAAGACAAGTACTAAGGTGAGCGACCGGAGCGAAACCGTATACCTCAACATAATTGGCGCAATGGTCAGTCTATTTCTAGCTAACTCCCCAGCGGGAAAACCTCACTCGGTTTTTCGCACCCAGGCAGCGATCGTTGACGCCTTGACGGCTAATTTTACGGATCTTCCTGGCCTTTCCAAGCGTACCTTGGATGAAAAGTTCGCGGCTGCCAAGCGCAGTATTTCCAACCAATGAGTTAAATTGCGCTGCAATCTACTCACTTGCAGCGCAATGACGCCCTCCTCTTTCTGTAATTGAATCACGTCACTTCCCATCAAAAGCCAACTAGCGCTAGGAGTGACCACCATGTCGTCTCAATTCCCAGTTTCTCCTGAAAATAATCCACCACTGCTTGAGCGTCACATCATGCGCCGTGACGAGGTGGAGCGGAGAACTGGCTTCAAACGTGCTCACATCTATAACCTAATGAAGGAAGGGCAATTTCCTAAAGCGAAACGTATTGGCATGCGTGCCGTCGGTTGGGACTCGCTGGAGATCGAGCAGTGGATAACTGAGCGTTTGGCGCAGCAGGCCTGATGAGATGCGTGTGGTATCAGTGGTGTCCACCAAAGGTGGAGTAGGCAAAACCACAGTGGCAGCCAATCTCGGCGGTCTGCTGGCGGATGCGGGCTTACGCGTCCTGCTGCTCGATCTGGATAGCCAACCGACCCTCTCCAGCTATTACGCCTTGAATCACGAGGCTATTGCCGGTGCGTACGAACTCATCGCGCTCAACCAGACAGATCCTGCGCAAATAATTTCCACGACCGTGGTCGTCGGTCTCGACCTGATCCTCTCCAACGACGATCAAGGCCGACTGACCACTTTGCTGCTGCACGCCCCTGACGGGCGATTACGGCTGCGGAATGTGCTCGACCATTTCCGCCCCCGTTACGACCTGTTGTTGATCGACACCCAAGGCGCACGTAGCGTACTGCTGGAAACGGCTATCCTGGCCTCCGATCTTGCCCTTTCTCCCATTACACCGGAAATGCTCGCCGCCCGTGAACTGCGCCGTGGCACCTTGAAACTGCTCAACGAACTTGAGCCGTTCCGCCACCTGGGCATGCCACTACCCTCCTTGCGACTGCTACTGAACCAGGTGAACGCCATTAGGATTGACACGCGGATGATCATCAGCGGTCTGCGCGAGACCTTCGCTGGGGCTACCAACATCTCGGTGCTAGACACCGTAGTTCCAAACGCAGTGGCGTATCTCAATGCTGCCTCCCTCGGTCTGCCAGTCCACCGGATCGAAACGCGCCGGTCCCAAAAACGACGCTCGCCATCGGCACTGGAAACCATGCAAGCACTGGCCATCGAATTGTTCCCGGAATGGCACACAGCAATCTCTACTTTGACCAAGTGCACGGAGGCTCGATGAAATGAATCGCCAAGGCATAGTTCTCAATACGAAATTTTGTCTGATCGACGTTGAGGCCAACTGTGTTTGGCAAGGAGTATTTTGATGTTGGACCAGCTTCCTATCATTGTTCAACCATCCATCCACCCCTGCTGCCCACCTAGCGAGGAGTACTGCACAGTGGTCTTTCGTCTACAAGACGGGCGCTCAGCCATGGGCTGGTTCCTCGCGGAACTGTCTCGTTATTTCGAAGGCTCTTGCACTGCCGAAATCGTCAAGTTCGAGGTTGGTGACCATTTGCGCACCCGGCGTTAACTGAGGTTGCTCCAATGAAGAAGCTCACTCAGGAGGAAATCACAGAAAAACTGCACCAGGACCACTTCCCTCGCGGTCCAGAACTGGGGCGGTTGTCCGATCCACTCACTGATACGCCTATGCTGGTCACGCTCGAGCAGTTGCGGCCCTACGAACACAACCCGCGGTTCATCCGTAACCCACTTTATGACGATATCAAGGCATCAATCCGTGAACGCGGGCTGGATCAACCGCCGCCGATTACTCGCCGCCCGGGAGAAGCCTATTTCATCATCCGAAACGGCGGCAATACGCGCTTGGCGATTCTCGGCGAGCTGTGGCAGGAAACCCGCGACGAGAGTTTCTTCCGCATCAATTGCCTGTTCCGCCCCTGGACTGATGAAATCAGTGCCCTACTCGGCCATCTTGCCGAAAGCGATCTGCACGGCCAGCTCACCTTCATCGAACGTGCTCTGGCAGTGACCAAACTCAAGACCATGCTCGAATTAGATGGAGCAACACTCTCGCAACGTGAGCTGGCACGACGTCTTGCCGCTGGAGGCTATCCGATTTCTCAGTCGCACATCAGCCGGATGCTCGACACCCTCGAACACCTACTGCCCGCCATTCCACAAACCCTGTACGCCGGATTAGGGAAACCAAAAATTGAACGCCTGATTGGTCTGCGTAGCCAGGCGGAACGAACCTGGAATCGTTATCTAACCGACACCATCGCTTTTCCCGAGCTTTGGCTCGACACCCTAGGGCAATTCGATGCCGACCCAGAGTCTTTCGACCTTGAGCAAATCCAGGATGAACTGCTCGAACGCATGAGTCGCTTACTCGGACAGTCCTACCGCATGTTGGCCCTGGAGCTGGGCGATACCCAACGGGTTATCCAGACGCCCGGCGTAGTCGTCACGCCCCCGCAGAACAACCTTCTGCCGAGCGTTGATGAGCCCGCGGCCGAGCCTCCTCCATCCGAGCCGCAACCCAAATCAGCTGAAAACTGGACGCAGACCGAAACAGAGCGAGAGGAACAGCTCACGCTGCCCGTAACGAATGTCGTATCAGCAGTCAGCCCTCCGTCACGTGTCCAGCAGATCCGCGGGCAGATTGATCGCGCCACTGCCTCCGAACCAACAAAAACCGTCGTAACCTGTCCGATCGACGACATCTGGATCATCGCACCAACACTGGATACCCCCGAACAACTGCGCTTGGCCATTGCCGGCCTGGCTCGGGAAATGGCGGCCTATGCCGGACGCCCCGAGAGCATCATCGACCAGAAGCACGGCCTGGGCTTCGCCCTCAGCATCGAGCAACTTGATCTTGCAGCGCCTCGTGCGGCCGGCGTTCACCTATTGCTCTTGGCCCTGCTGCGTGCCCAAGACGAAGTGAACTGGGAGGATCGCAAGCAATTGCCCTCAGCCCTGTTCGGGCAACTGCTATTGGGAGTCTATCAACTCCCGCTGGCCGATCGTCCCGCCGTGGACGTAGGACTGGAGCGATTGCCCGACAGCTTGTTAATTAAACTGTATCGCCTGATCCGTCTGGCCCGTCGTCTGATTGACCTAACGCTTACTCATGAAGACGATTCAACGAAGGAGTTGCCATGAACCTGTCCTTCAATGTGCTCAACCAGGCCATGTTGACTCAGGTCCTTCACGAGTTGCGCCTGGGTAATCTGCAACGCTGCAAAGCACTCGGACTGGGTGAAGAGGACATCTACCTGCTGCAATCATTACCGCCGACCACATTGTCACGCCTGGCCCATGCCACCGTCCCCTGGGTTGAGGTCAAGATTGATTCGCCGGTGTTGCATCGGTTGATCGACCAGGCCGAACGCGACGAACATAACGAGCGCTTAATCAACCGAGCGCTAAAGCTCGGTGCTAGCAGTACCATCATGTATCAGTGCTTCGGCTTGGCGCATTCGGAAACCGCCCTGCGCCGACGTCTGCTCAAGATAGAAACCCGTAAGGGCCGCCCACAGAATTTGAGTGAAGCGCAGGAACATGCGCTCTGGCAGCGTTGGTGCCAACTACGCGATCAGGACGGTGCTGAAAATCAACTCGACGCCATGATGATGTTGGCGGAGGAGCAACAGATCAGCTTGACCATCGTTTGGCAGCAGATCGACCATTACAGTAACAGGACATGAACACTGTCCCGTCCGGTCGCTGGCAACGTGTCCTGCAGCAATGCACCCAACAACTAAGTGAACGTTGGCCCGCACGCCCCACCACTGAACCTCCTTCCAACCAGGCCCTGCAGGCGGGCTTTTTGTTCAGTGGTCAATCTCACGAAGTCGTGCCGCGTCGGCTGCTGCTGGATAGTCGGCTGACGCCATTGGAACGGAATGCCTGGCAAGTATTTCGACTCATGCTGCAAGGTCAGGGCGTGGTCACGCCGCGCTATGAAGATCTGCAGCCTTACTTGTCGAGCGTGCCCTACGGTGCGTCAGCCTCCCGTGAAACCATCGCTCGCGTCTTGACGATGCTCAGGCTGACTCGCTGGCTCAGTTTAGTAACTCGTGGCCGCGATCAGCTCAGCGGGCGCCTACAAGGTTCTCTGTACGTCCTGCACGATGAACCGTTAACCCCCGCCGAAGCCATGGAGCTGGATCAGGATTACCTGGAGCTCGCAGGACACGCCCTCGATCATGCAACCAAGGCGGTGCGAATTGTCGCTCAGCATGTTTTGGAAGAAATCCGCCAAGACACCGATATCGATCTGGGTCGACTCCCCACCCGGCTCGACAGTTGGAATGAACATTGGACACAACAAGGATTGGATCAGGCTACCGATGAAGCGTTACACGATTCCGAACTGGGTGGCGACCACCCCGTTCGGAATCGTGCGGGACCTCGTTCGGATTCCGAACCGGGTCTGAACGCCCATGTTTCTGGCACCGTTCGGAGTCCGAATGCCGCCTGTACTGTATTAAAAGAAAGTATACGTACTGTACCGCGCGCGACCCCAGCAGTGGATAACCTGCACTGGCCTGATCCGCTGCACCTAAGTCCGAGCGAGCGGCAGGCCGTCACCATGACGCTGAACAAGCTTAAACCAACAGATCGGCAGGCGGTGCTCAACGAAGCGGGCGCACGCTGTGCGGCAGGACGCGTCCGCAAACCCGCGGCGTATCTGATGGGCCTGATCCAGCGGGCGCTGAAAGGCGATTTCCACCCTTGGGCAAGTCAGGCTGAATCGTTACCCATTGCAGAACCGCCACCCGCTCCCCCGCGCCAACTTAGGAAAAAGGGCGAACCCGCCTCTGCCCTCGCCCAAGCGTGCCTGGATGAACTGCGCCAGCTACGTGGCAAACGCCCTGGACGTCAGTAGATTTGATGCCACTGGCATCATTGTCGAGCGTCTCTAAATCAACCATTTCGAACCAAACCGAACAGACCGCATTCAGCTTTTCGGCTGTCCTTGACCATCATCTGTCGCAACGTTTCCGTCCAAGCCTATGCGAGGACAACACCGTGGCCGATCACTATCAGCTCAACCTGGGTTCATTGCGCAGCAGCATCACCCTGACCCTGCACACGCACCACGCCGCCCGGATCTGGCAAGGCCGGACCGCACGCGAAGGCGTCCACTCGATTATGGGTATGGCCGGCTACATCAGCGTCACTAACCTGATCAAACAAACCGCAGCGCAGGACGATCCTTATGCCGACTGGGCGATCGTGCAGCTCGAAGAAAAATTGATGCAGGCCAAGGCTGGGATGCTGGAACTGACCCAGCAGTTGGACCGGATCAGACAGGACCTGCCGACGCAGATCGACATGAGCGACAACCTCAATATCCACCCCGTCACTTTACCCTTGTACATCGGCAGTCAACTGGGGTTTCTCGCCGTCTACCTGCTGACTGACTACGACACGCTGGTGCGGCATACCCTATTGGCCCATCACACCGCCTTGATCGGTCGCCGAGACATGGAAGCCTGGATCGACGACGGCGCCCATCTGCTGCGCAGCCTGTTCGGCCAGGCGCAGCGTTATCGACTTGCAGGTGTCACGCGCGATGATATGGCCGCAAACAATGCCCGCGCCCTGGCGGCCATGGAAAAATTTGGGTTGCCCCCAATGGACATCCTTGAGGGGCATCGTCGTTCCCAGTTCGCGCCACCCATCATTCGTCGTGGTGCTGTGGCAGTGGATGGCGCTGACGCGTTGGCAGAGGACGCGGTGGAGCCGTTTGGGACAGTGGATGAGCCGGAGGACGAAGTATGAAGCCCCTGATCCCGACTCAACCAATACCCTTCGAAACACTGACACCAGATGCCTTTCGCCAACTCGAACACGCAGCCTCCCTAAAAGGCCTTTTAAAACCTTTTAAGGGTAAGGGGGAGTTGGAACTCCTGGCGCAGATGGCGAGGGAAATCGAGGCGCAGTTATGCTACCTGATGGAGGCTGTGGCGCAGCAGGCCGGACAGCCCCCTTACTCACTGCTGGATATTCGACTGGTGCTGCAAAACACCAGTGCGGGCAGCACCTTTTTGCGTTGGCGCACCCGTGATTTTGCTCGCATGGGTGTTGCAGTCTGGGAACGCCAGATATCCAACCAAGCACTGCCGCAGATCGTACGAGAAGGATTGCACCGTTTCGAATGCGAGCGCATTGCACTGAATCTGCAAATGAGCGTGGTTCATTCGCTCTACCGCCAGGCTTCAACCTGCGCGATCAAAATGGCCAGCGCAGAACGGCTGCTGCGCCAGTTCACACCAGCAGTGGAGATATAACAATGAGTACCTTTTTCGTCGGCGAAGGCAACATCGGCAGTGCGCCAGAGTTCCAGGAGTTCCCATCAGGTAATGACGAGCCACGGCGTTTGCTGCGCCTGAATGTGTACTTCGACAACCCCGTGCCACGCGAGGGTAGCTATGAAGATCGAGGCGGCTATTGGGCGCCAGTTGAGCTCTGGCACCGCGAGGCTGAACACTGGAGTACGCTGTACCAGAAAGGTATGCGTGTGTTGGTCGAAGGCCGGACCGTGCGCGATGAGTGGGAGGACAGTGAAGACAATGCGCGGGTCACCTTCAAGATCGAGGCGCGTCGTGTCGGCATCCTGCCTCATCGCGTGCAGAACGTGGTCATGCGGGAGCGCTCAAGTGAATCAGCCTCGTCTGCGGCTCCCGTCGGGCAGGCTACAGACCAGGCCAGCTCGCCTGCGTCGAAGTCCAAAAAGCGCAGAGGGCAGCCACCATCGGCATGACTAACTTGAGGCATAAAAATTGCGCCTTTGCGCGAAGTTCCTGGCCTGTCATTACTCGCTGCTTGTGAAGCACTGTCGTCCACGTGACTACAAGGTAGTAGCCTCACCCCCAATCAAGACTGCCCTCACCGACTAATATGAGGAACCTGCCATTCAGGTTTCTCATAGTTTGCCACTGCTGTTTCCAACAACGCTGCTCCGAACTCAACCCGGAGCAGTTCTATGCGTCTCTTTCTCTGCGAGAAACCCTCCCAAGGTCGTGACATCGCCAAGGTTCTCGGAGCCAGCCGACGTGGTGATGGTTGCTTGATCGGACGCGAGACAACCGTCACCTGGTGTATCGGTCACCTGCTGGAAACGGCCCCACCTGAAGCCTATGGCGATCAGTACAAAACCTGGTCGCTGGATCATCTACCGATCATTCCCGCGCAGTGGAGGGTTGAGGTCAAACCCAAGACTGTCGCGCAGTTCAAAATCATCAAACACCTGCTCAGCGAAGCTACCACCGTCGTCATCGCCACCGACGCCGATCGCGAAGGTGAAATGATTGCCCGCGAGTTACTAGAGATCTGCAACTATCGTGGTTCTGTTGAGCGCCTCTGGTTATCCGCACTCAACGAGGCGTCGATTCGCAAAGCACTGTCCTCGCTGAAGTCTAGTCAGGAGACCTTCCCGCTCTATCACTCAGCCCTCGCCCGCAGCCGCGCCGATTGGCTGATTGGTATGAATCTCAGTCGTTTGTTTACCCTCCTAGGACGGCGGGCGGGCTATGACGGCGTGCTGTCGGTTGGACGCGTCCAAACGCCCACTTTGCGCTTGGTGGTTGAACGAGACCGCGCGATTGCCAGCTTCGTCTCTGTGCCGTATTGGGTGGTGGATGTGCACCTGTCTTCAATGGGGCAACCCTTCATCGCATCGTGGATACCGCCAAACTCAGGACGTGACGAAGCCGGTCGCTGCCTGCAGCAAGCGCTTGCCAGTCAAACCCTCCAAGCGCTTTCTAGCAGCAAGACCGCCACCGTAGTCTCGCTGCAGACTGAGCATTTGCGCGAAGCGCCACCCCTGCCCTTCGACCTGAGCACACTGCAAGAAGTCTGTTCACGCAAGCTGGGACTTGGCGCGCAGGAAACCCTGAATAATGCCCAAGCCCTGTATGAAACCCACAAAGCCACCAGCTATCCGCGCAGCGATTGCCGTTATTTGCCAGAGAGCATGTTCAACGAGGTAGCCGCGGTATTCGATGCCCTGCTCAGAATGGATCCCGCGTTACGCCCAGCGCTCGGAGGCGTCGATCAATCATTGCGCTCACGAGCATGGAACGATGCCAAGATCACCGCGCACCACGCCATCATCCCCACCACCGAGCCGGCGAACCTTGGGCGGATGTCTGAACAAGAGCGCCAAGTCTACGAACTGATTCGTAGCCACTACCTCGCGCAATTCCTGCCGCATCACGAGTTTGATCGAACCGAGGTCGAACTGGAGTGCGGCGCCGAGCGTTTGACTGCTGTTGGCAAACAGATCCTCGTCCAAGGCTGGAAAGGCTTACTCTCCGACAACCCCGACGACGATGAGCCTAGTCAAAAGTCCCAGGTGTTGCCCGCCCTACAACAGGGTAGGCAGTGCGCAGTGGACGACGTTGAACTCAAATCCATGCGCACCGCTGCGCCCAAACCGCTCACCGAGGGTGATCTGATCAAGGCCATGAAAAACGTGGCCAAGCTGGTCAACGACCCACGCCTGAAACAGAAACTTCGGGACACCACCGGTATCGGCACCGAAGCCACGCGAGCCGGCATTATCAAGGGGTTGATTGATCGCGGTTACTTGTTGAAGAAAAAACGTGCATTAACGGCCTCCGCAGCGGCCCATACCCTGATCGAAGCGGTACCCGCAGCAGTCGCGGATCCGGGTATGACAGCGATCTGGGAGCAAGCTCTGGATGAAATCGAAGCGGGACGTCTGACCTTGGATACATTCGTTGCCAAGCAGGCGCACTGGATTACGCAGCTGATTTCAAACTGCGGAGCACTCACCTTGTCGGTGCCGGTCGAAGCCGGGCCTGTCTGCCCCCTTTGCAACGCATCAATGCTTAGGCGGAAGGGAAAATCAGGACCGTTCTGGTCATGTTCCCAATACCCGGACTGCAAAGGCACTGTGCCGATCAGCAAAGGTACGCGTCGTCCATGAGGCGCCATTGGTGTTCAAATGAATCTTGGGGGTGATATGCGGGTCAGTGCATCATCAACGGCGGCTGCTCCTTCTCCAAGTCGCTTAGCGGTTGTCCGATTTCACGGGCCAAGGCGATGCCTGTCGCTATCCATATCTGCCCCAGTTCGTTGAACGCTTTCAGGTGAGCAGGATCTTCGTTAAGCCAATGAACAAGGCTGTCGCGGTGTTCAGGGTTATCAGGGCAGTCATGGATCTTGATGAACAGCTCCAGTGTTCGATCCCAGATCAGGTCCATGTCGTTTTCTCGCTGCTCATCCATGCTCAACCTTGCCTCCATTTGGTCCTATCAGACCGCTCAGTTTCACTGGTCACTACGGGCTCTGATTCCTGGAGGAACACATGTCACGTCGCGACAAACAGGTATTTCAGTCAATATAACAACCCTACAAGTCGATACTCAACCTCTAAGGATGTTCATGTCAACGGGTCTTTGCTCAACCATTCGGGTTGAATTGGAGAACTCATCACTTGGCACCTAAACATCCGACCCAAGCCCAAATCGGGCGCATGATCGCGAAACACCGCACTCAGCGTAATCTGACCCAGGAAGAGGTGGCTGAACGCCTGGGGATCGGCAGCGAAGCCATTTCGCGCCTTGAGCGGGGTGTCGTGGAGCTTTCCGTGGTCAAGCTGATGCAACTGGCGGACATCTTCGACTGCCGGATGGATGAACTGCTGACGGAGTCGAGCAATCGCCCCAACGACCAGGGCCAGATGATCGCGGGCCTGCTGAGCGGCCTTCAAGAAAGTGACCGTGCCTTTATCCTGACGACCGTCGAACGGCTGGCCGCTCATCTCAGTAGCAAATAACCTCTTTGCCCATTGGCTTGACGTCGTCCCACCCGCTCTGCTGTAGTGCCTCAGGATCATCGCTTACGGCGACCCAAGACCGATTCGCTCCGGGTAGCTCGGTCGGACTCCCTGAGTTCGGAGCCTTCTCTTCTGAGGAATTTCATCCCGCTTTGTGCTCGACCTGATCGTGGTAGCGGATGACCACTGTTGCCTCTGCCAGGCATCAGCGGTCATCCGCTACGGCGATCGCATTCAGTCCCGGAGCCCGCCGGGGAAACACTGGGCACCCTTTGTGCGCGGATGCGTGCCAGCATGTTCCGACCCAAGCCACGACAAGGGTCGGTTGGCGAATCACGGCGTAGTTAAAACAAGTTTTGCGAGGAGCTTGCCGACTGCGTCAGACCGCCTAAGGTGGCTTCTCTGTTCCTCGCCTGGCACCCCGCTAGGCCTACTCTTCACTTTCTTCCGTCCAGTGATTGCCACTGAATTCCGGCCTAAAAAATCGGCTTACGGCGTCTTGACGCTCCCCTGTGACAGGCTTATACAAAGGGCGTGGTTCGCTGTCGTTGACAGCCCAGCCCAGGTAGCTTGAACCTTCAAGGCTACGCCACGCTCGTGGTGGTTACCCAAGTGCGATCAGCGTTCGGAGGCTCGCACGATTACCGCTTCAGCGGTGATGAATGCCCACTACCCTAGGTCCGCAGATCTGCTGCGGATTTCTCCTCTGCTGCCCCCTATTCTCCAGGCGCATCGATCTGATGGTCATCGGCGTGCCGGTGACAAGTCGTTCATCGTTCGCCTTCAACTAACCCACCCTGACGGGGGCTCACTTCCCCGTCAGGGGCTGTGCGTCGCCGTTTTCCCTTGAAACAGGAGAACCACCATGGCCCACGCCAACCAATCCCAAGAAGCGACCACTTACTTCAACCTACACACCGTCGGTATCGGCTACCTCAACCGTGTCCGTGAAGTACAAGTCCGCCGCGGCCAGCCGTTCGTGGCCTGCGATATCGCGGCTCTGCATGGTGCCACTGATGCAGTGGAATACACCCGTTTCGACTGCAAAGTCGCAGGGGGCGAAGCTGAACGTTTGATTCGCCTCTATATGGACGCCGTCAAAGCCGATAAAAAGGTATTGCTGTCGTTCCGTATCGGCGACCTGTGGATTGACCCATTTCTCTATGAGAAAGGCGATAAACAAGGCCAACCGGGCGCCAGCCTGAAAGGTCGTCTGCTGTACATCGACTGGATCAAGGTCAACGGCACGTTCGAGTACAAAGCGCCTGCCAGGCAGGAAGCAACAGCACCTGCTGAGCAAACGCCAAACAGTGAGCCATCCCCAAAGTCGACTGATGCCGATGCCGAGGATACCGCCCCCCCAGCAAAGTCCAGGATTGAACCTGAATCTGCACCCACTTCCCGCACGGCTCGCCGTGTTGCCACACGTACTGTTCAGTCCGCCTGAACGATCCACGACGTTTACATCAAGGCGCTCAATCGAGCGCCTTTTTTCAATCAGCACAGGAGAACCAATATGGAATCCTTCTGGCTTTGCGACGATTGCCTGTTCGCTGCGGCTTACGAGGACTGCAGCACGTTATCGCTCTATTACACGACAGATGAGGTCGAGGAACGCATCGCCGGTCTCCATCGTGGGCTGGTTCGGCTAATGCCCATCAGTGCCGACTTCGATCCCGAAACTGGCCGTGGAATAAGAACCTTCTCCCCATTGCCCTGCGACGGTTGTGATTCACACCTGCACGGACAACGCCACCGATTCACTCGGCTGTAAACAGCGCGTCATCGGGCAATGCCCGTGACTCGATATCCACCTCGGGGACACCACTCCCCTCGGGTGTGTACCCCCGGACTATTCACTTCGGAGGTACCCCATGAGCACCCAACTTACCCTGATTGAAACCTCGGATGTCGAGGGGGATCGTATCGCCCAAGAAAACCAGTTGATTGATGAAGCGCTACGTATTCTGGATCGTCGGCTGTTCACCCGCGGCCCTAACCTAACGTCACCTGACGCCGTGGGCTCATACCTAAAACTGCATCTTGCACCACAAGAGCATGAAGTCTTCGGTGTGATTTTTCTCGATGCCCGCCATCGCGTTCTGGCATTCGAGATCCTCTTTCACGGGAGCATCGATGGCGCCAGCGTTTACCCCCGCCAAGTCGTCAAGCGCTCCCTAGCGCATAACGCAGCAGCTGCCATTGTCTGCCACAACCACCCCTCCGGTTGCACGGAACCCAGCCTGGCGGATCGCGCCTTGACCGCACGATTGAAAGAGGCCTTGGATTTGATCGAAGTGCGCGTACTGGATCACTTCATCGTAGGCGAAGGTCGTCCTCTCTCCCTTGCCGAGCATGGCTGGCTTTAACCCCCCAATAGGCGTCTTCGGACGCCTTCTTCATTTCCTTCTGGAGCACCCTCATGAACCCTTCACCCCAACCCCCAGCTCTGCTGGAAACATCAAACCCATTTGCTCGCGGCTACGACTACTTGCATATTGAACGACTGCTACAGATCACCTACGCAAACGACTGCCCTCCCTGCTTTCGCCCCGTACATGACGCACAAGCCCACCTGCCCGACGATGCGTTAGAACTGTTTCCCTGCCTGTTCAATGACGACTTCGCTCTGATCAGCGAGGGTCAATCCATTCCGGATGAATTGAATGAACGCTGCCAGTCCATCGGGCTGGTGCGGCAAGTGATCTATGCCGTGACTGGCGAAATGCTCAACGAACGACATCATGTCGGTGACCTGTACTCCTTGGAAGAAGCCCAAGCCATGGTCCATCGTTTGAGCTTCGACACAGGACACTACAGTCGAGCCTGGGAGATCAGTACCGCACACCTCACTGACGAAGCGCTGCGCCACCTGGAAAGCTGGGTTGGAAATTTCGACTCCAAGCCAACCGGACTGCTGTTTGAACCCTTTGCCCTGCCAGACTGCAATGGCGTCGGATGTAAGCTGATCGGCACGCCCTGGACCGACGATAACTTGGTGCAGATCGAGGGCAATCCTTACTCGTCGCTGAGGCAAGAGCAGCTCGACGCCGGAACGCCGGAAGCCTTGGTCAACGTACTGTATCTGGCGGCATTGGCGGATGTGAGGTTGTT
The DNA here is from genome assembly GCF_001623525.1 of Pseudomonas fluorescens. Classification (NCBI taxonomy): domain Bacteria; kingdom Pseudomonadati; phylum Pseudomonadota; class Gammaproteobacteria; order Pseudomonadales; family Pseudomonadaceae; genus Pseudomonas; species Pseudomonas fluorescens. Next base: position 1,136,103 of record NZ_CP015225.1, on the reverse strand, counting down.
GATCTTCGACCCCGACGCTGCCGTCTTGGATGGGCTCGCGATTTTTGATGAATAGCAACGAGTTCAGCGTTAACACGATCCACCTTGAATCAACTTCCTCACTGAATCGCTCCTTCACCTCATGTCAGGTTCTGCACTGAATCTGACATGAGGTTTTTTCCATGGAGCGTTTTTTCACGCCTGTCTGCCTGCTGGGCTTGTTGAGTGCCTGCACCGCACAAATCCAATACCCATTGCCGACTAATCCAGAGATTGACGGTAGTTCCAATCGGCCCCAGTTATCGAGGAGCCCGGCCGACGAAAGCCATCCGTCAGAACTCCGCTATGGCCGCTATACACTGGTCAGCACCGAGCCCACCACGGAACAACGTGATCTTCTCGCTCAAATCGTTGACGTGAGCATTCCGTCCAACCTGAATCCTTCGGTACAGGAGACGATGCACTACGTGCTGCAGCGCTCGGGTTATTCGCTCTGCCCTTCTGCCGAACCTGTAAAGATACTTTTCACCCGGCCTCTGCCCGCAGCCCATTACCGGCTCGGCCCGATCCCATTACGCAGCGCACTGCAGGTACTGGCTGGCCCCGCCTGGCAACTCACGACCGATGAGGTCAGCCGTTCGGTCTGTTTCGAACGGAAGAAAAATGACGCTGGCACCGTGCAGATCACACCAACCTCGTCCCATCAGTCGGAGGCACACCCATGAAAGCCTCGACGTTTCAAACCCTCATTGTCGGCTCACTTTGCCTGGCGGTCTCCGGGCTGAGTGGCGGTTTGTATAACCAGTATCAACGCGTGACGGTGCTGGAAAATGCGAACGCCCAACGTCTAGAGACACTGAATGCCCTGCAACGTGATTCAAGCACCCTCATGGATGCACAGGAGAAGCTGCAGTACGCACTGAAAGACCTGAAGCAAATGGTCGATACCGGTGAGCAACAGGCCAATACCCTCGATCCGATGTTGGATCAATGGGCACAAGAGATACAGTCGCTACGCGACGGTCTGGCAGACCGTGCCACAGAAGCCGATATGATCGCGCTACGCGCACGACTTGAGCACGTCGAGCAGCAACTCCTGGACATCAAGACCCAACCGCCACTCCCACCACCGACGCCCTCCTCGGCCAAGCCGAAAAAAGTCGCTCGCGCCAAGCCTGCCCCGCTCTCGCCGCCATTCTCAGTGCTGGGGGTTGAATCCCGCGGTGGCGAGCGCTTTCTGGCCGTAGCTCCTCCTGATAGTCGCTCACTCAAGGATATCCAGTTGCTGCACAACGGCGAGCAGCTCGGCGCATGGCAGCTGAAGGCGCTGGAGCCGAACGCGGCCATCTTCGCGGTGACCGCTCAGCCAGACCAGACCGTGCAACTCCCTTGAGAAACGATTATGAACCGAGCGCTACTGCCCCCCATCGTCTGTCTCGTTTCATTGCTTAGCACGGGCGCGGCGATGGGTAACCCTGTCACGACACCGTCACGGGTCCAGGACACACAGTCCACTCCGCTGGGGCGCTCGCACTCTAAACAGGCGGCAAGCTGGGGTCTCACGGAGCAAGAGTGGACACGCTTCGAACAGATCCAAGCCGGCCCGCGCGGTTTCTGGAGCCCGAATATCGATCCGCTGACTGCGCTCGGCGTCGAGGCAGAGACCGACCAAGAGCGCCAGCGCTATGCCGAATTGCAGGTAGTGCTGGAAGCCAAACGCGCCGAGCGCGAGTTGGCTTACCAAAACGCTTACACGGCAGCCTGGGCCAAGCTGTTTCCGGGGCTGTTGCCGATTCAGGGTATGGCATCCCCGCCCACCGCTAGCTCACCGGTAGAGCCGCGCCGAGCTTTGTTTGTCGAGGACCATTGCCCAGCGTGCACCGCCGAAGCGCAGCGTCTGCAAAGCAGTAATACAGCGTTCGATATCTACCTGGTGAGCAGCCAAGGCGAGGATGAACGCGTCCGTCGCTGGGCTCGGCAAGCGGACATCGATCCGGCCAAGGTTCAGCGCCAGCAGATTACCCTGAACCATGACCGAGGTCGCTGGTTCAGCCTGGGTGCTGCGGGGCCATTGCCCGCCACGTTTCAACAGGTGAACGGACAATGGCAACGCCTAGACTGAGTGGACTTGCGCTCATGCTGACGATGCTCGCAGCCCAGGCTGACGAACTTCCGCCGCCTGCCTATCAACTAGCGGCGCATGACGCCAGCATCCCCTCAACGGTGCTGTTCGCGATTGCCCTGCAGGAGAGTGGTATCCGAGTCCGTGGTCGGCTGCTGCCCTGGCCCTGGACCCTGAACATCGCAGGAATACCTTACCGATTCACCACCCGAGCGGCCGCCTGTCAAGCCTTGCTTCAAGCACTCGCCCGGCATGACGCCAAGCGAGTTGATGTCGGTCTTGGACAAACCAACCTGGGTTACCACGGACAACGTTTCCCCAGCCCTTGCGAAGCCCTCGATCCCTACCGAAATCTCGCCGTGACTGCCGCGCTGTTGCAGGAGCATCACGCCGCTACCGGTGATTGGGTGTCAGCTGCCGGCCGATATCACCGCCCGGCAGGAGGAACGCCGGCCACGCGTTACCGCGCCGGCTTTTCCCGACAACTCGAACGATTGCAGGTTTCCTTCAAACAGGGCACACCACAATGAAGCGAATACTCCTTATCTGCTATTTCATCCTGCTCTTGGCTCCTTTCGCCCAGCCGGAACTGACCGTAGCCGGGGATCAGCCTAGCGACTTCACCCTCCTCCATTTTCAGGTCACCAGGCCGCCAATAAACAACGAGATCCAGCCGAATCGGACCATGCATGCGGACCTGTCCACGTTTGCCGATGAAGCCTGGATACTACCCGTCCGCAGCTCTCACTTGAGCCCCGGTCAAATCACGTCTCGCGCCCTGGACATGCCGGGCTTACGGCCATTTTTCCTGGTAGGTGAGGATCCCCAGTCACTGGTTTGGTTGCGTCAACGCGCGACTGGACTGCAGGAAATGGGCGCGGCCGGTCTAGCGGTTGAAGTAACCGATACCGAAGCTTTGGCCCGAATTCGAGCAGCCGCTCCGGACATCACCATCCTGCCGGTCAACGGCAACGACATCGCCACCCGCCTGCAGATTGAGCACTACCCCGTCCTGATCACCGCCACCTCATTGGAACAGTGAGTCAGGTCATGGCCGAGCATGCGATGGAGTCCAAGCTCCGGCCAGCAGTGGAACTGTACACCGTAGCGATCTGCATCGCCGTCGCGGTGTTGTGCGTGTACTCGCCCTGGGCTGTGGCCCTCTCACCCGAGATCGGCCTGGCTGCGGCGCTGGCCTATACCCTGTTCGGCCTTATCCGTCTGCGACAAGCCTGGGAGGTGCTGCGCTATCGGCGCAATATCCGGCGGCTGCCCCGCTACGAACTGACCAGCAAGCAGATTCCGGTCAGCCGTACGCGTTTGTTTATGGGCCTCGGCTTTCGCTGGACCCGCCTGCACACCCAGCGCTTGGTCGAGGCCCAGGATCCGGCGGTCGCCCACTATGTCGACCAACCGACCAGCTATAGCCTGGCCCGTGAACTCGAACGACGCCTGGAACATGCACCGTTTCCGCTCTCGACATTGGCCCGAGTCACGGCTTGGGACAGTGCCTTCAATCCGTTGCGCCCTTTGCCCCCGGTAGGTGGCTCGCCGCTGTTGCATGGGGTCGAGCCCAATGAAACGGAAGTTAGTCTGCCGTTGGGCGAACGGGTCGGACACACCTTGGTGCTCGGCACGACCCGTGTTGGCAAGACGCGACTCGCCGAGGTGTACATCACCCAGGACATTCACCGCGTCGAACATGAGGTGGTCATCGTTTTCGATCCGAAGGGTGATGCCGACCTGCTCAAACGCATGTACGTCGAAGCCAAACGCGCCGGTCGGGAAAAGGAATTCTATGTTTTCCATCTAGGCTGGCCAGAGATCTCCGCGCGTTACAACGCCGTGGGGCGTTTCGGACGCATTTCGGAAGTGGCATCACGTATTGCTGGGCAACTCAGTGGTGAAGGCAACTCCGCAGCCTTTCGTGAGTTCGCCTGGCGTTTCGTCAATATCATCGCCCGCGCCTTGATCGAGTTGGGTCGGCGTCCGGACTACCTGCAGATCCAGCGACATGTCGTCAACATCGACGCGCTGTTCATCGAATACGCCCAGCAGTTTTTCGCCAAGACCGACCCGAAGGCGTGGGAAGTGATCGTCCAGCTCGAAAGCAAGCTCACCGAGAAGAACATTCCCCGGCATATGGTGGGACGCGAAAAGCGCGTGGTGGCCATCGAGCAGTACCTGGCGGCCAAACGGGTATTTGATCCGGTAATGGACGGACTGCGTTCGGCAGTGCGCTACGACCGTACTTACTTCGACAAGATCGTTGCCTCGCTACTGCCGCTGCTGGAGAAACTCACCTCCGGCAAGACCGCCCAACTACTCGCGCCCAACTACACCGACCTGGATGACCCGCGGCCGATCTTCGACTGGATGCAGATCATCCGAAAACGCGGCATCGTCTACGTCGGTCTGGATGCGCTGACCGATGCTGAGGTCGCTGCTGCCGTAGGCAACTCCATGTTCGCTGATTTAGTCTCGGTCGCCGGACACATCTACAAACACGGCATTGACCATGGCCTGCCCCAATCGGGCAACAACAGCAGCGCCAAGCTACCCATCAACCTGCACGCTGACGAGTTCAACGAGTTGATGGGCGATGAGTTCATCCCACTGATCAATAAGGGTGGCGGTGCCGGCATCCAGGTGACGGCCTACACCCAGACCCTCAGCGATATCGAAGCGCGCATAGGTAACCGCGCCAAGGCCGGCCAAGTCATTGGTAATTTCAACACCCTGCAAATGCTCCGCGTGCGCGAAACCGCCACCGCTGAACTGCTCACCCAGCAGTTGCCCAAGGTTAACGTGCTGACCAAAACCCTCGTGTCGGGCGCCACCGACACCTCCGATCCTGAGGCCAATACGGACTTCACCTCGTCCTCACAGGACCGTGTCAGCAGCACCAGCGTGCCGCTGATCGAGCCTGCGCACATCATCAGTTTGCCCAAGGGACAAATGTTTTCCTTCCAGGCCGGTGGCCAGCTCTGGAAAGTCCGCATGCCGTTGCCAAAACCCTCCAACGACGACGCCATGCCCAAAGACCTGCAGGAACTCACTCAACGGATGCGGGCGGCCTACAACGCGCAAGCGGGGCAGTGGTGGAGCGCCAGTGGTGGCGGTCCAACTACCAACTTCGATTTGGATCAGGTGGGGTAGCCCGGCCCCGCCACAGGTTTCAGCGGAAAACTATCCATCAGACGTCGTGACGATATCAACACTGCAGAGCACAACGGAGTGAATGATGGCGACTTCCGTCCAGAACACACCGCCACAACCGATCCAGCGTCCGGGGTTGATCATCTCCGTGATCGGCCTGGTCCTGCGCCTCATCGGAATGCTCATTGCCTCATTGTTGTTCTCAATCCTGATCGAGTGGACTGGTCTACTCTTGTTCTGGGGTGATCAAGGCTGGCGACATAGTCAGGCCATGCTGAATAGCGAATTGAGCTGGCTCAGCGAGCAATTCAAATATTCACTTCTCATCCAGCGACCCGGACAGGCGATTGTCCAGTGGCTGGATTTTCTAAATCAGTGGCTGCTGGTCAAGACTGGATTTGTGGATTTTGCCCGGCAGGCGCGAGTGTCGAGCCAAGGCAACGGCTTCTGGAGCTGGACCAACCAGCTCTACGTGAGCATCGAAAATTTCGTACTGGCCGCAGTCTACGTTACCTTCACCTTTGTGGTGCGGCTGATAATTCTGGTCCTAGCCTTGCCGCTGTTTTTGCTGAGTATGTTCACTGGTTTTGTCGATGGTTTGATGCGCCGCGACCTACGCAAATTTGGAGCTGGCCGAGAAAGTAGCTTCGTTTATCACCGCGCCAAACGTGCTCTGATACCGATATTGGTTATGCCTTGGATCGTTTACCTATCTTTGCCCTTTTCGATCAACCCGATTGCCTTTTTTCTACCTTGCGCTGCGATGCTTTGCGTAATAACGACAATCACGGCGGCGACCTTCAAAAAACACCTATAGCGCCACCTTAAGTGGCGCGTTTCACACGTAACGCCCCCCTGTTACGGAGTTACTCTGAGCGTAGCCAAAGGACCATCTTTGAGTTCATTACGCACTTTGTACGTAACCGAATTCAACTCATCCCAGTCTCGCTGAATTTCAATTTCAGTCCCTGAAAAACGCGAAAGAGAAGAGCGCCTCAACGCATCCAACAAAGGCGCTTGCACATCACGCACAATCCGCTCCCAATACTTATCGCCCTCACCATCGTCACTAAACTCTGGAGCATGTCCATTTTTTGTCATCGAAAACACACCGCCAGACATAAAGCTTGCGACCCTAACACTTGGATAATGATAATTTTCAGACTCCCGAGAAACCGCCTTAAAAATAACACCCAAAACAAATGCCGCACGAATTAATCGCTCAACCAACTCTCTGGAGCTAGACGGCCTTCTAATTGCACTAGGCAAGCCCATAACCCAAGAGCCGAAAATAGATCCCGCATTAAAGTCCGCATCAAATTCAAGCGCACGCACTTCCTTGGAATTTCTAGGACAATAGTCACAATGCCCAAAAACCATGTGCGACACTTCATGGAAGTATAGCAACAAGCATACATCCAAAGCTAAATTGGTAGCAGCCCCGTCGACTTCAGAAACGGAAGTCACACCCGGAAAAAAACTTTCAACAGAGCAACTCGAACCATCATATTGACATCCAAGATTACTTGATTGACTGTCAACCTGTAGAGATATTAACTCTATAGCCACGGACAGAACAGTCGCTGGCACCCCTAAAGATATTCGGATTTCATAGTTCTTGGGGACATACGCAGACTTACCGACTTCGGCGTAGAAATTATCCTGACTCAGGAACCTGTAAACCAATGACCAACCAGCGGGGTCTAGCCGATGAATTGCAAGCTGCTCATTCAGATAGGACAATTCCTTCTCAAAATCAATACATACCTGCCTAACGAGTTCAAGCCTAGCGCCGGTCAAATTATGGGCATAGAAAACCTCATTTATGCGCTCGGCAGAAGGCACCGCTTTTAAAAACCGGTCTTCTTTATATTTTTTGTCGCCATCCCTCATATAACCCGACTTTAGAGTCATTTACCCGCTCCCCTTAGAGTATGAGTTGAACCATGCAAAGTATGAGAAAACCTCATACCCAAGACACCTTTACGGCTATTTTTTATCCCCACTACTGCCGCACAGCGGCATCAAACATTACCACGAACAACTTAAATATCTCAGCAGCCGTATTTACATATAAGAAACCCACCAAAATCACCGTTATCTCAAACCATGCAAACAACGCAAAACAGTCCGCTTTAAAAACCTTGTAAACCAGCAGCTTTTTCAGCTGCCGATGTGGCAAGTGATAAATCAGCTCCCAAAATCCTAGCTCTTTAAAAACCCTAACCATTGCGACGACTCCGCAAACGGCAAATATCAACACCAGTGCCAGAGGCGAAATTTTATCAACTGCTGCTTGAGAAGAACCAACCATTGAAATAAAAACATTCACAGTTGAAATTAGCCCCACCTGTATAAAGAAGGCCATCCCAAGAACCACTAAACACCAAGTTCCTAGCGATATAAAAATTCGAATTATCTACTTTCGCAGCCGAGAGCCAAATCGCCTATAACTGCGTTGACTTTCAATCAAGAGCATTGGCAGCAATGCCGCGACAGCAGCCAAAACCCAGTCCGCATAATTTAAGCCGGTCTTTGTTACGATCAACGCCCCAGCAAAGGTAATAGCACGATTAAAAAGCTTCCATTTAAAACGATGATCCTCATTAAGAGCGCCCCAGTACTCTTCGGTGACACCGGCTATTCGATTCACTACCGCCCTCCCAATTAGGCTAAACCCCACCGATCAAAAATTCACAAACACAATATCACCAAATACAGAAAAACTGATTGGTAGCATTCCATATTTTCGACTGAATCCGGGCTTGTTTGGTGAGACTCTTTAGATACGTATTACTAGAGCCAATATCATGCCAACGACACCGATCCGCTGTTCGCTGCTGTTTATGCTAGCGACTATCCATTTAAACAGTGATGCCGCACCAGCTGATGAACAGGCACATCTTAGTCTAGTCCGGCAGCAGCTCGACGTTATCGAACGCCTGACCGCTCAAGCCGAGAGATCTAGCAACGCTCAACCGAATGAGCGCTACCGCTTCGACTACCCCCAAATGATCCAGGACATCCAACGTATTCGCCAGGGCGTGCAGGGCTATCTGTCGCCCTCTCGCGCTCAACCCCGCGACCCCACTGAATTGGTCGGCGATTACCGCCTTGACACTTCATCCGCAGAGTCCTCGCCATGAGCATGACTGACGCTCAGAGTTCAGCGTTCCAAAACGCCTCCGGCTTCTCGGCACAGAGCAGTTCGACACTCTGGCTGTCCCTGGTTCTCGTCCTAGCTTTGCTTTGGTGTGCCTGGGTGATGAGTACGGCTTACCGGGGATGGGCCGCCGGCGGTGTGCGCTTCGGCGCGTTTGGCGGCAGCGCCACGCGCGCGCTGCTCGCATTGTTGGTCCTGATGTTCTTCACCCTTTCCTAACCCAGGAGATTGCCGTCATGCTCAAGTGCCTTGTCCCCCTGAAAAACAACCTGCGTGATCGTGCGAGCCAACGCATGATCGGTCTGCTGCTGGTGCTCGGCCCAAGCCTGGCTTTTGCCGAGCTCCCCACCATGGAAGCCCCTTCGCGCGGCGAAGGATCCGGGTTGATCGAGACGATCAAAAACTATGCGTACGACGGCGGCATCCTGCTCGGCCTGCTGATCGCCCTACTCGCTTTCTTGGGTGTGGCCTGGCACTCGCTGACGGTGTATGCCGACGTGCAGAACCAGCGTAAGACCTGGAAGGACTTGGGTGCAGTGGTCGGTATCGGAGCCTTGTTGGTGGTGATCATCATCTGGTTCCTGACCAAGGCTGCCGCGATTCTGTGAGGTCGACATGAACGACACTATCGAACGCCTTGCCGACGGCACCCTGGTCTTTTTGCCGGAGCGACTCAATCGTGACCCTGCCGTATTGCGCGGTTTGACCAATGATGAGATGTGGGTGGCGCTCGGTAGCGGTGCGGTCATTGGCCTACTGACGGGCGTTCCTCTAGCGATTGCCACCGCTTCCATTGCCATAGCGCCGACCAGCATGATCGCAGGCATGGCCGTGGTGTTATTTGCCGGTGGCACGCTACTGCGTCGGGCCAAACGGGCCCGGCCCGAGACCTGGTTGTACCGCAAGCTCGAATGGATACTCGCCAGCCGTTGGCGCCTGGGTCGCGGCAGTTTGATCCTCCACTCTGGGGGCTGGACGGTTCGCCGCTCGCGTCGACTGCGCCCTGCCCTGTCCCGGTGGCAGCCATGAGCCGTTTTCGGAACAAGGTGGATGCCCAGCAGGCGCATATCTTCAGCCTGCGTCTGGCGGTAGTGATCCTCGCCCTAGTCTGTGCCGGACTTTGGTATGGCTGGCGCTCGGCACCGACCGATCTGACCGTGCATGTACCGCCGGATTTGCGCTCGGGCAGCACTCGCAAATGGTGGGATATTCCCTCAGAGAATGTGTATGCCTTTGCCTTGTACATCTTTGGCCAACTCAACCGCTGGCCCTCGGATGGCGAGCAGGATTATCGTCGCGCCATCTATGGCTTGCAGTCCTACCTGACACCTGCCTGCAAGGCCTTTCTCGACGGCGACTACGAGTACCGCAAGGCCGCCGGTGAACTGCGGCAGCGGGTGCGTGGCGTCTACGAAATTCTGGGCCGAGGCTACAGCGAGGATCCGGAGCTCAGGGTCAAGCAACTCGACCGCGACAGCTGGCTGGTCACGCTCGACCTCAACGCCGATGAGTATTACGCCGCCGAACCGGTGAAACGGGTGGTGGTGCGGTACCCATTGCGCGTAGTGCGTTTTGACCTGGACCCCGAGCGCAACAAGTGGGGGTTGGCACTGGATTGTTATCAGGGCACTCCGCAAAAAATCTCGCTGCCCGGAGGTGAGCCATGAAGCGGAGTTCTACCCTGGGACTCACCGTTGCACTGATGTTATGGGGAGCAGCAGCACAGGCCGTCGAGCTGATGCGCTGGGAACGCCTACCTCTCGCGGTCCCTCTGGTAATCAATCAGGAACGAGTGGTCTTTATTGATGAGGATGTTCGCGTCGGTGTGCCCTCAACCCTGACGGGCAAGCTGCGCGTGCAATCAACTGGCGGCACGCTATACCTGCGCGCGTCAGAAGCCATTGCCCCGACCCGACTGCAACTGCAATCGGTCACGACGGGGGAGATCATCCTCCTGGACATCGCGGCCACGCCTGGCGATCAACCGCTGGAGCCCGTGCGTCTTATCAAGAATGCTCAGGTGCAGGCTACCGAGGCTGAATCCAGCACCGTCCCTGTTCCAGAACATACACCGGTCCCGGTCGCTTTGGCGCGCTACGCCGCGCAAAGCCTGTACGCGCCTCTGCGCACTGTGGAGTCCCTGCCCGGTGTACGCCGCGTCCCGCTCAAGCTGCACACCGAACTGCCGACTCTGCTGCCCACCGAAAACGTGTCCAGCACGCCCATCGCTGCCTGGCGACTCGGTGATTACTGGGTGTCGGCGGTGAAGTTGCGCAATCGTGGTCCAGAAACGGTGCAACTCGATCCGCGTCGGCTTCAGGCCAAGCTGTTCGCCGCGGCCTTCCAGCATGCTTTCCTCGGACCTGTCGGCAGCGCTGAAGACACCACGATCGCCTACCTGGTCACCCGCGGTGCCGGCCTCGAGCAAGCCGTACTGCTCCCACCCGTTGCGCGAGGTGCTGACGATGAAGGCTAACGCCTTGCTCAAATGGCTGGTACCGGCTGCGCTGCTGGCGGTGGTAGTGATCATCCTGAAAAGCTGGGTCGCGGGTAATACTCCCTCTCCAGAGCACCCAGTTGATCAGGGCAACATTCAGTTATCCGCCGAGCAGGCCAAGTCGCTCGGCATTGCGGGCGATACCCCACGCGACACGGTCGCCACCCTGGTCGGCCAGGTGAAGGCCATGCGCAGCGACATGCTCGGTTTGAAGAAACACAACGATTCTTTGCAGACCGAGAACAACCGCCTGCGTGAACGGGAAAACAGTGTCGATTCGCGTATCCAGACCGCGCTTGGCAGTGTGACCCAGCAAGTCGACGAAGGCCGCCGACAAGCCAATGAGGCCCGACTCAAAGCGGAACAAGACAGTCGCCAGGCTCGCGGTCTGCTGACGCAGTTGCAGGAGCAGTTGTCGGGGCTGACCGGCAAAAGCAAGGACATGCCAATCGGGTTGGGGCTTGAGCCGGGCGACGGGGCTCAGTTCGAAGCGCAGCATTCTGCCATTGATGCGCTGCAGTGGATTGAACCCTCGGATGCTCCGCCCACCGACGCCCGAGAGAAAACCAAGACCTCCTCAACATTGAGTCTGCCTACCGCCTTCAACTCACTGGACGGCTTGAAAGATAACGCGATTGATCGCAGCCAGAAACAGCTGCGCGCGGTCACCAAGGGTGAGCGTGACCTGACACGATCCGCTGATCGTACCGAAGGCGCGAAGCCGGTCTACACCATTCCCGAAAACGCGACATTGATGGGCTCGGTCGCCATGACTGCGCTGATCGGCCGAGTCCCGGTGGACGGCACAGTGAATGATCCCTATCCCTTCAAGGTGTTGGTCGGTCCGGAGAACCTGACGGCCAACGGCATCGACCTGCCGGATGTCGCGGGGGCCGTGATGAGCGGTACGGCGTCCGGGGACTGGACCCTGTCTTGCGTACGCGGACAGGTCGAGTCAATCACCTTTGTGTTTACCGACGGCACCATCCGTACAGTGCCTCAGCCGAAGGCAGTAGCCAGCCGCAATGCCTCCACCGCCCAGAGCTCGAGCACCGACAAGATCCGTGGTGGACTCGGTTACCTGTCCGATCCGTATGGCATTCCTTGCATCGCCGGCGAGCGCCGCTCGAATGCCCAGCAATACCTCGGCAGCCAGAGCCTGATCACTGCGACCGGTGCCGGTGTCGCCGCTCTGCTCGGGGATGAGCGGAACAACAGCAGCGTGATCAGTTCGGGCGGCAGTAAGCTCGGGGTCACCAGCAGCAGTGGCAACAGCGCACTGAATGCAATTCTCAGTGGTGGGGTCAGCGACATCCGCGAGTGGGTCAACAAGCTGTATGGCGAGGCCTTTGCTGCCGTGTACGTGCCACCGGCCGCACAGGTCGCGCTGCACCTCGACCAGGAGATCACCATCGACTACGAGCCCAAGGGCCGGAGCGTTCGCCATGAAAAAGACCATGCTTCTCTGCTTGACCTGGATTAGCTTGCTCTGCTGGGTCCTGACGGGGTGCTCCACCGACAAGGACACTCTGCTTCCCCATGGAGAGCAAACCATGCTGGACATCTGGAACGGCGCCGGCTCACAAGGCACTCAGCAGCAACTGCTGGATGCTCGACAACAGTTACGCCGCCCGTTGGCTCAAGTAGATTTCTCCGTTGCTCTCCAAGAACCGTACACTCGCACAGCGGCGAACGAGATCCGCAACCTGTTCCCTCGCCTGCCCAATCCCGATCTGGTGCTGTATGTATATCCGCACCTGAGCGGTACCGAGCAAGCACCGGTCCCGGGTTACTCAACTGTCTTTCCGTTCTACCAACGGGTGCAATACGCGTTGCCGGGTGAACGTCAGGAAGACTTGTAGTGCGTACCGGCGATTCGGGCAACCGCACTTCTGCGTGGAAAGCCTGGCGCCACCCATTGCATCCTCGCGCCACCTTGGCCGATGAAGCTGCAATGTATGCGCACAACCCCAGCTTCACCGATCACCTGCCTTGGGTCGAGTACCTCGACACCGAGCAGTGTTTTCTGCTCGATGACAATCGTTCGGTGGGTGCGGTGTTCGAGTTGCTACCTATCGGCACCGAAGGGCGTGAACCCGATTGGCTAATGGCCGCCCGCGATGCCCTTGAGGATGCCCTGCAGGATAGCTTTGACGAGCTGGATCAAGCGCCTTGGCTGGCGCAGTTTTTCTGCCAGGACGACAACAATTTCATCCCCTATCTGACCCGACTCACCGACTATATCCGGGACAGCGCGCGAGGCACGGTCTTCACCGAAGCATATTTGGAGCTCAGCCGCCGTCATCTGAAGGCCGTTGCCAAGCCCGGTGGTCTGTTTGAGGATAAGGTGGTGACGCGCCTGCCGTGGCGTGGCAACAACCGACGGGTGCGCCTGGTGGTCTATCGCTGGCTTGAGTCTGACGCTGAGGAGACGGGACTCACCCCGGTGCAATCCCTGCAACAGGCTTGCGAACGTATCGCGGCTTCATTGAAGGCGTGCGGGGTGCAATCGACGCGAGTCGATGGCCGCAGTCTTTATGCCTGGTTAGTGCCCTGGTTCAATCCTGCGCCCACGCTCACCAATGAAGCCCCCGAGGAGTTCTATCACCGTGTCGCCTATCCGGAGTCGGGCAATGGCGAGTCACTGGAACTGCCCTTCGATCATGACTTTGCCGAGCGGCTGTTCTTCAACGAACCGCGTTCGGATGTGCAGCACGGACTCTGGTTTTTTGACGATCAGCCACACCGGGTCATGGTAGTGGATAAGCTGCGCCGGGCGCCCTTGATTGGTCAACTCACCGGAGAAACCCGCAAGGGCGACGCGGTGAATGCCCTGTTCGACCAGTTACCCGAAGGTACGGTGATGAGTCTGACCTTGGTGGTCAAGCCCCAAGATGTACTTGAGGATCAGTTGAACCGCCTGGCCCGCAAAGCCATCGGTGAAAACCTGGCCTCGACCCAGACCCGTCAGGATGTCGAAGAGGCTCGCGCGATCATCGGCCGCCAGCACAAGCTGTACCGGGGCACCCTGGCGTTTTACCTGCGCGGTCACGATGAGCAGCAATTGCACCAGCGCTCGGTCAGCCTGGCCAACGCGTTGCTGGGTGCGGGGCTGCAACCGGTACGCGAAGGCGATGAAGTCGCCGCCTGCAACAGTTACCTGCGTTGGCTACCGATGGCTTACAACCCAGCCCGCGACACGCGCAACTGGTACACGCGGCTGATGTTCGCCCAGCACCTGGCGAACCTGGTTCCTGTGTGGGGTCGCAGCACCGGCACAGGCCACACGGGCATCACCCTGTTCAACCGCGGCGGTTCGCCACTGAGCTTCGACCCTCTGTCACGCCTGGACCGGGCCATGAACGGCCATCTGCTGTTGTTCGGCCCCACCGGTGCCGGCAAGTCGGCCACCCTGGTCACCCTGCTGATGCAGATCATGGCGGTGTACCGCCCACGCTTATTTATCGTCGAGGCCGGCAATTCGTTTGGTTTGCAGGGCGACTACTTCGCGACACAGGGCCTGTCGGTCAATAAGGTCCAATTGAAACCTGGCGCCTCGGTCAGTCTCGCCCCGTTCGCCGATGCCTGGCGCCTGATCGAGCAGCCGGATGAGGTGGCGAGTCTATCGATCGATGAGCTGGACGATGAGGCGGTAGCCAGTCGCGAAGACCAGCGCGATGTTCTCGGCGAATTGGAAATCACCGCTCGCCTGATGATCACCGGCGGCGAGGCCAAGGAAGAGGCGCGCCTGAGTCGAGCCGATCGCAGCCTGATTCGCGAGTGCATTCTCGATGCGGCGCAGACCTGTGTCGCAGCGAACCGCCAGGTGCTGACCCGCGACGTGCGCGACGCGTTGCTGCGTGTCGCCGCCGACCCGCACCTGCCAGAAAAACGTCGCGAGCGTGCCCAGGAAATGGGCGAGTCCATCGACCTGTTCTGTCAGGGCTTCGAGGGTGAACTGTTCAATCGCGAGGGCACGCCTTGGCCCGAGAGCGATGTGACCATCGTCGACCTGGCCACCTATGCTCGTGAAGGTTACGAAGCCCAGATGTCCATCAGCTACATCAGCCTGATGAACACCGTGAACAATCTCGCCGAGCGCGATCAGTACCTGGACCGACCGATCATCATGGTCACCGACGAAGGCCATATCATCACCAAGAACCCGTTGCTGGCACCGTTCGTGGTCAAGGGCACGAAGATGTGGCGCAAGCTTGGCGCCTGGTTCTGGCTCGCCACGCAGAACCTTGCCGACTTCCCCACTGCCGCGCAGACCATGCTCAACATGATCGAGTGGTGGATTTGTTTAAACATGCCGCCCGCGGAAATCGAAGAGATCGCCCGCTTCAAGAAGCTTTCACCGGCGCAGAAAGCCTTGTTGCTCTCCGCCAGCAAGGAACCGGGCAAATACACCGAGGGGGTCGTGCTGTCGAAGAAGCTCGAAACGCTCTTTCGAGCCGTGCCACCCAGTCTCTATCTCGCCCTGGCCATGACGGAACCCGAAGAAAAGGCCGAGCGCTGGACACTGATGCAGGAAAACGGCTGCTCGGAGTTGGAAGCGGCTTTTCAGGTAGCTGAGCGCATTGACCGGGCCCGTGGAATCGGGACGTAAGTATCGATTTGAAGCCCAAATAGCGTTACATCCGCAAAGGGCCGGAAAGCGGTTTGGTGCTGGATATGCCCGAACTATCTGAGTAGATTACTCGTCACCATTCAGCCAGCAGAAGGAACCATACATAAATAAAAACGACCTCGTCGAGGCCATAGCGAGCTCCACCGACCGCCCGAAGTCCACTGCCGGACGCGCGTTGGAAGCCCTCACAACCATCATATCCACTGCGTTGCAAAGTGGTGAGAACGTCACCTTGGTTGGTTTTGGTACCTTTGCCGTGAAAGCGCGTGCAGCGCGCGACGGCCGTAACCCTAAAACTGGCGTGACTTTTCACTTCGATCGGAATTCTTTTCATTAAGAATAGAATCAGACAGTCATAGCCAGCCGTCCAGCGGGACTAAAGTCGCCTCAAGTGAACGGGGTCAACAAGATGTGTTGCCCGTTCGGATTGTTCTAACTACGCTGCATTGCGCAAGATTTATACTCAGAATTTCCTAAGGTTTTTTTAGGATCTGTTCAGTTAATCGCCGCGACGTTTCCACCGCCGCTATTCCACCCTCCTCCCAACGCTTTATAGATCGCGACGATGCCGCGGTACTGATCGGTTTCACCCAGAGCTTGGGCATCTTCGGCGTTGAGCCGCTCGCGTTCTGCGTCCAACAGCACCAGATAATCCACGGTCCCTTCCTTGTATTGGATGGCCGCGAGGTCAGCGGCGGCGCGGCTCGACTCACTCTGTTTGATCAACGACAACAACCGTTGTTGGCGTTTGCCATAGTCGCTGAAGGCGTTTTCAGACTCTTCAAGCGCCAGCAGCACTTGCTGCTCATAGGTGGCCAGGGCGCCTTCGGCATTGGCGTCGGCACCACGGATGCGCGCCCGCACGCTGCCCAGGTCAAATGCCGCCCAGGTAATGCTCGGACCCAAGCTCCAGGCCCGGGCGGCGCTGGAGCCAATCTGTGAACCACGGCCGGCGGTGAAGCCGAGGAAGCCGCTCAGGCTCACCCGCGGGAACAAGTCGGCAGTGGCCACGCCGATTTCAGCCGTGGCGGACGCCAGCCTGCGCTCGGCGGCGAGCACATCGGGGCGCCGGCGCAGCAGTTCGGCGAGATCACCGATCGGCAGCGCTTTTGCAATGGCCGGCAACTTGGCGGGACTCAACGACACGCTCAAGGTATTCGGACGCTCTCCCAACAACGTGGCGATGCGGTTTTTCTGCCGCACCTGCTCCGCTTGAAGTTGCGGCACCGTGGCTTCGACCGCCGCCAGACGCGCATCGGCACGCACCACATCGAGTTCATTGCCCACACCGGCGTCGCGCAGGCTCACCGTCACAGTGCGCGAGTCCTGCTGATTTTTCAGGTTCGCCAGGGCGATTTTTTCCCGCAGTTGAGCGCCGCGCAGTTGGCCGTAGGCATCCACCAGCTCGGCAATCATTGTCACCCGCAGCTGATACAAGTCCGCTGCGGCGGCATCTTCCTGAGCATCGCTGGATTCCAGTTGCCGCTGGATTCGGCCAAACAGGTCGACTTCCCAGGCCATGTCCAACCCCAGATCGTAGCGCTCCTGATTGACTCGGCTTTCGGTCTGGCCGGGCACCTGCCCCCGCCCCTGCTGGCTGCTGACGCGGCTGGTGACCACCGGCAAATTGTCGTTACTGACGTCATCACGAATCGCCCGGGCCGCTTTCCATCGGGCAAACGCGACGCGCAGATCGCGGTTGCCTTCCAGGGACTTGCTCACCAACTGGTTGAGCGTAGGGTCATCGAACTGCTGCCACCACACCGTTTCGAACCGCGACTGATCGTAGTGCCCGCCCTGGATCGACACGACAGTGGCCGGCGCGGTGTCAGGTGTTTTGTAGTCGGGACCCACAGTGCAGGCGGCCAACGCAGCAACCAGGAGGCTGGGTAAAAATAGCTTGAAAGCGTTCATTAGTGAGCCTCCGAATTCAGCGAATGGGTTTGGTTAATACGAGCCGCTTTGCGCGCATTGTTGCGCTCGATGGAACGACGAATCAGCACGAAGAACACTGGCGTCAGCAGCAACCCGAAGAAGGTCACGCCGAGCATCCCGGAGAACACCGCGACCCCCATCGCCCGGCGCATTTCCGAGCCGGCACCCGTGGAGGTCACCAGCGGGATCACCCCCATGATGAAGGCGAACGACGTCATCAGAATCGGCCGCAGACGCATGCGGCAGGCGTCCAGCACTGCTTCCAGCGGCGACATGCCTTGCGCCTGTTTGTCCTTGGCGAACTCGACGATCAGGATCGCGTTCTTGCAAGCCAGGCCGACCAGCACGATTAGGCCTATCTGGGTAAAGATGTTGTTGTCGCCCTTGGAAATGATCACCCCGGCAATCGCCGACAGCAGGGTCATCGGCACGATCAGGATCACCGCCAGTGGCAGGCTCCAGCTCTCGTACAGCGCCGCCAGGACCAGGAACGCCAACAGCACGCAGAGCGGGAACACCAGCAACGCGGTATTGCCGGACAGGATCTGCTGGTAGGTCAGGTCGGTCCATTCGTAGGTCATACCGTTGGGCAGCTCTTCTTTGAGCAGCTTTTCAATCGCCGCCTGGGCCTGGCCTGAGCTGTAGCCCGGCGCGGCGCCGCCGTTGATTTCCGCGGTGATGAAGCCGTTGTAGTGCATAACTCGATCAGGCCCCGACGTCGGGCTGACCTTGACGAACGTGGCCAGCGGGATCATTTCGCCTTTGTTGTTACGCACTTTCAACTGACCGATCTGCTCCGGTTCCTGGCGGAACTGCTGTTCGGCCTGCACGTTGACCTGATAGGTCCGCCCGAAACGGTTGAAGTCGTTGGCATACAGTGAGCCCAGGTACACCTGTAATGTGTCGAAGATGTCGTTGATGGCCACGCCATGGATCTTGGCTTTTTCCCGATCAATCGCAGCGTCGACCTGCGGCACGTTGACGGTGTAGCTGGTGAACAAATTGGCCAGCTCCGGAACACTGCGGCTCTTACCGATGATGTTCATGGTCTCTTTGTACAGCTCTTCGTAACCCAGGTTGCCGCGGTCCTCGATCTGCAAACGGAACCCGCCGATGGTGCCCAGGCCCTGCACGGGCGGCGGCGGGAACACCGCGATGTAGGCGTCCTGGATGCCACCGAACTTGGCGTTCAGCGAAGCGGAAATCGCGCCGGCGGACAGGCTCGGGTCTTTGCGCTCGTCGAAGGGCCGCAAGCCGATGAAGGCAATGCCGGCGTTCGAGCTGTTGGTGAACCCATTGATCGACAGGCCCGGGAACGCCACGGCGCTGTCGAAGCCCGGCTCGTTCATCGCGATGGTGCTCATGCGCCGGATCACCGACTCGGTGCGATCAAGGCTCGCCGCGTCCGGCAATTGCGCAAAGGTTACCAAGTACTTTTTGTCCTGGGTCGGCACGAAGCCGGTTGGCGTGGTGCTGAAGCCCACGTACGTCATTGCGATCAGGCCGGCATAGACCAGCAAGGCCACGCTGCTGCCCCGAATGACCTTGGCCACGGCAATTACGTAGCCATGGCTGGCCTTGTCGAAGAAGCGGTTGAAGGGTTTGAACAGCCAGCCACCGAGCAGACGATCCAGCACTTTGGAGAAGCGGTCTTTCGGCGCGCCGTGTGCCTTGAGCAACACCGCGGCCAATGCCGGCGACAAGGTCAGGGAGTTGAACGCCGAGATCACGGTGGAGATGGCAATGGTCAGGGCGAACTGTTTGTAGAACTGCCCGGTCAAGCCCGAGATAAAGGCTGCGGGCACGAACACCGCACACAGCACCAGTGCCGTGGCAATGATCGGCCCGGTGACCTCGCCCATGGCTTTTTTGGTTGCTTCGACCGGTTCAAGCCCCGACTCGATGTTTCGTTCGACGTTCTCCACCACCACGATCGCATCATCGACCACGATCCCGATCGCCAACACCAGGCCGAACAGCGATAACGCATTCAGCGAAAACCCGAACAGGTGCATCACGGCAAACGTACCGATCAGCGACACCGGCACCGCGACCAGCGGAATGATCGAGGCGCGCCAGGTTTGCAGGAACAGAATGACCACCAGCACCACGAGGATTAGCGCTTCGAACAAGGTGTGAACCACCGCCTCGATCGAACTGCGCACGAAGATCGTCGGATCATAGACGATCTCGTAGTCCATGCCTTCCGGGAAACTCTTCTTCAGCTCCGCCATCTTCGCCCGCACCTGGTTGGAGATGTCGATCGCATTCGAGCCCGGACGCTGGAAGATCGGCATCGCCACCGCTTCCTCGTTATTGAGCAAGGCGCGCAAGGCATACTGGTTGGAACCCAGTTCGACCCGGCCGATGTCTTTCAGGCGCGTGATCTCGCCGTCCGGACCGCTGCGGATAATCACGTTCTCGAACTCTTCTTCGCTGACCAACCGCCCTTGGGAGTTGATCGACATCTGGAAGCTAGTGGCATTTGGCGCAGGCGGCGAACCCAGCTGCCCGGCGGCGACCTGACGGTTCTGCTCGCGCACTGCGTTGACCACATCGGTTGCGGTCAAATTGCGCGAAGCGGTCTTGTTCGGATCGAGCCAGATACGCAGCGAGTAATCACCGATACCGAACATCTTCACGTCACCGATACCGTCCAGGCGCGACAGCTCATCCTTGACGTTGAGAATCGCGTAGTTCGACAGGTAGAGCATGTCGTAGCGCTTATCCGGTGACACCAAATGCACCAGCAAGGTCAGCTCGGGAGAGGCCTTGTCGACGGTGATGCCGATACGCGTCACTTCCTCGGGCAGCTTGGGTTCGGTGCGGGTCACACGGTTCTGCACCTGAACTTGGGCGTTATCCAGATCAGTGCCCAGAGCGAACGTCACGGTGAGGGTGAGTCGGCCATCCGCCGTGGATTGCGAGGACATGTACAACATGTTCTCGACGCCGGTGATGGCTTGCTCCAGAGGCGCTGCTACAGTTTCACCAATGACTTTCGGGTTGGCGCCGGGGTAGTTGGCATGGACGACCACGGTGGGTGGCACCACTTCCGGGTATTCGCTGATCGGCAGCTGGAACAGCGAGATCGCGCCGGCAATCAGGATAAGCAGCGACAGCACCGCCGCAAAGATCGGTCGCGTGATAAAGAACTGGGAAAACTTCATGTCGGTGCTCCTTATCCGCGAGGTGCGGCGGCTGCTAGTGCAGGTGATTGCGTGGAAACCGGCTGATGGGAGGCTTCAATCGCCTGACGTTTTTGCTCAAGGATCGACACGACTTCAGGACTCGCCATTGGCGCATCCTCAGGACTGATCACCGCGCCGGGCCGCACGCGCTGCAGGCCGTTGATGACGATACGATCGTCTTTTTGCAGACCGCTGCGCACGATGCGTAAGCCTTCAAGTTTCGGTCCCAAATCGACGCTGCGATAAACAGCCTTGTTGTCCTGATCGACCACCAGCACGAATTTTTTGCCGAGGTCGGTGCCCACCGCTTCATCTTTGATCAGCAGGCCGGGATAGGCGGCGCTGCCCACCAGTTTCAAGCGCGCATACAGACCGGGGGTGTACTGCCCGTCAGCGTTATCGAACACCGCGCGACCACGAATGGTGCCGGTTTTCGGATTGACCTGGTTGTCGACAAAGTTCATCTGCCCGAGGTGACTGTTGCCCTCCTCGTTCGACAAACCCATGTACACCGGCGTGGCTTGACCGCGCTGCCCTTGGCGGGAAAGCAGGCTGTATTTGAGGAACATGCGTTCGTCCGCATCGAAATAGGCGTAGACCTTGTCGGTGGAGACCACGCTGGTCAGCGGTGTGGTGTCGGCGGTCACGATATTGCCGGCGGTGATTTCCGCCCGGCTGACCCGGCCAGTGATCGGTGCGGTGACGCGGGTGAAACTGAGGTTCAAGCGCGCCAGGTCCAACTGCGCCTGAATGGCATCGACCCCGGCCCGGGCTTCCTGCGCGGTGGTGGTGCGGGTGTCGGCCAGCTCGGCGGAGATCGCGTTACTGCTCAACAAGCGCTGGCCCCGCTGCGCTTCGTTGCCGGTGCGGACCAGGGTGGCGCGCGCCTGTTGCAGCTGCGCCTCGATGCGATGCACTTCGTGTTCGAACGGGCGTGGGTCAATCTGGAACAGCAAATCGCCCTTCTTCACCAGCGCGCCGTCGTTAAAGGCTACGCGATCAATCTGCCCGGTTACCCGAGGACGAACCTCGACGGTTTCCGGCGCTTCCAGGCGGGCGGTGACTTCGTCCCATTCGGTAATGGGTTGCTCCAGCACCTTGGCCACGGTGACGTGCGGCGCACCCGGCGCCTGGGCGGCATTGGGTGTGCGTTCACACGCGGTAAGCACTACCAGCGCCAGTGCAGCAAGGGGATAACGCAAAGGTTTGAGTGACTGTTCCATAGGTAGTGTCCGCCAGACGGTTTGGGAATTTCCGGATTCTCGGCGTCGCGCGAGGTCGCGACGAATTGAACGGAGTGAAGTTGGCTATCAACAATAATGATGACCATCATGTTTAAGGGTAAAAAAAGGATCGATCCCGCTTAAACCTTGGTATTGGTGAGCACGGTACAAACGGAATCCAGCGCCGGCCCCAACGCCTGCGCAGCATTCAACGCTCGCTTAGTGGGCACCATCCGGCGACCGATGCGCTCGAACAAAGGGTCGTTGAACAGCTTGCGCAAACGCACCAGCGCCGCGCTGACCGCAGGCTGGCCCAAGGATAATTGCTTGGCGGCGCGGGTGAGATTACGTTCCTGGATGAGCGCCTCGAACACCACCAACAGGTTCAGATCGATACTGCGCAGATCATTACGATTCATGAGTCCGGTCCACGTAGAGATTTTCAACTTGAGCCACAGGCTCGGGATCCGACAGACTTGCGTCGATTCGGGCAAAGCCATTGCAACGACCTTATATGACGCCCATAATAAATACCAGCCTCTCAGCGATGCTTTTCCCAAGTGCAACCGACTGGGCTACAGGAGCAGTCTCATGAAAGTCACAAAAGACCAGGCCGCCGCGAACAAAGAAGCGATCCTCACGGCTGCGTCCCGGCTGTATCGGGAAAAGGGCATCGATGGCATCGGCATTGGTGAACTGTCGCGCTCCGTGGGCCTGACCCATGGCGGCTTCTACGGACAGTTTCCGGGCGGCAAGGAACAACTAGCCTCAGAGGCCGTCAGTCGGACGTTCGAGTCCAATATCCAGGACTGGCAAAACGCCAAATCCATTCCCGAACTGATCAAGGGTTACTTGACGCAAGCGCATCTTGATAACTGGACCGAGGGCTGCCCTATCCCCGCGCTGGGCGCCGACGTGGCCCGCACGGGTGGGACCGTCAGTGTTTCCTTCACCAAAGGCGTCGAACGCTTGATCGAAACGTTGATGGCGTTGGTCGATGGGGAAAGCCATGACGAGAAGTATCTGGAATCGCTGCGCATCCTGTCATCGATCGCAGGGGCCATGCTGATTGCCAGGGCGTTGAACAAGCCTGAGTTATCCGAGCAGTTTCTGCAGTCGGTGATCAGTGCTTGGCCTACTGCTCCCGCACCAAAAGAACGGGCTGCGTAGCGCCATTCAAATTTTTCATACGGGGACAAACTAAAACCATCCTCAGCCCTGATCGAAGATTCTCGCGAAACACCTCTGAAACGAGGGCGTCTGATCGACTAGCGGCAGATTAAGTTAGATGGCTCGGCAACTACTTGGGTGGGCTGGATTGCAGTATCACCTGCTGGACTGCACTGCCGAACAATCCAATGACGACGCTGAGTCCATTGGCATAAACGACAATGGGAAACTGGTAGAGATACAAGCCCCTAAAGCTCTGACTATTTACAACGCTTAGGTCAACTCGCCATTTCGGGAGAAGCGTTGTGCGTATTCCGCAGGGCTAACCCCAAGACGTCGCACAAATGCATTCCTTAGGACATCCACGCTATGGTAACCACAGCGACGCGCGACTTCTGATATCGACTGCCCTCCAAGCTCAAGTTCTCTACAGGCTGCTTCCACCCTAACGTCCTCGACGTACTTTGCCGGCGAAGTTTGCAGCTCTTGCTGGAACATGCGTAATAACGTCCTGATGCTTGTGGAAAGCCTGCCGGCCAGTGCTTCGACTGACAGTTCCGAATTTAGATTTTCCCTGATCCACTGGCATAGCTCACCCAGATTCGTACCGGGTACATCCTGCGACCGACTGGTGACACTGAACTGCGCCTGTCCACCAGGACGCCGCAAGAACAGGAGCAGGTTTTTCGCAATGTCCAAAGCGACGTCATCGCCTAAATCTTCGCTGACCAATGCCAGCGCAAGATCGATCCCGGCGGATGTGCCAGCCGACGTGTACACATTACCGTCTTTGACCCAGATCAGATCTGGATCAACCTGCACATTTGGATAGCGCTCAGCCAGCGCGCGCGTCATCTGCCAATGCGTCGTGGCCTTACGCCCCTCCAGGACTCCTGCCTCGGCAAGTGCGAACGCACCTACACTTATCGAACACAGGCGCCTCACCGTCTCGGACTACGAGCCAATCCAAGTGATAGCCGCCTCATCAAGCTGACCCATTACTTCCCAGCCCGCAGCCACGATCAACGTGTCGATTGCTTTGTTTTCGAGGCGCTCTTGCGCAAGCGTCCTGTGCGCTGTGAGTTTGAAGCCGGTGCTGTTCTCTAGATGTTCATTAGCATCCGAACAAACCAACTCAAGTACGTAGGGGGCAGCCTCCCTGTCGTACAGACTATTCGCAAAGGCGAACACATCTGCGGGTCCAACCACGTCGAGCGCATCTATGGGCGGCATGGCCAAAATCACCACTCGTTTTTGCGTCCGACCTACAGTTGGATGAGTTGCACTGGTCTTTTTCTTCACGGCCCGCTCCCGCCTTTGTCATGGGCGCATATTGGCACAAATCATTGTAAATAGTTAATATTGCCAAACTGAAAGACACGTTAAACATCTGGCAACTTCATTTTCAAGGAGCAAAATTCGAGTGAGCGGCATTTTTCGACACCGTACCAGTGACCGAACGAGCCTAGACGAATGAGTGTTTTGGTAAGTCGCCGCAAGGTTATTGCAGGCTTAGGAGTATTGAGTCTCAGCCTACTGGCCGGCTGCGATTCTGGAGGTAGGCCGCTGTACAAGTACGGCAAGGATCTGAGTGATCAGATACTTGGGCGCACATTCAAGTTAACGGATACCGACGGCTATGAGACGTCGCTCTCAAGCTTTCGCGGCATGATGCCAATGGTGATATTTGGCTTTACCAAATCCCCTTCGATCGTCCCCACTGCCTTGGCTCGCGCGGTAGAAATCAAAAAAATGATGGGCAAAGACGGCGAGCGTTTTCAGGTCATATTTGTCACCTTAGACCCCGAACGGGATACCCCAGCGATATTGGATGCCTACGTCAAATCCTTTGATCCGTCATTTGTTGCCCTTTACGGCACGCCGAAGGAAACGGCCGCCACCGCGAAAGAGTTCAATGTGGCCTACGAGAAAATTCCCAGCGGATCGACGTACACACTGTCTCACTCAACCACGAGCTATGTTTATGACTATAGGGGGACGCTGCGCCTCGGCCTGTCTCAATCGCTTTCTGCGCAAGAGTGCGCGGAAGATTTGCTGAACCTTATGGAGATCTGCGAATGATCTCCAGTGCGCTCCCTTCGAAATTGATGAATGACATAACGACCGAGCACTTAGGTCTAAGGCATTGAGCTCAAGTTAGATTCGATTGACGCTAAACCGCTGCCTGTATTCGCCCGGGGTCAACCCAGTAACCCTGATGAAAATTTTGCGGAACGCGCCGGGGTCGCTGTAACCAACTTCCCACGCAATAGCCTCGATCGGCAATGTACTGAATTGCAGCATCTCACGGGCACGGCCAACTCGCAGCCTCTGGCAATAATCGATGGCGGTGAAGCCCGTGGCCTTGCGAAAACGCCGCAAAAACGTTCTTTCTTCCAAGCCGGAGCGCAGAACCAGCGACGCAAGGGCCGTATCTTTCGCACCCGTCGCCTGTAGCCAATGCTGGACTTTCAGAACCGGGGCGTCGCCATGAGTCAGGTTTGGAGAAAAAGCACTGTAGTAGCGCTGCTCTCGGCCGGGCGGATCTACCAGCAAATAATGTGCGGTTTCCGCCATGATGACCGGCCCTAGAAAACGGTCGACCAACTTCAAGCCGAGATCAATCCACGCCATCAGCCCCCCTGCACTGATGATGTCGCCGTCATCAATGACAAGGCGGTCGATATCAAGATGCGCATCGGGAAACCTTCGCCGAAACAAGTCGGCATGGTCCCAGTGCGTGGTGACCGATCGCCCCGCCAGCAGACCGGTTTCAGCCAACAGGAAAGCCCCTCCGCAGACAGAACACAACGTTGTGCCCGCGCGATGATGGCCGAGGAGCCAGTCAACAAACGGTGCAGCTTCCTGCGACGAGACTTGCGTACCCAAGCGAGGTGGCATCAATAGCACTGTAGGAGAGCCGCCGGCCTCCCCCGCCTTCTCCCCGACTCTGACAGGTGTGCCACTGGGTCCCTCAACCTGCCATTGGCTGACCTGCAGGAAAACGCCCTCCTCTTTGTAGTGCTGCGCCGCAAAGCGATCCGCAACCCCGAATAGATCAATCAAACCGTGCACGGCCGCAAGCTGTACGCCAGGAAAAAGGACGATGCCGATTTCAATTGTGAGAGGTCTGGTCATGTGTCGGTATTCACCCTGTTTATGTCGATATCGCCACGAGACACTATCACGCCTGCGAATCATCATGTCAAAAGTTTCACCACCAAACGAAAGGGGTAGGAGATGACAAACGAAGTAGCAACAGTCGCAACTCCAGAGTGGCGAATTGCAGGTGAATGGCTGGACGTCTGTTCGTGCAACTCACCGTGCCCATGCACGTTCGCTCAACCTCCCACAGGCAATCATTGCGAAGTGCTGTGGGCGTACCGAATCAATGAGGGTCACTACGGTCCGACACCCATGGCAGGCCTGAAAGTGGTCCTGCTCGCAAACTTCACCGGCAACCTTTGGGACGGCGCTTGGCTGGATGCAGGCGTATTCCTCGACTCTGCCGCCGACGATGCACAGCGAGCGGCCTTGGCGGCAATTTTCACCGGCCAGGCCGGCGGCTGGATGACACAGTTCGTACCAACGCACGTGCGTGAGCTCAGGGGTGTCGAGTTTGCGAAGATTTCAGTCGACATCGAGAGCACGCTCGAACACTGGCGGGTGACCGTCGATGACAAGGTCGAAGCGAGTGGCCAGGCCATGAAGGGGCCGACCTCCGATCCGACCAAACTGCTGCAGAGCTTCAATCCACCCGGCAGCGAAGTCGGTCCCACCGACGCGCCCGTGACTTGGGGCAAAAGCGTTGCGGGCCGTTGGAAGGCATTTGGGTTCGATCAAAACATCCCGGCCGGCCAAGCGAGTAAGCATATCCCCTTCGACTGGCACGGACCGGACGCACCATGATGAAATCGGTCCTCTCCGCTTCACGATCCGCAGCTTCTGCGCTCGGGCGGGGTCAAGCGGGCTTAGGCTGGACGATAGTTGTCGTTGCGCTCAGCCTCGCCGCCTGGTTCGAAATGCTGGTGGTCATGGGTGACATGGATGAGGGGCCAGGAACCCCGCTACACGGCTTACCCGCCTACCTTATTGGTTGGGTTGTCATGTTGACGGCAATGATGCTGCCGTCAGAACTCAACTACATTGCGGCGTTTGCCGCCATGCTGAAGTCCCGCGGAGGAAAATCACTTGCACGAACGCGGCGCATGGCTTGCTTTATAGCGGGCTATGGCGTCGCCTGGATCGGCTACGGTTTGGCGGCCTATCTGCTGGACTATGCGATTCGTGCCCTCAACCTCGAGTTTCTTGCGTGGTACAGCGCTGGTCCCTATTGGGCTGGCGCTGTTTTGATTATCGCGGGAATCTTCCAGGTCTCGGCCTTGAAAAATGTTTGCCTTACGGGATGCCGTTCGCCGCTGTCTTTTTTCGCTCAATATTGGCGAGGGGGCGATTTCGGGGCTGTTCTGATGGGCGCGCGACACGGCATGGTCTGTGTGGGCTGCTGCTGGGCAATGATGGCGGTGATGTTCGCTGTCGGCGTCATGAGTCCTATCTGGATGGCATTGCTGACCCTGTTGATGTTCGCTGAAAAGGTACTGCCCAGTGGGCATAAGCTCGCGATTCCAATCGCCGTGTTCCTCGGAGCCATGGGGATTTGGATGGCGCTGTCACCCGACACAGTTCCGTTTCTGAAAAACCCTATGACAGGCACCATTTGCAAGCCGCATGTGCACTGACTTACGGAGTGAATTCGTTTTCCGTAATGGGGACGGCGGCATTTTATGCCGCCGCCCTAGTCTTTTGCCCATCGCAGCGAACTACGCCATCTCGCCATTGGGCGAGAAGCGTTGTGCATACTCCTTCGGGCTCACGCCAATCCGCCGCACGAAGGCTTTTCTCAGGACATCCACGCTGTGGTAGCCACTCCGCCGCGCGACCTCTTCCATAGACCGTCCACCCAGTTCAATCGAGCGACAGGCAGCTTCTATTCGTACGTCCTCGACATACTTCGCCGGCGTGGTCTGCAACTCTCGTTGGAACAAGCGGATTAACGTCCTGACGCTGGTGGAGAACTTGTCCGCGAGTATTTCTACTGTCAGGTCCGAGTGCAGGTGTTCCGCAATCCACAGGCACAACTCATCCAGATTGGAACCAGGAACATGCTGTGATTGAAGAGCAACGCTGAACTGCGCCTGCCCGCCAGGACGCCGCAGAAAGAGGACAAGATTTTTCGCGATCTCCATAGCCACTTCATCGCCCAAATCTTCGCTGACCAACGCAAGCGCAAGATCGATGCCGGC
The DNA here is from genome assembly GCF_001623525.1 of Pseudomonas fluorescens. Taxonomy (NCBI): domain Bacteria; kingdom Pseudomonadati; phylum Pseudomonadota; class Gammaproteobacteria; order Pseudomonadales; family Pseudomonadaceae; genus Pseudomonas; species Pseudomonas fluorescens. Next base: position 1,107,728 of record NZ_CP015225.1, on the reverse strand, counting down.
GGAAATACCGGCTGACGTGTAGACGTTGCCGTCCTTGACCCAGATCGGATTAGGATCGACCTGCACCTGGGGGTAGCTATCGGCCAGGCTTCGCGCCATACGCCAATGAGTCGTTGCCCTGCGACCGTCCAAAAGTCCTGTCTCAGCCAGAGCGAACGCCCCGACACAGATCGAACACACCCGCCGAACACTCTCGGACTTTGTTCTTATCCAATTGATAGCGGACTCGTCCACCTGCTCCTGAGCTTTCCAGCCCGACGTCACGATCAACGTGTCAATTGCTTCGTTGTCACTACGTTCTTGGTCAAGCGTCTTGTGTGCCATCAGCGCGATGCCCGTGCTGCTCTCCAGGTGCTCGTTGGCGCCTGCAGCGACCAGCTCGAGTAGATAGGGTGCGGTGTCACCGCGATGCAACCGATTAGCAAAGGCAAACACCTCAGCTGGGCCGGTCACATCGAGCGAGTCCACTGGAGGCAACCCCAAAATCACCACTCGCTTTTGCTTGGCACTGATAAGCGGATGGCTTGCTTTCGTTGACTTGCTCACGGCTATCTCCCCACACATACGAGATAAGCATATTGGCACAAAAAGACCGAAAATAGTCAATTACGCCAAGCAAAAATACCTAGACTGAACTTCAACCCGATTCAACGCTGAGGAAGCAATCATGAGTACACCAATCATCATCGGTGGCTTCAGTGCTCCAGACTCTGAACTCGCCCGTAAAGCGTCTGCCCTCGTCGAGCGCGTCCACTCAAAGGCGCTTTTGCACCACGTGCACCGGACATGGTGGTTTGCCGAATTCCTGGGCCAACAACGTGGTCTGAAATACGACCGCGAGACGGTTTACCTCGCCGCGCTTTTACACGATCTGGGACTGACAAACGAATTCTCTGCCGACCAACGCTTTGAAGTCGACGGCGCAGATGCCGCTAGCCGCTTCCTGCTTGAGAACGGTTATTCGAAGTCGAAAACTGAACTCGTGTGGGATGCAATCGCGCTTCACTCGAGTGCTGGCATCGCCGACCGCAAACAGCCGGAGATTGCCCTCATTTACCTCGGCGCCCATGTCGACGTTATGGGGCTGAACATTGAGCAGATCACGCCTTCGCTGATCGAAGATGCCCTCGCACTCTACCCTCGTATCGGGATGAAGGCCGCCTTTACCGAGGCAGTTGCCGAAGTCGCCCGGAAAAAACCTTTTACTGCCATCGGCACCGGGCTCGCTGACGTCGGACGTCGCCACATCCATGGTTTCGATTGCCCGAACGTGTGCGACCTGATTGATAACGCCCCCTTCGACAGCTGACAAACGACGTTGCGCAGCAGAACGCTCTACGACACTTCAGTCTTGATAAGACCTGACGCAGTGTCCTCCGCCGAGCAACGTGCGATCACCAACACCGGAGAATTTATCATGCAGCAACGTAAGTATCTCGTCACCGGGGCCACCGGGAAAACAGGCGTGTATACCATTCGTTATCTCCTCAACGGAGGGCACGCGGTACGAGCTTTCGTTCACAAAGAAGACGAACGTAGCGAAGCACTAAAGAATGAGGGCGCCGAAATATTTGTTGGCGATCTCTTGGAGCATGACGACATCATCCGGGCGATGGATGGGATCACAGGTGCTTATTTGTGTTACCCCGTTCGGCCAGGCTACATCCAGGCGACTGCCTACTTTGCAGATGCTGCTAAACGAGCGGGCGTCGAGGTCGTCGTGGAAATGTCGCAGATTTCTGCTCGTGAAGACTCGTTGAGCCACGCGGCCCGCGACCATTGGATTGCCGAGCGCATTTTCGACTGGTCTGGTGTGCCGACCGTCCATATCCGCCCGACGTTCTTTGCTGAATGGCTGATCTTCCCGTGGGTCCTTGATCAGATCGTTAAAGAAGACAAGATCACGCTGCCATATGGTGGTGGAAGACACGCGCCGATTGCCGCTGAAGATCAAGCTCGATTTATCGCCACCGTTCTCACGCAGCCTTCTGGTCATATCGGAAAGACCTACCCACTTTATGGCCCGGTCGAACTGGACCACGAAGAAATTGCCGATGAGATCAGCAGCGTTGTAGGCCGAACTATCACCTACAGCCCATCGACCATCGAAGAATATAGCAAGCACTTGGAGACCTACAATCTGCCGGACTTTTTGATCCAGCATTTCCTTGCCGTTGCTATCGACTACCAGAACGGAATTTTTGCTGGTGAAGATGGAGTGATTGGCGAGGTGACGGGTCAGCCTCCACAAACAGTTAGCGACTTCGTTCGTGCTAATAAAAAAGCATTTGAGTCGTGATTTTTTTTGGCGCATGCGTTGGGTGTTTGTTGTCTTCGCATGCTCCATTTTTAACTCTTGGATTGACTGGGTGCAGGCGTCATCTGACTGGCTGCCGGCTGTATTTCACTTCCTGCGGCCAAACTAAATCAGGTAAGCGTAAACATTTTCATTAAGGTTTTTTCGACGAAAAAATCCCTAACCACAACTCTCCACAGAGGTACCTGCAATGAAAATCAGTGGCAATACTATATTTATTACAGGAGCAACTTCTGGCATTGGACGCGGGCTTGCCGAGGCCTTTCACAGTAAAGGAAACAAGGTAATTATCGGCGGCCGCCGCAAGGCACTGCTGGATGAAATCACCCAAGCCAACCCTGGTATAGATTCGGTAGAAATCGACGTGAGTAACCCGGCGGAGATCGCCAGCGTCGCGGCAGATCTCATCCATAAGTACCCGGAATTGAATGTCGTCATCAATAACGCCGGCATCATGCCGTTCGACGATGTAACGGGCCCGCTCGACGATGCACAATCCACTTACCTGGTAGACACGAACCTGCTGGCACCGGTACGTATCAGTGGCGCGTTCATCGAACACCTGAAACGCCAACCACTGGCGTACATCATCAACAATAGCTCCACGGCTGCTTTTATTCCGATGGCAATGTTCGCGCTCTATTCCGCGACCAAAGCCGCCATCCACTCTTATTCGCTTTCCCAACGCTTCGCGTTGCGCAACACCAGCGTGCACGTCCTGGAAATTGCGCCACCTTGGGTTGATACCGACCTCGTTTATAAAAGCGGTGACGAACGCGCCTTGCAACTGGAGCCCTTCATCGAGCAAACGATGGCGTTGCTGGAGACTGCGACAACCGAGGTCGTCGTTGATGCTGGCCGCCAACTGCGCAATAGCGCAGGCCCGGGCGAACACGATGTCGTGAACTATCTCAACCAAATGTTCATTGACCATCCACTTCCGAAACCTTGACCTCGGGTCGGCAGGCCATCAAGCCATCGATGGCCTGCTGATTGCGCCAACGTCAACATTCCACGCGGGAAATTTTACCTTGAGTCTTTTTAACGATTTCAAACTGGGCGACCTGGTTCTGAAGAACCGCTTCGTCATGGGCCCGATGACACGCTCCCGTGCTTTTCAAGACATCGCCACTGAACAAACGGCGCTGTACTACACCCAACGCGCAACAGCTGGCTTGATAGTTACCGAAGGTACGCCTATCTCGCGAGAGGGCCAGGGCTACCTGTTCAACCCAGGCATTTACACGCCAGAGCAAATTGTTGGCTGGAAACTCGCCACTGATTCGGTGCACAGCGTCGGCGGCAAGATTTTCGCCCAGTTGTGGCATGTGGGTCGCGTCTCCCACACCTCGCTTCAAATCGACGGTGCCGCCCCTGTCAGCGCAACCGGGAAGGCTGCAAATGGCGCTACAGCCTACGCCTACACCGAGAATGGTGAGCCAGGTTTTATGCCGACATCCACGCCCCGTCCCTTAGCGACCGACGAAGTACGCCGCGTGGTCGAAGACTTCGCCCAGGCCGCTGCTAATGCCATAGAAGCTGGCTTCGATGGTGTTGAGCTGCATGGCGCCAACGGCTATCTGCTCGAGCAGTTCATCAACCCGATGGTCAACGACCGGACCGATCACTACGGCTCGCAGAACCTGGAAAACCGCCTGCGTTTTGTTTTCGAAGTGGTGGACGCTGTGTGCGAGCGCATCGGCGCAGATCGTGTGGGCATCCGTATTTCGCCTTACGGTCAGTTGATGGACATGCCGCTCTACCCGGAAATCGACGAAACCTACATGGCCCTCTGCGCGGGTCTGGGCGAGCGAAATATTGCCTACGTTCACGTCATGGATCAAACACACTTTTTCCTGGCAGCTGAGAATTCGATAGCCCGCGAGGATGCATTGAAGGCACTCCTACGCAGCTGCCGCAAAGGCCTGAACACGACCGCATTGATCCTGGCTGGAAACATGACACTGGAGCGTGCCCGCGAATTGGTCGAAGCCGATCTGATCGACTTGCCGGCGTTCGGCCAACCCTTTATCTCCAATCCCGACCTGGTGGCGCGACTGCAAAATGGCTGGCCGCTGACGCCGCCGGATCGTGACACCTACTATCAGGGCGAAGCCGAAGGCTATATCGACTACCCGCCGTACGCGGGATAGGTTACCGCTTGGATGATTGCCCCCCCAGACCAGAGTAGGCGGCGAAACCTGCTCACTTTGGCTAGGGGCATTGCGTATCGCGTTAATGGATAGGTGAGCCCAATGTCTGAACAAACCCTGGCTGTACACTCCCCTTACGATGGCACTGTCATTGGCAAAGTGGAGGTCTCTACCCTGGCAGATGTGGAGCAGGCGCTGGCTGTCGCGCATAGTATTTTCCGCGACCGTAACCAGTGGCTGTCAAAGCCAAAGCGCATAGAAATCCTGCACCGCGCCGCCGAGTTGATCAGTACGCGCAAGGTACAGATTGCGACCCAGGCCGCCAACGAAGGCGGCAAACCGTTGAAGGACTCCATCACTGAAGTAGAGCGCGGCATCGACGGTATCCTCAACTGCATCGAAGTACTTCGCACTGAAGCCGGTCATGTTGTCCCCATGGGCTTAAACGCTACTTCCGCAAATCGTGTGGCGTTCACCCAATATGAACCTATCGGCGTAGTCGCCGCGGTCTCGGCGTTCAACCATCCGTTCAATTTGATTGTGCACCAGGTGATACCGGCCATTGCTGTCAGCGCGCCAGTGATCGTAAAACCCGCAGCCAACACTCCGCTCAGTTGCCAGACCCTGCTCGATATTTTGGCTGAAGCTGGCCTGCCAAAAGGCTGGGCTCAAATGGTGCTGCCAACTGAAAACGCTATTACCGGCAAGTTGGTTTCTGACCCGCGAGTAGGTTTTTTTAGCTTCATTGGGTCCGCTGCCGTCGGTTGGATGTTGCGTTCGACCCTTGCCCCAGGCACTCGTTGTGCTTTGGAGCACGGCGGCGTGGCGCCGGTGATCGTCGCTGCCGACGCTGACCTTGACGACGCCCTGCCACGTATCGCCCGCGGCGGTTTCTGGCACGCCGGACAGGCATGCGTCAGTGTGCAGCGAGTTTTCTGTCACCGCAGCATCGCCACACAGGTCGCGGTGCGTCTAGGCCATATAGGTAATGCTTTGATGGTCGGTGATCCAGCTAGCATCCATACCGACGTCGGCCCACTGATCGCCGAACGAGAAGTTGAGCGAGTTGGCCAATGGGTCGATGAGGCCATTGCCGGTGGTGCACGCTTGATCACAGGCGGTAGTTCGCTGAGTCACAACTGTTATGCGCCCACGGTGTTGTTAAATCCGCCGATTAACTCGAATGTGATGCAGAAAGAAGTGTTCGGACCGGTGATCGCGGTGTACGCCTACGAAGACCTCGCAGATGTAATTAAGCTGGCTAACGCCCTGCCGTTTGCCTTTCAGGCCGCAGTGTTCACCCAGGATCTGGACACCGCCATGCAGTGTTACCAGAACCTTGACGCTACTGCCGTCATGATCAATGAGAACACACTGTTCCGAGTGGACTGGATGCCGTTCGCCGGAGCGCGGTTGTCCGGTCATGGCGTAGGTGGGATCCCGCACACCATGAAGGAAATGCAAGTCGAGAAGATGATGGTCTGGCGCTCTCGGGCAGTACTCGGTTGAAAGCATGATGCTTGGCCAGACAAGCTTCTGGCCGAGATTCCCACCGCATAAAACTTCCATAGGCGCGAGGTACTCGCCATGAGCCAAAGACTGAATAGAATCAAAGGTATTTTGGCTGCAGAAGCCAAGGCTATCAGCAGTGTTGAAATCGACGATCGTTACGACCAAGCCATTGAACTGATGAAAACCTGTGAGGGAAAACTGATCATCACCGGCATCGGCAAAGCGGGGTTTATCGCTAAGAAATTCGCGGCGACGCTTTGTTCAACGGGAACCCCTGCTGTCTACATTCATCCCGCAGAGGCCGCTCATGGTGATCTCGGCGTCATCGAGAAAAATGACCTGATTTTTGCGTTTTCTACCAGTGGGAAAACTCGAGAAGTCATTGAACTGATTAAGTTCAGCCGGCACCTTACTTCCGGGAAAGTTATCGCTATCACTTCTCATCCAGAAAGTGAACTCAGGGACAACGCTGATCTGGTTCTCGATATGGGAATTATAGAAGAACCCTGCTACTTGGGCTTGACTCCAAGCGCGAGCATCGCAGTCATGAGCGCGATTAGTGACGCTATTACTCTAACGCTGATGGAGGAAAAAGGAATCACGCGCCACGATTATGGTATTCGCCATCATGGTGGTTACCTAGGCCATAAGGCCAGGCTGGACAATGAATAAAAACTTAAAGCGACCGTAACCAATGAATCGTAGCAATCTGTACGGTATCGATTTTAATTTGTTAGTCATTTTTGAGACGCTGTTTCAAGAGCGGAGTATGGCTGGTACCGCGGAGAAGCTGTCGCTAAAACAACCGGCTGTCAATGCAGCGCTGAAGCGCTTACGCACACTGCTTGATGACCCCTTGTTTGAGTACATTGGGCGGAAGATGGAGCCCACAGCCATGGCAATACGCGCTGCACATATGCTTACCCCAGCTCTGGATTCAGTCTGTACTGCAGTGAGTGCGATGAGCAACGTTAAGCCAATGATCAGCCCTGTTGAGTTTCACATCGGTGTCAATCTTGACATTGCACCCGCTCCGCTCTCTACGTTGACCAAGAGAATCACGTCAGCAATGCCTGGTGTAGGGTTAGTCGTACGGTATACAAGTGCCGAACAAATGTCTGAGATGTTAATGTCTGGCGACATTTCAGTGGGTGTAGGCCACGCACCCAATTTAGCGCCTGAACTACAGAAAACCGCACTCGGAAAAACTGCTATCTGTCTTGTTTGGCGCCGCGCAGATGAATCTGATCCGGCCGAGGTCTGGCTTCGAAGTGAACTATTGAAATGTTTCAACGAGAAAACCTAAACCCCATAGCCCTTACGAGATCAGAAAAGGAACGGATGGCCAATGTCGATCTCAAGATGATCACAGCACTGCACACGTTTACTCGCTCGTTCAACATGATTGGCGGACCATCGGTAACATTGTCTTGTGGCGTGGGTGAAAGCACGACTCCTATTGTGTTTCAGCTGGTAGGAGCGCAATTTTCCGAGGACAGGCTACTGAATCTTGGCCACGTGTTTCAGCAGAGTACCGAATGGCATCGCCGTCGCCCCGACCTCGCATCCTGAGGCAGCGCGTGCCTAACCAAATCCCGCGCGAGGGAGTGTCTGATGAACGCTGTTATAGAGCTGTACGGCGCCCAAACCGGCAACAGCCTGAGGGCTGCAATCGCCTTGGAGGAAGCAGGTGTGCCGTACACGGCACGCCTATTGAATCTGCGGGCACTTGAGCACCGCGACCCGGCGTACCTGGCGCTCAATCCCGCTGGAAAAGTCCCGACTCTGGTTGATAACACATCAGTACCGGCACGGATCATCAATCAATCAAACGCAATCATTCAGTTCGCCGACACTAGTGCTCCCGGCCGGCTAGCCCCCGCACAACTTGGATCGGAACGTGATCGGGTTTTTGATCGGTATTTCTTTTTCGTGACTGACGTCATTGCGCCTAGCCACGCAGCTTTCTTCTTGCGCCAAACTGGACTTGACGATGCAGCTGCAAAGATCGAGCGGCTTGTCATCGAGCAACTGGTCTATTCGGAAAGTTTTCTTACCGACGCCTTCATGGCTGGCGATCATTTCTCCATGGCAGATATCTCAGCGTTCACCATTGCTGCATCAGTACGTGACAAATTGAACTGGGCAACGCTGCCTCGCTTATCGCGGTGGTTCAATGCAGTCGATGCTAGACCTGCCGTACAACGGGGAATAAGAGCTTTCGAGAAGCCGTAGTCGCAATCTTGGGGAGCACTCCGACAACCAGATTCTCGGCCCACGTGCAAACTCTAAATTTGACAGGCTATCGCGACTTTCGCAGCAGGATTGTTGCGCGAGATACTGCTGAGCTATCTACCCGCGTTCTTTACAGGCTGCGTACTTTGCTTGATCGCCGCTATTGGCATATTGACGGTCAGACAGAAGGAAAAGAAAGCTGCATTAGTCCAGAACGCGTGATGAATCATGCCTATGACTCCGAGGGAACTATAGGCTTGGACGGAGGCTGTCGTTCACGGAAGCAGAATGTGTGGAAGTTTAGGGTGACCGGTCGGAAGTCGTCCGGATCGACGTCGCCATAGAACCCAGCATATCGGCCGATGATTTTCTCCAGCCTGCTCGGTTCATGCCTCAGAAGGTAGGTTTGGGGTATTGCTTGTCGGTGCTGGAGGCCAATATCAACCGGACTCCGTCGGCTCGGTGCCTTTGCCGAAATGGTGGGAATATTCCATTGGGCTCAAGCCGAAGCGGCGCGTAAATACCCTCCTGAGCACGTCGACGCTGTGGTAACCGTTCCGGCGACTGATGTCGTGCATCGATTTCTCGCCAAGCGCAAGCGAACGGCAGACAGCCTCCAGCCGGACGTTTTCGACGTATTTTGCAGGTGTGGTCTGCAATTCTCGCTGAAACATTCGTATCAACGTTCTGACGCTGGTTGAAACTCTGGCTGCCATTATCTCGACTGTGAGATCCATATGCAGATGCTCACTGATCCAGAGGCATAATTCGCTCAGACTTGAATTGTGCGCATGCTGTGACTGAAGCGCGAAGCTAAACTGCGCCTGTCCGCCCGGACGATGCAAGTACAGAACCAAATTCTTCGCTATCTCCATGGCGAAGTCGTTTCCAAGATCTTCACTTACCAGCGATAGCGCGAGGTCGATTCCGGACGATATGCCAGCCGACGTGTAGACATTGCCGTCTTTCACCCAAATGGGAGACGGATCGACCTGTACCTTGGGATAGCGCTCCGCCAAGCGTCGTGCCACGCTCCAATGAGTCGTCGCCCTGCGGCCGTCCAGAAGACCCGCGGCAGCCAGCGCGAACGCCCCAACACATATAGAGCACACGCGCCGCACAGTCTTCGAGCGCGCTCGAAGCCACTCTATGGCTTCCTGGTCGATCTGTTCGAACGACCTGGAACCCATTGTCACGAGCAAGGTGTCAATGGGTTTGTTCGCACGCCGCTCTTGCTCGAGTGTGCTATGCCCTCTGAGTGCAATACCTGTTTCGCTCTCGAGGTGCACATCAGCGGCAGAGCTAACTAGTTCGAGCAAGTAAGGGGCAAGTCCACCGCGGTCCAGTTGATTCGCCCACGCGAATACTTCCGCTGGGCCGATCACGTCGAGCGCGTCCACCGGTGGCAAACCCAATATGACAATCCGCTTTTGCCTCATGTTCGCAGGCGGAGCGGCTGGTTTCGTAAATTTTCTCATTGGAGGAGGCCCCGTGCGTCCGGGCTTAGAGTGAACATTTGTGGCAGAAATAGTCTTGGATCTGTCACTTGTGCTCCGTCCGAACAGCTTAGACTGAAATTCGCTGCCCCTCGCATTGCCTCGGCGAACCTGCCATTCGTGAGCACGTAGATAGACGCGGAGAACGGAAATGTTTGGCACTGGACACCTGTCACCACCCGAAAGTCCCGAGGCGGTCGCAACAGCTATTCGCCAATTTATGCAACATCTGAGGACATAGCTCTAAGGAGATGCCTGAAGGGCTGTTCGCCCTATGACCGTCGCTTGTGGGCCAAGTGGACAGGCCGGTTGCTGCAGAGGCTTGTGGCGTGGGTGGGAGCCAAGCGCACTATAACGAACCTTACCCAATCGGGGTAAGACGGAACGAGCGAACCGAGCATTCGCTTTGCAGTGTCAGTGCTAACTATTTGTTTAGGAGGTAAAGATGCGCTTCTTTCCGAAGGTAGTTGCTGCGCACAAGATTGATCCCGATAAGCGAGCGAGTGCAGTTGATTTCGTCAACCGAGTCAATTGGCTGTTCGAGACATGGGATCTCGAGGAAATGATCAGTTCATTTACTGCTGATGCGAAGGTCATTCATTTCAAGGGTGAAGTAAGCGGCGAATCCAACATCCGCCATTTTCTCACTGAGATCTATCCTTATCTGGTTCCAGGAATCAGTCGTTGCGGCTCAGGTCACATTGTTGATGAAGAAGAAAATGGACTCATCGCAGTCCGATATCACAACCTTCTTGTGCGCTACGCAGTACCGGAAGACGCTCCGAAAATGAGCGACGGTGAGCTGACCGAGAGCGATTATCTACCGATGATCTGGATGTATTCGCCAATGCTTGATCGACTTCGCGAGACCGAAAACGGTTGGAGGATCGCCGAGCGCTACATCGGCGGCTCAACGACGAATCGCCGACTGACGCCGCCAGATATCTCTGCCGCTGCAATACGACCTTTCCTGCCTGGTACTTAAGGAAAGCCAAGAGCGGGCTGCTCGGGCTGGCCAGCACTGGACATCCCGAGCAAGGGCCTTCGATCCTTCTATTGCACTGCCCCTGGAGTTTTGAATATGAAGATCAAGAATTCAGTCGTGTTCGTGACGGGAGCGAGTCGCGGACTCGGCCTGGCATTTTCCCGTGAGGCGCTCGCTCGCGGTGCTAAAAAGGTCTATGCAGGGATCCGCAACCCCGAAGACTTCACGGAGCCCGGCCTCGTTCCAGTCAAGCTCGACGTCACCGATCCAGAGTCCGTCATCGCGGCGGCAAGGATCGCATCCGATGTGACTCTTCTGGTGAACAATGCCGGGATTGCGGAGATCACCGAGTCGCCGTTTTCCGAAGGCGCAGATGATCAAACGCGGCGAATCTTCGAAACGAATTTTTATGGCCTTATGCGAACGACTCGTGCGTTTCAGGCTTCCCTTCCCAGCAATGGCACGGGCGGTATCATAAATGTATTGTCCGATGTCACCTGGAGAAGCGTGCCAATGCTTGCACCGTATTCAGCATCGAAGGCAGCGGCATGGAGCTATACCAACAACATCAGGGTGCATCTTAAAGAAAGAAGCATTCAGGTGGTCGGTTTGCATGTTGGCTTCGTAGATACCGACCTCACGAAGGGTTTCGACGTGCCGAAGGCGAACCCGATGGACGTAGTCCGCCAAGCCTACGATGCCCTTGAGGCGGGCGAAAGTGAGGTTCTGGCGGATGAAGGTACTCGTGCATTGAAGCAAACGCTTTCGTCCAAGGTTCCAGCGTACATCGATCCTGAAATTCTCTAGTCGAGGGACGCATGAACTGAATCTCGCTCGCGATTCAGGCACTTTTCGATCAAATTCAGCTCATTAAAACTTTGAACCAGTCTCGCGCCATGTGCTGGTTGCACGTGCCGATAGTGAATGCTTCAGAAATGTCGTTAAGGGCCCTGTCACCTAAGAGCATCAGAGGAATGAGGTACTGGGTGATTCGGAGACTCGATGGCTCAAGCTGAGCATCGTATAAGCGAGTGATCTGCCGACTCGCCTTCCTTATTGCGGAACAATTGCACTGATCGATACCTAACGATTGGCTAGCCGGCAGCACCTCTATATTGACTCTCTGCTACTGATGATTGCTTAAGCATTTGCGTACTGGTTACGCATAGACATCTCGGTATTTTTCAATGAAAGCCTGCACGGACAACGCGGGCGTGCCGGTGCCCCTTTCCACTACGTCATTCACACCCGAGAAAACGCCCTCTTAGTAATCCTGAGCGACTTCAACCAGATGCCGTACCAAGGCTGGCAGAAACTTGTAATCCTGCGTCAGGCCCGCTGTGCAGCGGGGATTAAAAGCGTTCGAGGATCTGTAACGCTGCCGGCTGAACTGTTGGACTCCGGGTTTTCTTCTGAGTAACGCATGGGTTTCGATCTTCGCAGCCCCCCCCATAGACGAATGTGCTTCTTGAGAACGACCGGTGACGCTTGGCAGAGGCACGTGAACAGCTGTGAAAGTCGGGGCCCGCGCGTGGAGTGATGATTCGGTATGCCTACAAGGCCAGAATAGATCCGCCTCAAAATTTGGCACAAATCATCCAGAAACAGTCAATTCTTACCTATGAAAAACACATAGAGTCGGTTTCGGCTAGCTCCTACTGGTGGATGCAAGATATCCGGTATCCAGCCCCCCCAGTAGCGGCAGCCCAGGAAATCAGCCGTAGAAACCGACCTGTCGGGTCGGTTCGGAAAAGATCCAAATACTCACGGAGGAGGCTTTCTGGTTGGCCAAACGCGATGTGATACATCGCTTCATATGACGATAATAATTTAAATAACAAGCTCGCCATTGACAGTGACTAGGCTGGGTAGAAGTTCAAACCGAGGTAACGCGAGCGATGCCTTTTGCGGCAAGCACTTCGCTCGGAATCACCCGGTTGCGAAAAGAAGCAGCCAGTCCCGTCCGTAGCTGTATCGGGCGCAGGCTAGGAGCCGGCAGGCCGCTAGTTCTCCTGTTGTTCAGCGATGTTGAATACCTCGGTCGAATGAAGACTGACGAGTGATTCCTTGGAGCTTGAAACGCACGGTACGCGAGGCGAGAGCCGCTAAAAAGCTGTTGAATTCATCGTTCGACAGCTCTCACTTTCTTGCAATCGTAGTGGCGATGAGTGCCACAAAAAAGGAGTACCTATGATTTCCGGATGGCTCTCGAGCGTTCTCGCCCGTCGTAACATTCACTACGGCTGGGCCATGATCGCGGTCACTTTCTTAACCGCCCTGATCAGTGCTGCATCGGTAGGTGCACCGGGTGTCTTCATTGTGCCGATGCAGATGGAGTTCGGCTGGAACACTGTGGAGATATCCTCCGCCCTTTCGATCCGTTTCGTGCTCTTCGGGCTGATGGCTCCTTTCGCCGCCGCACTGATGAACAGATACGGCTTGCGCCATGTCACCCTCACTGCATTGACGATCATTGTGGTCAGCCTATTGCTTTCGCTCGGCATGACGAAGGTCTGGCAACTGGTAGTCTTGTGGGGCGTCGCAGTCGGCATCGGCGCTGGCATGACCGCGTTGACACTCAGCGCCACTGTCGCGTCGCGTTGGTTCAGTGCTCGTCGAGGTCTCGTCGTTGGCGTTCTCACCGCCAGTACAGCGACTGGGCAGCTTATCTTTATGCCGATTCTCGCAAGCATCACCGACCAATGGGGATGGCGCTGGGCTCTCGGTTTGATGTGCGTCATGTTGGTGATTGCTGCATTGGCGGTGCTGCTGGTAATGCGTGATCGTCCGAGTGACATGGGCTTGAGGCCCTACGGAGATGTCGGAACTGATCCGATCACTGTACCTACGTCAAGCAGCGCGTCGATCATCGCCGCCTCAATCGGCGCCCTGCGCGACGCCGCAAAAACCAAGGTGTTCTGGATCCTGTTCGGAACATTCTTCATCTGTGGCGCGACAACCAACGGCCTGGTGCAAGTTCACTTGATCCCGATGTGCGGCGACTTTGGTATTTCGCAGGTGAAAGCTGCCGGCTTACTCGCTGCCATGGGTGTATTCGATCTTGTCGGTACCATCGCGTCCGGCTGGCTGTCCGATCGCTTCGACAACCGCCACCTGCTGTTTTGGTATTACAGCCTTCGTGGATTGTCATTGATCGTGCTGCCTTTCACTGACTTCTCGATCTACGGCCTTTCATTGTTCGCTGTGTTTTATGGCCTCGACTGGATCGCGACCGTTCCTCCAACCGTGCGTCTTGCGGCCTCCCGTTTTGGTGCGGAGCGCGCAGGACTTGTATTCGGGTGGATTTTTGCCGGTCATCAAATCGGTGCGGCCGCCGCCGCTTTTGGGGCCGGTTGGTCACGGGTGACACTCCTGAGCTACCTGCCTGCATTCTTCACAGGCGGTGCGCTTTGTCTGATCGCTGCGGTAGCCATCATGACGATCAGACAGCAGGAAAAGAAAATCGCAACGACAGTCCCAGCTGCGAGTTGAGCAAAACGAGATAGGTCAATTCATGCGGTTGGTGGCTCCGTTCGCGCAAACCGCTAGGGTGTCGAATTCTGATGCTTTTCGTTAAATCCTTAGCTCAGGGAGGAGCACACACACTGAAATTCGGCAGCACATTCATCTTCATATAGGCACCTGCACATGAATACGCTTTTAACTCGCCGCAACGTGATCGCAGGCATGGGTGTGCTCGGCCTGGGCATTTTTGTAAGCTTCAATAGCTTCGCTTCGACCTTTAAAAACGGCTGGGATTTGAGAGGTCAAACTCGCGGACGTTCGTTCACCTTGAACGACACGCAAGGCAATCAAAAGACACTGTCGAGCTATCAGGGCTCGGTCGCGATGATTTTTTTTGGCTTTACCCAATGCCCTGCCGTTTGCCCTATCACACTGTCCAAAGCCGCAAAAATCAAAAAACTTTTAGGTCCTGATGGCGACCGACTGAAGGTCGTCTTTATCACGTTAGATCCGGAGCGCGATACGCCAGCCGTCCTGGACGCCTATGTAAAAACTTTCGATCCAACGTTTGAGGCACTGTATGGAAGCCTCGAAGTCACGGCGGCAACAGCTGCAGAATTTGGCGTCATCTATGAAAAAGTCCCCCTCGGCGAGACCTACACCATTTCTCACACCGCAATGAGCTATGTCTATGACTCCAAGGGGACGCTGTGTCTTGGGTTGAGTCAGTCGCTCACGGAACAGGAATGCGCGGAAGATCTACTCACTGTCATTAAGGTCAGCTAATGAAATCTCAATCCTACAAAAAATCGCTCATCAAGCCTCTGGGGCAAATCGCGCTTCTTTTTTCTCTGCTGGGAATGGCCTGGCAAGCGAGCGCTCAGACCAAAATTGAAGACGCATGGATTCGGGCAACCGTGCCTGGGCAGCAATCAACCGGAGCATTCTTGAAGGTTACGTCCAGTACGGACAGTAAACTGGTTAACGTTCAATCCCCGGCTGCAAAAATGGTCCAGATTCATCGAACGACCATGCAAAACGAAGTGATGCATATGGACCCCGTTGATTCGGTCGCGTTACCTGCTGGCAAAACCGTCGTCTTTGACCCAAGCGGCTACCACGTGATGTTCATAGGGTTATCCGCCCAAGTGAAGGAAGGTGACAAAGTGCCTCTGACACTGACAGTGGAAGACGCTACCGGCAAGAAGGAGTCAGTCAAGCTGGACGTCGATGCACGAGCACTGAATGCGTCTGACAGCGACGACATGAAGTAACCCTTCCCCTTCTCACTCGACGAAATTTGATCCTGGCAGTTCGGCTACGATTGCCAGGATCTGCGGCAAAAAACTTGTCAGAAAGTAAAACCTGAACACCTTACTGCGCCAACAATGGGAGATTCGCGGTCTCATCCAGACGCTGAGTTTGGCGCCCGTTTGCACCGCACCCTTTTTATGTAAACAGCTGAGCTTACCGACGTCATCAAGTAGGTGGGAGTCTAGATATGGATCCCACCTAATCCGGTAGTCAGGCCGTCATAGCGCGATTCGTGGCAACAATCTGCTCATGTGTAAACTGACTGCCGGGTGCCATAAACTTGGCGATCAGTACGTCGCGGTTTTGAGGCGCCCGTGCCTTGTCTGCCGCTTGCAGCGCCAACTTCAGCTCCGGCAATGTCAACTCGGTACAGTAGGCAGGTGTACCAGGTTGCTGACGCCATGAGTCTTCAAGGTTGCCAGCGGCAAGCGCGATAAAGCCAGTATCCTCAACTAGATCCTGCGCGATTGCCTCAGCGGTGATATCCCTCCCAGCTACAGGTAGAGCTATACGCGTTATAGACCCGGCTGGTTGGCCTTTGTCAGCAAGGGTAGCTGCGAGGACGGCGTTCCATGCCTTAATGACCGGGCGGCCAATCTGCTCGCTTACCCAAACGCTCTCAGGCTTGCCGTCGTCAACTTCTTTAATCGCCCCGTCGCGTCCCGGGTAGTAATTGGACGTGTCGATGACAACGACTTTCTCGGGGACATGACTCAACGTCTGTTTGAGATCCGGGTATTTTGCGAAGGGGATCGAGAGGATCACAACGTCTACCTCGGACACAGCATCTTCCTTGGTCACCGCGTGTACGCCGATTTCATTGGCAAGGTTCTGAATGCTCTGAGGGTCTTTCGAGTTTGCCAGTTTAACTTCATGGCCGCACGCAGCGAGCTTACGGGCAAGGGTAGCCCCAATATTGCCGGCGCCGATAATTCCGATTTTCACTTCAATAACCTCCTTACCTACAACCAATACTTAAGTGACTGGTTGGCTGGGTGTGCGAATGAATTAAGCGTGTCGCGAAGCCCCGCGATTTGGGGTATGCATGCATGTCGCCTGACTCAAGTAAATACGACTCTTCAAGAATGAAAGGTCACGCTGTTGGTAATCGGCACACGATCCATATGCATGCGGTTGCCTGGAGCGCTCTCATCCGGGTAGCCGAATGACATCCCAAAGAGCATTTTCATTTCTTCAGAAATGCCTAGCTGCTCTCGGATCGTAGCTGCATAGAAACCAAGCGAGGTTTGTGGTATGCCGCCTAACCCTCGGGCAGCAAGCGACAGTAGGAAGGTCTGCCCGTACATGCCAATATCGCCAGCAGTTCGAACACTGTCACCAAACACCGGCATGAATAAAAAAACCGCTTGGGGGGCATTGAAAAAGGACAAGTTCATGGCTGCCGCGCGCCGGCGCCCCTCCTTGTCTTCGCGCATAACATTCATAGCCTCGTAGTAGGCTTTGCCTTGTGCATTCTTACGATCCCCATAAATGCCGTAAAAAGCATCCATATCGAACGAAAAGTCTGGCGTGAATTCGCCAGCAGTATTTTTCGCGTGGAGAATTTGCGAAAGCTCTTTCAGTTTTTGGCCACGAACGATGTGTACATCCCAGGGTTGGGTGTTGCAGTTAGAGGGAGCGCATTGGGCATCCTTCAACATCTCCTGAATGGTCTGATCGGGCACAGGGGTGTCTAAAAATCCACGAAAAGACCGACGCGTACGGGCCGTCTTTTGAAATTGTAGGGTTTCATCCATCGCTGTATCAGCATCAAATCTAGCCATTGAAATGGTCATGATTTCCTCTTTGTGCAAATGTGAAAAATGTTCAGTCGGTTGCCGGATGACCGAGCGCATCGAGTGTTTGCCGAAGCTCATCGATACCCCGCTCATCAAGCTGGCAAGCTGACTTAATTTTGCTAGTGATTCCCCGAATGTCAGCTTCCAACATGCGGCTATTAGGCGTTAGGTCGATCATCACGCGACGCTCGTCGGCAGGATCCCGTGTGCGGCTGACGAGCTCGGCAGCCTCAAGCCTTTTCAGCAATGGCGTGATGGTTCCAGCGTCCATCGCAAGCCGGGTTCCGAGGGCCCCCACAGTAAGTGGCGAGCCGTTTAGAAGTTCCAAGATGACCAGGTACTGCGGGAAGGTTAGACCCAACGGCTCCAGATAAGGTTTGTGCAATCGCACCACCCGATTTGCCGCCGCATAGAGTGAAAAAGACAGCTGGGTACCCACCCGCTTCCGGTTCGAAGTCATTTCATAGCTCGCTATTATATAGTGCACTATATATTCTAGAAGGAGAGTTCTGCTGTCAACCGACGCCTTCTGCCCTCGACGAATGGCTCATCTGGCTAAGTAGACTATGCCTTACAGTCCCTACGATTTGAGGCGGACGTCGGGTCATGCGGTAGCGAATGACCAATCCCACTTGCCATCTGCGTCAGCCAGCGTTTCAGGCTGTAACAGAGTGCTCTGCTGGTAGCCAAACCTTCGGGCGCGAGATTGCGCACCGCATTCATCCAAGAGCTCCAATTGGGTGATCAGCTTTGCCCACCTTTCCCCAATATGAATCGGAGCAAGAAGAAACTGTGCCTCCAGGTAGGCAGAGGCAATCTGCTTGCCTGGACGCAAGGCGCGTCCTACAAGGTAATCGTCACTCTGCCGGTGGTTTGTATCCCGCAAGCATTTTCAACACCTCATCATGTGCACCGCTCGCTTCAGCGAACCGTAATGGCTTGGCGCGCTCGACTACGAGTTCGGGTGGGGTCGGAGAAATCTCGAGCAGTTCGAAAATTTCATCTAAAAACTCTTCCAAGGGCATCGCATGCTCGTCATTTTCCTGCCCAAGCAAAGTAGTACGTACCCCCGGCGGCGCAAGCTCGACAACCTCGACTGACGAGGCCTCTAGCTGCACTCGAAGACTTTGAGTGAACGAATGAACTGCCGCTTTGGTTGCACTGTAGGTCGGCGTTGCAGGCAGCGGAACGAATGCCAAAGCTGAACTGACATTCATAATCGTGGCACTGGGCTGCTTGATCAGCTGGGGAGTAAATGCATACACCATACGAATCGTGCCAAGTAAGTTCGTTGTCACGATATCTTCGGCTGTGCTCAGGTTTTCCGGATCAGTCAGATCCTCCCAATGCATGATGCCAGCGTTGTTTATGAGAACGTTCAGATTCGGGTAGCTGATCGCAAGCGCTTCGCTGTTGCGCTGGATGGATTGTGGATCGGAGACGTCCAGCAATACTGATTCAATACCCGGATGTTCCGACACGATCTTTTCGAGCAGAGCCTTGCGACGTCCCGCAATAATGACTTTATTGCCCGCCTTGTGAAGCCTAAGTGCCAGACCAAGGCCGATACCTGAGGTACCGCCAGTAACCAGAATCGTGTTGCCAGTACTGTTCATAGTAAACTCCAGAAACGTTGAGTAAGCGGACAAGTGTCCACTTGCAAACCGTACCGGACAACTGTCCGCTTAGCAATGCAGTGGAGGAAAATTTTGCTCATGACTGACAAGTTGGTGATGCGTTCTGACGCCAAGAAAAACCGGGAACGGATACTGGAGGTCGCGGTGGTAGAGCTGACTAGCGATCCTGCGGTTCCGCTGAGTACGATTGCGAAGAAGGCTGGGGTAGGACAGGGAACGTTTTATCGCCACTTCCCTACCAGAGAGAAGCTGGTATTCGAGGTCTATCAATTCGAAATGCAGCAGGTGGCCTCGTTGGCGGAAGTGCTGCTCGCGACAAAACCACCTAAGGAGGCCCTCCGAGAGTGGATGGACTGCCTCGCTGAATATGCAATGACAAAGGCAGGACTCGCTGCTGCGATACAACAAGCTGCGTCTATTTACGAGTTCCCAGGGAAGTCGGGATACGCTCCAGTCCAGGCAGCTGCCGAGTCGCTTCTGAGGGCAAATGAAAAGGCCGGAACGATTCGTAGCGGGATTACTAACGACGACTTTTTTCTAGCCATCGCTGGAATATGGCAAATGGATGTCCAGAGTGAATGGCGCTCGCGTCTCGCCAGATTGATGAACTTGGTGATGGATGGTCTGTGCACTGGTAGCCCCGAAAGCCTAAAGAAAAACGTGTAGCCTTAAAAACCGGATATCGCGTCGTACGGCTAAAGGAGTGGAAGCTCAGTGCCCTTTAGCTAAAGCCGTTTTAGCTTGATGCGGCTTAAGTAGGTGCCTACCGAGAAGGTGCGCTCTATCCAATAGGCGGCCACATTGCCAGCGACGTTGAGGTCACTCCGTCCACCTGCGTCCTAGCCCGAGGACATTCACGAATGTCTCTAGGTCGCTGTTCTTCGAGACCCATAGGCATAACTCCGCGACGCTGGGATGGGTATCAGATGCATCGTCCGAACACGGCAGCTCTGAGTGATCGAAAATTTTCGTTTCCGCACCAAACTACTCCAGCAGGCGTGGTGCCTCTTTGATGACCAGCCGGCTGAAAGAAGCAGGTGGGCTGAGCGGGGTTTGAGGTTTTCTGTCCTCGTGAAACCTTTGCTCATTTTGGCTTTAGCGTGATGACCTTTCTTGATCTCACTCAGCGATAGCCGAAATCCGTCTCACGCCCACGCAACTGAGAGCGCTTTACGCCCCCATTCAGTATCTAGGGCATAGTAGAGCAGCGACGCCAGCGAGTTTTCAGAAACAGCCCAAGGCTTTGATGCATCGATTAAGCGCTTTAACGCTACAGAGAGCGCTGCACGATAAGCAAATGCGCGAGCTCCAAACCCTGTTAACCAGTTAAGAATGTTTAGGGGCAATCATGACCACACCACGAATCTCCGCCTGCGTGTTTGATGCCTACGGGACTCTTTTCGACGTCCATTCTGCGGTCGCAAGACATGCCGATGAGTTGGGTAAGCACGCTCGCGAAATATCGATCCTATGGCGCACCAAGCAACTGGAATATTCGTGGGTTCATACCCTGATGCGGCGCCATACAGATTTCTGGACGTTAACCGAGGCAGCACTCGACTATGCCCTGGCTTTTTACAATGTGAAGAATGAGCGGCTAAAACAGACGTTACTAACAAGCTACCTGACGCTGGACGCCTACGCTGAAGTCCCAGCAGCATTGCACAGCCTTCGCGAAGCTGGCGTACGAACAGCGATACTTTCGAATGGATCTCCCCGGATGCTGGAAAGCGCGGTTCGGTCTGCGGGTTTGGATATTTTGCTTGATGAGTGCCTTTCCATTGAGCAAGTACAAATCTACAAGCCAGATCCAGCGGCCTACGAGATTGCAGTAGCAGCACTGAATGTGTCGTCGACCAAAGAGATCGCTTTTTTCTCATCCAACGCTTGGGATGCCATTGGGGCTCATGCGTTCGGTTTCCGTGCGTTTTGGCTTAATCGATCCAAGCAGCCCGAAGAATATGGGTTGTATGAAAAGGCAACGAAGCTCGAATCGTTGAGCGGCATAGCTTCGCGTGTGACTGCACAGATCCGCTAATTGATACGAAGGCAGGACTCGGAGGAATCTGTCGGTGATTGTTGTGCACGGGTTCGCCCTGGAAGGCAGTGCAATAACTCAGTCATTCGATACAACGCGCTCGATATCACCGACCACCACAGCAGCCAGCCCCTGCCGCAACGAACTTACTTGTTCCGTGCCGTTCAATCGTTCAAATTGCCGTTGAGCCTCTTCCCATAGAGGCGCTGTTTTTTCAAACAAGTTCCGCCCCGCCTCGGTTAATTCAACGAGGCGACTCCTGGCGTCGGATGGCGAAGGACTGATCGAGATCAATCCATCGCGCTCCAGTAGGCCGGTCATTTTTCCCATCGCCGTGCGCTCGATGTCGAGCCGCTCAGCAAGGGTATTGATTGCAGCACTTCCCAATTCATTAAGCGCTGCCAAGGCAAGGTACTGAGTGATTCGAAGCCCCGAAGGCTCGAGCTGCGCATCATAGAAACGGGTGATCTGCCGGCTCGCCTTCCTTATGGCGGAACAGTTGCAATGGTCGATCCCTAGTGGTTGTTTCACCGGCAGCATCTCTACTTCCTCTTCACTACTGTTTGATTTTTTGTGCCCTGGGTATTCAGGTCACACGTACACGTCTCGGTACTTTTCCACGAAGGCCTGCACCGACAGTGCGGGCGTACCGGTAACCTTCTCGACTACGTCGTTCACACCCGCAAAGACACCCTCGCGGTAGTTCTGAGCAACCTCGACCAAGTGCTGTACCAGAGCCGCTGGAAACTTGTACTCGTGCTCCATCTTATGCTCGAACGCCTCGATTGATGTCGGTGCGTACTGGATTTCCGCGCCAAGCACTTCGCTCATGGCGGCGGCGATTTCGGTATGGTTCATTTCGACCGGGCCATGAAGGCTGTAGATCTTACCTTCGTGCCCCGCTGGGTTAGCCAGGATATGGGCAATCACCCGGCCTTGGTCGTCAGTAGCAATAGGCGCGTGACGGCCATTTTCAAAGGGGAACTCGATTTTTTTCTTGGCCCAGATTTCTTTTGCAAAGTGAGGATACGCCAGCCAGTCTGCGAAAAAAGTGGGGCGAAGATGCGTTGTCGGTACGCCTGACCAGTCGAAAACGCGCTCTGAGATCCAGTGATCCTGCGCCAGGTGACTTTTGGAATCGCGGCGCGCGGAGATCTGCGACATGTTCACGATTGCCTTTACCCCAGCCTCTTTCGCTGCCTGGGCAAAATAGGCTGCACCTTCGACGATCCCAGGTGCCAGTGGATAAAGGAAATAGGCCGCGCGAATTCCTTCCATTGCCGCACGAATAGCATCGATGTCGGTGAAATCGCCAATAGCAATTTCAACTCCGCGCTGGCGCAGAGCAGCAGCCCTTTCGTCGTCCGAACGCACGTAAGCGCGGACGCTCTTGCCCAATTTAAGCAGTTCATCGATTGCTGCTGCACCAGTTCGCCCGGTCGCACCGCTTACAAGAATATCCGCTGCGCTCATGTTCGTAATCCTCTCAATTGGTTAGAGCATATGCTCGTTGATTCACGATAGGAGCATATGCCCCTATGTGGAACTCAAGATAGGAGCGTACGCTCCCATTGTCAATCAATGATCATGACCGTTCAGCGGGTCGACCAGTCTATGCACCCACGCGGCCTCCTTGCTGACCGGACGCGGGGCCTCGTACTACATGGGGTGGAAGCCTATTTAGTGGCCGATCCAATGGTTCCGCGAGCAGCATGCGACAGCGCACGAGGTCATTGATGTCAGTTAGCCGGCGAAAGCGAAGAGTGTCGATATCGACTCCGATTATGTCGATATCGCCAATGGTTACCACAAACCTCCCCCCGTATTCTCAGTCTCATGCGGGTAGCTCTAAAGCCCGCAGGTAGCTGTCGCAAGATCGGAGCGCAGACCCAGCGAGGTTCTCGGACCATTTTGCTTCGGCAGGACAGTAAAAAATCAAATCCCTACTTACAGCACTTTGCTGAATTGCAATAAGTAGTAGTCGCAACACCGTGACGAAAACGTCCAGGAGTTAAGAATGAAGATTGTGTCTAGCTCATCAAGCGCACTCGATGTTTCAGTCGGATCCGTGGAATGGGGAGAATCCACCAAAGGCATTCTCCGTGAGAGCGAACAAGTCCAGCTCATCGAAAATTTGAAGTACATATTTAGCCAAGAGAAGCTGGATGCAGAACGCCACCGACTTGGCCTTCTGAATCCAAAGTACATTTCCATCGATGACCTTTTACCGCCTGATACCAAAATGGTTAGAGAGTCTCTAGCCTATGTTCAAGACTTGTATAAGCCGACTTTGATGCGACACTGCTGGCGCACCTACTACTTCGGGTCAATGATCGCGTTGCACGATGGTATCGAATTTGACCGTGAACTAGGTTTCGCCTCGGCCATGCTTCACGACCTTGGCCTAACACCCACAGCTGACCCGCGCCCGTGTGACTGTTGCTTCGCCGTCAACGGTGGCGTGCACGCACGAGACTTCCTGTTAGGACAGGGCTTCGCGCGCGCGCATGCCGATACGGTGGCACACGCCATTGCCGTGCACCTTAATTATCACGTTCCGGCTGAGGAACATGGTGCAGAGGCATTCTTGGTTACGCGCGGCGCTATCTGTGATGTCTTCGGCACAGGTGTGTCACGAATGTCTCAACAATCAGTAAAAGATGTGCTTGCCAAGTACTCCCGAGACGAACTCTACAGCGTATTCAGCGCGACAGCATTTGAACACCTCGTCGGCACGCGATTTGAAGCTTCATTTAAGGCCGTGACAAGTGGGCTGGTGGAAACAGTTCCGCACGCACTTGATTTACCTCCTTTCGTTTAATCTGCTTACAGAATGTCCAGGCTGCGACTTACTTAGTTAGTAGTTCCCAGCCTGGCTTTTGCCCTTCCGAAACATCTTATAAGCCAACTGACGTTGTGGTGATCTGAATCAGTGTTCAAAATACAAACGAGTTGGACGCTTACAAGGGAAAGCTCTGTGGATACTTGTCGAGCATGCGATA
This sequence comes from Pseudomonas fluorescens, assembly GCF_001623525.1. Classification (NCBI taxonomy): domain Bacteria; kingdom Pseudomonadati; phylum Pseudomonadota; class Gammaproteobacteria; order Pseudomonadales; family Pseudomonadaceae; genus Pseudomonas; species Pseudomonas fluorescens. Next base: position 1,083,775 of record NZ_CP015225.1, on the reverse strand, counting down.
AAGCAGAGCGCGGCGAGATCGTCAGCAGTAGGCTAACGGAGAATACTATAGCGAGTCACCTACCAGACCTTCACGTGCGTGGTTTAGCACGGACAAGATATCAGGAGCTCAATCGCGGGGGGGCATCGATCGCCGGAGACGGCTTACCAATTAAGTAAATAGTTTAAATGCTGCCGTCCACTCCGAGCGAGAGTCAGCAACGTCCACACCGCCATTATTCGGCGGTCAAGGGGTCTATTCAACGAGAGACGTGCAGCCACTTGGGGGCTGAAGCCCACATCCAATTGCACGTAAAATACGGCGACCAACACTGTCAGTCGCCGCTCTGAAATCAGGCCTTGGCCTGGTCAGGAATGTCGCTCACTACCTCAGTCAGTTCCAGCGTATCGATATTGTAGAAGAAGCCGTAGATCTTCACGTGCGCTGGCACCCCTGGGTTTGCTCGAACAACTCCGACATCGTATTTGAGCGAAGTCTCGAAATCCGAAATGCAAATGCTGTCATGGTCAAACGCGGAGGAAATATCGCTGCCGTGCTCATGTTTGAACGCGTCAATGATGCCTTCGTTGGTGAAAGACGTAGCACCGCAGAATGAGTGGTGCACAACCACTACCCTTTCGATGCCGAAGATATGGACCATCGTGGCGATCGACTGCACACCTGCGACGGCCCGACCACCAGCGACAGACACTGGGAACAAGGTCGTCGTATGTCCTACCCGGTTTCCAGCTTCGTCGAGAACGTTCTCGCCTGGGTAGACCTCACCAAAATGCTTGGCAACAACGGCCGGTATTTCCGAAGCACGTGGATCGAAACAGTGGATGACGATGGTGTTGAGACTCACCGCCTTGGCGAAGAGCGGGCGGAACTCCGCTTCGTTGTACCAAGGCTGTGCTTTGAAAGAGAAATCATTGAAGTTGGGCATTTTGTGTCTCCAGCGCTCTTGAATATTTTGTGACTGGGCCGAGCCAGCCAGCTAAAAGTACACAGATCTGTCTACTCTTTCAAGAAAAAGTAGACAGATCTGTGTACCCCTGCTACGGTGCAGGCTGGAGGATTTCCATGACGAATTTTGCTTCAAGTTTCAAAGACCTTCGCTTCGAGGACATTGCATCTCTCAAGCCACGGGATCGTATATTAAAGACGGCAATCGTCCTCTTTAATGAACGCGGCGTGCACACTGTCGGAATTGATCGAATTATTGCTGAGAGTGGTGTATCGAAGAGAACCTTCTATAACTACTTCCCTTCCAAGGTGGATCTTATTGCCGCCTATTTGGATTTTTGGCATTGGCTTCGATTTACAAACCTTAACAAATACGCTGCGCGAGTTGGCGGTGATCCAAAAGCTGAACTGTTGGCGATTTTTGATTTCCTCGAGTACTGGTTTTCAGAACAAGATTTCAGAGGCTGCGCATTTGCCCGAGGCCTGAATGACTTTAATGACGACGCATCGAAAATTTTACGCGCCAAAGTCAGCGTGCATTTCGATGAATGGGCTAACTTCATTATGGCGCGCTTATCCCTGTTCGTAGAACCTGAAAAGGCAGACATCATTCTCCCACAGTTTCTAAGCCTTATTACCGGAACAACGGTTGTTGCGCACGCCTCTGGCAACGTAAAAATCGCGCAACTAAACAAGCAAATAGCCGAAATACTATTAACTGCCAGAGCAGGTTAATTTTCAGAACTGTATCTATCCTCGGCGACTTCTTGATCCCAACTTTTCCTACCTTTCGCTTTGCGTTTCAAGTCGTTGTCGCTGAACGACATTGAGCTTATGGCGCCCCCCTGCTTCTAGTTGATATTGCGACATTACCCCTACTTAACCACCTAAATACGTTGCTAATGACCACCTAATTATCGTCGAATTAACCAATCGGCTTTGAAATGGTGACTCACTGGGAGCGGCTTGGCGAGAGGAGCAACTCGTCTCAGCGTAATTGGGTGGACAGGCACGGCGCATAGATACTCAAATAAAAAGATCAAAACCTTCGCCAATTTCATTTAAAGTGAAAAAACCCTGAAAGGAATGGAATAACTTTCGCTAACCTACTGATTTATCGTAACCTTCTCTTCAACCGTACTGAAAATTCATGACTGGGGCCATCATCAAGATCGCAGCCGCGAAGACGCCTAGGTTCAAAGCCGGTAAGTCGCTGAAAGACGCGGTTAACTAGAAGCTGGTGGGATTGCCCAATACCTACTCTGCGAGAGCGCTGGTATTGGGGCTTCAGCAGCCGAAACGCTTGCTGAACTCCGGGAGCCGTTCAAGCATGAGTATGAACGCCTCTTAAACGTCGTTTTTCTCAGCTTTGATTTGGGCTGGGTGAAACACTGCTTAGCCGCTGCTGAATCCTCAACAAGAATCCGGCTTCGAAGGCATCTTGGCAGTCACCGACAGGAAAGGTCTTGCGCGCTTGCGCCAGCTCCCACCACAGGGGAATCTCGCCGGGCGTATCAAGCCAAGCCTGAGCGCATTGCACGCCACGTTCGATCATCGGGGCAAATTCGTTGCCCCAAGGCGTCAGAAGACTTGGGCTACCATCCGCCGCCGGAATTGAAATGTAGTTTTCGTCCATACACACCCTAGATTTCTGATTTTTTGTTAGACGCAGGGCCCAGCTTCGAAAAGTTTAACGACACCAAATGAATGCTCGATAACAAGCATGAGCATCAAAAGGCCTAGATCAACACCAATGTAGACTATATCCCGTGGATTGAGAGTCCCTCAAAGCGCAATTTGCGCGCATGACTCAAGACTACGAACAGCTTCGTCTGCAACTGGCGGAAAACATCCGCTTGATGCGACGCGTGAAAAACCTTACCCAAGAGCAGCTCGCGCTCATGGCCGAGGTGGATCGCACCTACGTCAGTCAAATCGAACGATGCACGGGCAACCCGTCGCTGTTGGTCCTGTGCAAGCTCGCCAACATTTTCGAAATTACCGCAGATCAGTTACTTGTGGAACCCGATATCCTGCGCAGCGCCCTTCACGTCAAATAATAGTCTCACGTCTCACAAACCCGATAGATCCGCCTTCATAATTTCCACTGACAGTCTTCAGTCGCTAACCGAACCTGCCCAGGCCATACACCGAGAGCCTGGATCATGCCTGTTGCCTGCTCGTCAATCCCGCCCACAAAGCTACGGCCCTTGGCGCTGAGCATCCTGCTGACGTGCGGCCCAAGCGTGGCGCTAGACAGCGGCAGCATCACGTCCTCCGTGCTTTCTCCAGGCTGTCTCGAATATCGGATCGTCGGCATTTGTTTCTGGCTCCTCTGCACGCCCTTCGGTTGCACAGTCAGAACCTCGACCAAGGTTCGTCATTTCATTCCTGAACTGGTGGTCTCGAGCTACGCCACCACGGGCAATAACCCCTGGACCGAGATGACCACCCTCTCTGCTGCCATCATTGGTGCGGAAGGTGGCGGTAATCTGATCACGCCGAACACCCACCGCGATAACCTGCCTCGCTTCAAGAACGTCGATGGCATCGGTCATCCCGGTGGCTGGGCCGCCACGCAACTGGCTTCGCAGTCCGGCTACGCCTGCGCCAGCGGTGCAACGGCGTTCATGCCCTACTACCTGAGTACCCTGGACTCACTAGCCTGGCGTCATGGCATCCCGGAAAGTCTTTATCCTGAGTCACTCATGCCGGGGATCCGTGAAGTCGGTCGTGAGGCCTCGGGAAGCATGTGGGGCAACGTCTATCCCCGCCAAGGCTTTCTGGTACAGCCTGACGACTTCAAGGCGGCCGCGGTGATGGCGCAACGGGCTGGCGATATCATTACCCGTAACGGGCAGCCGCATGTGTACGTACCGCTCACGCCCGCCAAACGCGACGGCTACTGGCCGCCTGGCCCGATCATTGAAAACGACGCTTCGACCCACAAATGGCAATTGCTCTACCCCCAGGTTCAACCGACTTGCGCCGTCTTCCCCAGCGATCCGGTGCAGAGTGCGGATGGCGGCTACGCCTGGTCGCTGTGGCGGCCCTATAGCTGCTGCAAACGTGAGGGGCAGACCTTTCTGTTCAGCATCGACTTCGAAGGCGGTGCATCATGAGTCGGCTTCTCGCGCGCCCCTGTTTGGGCGTGGTGAGTCTGGTGCTCTGTGGACTGCTCGCCATGGCCACGCATGCCCACGCCGCCGAAGGCGATTACCGCCTGGGCACTCAAGGCGAAGTGCTCGACGACCGGGTGATGTACACCATCGGTGGCGGCTCGGCAGTGGGCTCACCGAGTTCGCTCTACCGACCCAGCGGTCTCGGTGTCGGCGGGTCCTGGCGAGCGAACATGATGTGCGGAAATATGAGCCTCACCAACACCCTGCAAAACCAGCTGAACGGCGCCACCGAAGGTTTCCAGCAGATCATGGGCAGCATCGTGCAGAACGCAACCCAGGCGGTGATGTCGCTCCCGGCGTTGATCATCCAGCGCGCCAATCCCGGTCTCTATGAGTTGCTCAGTAACGGGGTGATGCAGGGGCGTATCGACTTCGACCGCTCTAAGCTGACCTGCCAGGCCATGGCCGAAAAGATGGCGGACAAGGTCGGTCAAGCCGGCTGGGGTGCGCTGGCCAAGAACCAGGAGATGCAAAGCAATCTGGAGCAAACCGGCGGTGATGCGGTGGCCACGGTGAAAAATACCGAGTCCCAAAACGGCAACAATGGGGTGTCCTGGGTCGGCGGTTCGAAGGCAGGAGGCAATGGGCAGACACCCATTCGAGTGACCGCCGACGTGGTGCGCGCAGGCTACAACCTGCTGCATAACCGTACGGTGGATGATAGTGCCTCGATCAGTAGCAGCGATTGTTTGGGTGGAGCGATTTGCCAGACCTGGGCTTCGCCCCAGGAGGAATCCGACTGGGCCGTTCGCGTGTTGGGCGAGAGCGAAGTCGCAACCTGCGACAGCTGCGAAACCCTGCGTGCGACCGCTGGCAGCGGATTGACGCCGCTGATCCAGGAGGCCTACAGCGAACGCCTCAAGGCCCTGCAAGGGTTGCTGTCCGACTCTCTGCCGCCTACTTCTGACAATCTGGCTAAAGCTTCGAGCCCAATGCTGCCGGTGACCCGTGGTGTGATTGAAGCCCTGCGCGACGATCCCGACCAGGATCTGTTGGCACGGCGCCTGGCCAGTGAGACGGCCTTGTCCAGCGTGCTGGACAAGGCACTACTGCTATTGCGCACCCTGCTGGCGGGCAGTCACGAACCGAACATCGCCTCCGCCGAGCCGGCCCAAACCGCCTTGACGAAAAACATCGACGCCCTGGAACGCGAAATACGTCTGCTACAAACCGAGCTGCAGGTCCGGCAGATGCTCGCCACCAATACCGCCAGCCTGGTGCTCGATCGACATGCGGGTGGTGCCGATGCTTCGCGTACCGTCGAGCAAGGCGACCCTGAGCCCGGTCGACTCAATGATGCTGACGCTAGGCGCAAGTGAGCCATGAAACGCTCACCGCTATTCACTCTGCTTTCAGGTCTGGGGATTGCCGCGGTGACGATCCTGACCGCCGTACTAGTCGCATGGATCGGCCGCACCGCGCTGGGTAGTTTCGAGGCCTGGCAGCAGGCATTCGAATCCGCCCGACCTTATCTGCGGTTGTGGCGTGCCCTCCTCTACGCCGCCCTCTTTACGCTCTGGTGGGATCTGCATCGGCGCTACCGACATCGACCACAGGATCGACTGCGCGTGAAGCGCATTCGGAGCATTAGGGCTCGTGCTCTTTACCTGCGTCGAACTCACCCGACTGTGAGGTCACCACCATGCTCATGAGCACCAACAGCTACCTGGAGTTTTACCTCTCTCTGCTGGCCTGGATCATCAACAACGGCCTCTGGAGTGTCCTGTCCGACACCGGGCTATTCGCCGCGCCCTTCGGCGCGATCATTTTGCAAGAATGGCTATCGGCCCGTCAGCAAGGCGCGGATGAAGGCAACAAGGGGCTGCTCTCGGTACCGCGGATCGAGAACCGGTTGTGGCTGGCCTACATCGTCGTGTTGTTTGGCTGCGCGCCCGTCTTTCCGTTGAGCCTCTCGTCAATGACGTTCGATGATGCGGCGAGCCAGCACTGCGGCGTGAGTGTGGCCAAACCAACGGAAACCGCCTGGGGGGCTACCTTCAATACTATCGGCGAACGCTCCGCCAACGTACCGATCTGGTGGTTTCTGGTGCATGCCTTGAGCAAAGGTGTGACCGCGGCGGCCACCGCCTCCATCCCTTGCGCGCCGGATATCCGGCAGATGCGCATGGAGATCGACAGTTCGCGCATCGACAGCCAGGTACTGCTGCAGGAAGTCGCCGACTTCACCCGCGACTGTTATGGCTACTCCCGCTCTCGGCTGTTCACCAACCGTCCGCAGTTGGACAAGGCACAAAGTCACGACGCGTCCTGGATCGGCTCAAGCTATTTGCTCGACACGCCCGGCTACTACGATACGGATCGCTCACGTACACCGCGAGTCAGTTGGCCGTATGACGAAAGCCGCGATGTCTCCTTGCCGCGGCTAGAGAATGGTGCGGGCTATCCCACCTGCAAGCAGTGGTGGAGCGACAGCGGGGTCGGCTTGCGCGAGCGCTTGATCCAGCAGGTCGATCCTTCGCTGCTGACTCAGCTGAAAGGTTGGTTGACTGGCCGTTCGAGCAACGAGATCGAGGATGCCACCCTGCGCGAACTGGTCAGTCCGCGCCAGCAATCGATGTCCATGTCGCCCGGACAGGTGTACCAGGACTATGGTTCCAGCGCTCGTGGCGGCTCGATCAATCAGGGGCTCAATAACCTCGCCACCAACACCGGGTTAGCCCTAGGCTCCTTCAGCAACTTCCCTGCGATGAATGCGCTACGCGCCGCCCTGCCAATGGTGCAGGCCTTCCTGATCATGGGCGTCATCATCAGCTTGCCGTTAATTCTGTTGGTCAGTACCTACCAGTTGAAAACTGTCATGACCGTGACGTTCGCGCTGTTCACCTTACACATGCTGAGCTTCTGGTGGGAACTCGCTCGCTGGGTCGACTCCAGCTTGCTCGACACCTTGTACAACCAGGTTTCGGCTTCCAATCAAGTGCTGTTATCGCTGCCCACATCCGGCTTCATGGATGGAACCGTCACGGCACAGGTGATCGAGTATGTGATGGGGGCGATGTTCTTGGTGCTGCCTGGACTATTTTTGGTCACCATGAGCTGGGCTGGCTACTCAATAGGCAACAGCCTTGAAGGGATGTTAGGAGGTGCAAGCAAAGCCGCGCATGGAGCAGCGGGCAAAGGAACAGATCAGTTGATGGGTGCTACGAAGAAACTCATCTGACGTCATCAGATGATTTGAAATGACCTATGTAGTGGCCATTGTCATCGTAGTTGCCAAGATAGGAGTTAGCCCCAAGATAGTCTGGACCTGGATTATCCCCTTCAAGATCCGTGTCAATGACAGCCTTGGACTGCAGAAAAGCAATCACAGCGATCATCACCACAACAGAAGCGACCAGCCAGAAACCGATAATGAGCAGCCCCCCAACCAACGCCAACTTGGCAGTCATAAAGCTCCCGCGAACAAGTAATTTGCCTGCGGGCATACCTGCCGTCTCCGCACGTTCAACCAAGCGGGATTCAAACGTTTTCAACTTACGGCAACCACGCTTCACCGACATACCACAGGCGTACGCCCAGCGGTGGGCACGTGAACTCTGAACAGGTTGCTGAGTCGGCATGGTCTCGCCCTCTTCTGAGCGTTTTCATGGTTGAAACAGGAGTAATAGCCTACTACTGAAAACGGTCCGTGCCTGACCGCTTATCAGTTTTCCCGGCCAAAAAATCTTCATTGGAAGCCAGAAGACAAGCCCCGTGAAATTGCGTCTCTGGAGTGATTGACCCAGATAAATCGTCCGGCTAAATACAAGGTACGGATCGCTGTTATCGACAGCACCTGCCCAGGTAGCCAGAACCTTCAAGGCTACGTCACTTCGATGATGGTTCTCCCCAAGTGCGATTAGCGTTCGGTGGCTCGCACGGTGACCGTTTCTACGGTGATGAACGCCTACTGCTCTTCTGAGCGCCTTCCGAGCTCTGCTCGCCAGGCAAACCTTCTTGTTTTTCTTCAACCCACTGCGGGGAAATTCTTTCCCCCACGGGATGGTTTCTTCGCGCTTTCAACGGAGACACACCATGTCCGACTTACTTACACCCGAAGCTCTGAACACCCTTCGACTGCCCATTGTGTTCACGCCTGGCGCGTGGCAACGCGCAGTACTGCTCGAACGCTCAGGTCATCCTGAGAAGCTGCAGGTCGATCGGCTGACCAACGTATTGCGCGCAGCCTTCGAGGCTCACTTGGTCTATCCACACGAGCCCTATGTGCTGTTCGAGTTAGCCCACATCGCGTCAACGGGTCATCCACGCCAAAACCCGTTGCTGCAACTGAGCCTAAGCCTGCTCCTAGAGCCAGGCCAGCCTAACGCCTTGCTGATAGCGCTTGCAGGAGAACATCAACGCTAAACGCATACGGTCGTACTCGGCACCCCGATCCACACTCAGACGGCGTGCCAGCCCTGCATCAATCCAACCATCACCTACCGGGGAACCCTCCCCCGACGGGCGTGGCGTTCCTCCGTTTTCTCTTGAGGAAAATGCCATGCGCGATATCTACCAAGACGTGACTGACAAGATCGTTACAGCTTTGGACCAAGACGTTGCCCCCTGGATCAAACCCTGGTCCTCAAGTGGCTCAGCTGACGTCGGTCATCATCAACCCTACCCCATCAACGCCATCACGCGTCGTCCCTACGCGGGGATCAATTTACCGTTGCTTTGGGCCGAGGCCAGGTTGCAGGGATTCACTCAAGATCGTTGGCTGACCTTCAACCAAGCCAAAAAAGCCGGTGGGCACATCCGTAAGGGTGAGCACAGCACGCTGGCGGTGCTCTACAAGCCGATGGAGCGCGAGGAACAGACCGAGTCAGGCCAACCCGTGCTCGATGAAAACGGTCAGCCCAAGGTCGCTCATTTCGGGATTCTCAAGACGCATTTTCTGTTCAACATCGAGCAAACGGAGGGGCTCGAAACGCTCAACGAAACGGTGCTCAAGACGGAACCGAACGATCCCTTCTTCCCCAACAGCACTGCGGAAAATCTGTTGTTAAGTTCGGGCGCAAACATCATTCATCGAACTACAGACGAAGCTTTTTACCACCCGATAAGGGATCTCATCCAACTGCCGACAAAAGCGCAATTTCACGATGAAGGTGGGTACTACGCCACCGCACTTCACGAGCTGACGCACTGGACCGGGCATCACACTCGGTTGCAACGCGAAGGCGTGACGTCAGCCTGTCCGTTCGGCTCGCCAGATTACGCATTTGAGGAGTTGATCGCCGAAATGGGTGCTGCGTTTCTATGCGCCTACACCGGTATACAGGGAGAGTTGCGGCACGAGGGCTACATCGACTCCTGGCTCGGCCTGCTCAAGGCTGACAAACGCGCGATCTTTCGTGCCAGTGGCCAGGCCCGAAGCGCCTCGGAGTATGTACTCAACCTGGAGCAGCAACTGAAACAAGTGGTCTTGGATGACTCACGATGCATGAACGATGGAGTTTGATGGTTACCTCACCGCTGCAATCGCATCACAGGGCCCAACGCGAGTCGGGCCCTTTTTTCTGCGCCCAGAAAAATCCCCATGCCGCGGGGCTCTGATGCAAAGAATCAGAGATGGGCACACACCCGCAGCCTGTCATTCCGCATCCAGGTTCTGCGCCAGAAAATCCACCAGCTCGAGCGGACTCCGGCTGTCGATCACCTTGTAGATCAGATCGCGTTTACTGCGCGGCAACTTCTTGACCACGCTCTTCGCCGAGGCCCTGACGGCTTCGTCGGTCCCATGGATACGTGCCGCGAGCAGCAGCACGAGCGTAGCGTCAGTGAGGTTCATGGCAAGACCCAAAAAATATGCACCGCAGTGTACCGACTCTTTTCTTTCTCGTACCAGCCCCCTAACAAAACGATGTCTAGCAGTATCAATATCTCAATTGCCGCACAAAGGGACACGAGCCAAAAGGATGGGTAAGGGTTGGAAGGGAATGGGGACTCAAGGGTAAGAGCCCTACCCGAAAAGGCTAAAAGGCCACTGACCCAGCCATTTCCCGGAGGTCACGATGCTCGGTTTGTTTCGCCACAAAAGGCAGAAGCCCCCTCCGCCACCGACCGTCAACGTCGACGAAGGTTACCTACCCGTTGAGTCAGCCCACAGCTTGTTGGCGGCGGAGCACCGCCGCCAGTTGCTCGATCGCATCTGGCATTACACCGCCCTCTCTCACGCACAATTCACCCAGCTCTATTTAAATCCGATCCATCGTTACGCCGAACAGGTCCAGCAACTGCCCGCCAGCGAGACTCACCATCATGCGTATCTCGGCGGCATGCTCGACCATGGCCTAGAACTGGTAGCCTGCAGTCTGAAACTGCGCCAATCCTATCTGCTGCCCACCGGTGCCGCACCCGAGGACCAAGCCGCCCAGACCGATGCCTGGTCCGCCGGCATCGCTTATGGTGCCCTGCTGCATGACATCGGCAAGATCGCCGTGGACCTGCTGGTCGAACGCCAGGATGGCCGTGTTTGGCATCCTTGGCAGGGCCCGCTGGATCAGCCCTACCGTTTTCGCTACCTCAAAGGACGCGACTACCACCTGCACGGCGCCGCCGCCGGCTTGCTCTACACCCAAATTCTCGACCGACCTATCTTGGACTGGCTGAGTGGATTTCCATCGCTGTGGGCCAGCCTGCTGTATGTCCTGGCCGGCCAATACGAACGTGCCGGCGTGCTGGGCGAGTTGGTCATTCAAGCCGACCGTGTTTCCACCGCACAGAACATCGGTGGCAACCCAAGCAAGGCGCTGCAAGCGCCGATTCATTCGTTGCAACATCACTTGATCAGTGGGCTGCGTCATCTGGTTCAGCACGAGCTGAAACTCAACCAGCTAGGTGCCGCAGCATGGCTGACCCAGGACGCACTGTGGCTGGTCAGCAAAACGGTCACCGACAAGTTGCGAGCCTACTTGCTGTCGCAATCGATCGAAGGTATTCCCACGTCCAACATAGCGGTGTTCGACGAATTGCAATCCCATGGGTTGGTTGAGTCCACCCCAAAAGGCAAAGCCATCTGGACCGCACTCGTCGCCCAGGGAAACTGGCAACAAACCTTCACCTTTCTGCGACTCCAACCGGCTTTGATCTGGGGAAATGAGGACCGCCCCGAAGCTTTCAGCGGAACGGTGAGCATTGCGGCCGATGACCACTCGACTGACACTTCGACATCACCACCATCCCCCAAGGCAGTCAGTACAAGATTAACTCAAAGCACATCGCAACCCGATCCCCTGGCGCTGGAGGAGGCCGATTACCTCGGAACGTTGCTGGACATGTTTGAGTTGGAAAAACCTGAGGCCAGTGATGCACCGTCAGAAAACGCTATTCAAACTTCAACCCTCCCTTCGGATAACCCTGGCCAGGCATTCTTGAATTGGGTGAAGGAAAGCATCCTGAGCCACAAGCTGATCATCAATGACAGCAAGGCCAAGGTGCACACGGTGCGCGGCTCGGTGTTTCTAGTAACACCTGTTCTCTTCCAACGCTACGTTCAGGAGTTTCCTGGTATCTCACAGGGTGCCAATCAAGAAACTGAAGAGTGGCGTTGGGTGCAGAAGCAGTTCGAGAAACTGAAGATCCACAGGAAGCGAGGCAACGGTTTGAATATCTGGGTGTGCCAAGTGCACGGTCCCAGGAAGAAAACGACCTTGAAGGGGTATCTGATTGCCGAGCCGACGTCACTTCTAGAATCGATACCGCCAGACAACCCATTTCTCACACTTGACGAGGTATGAGCAATGGACAATATCGGGGGCTTGGCTAAAGAGCACAGCTCCGCTAACGCGTGTGGGCAATAGCTGATCACGGAACACCGTCATGGAAGTTTTCGTGTGGAATGAGCAAACAAGGTAATTGGACAACGAATAGGGGTCAGGGGTGGCTAGCAGAGTCAAACGAAGCGCAATACCCGCGAATGGGTATATGTACCAGGCACTTGTGGGAATCCGTGTACTGTGTGACTGGCTAAACGATCCCGGACTCTACGAATAGGTTCAGTTCGAGGCGGATGACCAAAAAAGATGCTCGCGGGTTAGACGACATAATCGTCAAGCGATCCGATCAGCTCATGGCGCTCATACAGGTGAAATTCACAGTAGATCCAATCGATCCTGCGAATGACCTATCGTGGGCTTATTTGACAGCGCGCAAAAGCCGGACAGGCAAGTCTCTGCTAAAGAAATGGTCCTCGGCGGCATTCAGCCGTAGGCCTCAAGCGGCTTGCTACCGCGCAGCTGATTACAAACCGGCGTCCGGACCGGGCTGCAAACATTCCTGAACGACCTGGACGTTGAACGGTTTGGGGTAAGAGCTTCGTTGGCGCATGGAAATCCTGACGTTAAGGACGATGGTGTCCGCTTTAAAATACGCGGACACCATCGTCCTTAATGCTGGAGTTCGGAAGGTGACTTGGCTGGACGCTTACGTTTACACCGCCCAACACTGAGACTACGGATCTGGGCCGCCAATTTTTATAGCGTGGGATTAATTACCTATCCAGATGTACCCGAAGACGCCTCGCCCGCTCTTGGAAAGCTCCTTCGCCACCCTCGAGAATATCGCAAACGGCTTTTCGGATGTCCGCATTCTCCAACCCGCCAGACCGATAGGTGATTGGAGGCAGCGCGCCATGTGGGTGCGGCCCAGACTCAGCAATGATGATCTGATCGGCGTCTGTGTTGATGACGAGGTTGGCATTGTGCGTCACCATGATCACCTGGCGATGCGCTTTTGCCTCAACAAAAAGGTGAACCAGCTCATCAAAGACTGACTTCGGGTCCAAATTTTCCTCGGGCTGATCGATCACCAGAGGACGGTTGTCACTATCATCCAGTGCCAGATAGAGCAGCAGCAAGACTATCCCTCGCGTGCCCGGAGACAGCTTTCGGATATCAACCCCGTCATACTCAATACCATACCTGATTGAAATATGGTCGGTACTGAACAGCCATTGCGCGAATCGCTTCGACCAAGCGCGAAATTCTGCTTGGTCGTTTTGCGGTACAGGCGCGTGATCAAGCAGTTCCTTCTGATACAGGCGCCGGAACTCCTTCATCGCGGCACAAACTGCTACTGAGTCACCCGTTTCCCAAGCACTTTTGAGGACCTCGTTCGACCTTTGCAGAAGTGTACCCCTACCGCGAAATGCACCGATCTTCCGGAGGTCGATTAATCCGTCTTCAGCGACTGAAGTCCATTGTTCCACGTTAGCAATGCGCACCACAGAGAAAGACAGTTTTTTCAACGTCCCCGATGCCTTGGACAGTCGTACCATCAACGGAGCGTATAGGGCCTCCAGCACCGACTGCTCAGCGATAAGGGCGTCGAATGCTCGCCCATAGGCCTCCTCGCGGTCGGATTGCAGATCTTTGGCCCGCGCCTTCGCCCCTTGGGCGTCCTTTAGCTTATCTGTCAGGATTTGGAGCGCTGCGGTTTCGGTCGCGATGCTACCGGATAGAGCGGTGTAGCGGCGCTGAGTCTCCTTATCAGCGCTGACAAGCTTCTCCAATCGTGTCATCTCTGCATCGAGCATTGCCTGCGAGAGCGTGCTCAGATCGGTATCATCGGGGAAATAGGGCGTGCTGGGTTCGCCGAGAACCGGAGCCGTTCCCTTTACAGCTGCGATCTTATCGTCAACCCACTTGATGAAGTCGGCGAGATTTCTGTCAACAGGTCCCTTGTAGTCCAATAAGAATTCCGACCACTGCTCATCCGACAAGCCACTATTGGAATGACGAGCCTGCGCCTGTCTTAGCGTCTCTGGTGCTTGGTTGCGGCGTTGATCTTTTACCTCGTCTTGGAGGGCGAGAAAGGTTTGCCGCTGCCCTGTGAAACGCCGTAGCTTTGTACGAATGGTATTCACCATGCTCGCCAGCTCAGTGTGGCGCGCAGCACGTTTCTCGCTACCGGGGGACACTAGCTTGGCGCGGTCAGCGGTGTAAGCGTCGACAAGCTTCTTTTTCTGAGCCGCATTGGACTCGTAGGTCGCTGCTACCTTCTCCTTTTCTAACTCGATGCTAATTCGGTCAGAAATTTGGGCAACCGCCTCTGCTTCACGTTCACGGGCAAGACGATGCCGCGTCGCGCGCTGTTCAAGCAACTCCTCAAAATCTAATGCGCCGTCACGTCCCTCGTCGGGATGAGCCTCAAAGATCACGCGTTCGATCTCACGTAGCAACCCGTCAGTAAGCCCACTAGACGAGCAGAGCTCCTCCACAAATTGCTGTGACAGATAGCGTACTCGTTCATAAGCATAAGGACCGTTAGCGTCTGAGCCGTTAAGTGATCGAACGCTCGGATCCCCAGCCGCCCAACTTAACTTAACTGTGCTATCGCCGATCAGGGGCTGCGCCCGAACGAGAAACGAAGGGTTCGCCCACTCATCCGCAGCCCATACCTCATCCGAAATAGAGTCGCACCCTGCTGCGATCATGTCGGCCAAGGCAGTCTTGCCCGAGCCACGCGCACCGATAATTGCGACGAGGCCAGGATTCAGTGGAATGACGGGTGTCGTTAGCCATGGCGCATTGAGGATTTCGATTTGAGAAATAACCTGTGAAGGCGTCGCTGAGGCTGGAGGCTCAGCTCCAACATGGGCTCGCCCCTCTGGGTCGATGCATGCCTGGCGCAGTGCATCGAACTCAAGACCACCCTTGACCCAAGAGAAGCGATCTCCAAACGGATTGGCAACTTCTTCCAGCTTATGAGCGTCGCTGCCATGTAGGCAGGGTTTGAGGCCTCCGTATAGCGCACGAATTTCTGAGCGGCTTAGCTGGCGTTGACCAAGCCAGAATTCACGCTGGGCGGCACTGCTAGCGAAAATAACATGGGCAAAGCCTTCTATCTCACGTCGGATAGTCTGGTCCGCAGCCTCACGCACTCCGGAGGTTCCATCGTTTGCTCCACCCGCAACGGCAATGAGAATATTCTTCTTTGCCCACTCGCTCTCTCCAAACACCTCGCGCAGTTTTTGGAAGTTGACCTTGAACTGGTTCGCTCCGTAGGCCAATGCTGCTTGGTCGTCCGTAATATTTGGGTCTGCTTTTTTGCCAAGTCGGATGAGGTCAGCTCGCGTGCAATCGAAGCGGTCGCGCATCACGTTAAATTGCAGGCGCGACAAAAGCCGTTGGAGCTCCTCGATATGATCAGGATCTTCTGGGCTCACAAAAAGGTGAAGGTTGACGAACCCACCTTTTGCGGTAGCTACGTCCAGTCTTAGCTCAACGTTCGGGAAGATGAGCTGGGTGGCCGGAAGGCGTCCAGCTGCCTTGTGGCGTAGGACTTCTTGATAAGTGTCCGTAACATAATAGTCAGTTACAGCGATCGCCTCGATCGCCGGTGACGCACACTCCAGAGCAGCGAGATAGTCCTCCCAAGCTGTCGGACCGGAAAACTGATTGTTCATAGCCGTGCCAGGAGCGTGAATGTGCGGCTCCCAGCGGCGCCACTCCGATCCGCGGTGCAATCCATTCCCTGAAACCAAAACAACCTCCTCGCCAGCATTTGCAAATACTAGGTATAAGCGTCCTTGACAGCCTTCTATCCCGTCCTATGTTTCTCGGGCAGGATGGCACCGCATTCGTTTATACCTGAGAAGGGTGCAATTAGCACCGCTTAGCCCGGACGGATTTACTATCTTAAGGCCATCCGCTTTCATCGCGAATCAAGGTACTTCGGGGGATCCCCCGTAACACCGCTCGGACGACAGTTTTTTTTTGCGCCGCCAGCAACAGTTCAGTAGAGATTGCATTTACGCTGGTCTTGGAGCATAAGGCACGGCGAGAAGCCTAAAGCCTCATACTTTATCCAAGCTTACGGCCTTTGCTTTTGACAGGATCAGGACAAACACATGGTTCAATTCAACGATTGGTGCGATTGGGCCGACACCCCTGTTGGTAATCATTATGTGCGAGTCATGAGGGGGCGAGCCACAGATGCCCAAACCGCTATCGCGCTCTCCGCAGCAGCAATTCCCTCCCACTACGCGGCTGAGGATCGCATCGCTCATGCTCTAGCGCGATTGGGTAAAACAGGCGCCGCACATTTGATTAATGGACTGTTGCCGCAAACGCCTCAGATTCGTTCGGGTGACCTGGGTGAAATCTACGCCACCGAATGGATCAATGCTCATAGTGGGTATCGGGCGCCGATCAAACGGCTGCGCTGGAAAGATCACCGTAATATGGCAATGCGCGGAGACGATGTGATCGGCATGCTTCTCGACCCAGCCACCCTGCGCCTCAAGTTCCTGAAAACGGAAGCTAAAAGCCGAATTGACCTGCGAGCCCAAACACTCAACGAAGCGCGCGCGGGCCTAGACAAAGATGAGGGAAGGCCATCTGCACATGCACTATCTTTCATTTCAGCGCGGTTACTTGACCTCGACAATATCCCTCTAGTGGATGCCATTGATGACGCATTGGTGCGCCACGGCATCCCTCTCGAGAACGTGCAGCATCTGCTTTTCACCTTCTCCGGCAACGCGCCTGGAGCGCTGCTTAGCCAATCACTCCAGGCCTATCCTGGCACCATAAACCAATGGGCCGTAGGGCTCCAGGTGGATGGACATGCGGCCTTCGTAGGCGCCATTTATGACCGTGTGATCGCCGATGGCAACTAGTCGCGATGCGATCATCGCCGCGATCGAGGCCGCGTCAGCACCCGGCTTTCGAGGCAGATTGATCGCGCAGGGGCAGGCAAGGGCAATCATTTGGCGGGACGGCATTCTTCCTGCGGGCGCTCCCGCGTTTGGCACGCAGCTTAGCTTCGAACTGCACAGTTACGCGTATGGCTTGCTCGGTCTAGGTCTGCGCCTACTCGAGATGGATGGCGATCCAATCCAAGCTCGCTTGGCGTTCGTACAAGCAGCAACTGCACTTGAAGCAGTGATGGCAAAAGGTGATCGTAGGGAGAGTGATCGAGACTTTCATTTCGTTATGGCGGCCGCGAGTTATCATCTTGCTCATCTCTCGGCGCGCGCTTACTCACTCCTCGCGATAGTCGCCAATGAGGCAAACTTCTCTCCGCTTGAACAAGCGCTAGCTCTTCTAATGCGTCGCGACATAAACGGCCTTCAGACGCTTATTTATGGCTATCGCCTTAGTGGTCGAGGATCTGATGCTAGGATCACGGCCCTGATACAAGAGCGAATGGCGCAAGGCGCCCCCGAAATCGACCGCGATGGCCATGACTACTTGTTTGAGGGTTTAGACCTAGCCCTCACCGACAACTTCTTCGGCGCACTCGCTACCTACATGTTGGCTCTCGATAGGAGTGAGCAGGAGCTTGTAGACCGCGCAGTTGCACGCCTGAGAGAGAATCTAGCTGTCTGCGCTGAATTCAACCTCCTTCCTCAGTGGTGGGCTCATCGCATAGCAATCCATCTGCTGTCCGACCTCTGGTCAAACACCTTTCATAAGAAGCTTCCCCTGATATCGGCGGGGGGCGCAGCACCAGGGTGGGCGGAGTTACGTAAACTTTTTATCGCCTCGCTGAGTCGCCGTCCTAAAGCTGAGATCGATCTCTGGCCATCACAGATTGAGGCTGCCGCCCGTGCTATCGATCAAACGGACAATCTTGTCGTTTCCCTTCCTACAAGCGCCGGGAAAACACGCATCGCTGAACTGTGCATCCTCCGCTGCTTGGCTGCTGGAAAGCGCGTAGTCTTCATCACCCCCCTTCGTGCCCTTTCAGCCCAAACTGAGGCCACGCTGCAGCGAACCTTCGGCCCATTAGGCAAAACAATCTCCGCGCTCTATGGCAGCGTTGGCGTATCGAATCTCGATGAGGATGCAATCCGGGGGCGCAACATCGTTGTCGCCACTCCGGAAAAGATCGATTTTGCGCTACGCAATGATCCCGCCCTGCTAAACGATGTCGGCCTGCTCGTTTTCGACGAAGGACATATGATCGGCCCGGGCGAACGTGAGGTTCGCTATGAAGTGCAGATTCAACGCCTGCTCCGGCGTCCGGACGCAGAGCAACGCAGGATCGTTTGCCTCTCAGCAATCCTACCCGACGGTCAACAATTGGAGGATTTCTCAGCATGGCTTCGACGCGATCAACCGGGCAGCGCGATCAAGGGTGACTGGCGTCCAACCCGATTGCGTTTCGGTGAGGTTGTTTGGAGTAGCCCGGCAGCACGTCTTAATCTACGTGTAGGTGATGAACGTCCATTCGTACCCCGCTACATGACAGGTAGCGTCCCTCAGTTTTTCGTGCCGCCAAAGAGGCCGCGCACGCGTCTGTTTCCCGATGACCAGCAAGAGCTGAGCCTCGCTACGGCTTGGCGCCTTGTTGAGGATGGTCAGACAGTCTTGATCTACTGTCCTGAGCGACGCAGTGTCGAGCCATTTGCGAAGATCATCGTCGATCTTCACGAGCGTGGTGCGTTGCGATCATTACTCACAGTCGATCCGGCTGTGCTGCAGACTGCGATTGCCCTTGGTACAGAATGGCTGGGTGTAGATAGCGACATCCTCAAATGCCTGCGACTCGGCGTTGCGCTGCATCACGGAGCATTGCCCACGGCTTACCGTAAGGAAGTGGAGCACCTGCTTCGTAGAGGCAGCCTGCGCGTTACGATCTCATCGCCAACGCTAGCGCAGGGATTGAACCTTTCTGCCACAGCGATCGTGATGCACTCACTGTATAGACACGGTGAGAAGATCAAGGTATCGGAATTTAAGAACATTATCGGTCGTGCCGGTCGCGCCTATATCGATGTAGAGGGTCTCGTCCTCTTTCCGATATTCGAAGATCGGCGAAACCAGAAACACAATGAATGGGTCGAGCTGATCGAGAACAAAGGCGCACGCGATATGGAGAGCGGATTAGTCATGCTTCTCAGCTCGCTGCTGTTGCGTATGCACAAACGGATAGGAGGCGACCTTAACCAGCTTATGGAGTATGTCGTGAACAACGCCGTTGCCTGGACTTTTCCGGTAGTAGTTGGTGAGCAACTGGCAAAGGAGGATCGTGCTCGAAAGGATTGGGAGCGGAATATTGCGACGTTCGACACTGCGATACTCGGTCTGATCGGCGATTCCGATGTGCCGGATGAAGGGATCGAAGCCGCACTCGACGCGATCCTACAATCTTCGCTCTGGCAAAGACGTCTCATGCGATTAGACGAGCCGGCGCGCGCCATAATGAAGTCGGCGCTTTTGGCCCGAAGCCGCTATATCTGGGCTCGCTCTACTGCTGCTACTCGCCGAGGCTACTACCTAGCAGGTCTTGGTTTGGAGGCTGGCCAATCGCTAGACGCCGTTGCAGTAGAAGCTAACGCATTACTGATCGAGGCTAATGGAGCCTTGCTTATCGGAGATAGCGAGACAGCCATACGAGCCATTGCAGGAATCGCAGAGCGGGTATTCACGTTCTATCCATTCGCGCCCGATCCCTTCCCTGCCAACTGGCGAGAAATCCTGCGCTCTTGGCTTCTAGGTGAATCATTGAGCGCTCTGATTGCTGGCCAGGAAGGGAACGCCCTGCAATTCATCGAAGGGGGACTCGTCTACCGCCTGCCTTGGGCGATGGAAGCGTTGCGTGTCCGCGCTGCCGCGAATGGAGACGTGGTTGGAGATTTCGGCCTTGCTTTGGACGACTATGAGCTTGGCCTCGTTATGCCAGCAGTCGAGACTGGCACAATGAATAGGTCGGCCTCGATACTTATGCAAGCCGGATTTAATTCGCGGTTAGCTGCCATCAAAGCGGTTAACGATACAGGGGCTACGTTTACAACGGCATATGAACTACGGGTGTGGCTCCAGTCTCCCCACGTCGTCGCTTCGTCAGGCCAACACGATTGGCCGACACCTGAAACGAGAGCACTGTGGCTCAGCTTTACCGAAGAATCCGTCCCCGCTCACAGTCGAACTTGGGCGGAACGTTACTATACGGCCAACGTAGTTTGGCACGCTGCCCCCCCACCGCCTAATTCGGTATTATCTCTTCATATCTGGGAAGGCCAGCCGCACGTTCTTTCCGCCGAGGGATTAACCTTGGGTGTTCTTTCTCACCTGCTAAACCCAGCTCGCGGTGGTGTTTTACGGGCGACTGTAATACCACAGAGCGGACAACTAGCCCTCAGCTATCTGGGCCCAGATGACCTCTGGCTCGTCTGAACGGGAGCGGTCACATAGTTAAGAGTAACGATTCCCATGGATGATGCAATCATCACTAGGTACTGGTTAGCGTAAGCCCTCCGCTGCCAGCGAGACGTCTCATCCAGTGCGACGAAAGTAAGCGTCTGGTTAAACCAGGTTGACGACGGGATTGGGTCGGAGGGGTCGTCATGGCTGACTTTTTCTCCGTGTCGTAATTTTTGGATGCTTACCCGAGCAGCAGTTTGAGTCCTGACATCAGAAGAATCGCTCCAAGTATCTTCTGCACCGCATTTGTCGGTAGGAACTTGGTTCCGAGGTGGGAACCGATCAACGCTCCCAAGAGTGCAATCATCGCTAACCCCCAGACGTTCTCGGGGAGTTGACTGGTGCTGCCCCAATGTCCTGCCAGAGCAGCTAAAGAGTTGAGAAGAATGAACGGAGCAGAAATTGCCGCTGCCGTTTTCACGCTAGCCCATCTGCAATAGATCAGCAGGGGCGTAATCAGAACGCCACCTCCCACTCCGGTTAATCCAGATAGAACCCCTATTACGCTACCAACGAGTAAGGCCACCGCAACTCTGGGTGGCTTAATGCTTTCCTCATTAGGTTTTTTCAAAAAGAAGGGGATTCCGGCGACCAGTAAGAGCGAACCTAGTAGCCGGTCAAACCAAAGCACTGGCAGAGTCAGAGCACCGCCTAGCAGTGCCATGGGCACCGCTGCTAAAGCAAAGGGCCACAGTAATTTCCAATCCACCCGGCCTGAGCGCATGAAGCGCCAAGTAACCAGTAGAGAAACCAATGTGTTCAGAACTAATGCAGTTGGTTTAATACTTTCCGGGGCAAACTCAAGCAGCGCCATGACTGCTATATAACCTGAAGCCCCCGCCTGGCCGACGCTGGCGTAGAGCAATGCGATCAAAAGGAAGGATGCATAAACCATAAAGGAACGCGACTAGCCTTAGGAAACTGAATTGTGGGTCGACGAGGCGGAGCAATTTCAAATCTTCAAAAACGTCCCATGGTTACAGAGCTTGCCATCGATGCGGTAGCAAATTTGTCACCTCATGTGCTTTTTGGGTCGGCAGACGATTCAACACGTCTTTAAGGTAAGCATAGGGATCATGCCCGTTGAGTCGTGCCGATTGGATTAAACTCATGATCGCCGCTGCCCGTTTTCCGCTACGTAACGAAACCGCGAACAGCCAGTTCGAGCGTCCAAGAGCCCACGGTCGGATTTGATTCTCGCACCAGTTATTGTCGATGGGCACAGCACCATCATCTAGATAGCGCGTCAGCGCTATCCACCGTTTAAGGCTGTAATCCAAGGCTTTCGCGATGGCTGGCCCCTCAGGCACAAGCTGCCTCTGAGCGATCATCCAGGTATAAAGTGCATCGATGATCGGCGATGCTTTTTCCTGCCGTATGAGCTGCCGGATACTCGGCTCCAGCTCGCGCGCCTCTCGTTCAACTTCGTACAAGGACGCGATGTAGTGCAGCGCTTTTTCGGCAATCTGGCTCTTATTAGTCGCGTGCAAGTCGAAGAACTTTCGGCGTGCATGGGCCATGCAGCCGATCTCCGTGACGCCTAGTTCAAAGCCTGCCTTATAGCCAGCAAAGTCATCGCAGACCAGCTTGCCGTTCCAGTGGCCGAGGAAGTTTCGAGCATGTTCGCCAGCACGGCTCGGGCTGAAGTCGTAAACGACCGCAGCCAGATCCGAGAACTGACTGGTGGCATAGGCCCAGACGTAAGCGCGATGAGTTTTCTTCGCGCCAGGCGTCAGCATTTGTACCGGCGTTTCGTCAGCGTGGACGACGCCGTGCGTCAGTACGGCTTCGCGCAGCGCATCAACCAGCGGCTGTAATTGTACGCCGCAGTTGCCCACCCACTGCGCCAAGGTCGAACGGGCGATGGGCAGCCCGGCGCGACCGAAGATTTTCTCTTGGCGATACAGGGGCAGATGGTCGGCGAACTTGGCTACCATGATGTGGGCCAGCAGGCTCGCTGTCGGAATGCCTTTGTCGATGACGTGCGCCGGTACCGGCGCCTGTATCAGCGTTTCGCACTGTTCGCAGACCCACTTGCCACGGATGTGGCGCTCGACGGTGAACACGCCGGGCGTGTAGTCGAGCTTTTCGCTGGTATCTTCGCCGATACGCTTGAGGGCGCAGCCGCACTGGCAGTGGGTGTTGTCCGGTTCGTGATGGATCAGAGTGCGAGGAAACTGCGGTGGCAGCGGGGCGCGCTTGGGTTGCAGGCGCACTTTGGCTTCGACAGATGCCGGTTGTAGCGCCTCAAGTTCGGCTTCGATAGCGGCGATATCCGTATCGATCAAGTCTCTGAGCAGGCTGGCTTGATCCGGGCTCAACTGCTCGCTGCGCTTGGCAAACTTGAAGCGTTTGAGCAGCGCAATCTCGTGGGCCAGCTTCTCGTTGACCGACTTGTGATGGGTGATTTGCTTGTCCATGGTCTCGACGCGCTGGATCAACTGCGCCGCCAAGGCACGCAGTTCTTCAGGATCTAATTGGTCGAGATTGGGATGCGAAGTCATGCCGCCGATTTTGCCAGAGAGGGCTGGTGGCGACGATAGACTGATGGGCCAATTGCACTGGCAAGCGTGCCATGGCAGGTGTTAAAGCATCGAGATGATTCCGCCTGCACCGACGCGCTGCCAAGGTAAGCCGAGCACCAGGGCCTGAAGTTGCTCGGCATCCAACTCAACTTCGGAGCCGTGTCGCACACCCGGCCAGAAGAAGCGTCCTTGATTCAAACGCCGGGCGGCCAGCCAAATCCCCACGCCGTCATGCACCAGCACTTTCATGCGATTGGCGCGGCGGTTGGCGAACAGATAAGCACAGTGCGGCTTCGCCGCACCGAACACCGCGACAACTCGCGCCAGCGCGGTTTCAGTGCCAGCGCGCATGTCCATGGGCTCGGTGGCTAGCCAGATGGAATCGACGCGGATCATTGCAGCAGGTCTCGCAGGAAAGCGGAACACGACGCTGCATTTTCTGTCGGCCAACTCACCACAACTACGCCTTTTGAATGAGGTACTTCGATTCGGATCGTAGCGGGAAGAGCTTGATGCGTCGCTATCGACGGCGCTGCCTTAACCGGAATAAAGGCAGTTTGCAGTGCCAGGTTTTTCTGCCCATGCACCCGAATCCATTTATGGACGAGGTTGGCATTGAGGTTGTGGATCAAGGCGACATTGGCAATCGAGGTGTCAGGCTGCGCACATTCGGCAATGACTTGGGCCTTGAAGGACTTGGAATAGGAACGACGTTCTTGTGGCATGGGCGTCCGCTTAAAAAGGCTAAAAAATGGTGTCCACTTAAATTTAGGTGGACACCATCGCCTTAAGCGATGGCATCAGGAAGGTGTGTTGCCCGGACGGTTACAGCTCTGGAGAGTAAAAATTAGGTTCAGATGCTTTCAGGTACCCATAGGATTGTCTTCACCGGACGTGTTCAGCGTCCGCTTACGTTCGACGGATCACAAGAGTGGATGGTCTGCCAACTTCGATAGAAGCGAGAATCGTCTAAGGCTGGCGCATAAGTCTCCAAGAGTCAGAACGCGTAGCTTTGCACTACGCGTTAACTGTGTTTGAGCTCAGACGCCTTGAGGCTTATCGGCACCAGCCGTCAGAACGGCCAGCGAAGCCAGTCTTCATTGCGCACACCAAATTTAATATTTGACCATTCATCCGTCATTTCACAGATTTTCTGATAGTGCTCGTGATTCGCAGGGAGCTCAGCCGTCATTCGCCAAGAAACAAAGCCCTTATCACCAGCAGCACATATCAACTTATCAGTATAATTCTTTATACCAATTTGCATGCCAAGGTGCGTCTGTTTGTTACCACCACATAATTGATGCTCAAGAGAAGTGGCCTCAATGCTCTGCAGTCTGAAAAGGTGGGATGGGTAATCATCATCTTGAGTGTCATTGCGCATTGGCCGCTGAAAACTTAACGCCCAGAACAAGGAAGCAACCATGTAGATGCACATGCCAAAATTTATGACGCGCAACCCACCCTCATCTCGACCAGCGTATTCCGACTCCGGAAGTAAGCATTCTCTGAGCTCGACAAGCATGAACTGAAACGCATAAGTGTCAGCAATTATTTCGCGAGTGTGTGTAGCTAGCCTGTCGGCCTCACTTACCGCCTCAACGCTTCCCAAGGCCTCATGAACGAAGATTTCATCAGCGTCTGAAGAGGGTGAAGATTTTGAGTTCCCAGCTCGTCTGTCCCCATGTAAATTGTGAAGATGCCCTATTTCATGCAAGACAAGGAATACAAATAAGCCTTCGGCAAGCATTTCAAAAGCTTTTCTATAATCATCCTGATGAAGCCACCAATACCTTTCATCCGACCAATCGAATTCCGCATTCTTAAACCAAAAGCTAAGATTGTTTCTCCAAGGCTCGTAGAATTCATCCTCTGGAAATTTTTGGCGCCGCTCTGCTCCTACCATCATTGCGGAGGCACGAAATATCAGATCTAGCATCCCCTTACAAACTAAAACTGCCTGATGGCCATGAACAGCAGCGGCTTGGACTTGCACGCTATCTAAGAGATAGAAACTCGAATCACCCTCAATATACTTCTGGCACAACAATCGACCGACAAAATCCAACTCAGAATAGATTACATCTTCTTCAATCGAAGGATCGAGAAATGCCTCACCAGTTTTTGAGAAGATGTGCCTCTTAATATAATCTTCAACCGTATCTTTATAGCTTTGCATAACAATCCCTTGTGCAAGTGATATTTCGGGTTTGAGTGTTGGAAAAATTCAGACCTTACTTATAAGCCTGATCATGCAAGAACACCATGGCCGAAGCTGTCACGTTGAGCGCGTACTTTGCTACATGCTCGGGAACCACCTTCGCCTTCTCTCCTGCTCCGTGGGCGGAGCCAAGTTTGTTGCGAAGTGTGCCCACAATTAAGAGTGGCGACTCCCAGAAGCTGTCCATTTGAGTCTGCCCCATGATCGTTCTCAAGAGCTTCGAGGTGGTGTCTCCCTGGGTATACCCGAAGCCCTTCTGGCCGCAGATCACCTTCATCACGCTTTCGTAGCTGGAATTACACTTGGTGACACAGTCTCCAAATTTCTGGTGTCTGTAGTCCTCCAGTGCAGCTATGAATTCGGTATTAGCATGGCGGAAGGCGGGTTGCCGAAGCAACTGAAGAGCCGGCTCGATCGCCGTTTCATGGATCACTTGACTGTCTTTCGGAATTACCTTGGACTCTTCGAGCAACCGGATGGATTGGCCGCGAAAGTCGTCACTCTGCCAAGGCTCCCAAATCTGCTTGGTGATGAAATAAGGTAGGTCGTCGACACTCAAAAACTCGTTCAGCCTATCCACTACCTTCTCTTGCTGTCCGCCCAAGCAACGGTGTGCTTCTGAATGAACAACGTATTCCACAGCATCGAGAAAGTGGGCGTCACTACACGTACGGAGGAACTCCATGGCATCCTCCATAATAGAGGATGCCTTGGACTGAGTCAGCGGAACTCGACCAACCAAATAGGCCAGTTTTCCATGAAGAAACTCAAGGATTTCATACAGACTTCCGCCATTTGCATCGCGTAGCAACATGAGCGTGCGATGCCTGAATCCGGCTGTCAGTGGTTTTCTAACCACCGCCTGGTTTTCCTTCCTTCGAGAAAAGACGTTGAAAATGTTGCCTATCACATCGTCATCCTATTGCTAGGTAAACAGGAGAGCAGCGTATATGGATTTTATCGTGAGAGGTAACCCATTAAATAGGTAGAGGCTCAGCCGGCATTGACTCATATCGCATCACGGCGCGTGCCCACACGTCGCCTTTGATCGCCGCCTTCTTAATCGAGGAAGGCGATGTCACCAGCCACTTGCCGATTTTCGGCTTGACCAGAGGCTGCGCCATGCGGGCGTGACAGGCTGCCAGGAATGGCTCCATTTTTTCGATGATGTGTGGTTCGAGATGGGCTACTTCCGGCGAGGAATAACAAGCTTCAGGAGCATATCTGAGCCCTTTGGGCATGCGATAACCCGTATCCCAAAACAGCGCCGGCATCTCACTTGCCGGGAAGCTTGAGCCTATGGGCAGGTAATATGTGCCCAGATCAATGATTGCACCGTCAAGCTCTATCCAATAATGAGAGTGCCCGCCCGAATCAGATGCATATCCTTGCATGGTGGCCTGACGTTGATCCCGCGAGACGACAAAGGCCAGGAAATCCCCCCCCACGACTGCAGGGCTGCGCCCCATTGCTTGAAGGAGACCGTGCACACCAAAGGATGCGTACAGACACCGTTTGTAGTAATCGTCAGGAAACTGGCCCTTCAGACATCTATCAACCACGCAGAGGACGCGCTCAACTACGGCAGCATCAACCAAAACAAACTCCTTCTCGATAACGGCGACTCCGCATAGTGGCCATTACATGGCATAGGCTAGGTAAAGTCCACCCTTAAGGCTCCATAATGCTCGCGCCCTCTGTGGGGCTTCGCTATGAGTAGCGGCACCGGCATTGGGACTTTTCACAGTCCGGACGGACACGATATGGCAAGGACATAAAGATGGGGGGAAGTATGCAGGAGTCGGAAGAATTCATGTCGTCAACAGAGTTTG
Source organism: Pseudomonas fluorescens (assembly GCF_001623525.1). Taxonomy (NCBI): domain Bacteria; kingdom Pseudomonadati; phylum Pseudomonadota; class Gammaproteobacteria; order Pseudomonadales; family Pseudomonadaceae; genus Pseudomonas; species Pseudomonas fluorescens. Next base: position 1,056,913 of record NZ_CP015225.1, on the reverse strand, counting down.
TTGACATGATGCTTGGCCAGGTTCATCCAGTGATCCTCAGCAGTGAGCACCATGACGAGCACTTTTCCCACTATGGAGTCGGAACTGCTTTCGTGCTGGAGTATGCGGGAGAACTCTTCGTATTAACCGCCCAGCACGTGCTCAACAATCAAGGTGCAGCGCATAACGAATTGCGGATTCTGCTCCGGAACGCGCCTCTGTCCATCCTGTTCGATCAGCACGCAGTTTTCCGGGACGAATCTGACCCCGATCTGGATTCCGACCTAGTCATTCTGCGGGTCGTGAAATCCCAGCACGCAGCCTTGTTCGCCGCAGGGCTCGCAAGCCTGGACGCGGCCTGTTGCGCGGAAACCGAAGACTTTGGCCGAGCTGACCTCTTCCACGTCTTCGGCTACCCAGACGAGGGCCGAGGGTACGACTACGACAACAGGGTGTTGGACGCGCAGTTGCACTGGCTTAGAGGGCAGCTCGCCGCACCAGGGACTCCTGGCCTTTCAAACATAAAAATCGTGGGTGATCGTCCGGAGGACTTTCGTGGCATGAGTGGGTCGGTGGTCATCGCCGATGTCGATGACGTCTGGAGGTTTGCCGGCATGGTCACGCTTGCAAGCGAGAAGAATGACCTTTTGAATTTCATCCCCGCAGGGAAGATTGCTTACTATTTGAGCAAGATGGTGTTGATGGAAATGGTGGCGCGTTGATGACGACTCGGGAGACACGCCAGCAGGCTTTTTCCCGTCTGGTTGGCCGACGTTATCACCACTCGCGGAAGCCAACCACTCCATTGCAGCCTTAACGCTTGAGGCACCTGCTACGGCTGATTGCTTTCAATGCGGTCCTCACCGCCAAGGGATCGCCCCCCCCTGAACCCCAGCAGGCGAGACAACCGTGAAAAACGCAGACTCGCTGTGAATCGTTGTGATGCCTTCGCCGTGATTGCTACTGACCCATGCCGCCGTCGGCTCCCACCTTACTTTGTTCAGGGAGCAGCGCCGTTTGGAATCGGGCGGTTCTTGTTGCGACAACTTGCAGGACGAGCGCTGAAATGGCTTTAGCTGTCACCGCCTACAACCTTAAGCGGGCGATCAGCGTCCTAGGCGCTCGGAAAATGATGCAGTTGATGGGCTGAAGAGCCTTCTACAAATCGAGTAGGAGTCCGCCGCCTTGACGCCGCGCTGTCGCGCAGAGAACACGCCGATAAATCGGCTAAAAATTTATATTACTTATGAGATAGATCGCAGTTCGTGATCGCGCGTGCATCCCGTGTTACTGGGGGCAAATCTGGGGGCATATCAAGATTTTTTCAAGCTGAAAATGCCGTCTTAGAGCCAAGTCAAAATGTTCTTTGGGGATCCGGATAGCCTGTGATGGATTTTCACTAGATTCAAAAAACCTTTAATAACATGCAGTTATTAATAGAGTCCGCCGTCGCCCGTCCAATTCCACTGGTATCCAGCGCTCGCGATATCCCTGCCCGAAGTACTAGCTGCCGTGTATGCATGCGCGCCTAACTGCTGGTACAGCGCCGGGAAACGGCTCAACGAATGGGCTGACTATTTAGACCAAATGCGGCACATCGTGCTCGACTGACCACAGATTGACGCCAGGCTCAGGCTGGACCATCGATCCCACTTTTTCTCAGGCCGGAACATGGTCATAAAAGTGACTTGACATCCTGAATCGATCGTTCCAGCATGATTCCTAATGAAAGCGCTGGTACAGCAAAAGGCATATTGCACATGGAAAAAACAGCATTTGTTAAAAAGTTAGTATTAACTTGCGCCCTTCTGCTCGGAGTGGGAACAGCTTCCGCCAACCAATCAGCCAAAGTCCTCAATCTAAATTTTCATGTATTCACCTCAGAGGACGATGGATTCTTTGATAACTCGGTGGTTGTTGAGGGAGATAACGAACTCCTACTAATTGACGCACAACTTACCCGAGCGAATGCGCTCGAGGTCCTCAATTTGATACGCTCACTCAAAAAGGATCTCAAGCAAATTTATATTACTCACGAGCATGCTGACCACTTCCTCGGTTTGGAGGTTTTTAAGGACGCTTTCCCACGCGTGGAGATCTTAGCCAACTCTAAGGTCGCGAGCCGTATAGATGAGGTGTACAAGGCCAAGCTTGAAAAATGGCATGGGCTACTGTCGTCAAAGGCAGCTACCCGTGAAGTCCCCATCACTAGGTTTGATGGGGATCAACTCAGTATTGAAGGTACAAAAATCGAGATCCGTAAGCATCTCCAGGGGGACACTGATGAGAACTCCTACCTCTGGTTTCCAGAAGAGCGTGTTGCGGTTGTCGGTGACATGGCCTATGACCAGATGCACGTTTATACCGTAGAAACGACGCCTGAGAGCCGAAAACGCTGGGTTCAAAATCTCGATGCGCTTGCACAGTTAAAGCCCAACATCGTCATCCCAGGGCATAACTTTCCGAACAAACAACTTGACGCCTACAGCGCAATCAATTTCACAAAACAATATCTTTTAGTGTTTGAAGAAGAACTTTCAAAATCAAAAAACCGCGCAGAACTTCAGAGCCGCATGAAAACAAAATACCCAGATGCAGAGCTATTTTTTAGCGTTGAAAGAGCATCCGCCAAGTTTTTTTATCAATAACATCCCTTGGCTGACGGATGAATCGCACACCTCTTCATCAAGCGTCAGCAAGCGATAAAGGTTAAGTCACCCTGCTTATACGCGGCTATTTTTATACATGATTTTTAGGCCACGCCAACATTGCCAGGTCAATGAGGCGGGCAAGTGTCTGGCTAGTAGCTCCGACTGAAGGCAGATTTACAATGGACTGTAATACTCCAAAGTAATACCACGCCAGCAGATCCAAATCGACATGCTGCTCGATCTCACCCTCCAGCTGCCCATGAGTCAAAATCTCCAAAAAAATCTGCCGCTGCTGGCAAGCCGCAGCGTTCGCGGTTTTCTTTCCAGCAGCAGTGAGGTCTTCCTGCTCAGCGTTACTGCGAGATATCAGGCAACCAGAGGGGCGCTTTACATCAGATTCCCTCGGAAGAAACTCACGTAGCAGCGTCTCTACGCTCGCTTTGGAGGTCTGTGCTCGGGTCGATCTCATTCGCGTCAATACGCGGTCGGTATACAGCTGAAGAGACTCATTGAAGAGCCCATCCTTATCATGGAACCGTTGGTAAAGGCTTGATCGAGACAAACCCGTTGCTTCGGTCAGATCGCTAACAGATGCATTGGCGTAACCATGACGCCAGAAAACACCCATCGCCGCTTTTAGGACTGCACTTTCGTCATATTGCGGTTTACCGCTCATGACTCCTCCGTTGACAACCTGGAACGATCAGACCAATATAGATGGACTGATCGTTCCATCATATAGGAAGATTTTGTTATGCTCAATCAATCGACTAATCGAGCGCAACCACTCAGCATCGCCGTTGCTGGCGCGACTGGCCGCGTAGGAAGGCGATTGATCAGTCAATTAGCACAAGACCCAATCAACCTACTTGCACTAACACGCCAGAGTTCACCCGGCGCCTTCCCAGAAGGGGTAGCCTCTGCAGAGTTGGATTTTGATCAGCCGTTAACCCTCAGAAGAGCGCTTGTAGGTGTTGAGAAGCTGTTCATTGCACATGGCACTTCCCCGCGACAAGTCGCTAACGAGATTGCCCTTATTGACGCTGCCGTAGAGGCGGGCGTGCAGCACATCGTAAAGCTTTCGGTTATGGGACCATCGACTCCGATAAACCCCTTTGCCTGGCATTCATTGATAGAAACACATCTGGGTCAACAATCCATAGCATCTACTGTGTTGAGGCCCACTACGTTCATGGACGTACTAAAGCGTGCTGGCAACACTATTGCTATGGGCACCTGGGCCGGCGCAGCGAACGATGGACGCGTAAATCTGATAGACACACGGGATGTTGCAGACTCTGCGCGCGCAGCATTACTTGAGGAGGTGGCGGAGAAATCCCAGCGTGCGTATCACCTCACAGGCCCTCGAAATTGGACAATGACGCAAATTGCCGAGGAATTATCCAGTCTATTAGGCCGCACAGTCACCTATGCTCATCGCTCCCCCGCCGAACATCGCTCTGCACTGCTAGCAGAGGGACTATCCCCATTTGTAGTTGATCTTCTTGTGGGCCTTGATCGCGTTTTCCATGACTCCGTCCTGACAGAACGAACCTTTACTGTTGAAGACCTCACCGGTGCCCCGCCGCGTTCGCTGTCCGCCTGGCTTCGCGAGAACCTTGATGTATTCAAAAAATAGCCATCTAAAGACATAAGCGCGTGAACGGGCGTCTGAACTTAGACATCCCAATCATGCTAACCCTATTCGTAAAGATGAGTTTGAATACGCTTTCCTGAGCTGTTTGACTCCCTACTCAGCCATTTCGTCGCCATGCAGTAAGCTTTCGGTTAAGCCGCCCTGACGGAGCAACTACTCGATTTTGCGGCACCCAAAAAGAAAAAAACCGGTCGAAGCGATCGCGATCTATTCCAAATGCACCGATCACAGTAATCAACCAGCCCTCCCCCTGCCCTCTGCGATCTTTTTCTCTCCCTGCCATCGCGACCCGCGATGGCAGGCTCGCGAATGGCTGATATACGAACGGCTTTTGCCTCTCCTAACATCGGTCGCACATGACCACCCGTATGCCGATGACCTTTCGGCACACGGGTTCCAAGAATAAAAACGCAAACCCGCGAGGTTGAACCATGAAAACCCTAGCCGCCAGCTCCACGGCGCAAGCTCCTGTCGTCAACGGAGTCGGCCAACTGACCGCCAACCAGCGTTACGTCACGCTGGGGGGCTCCTGGGCCGCCTGGCTGTTTGATGCGCTGGATGCCACTGTCTTTGGTTTTGTACTTTTGGCGGTCGCCCAGACCTTCGCCGTCGGCCTGGGTGACGTGGTCTCCACGGTTGCCTGGTTTTTGCTCGCCACCGGGATTGGTGGTTTCTTCCTCGGCAACATTTCCGACAAGATCGGCCGCAAGAAAACCATGATGCTGTCAGTGTTCGTCTATGGTACCGGCACCTTGCTCTGCGCGTTTGCCGACAGCCTGTGGCAGCTCAATGTGTTCCGCTTTTGTGTGGGCATCGCCGTGGGTGGATTGTGGTCCGCCGCGGCGGCGCTGGTTTCGGAGATCTGGCCTGTGGCCGGTCGCGCCAAGGCCTTTGCGTTGATGCAGACCGGCTGGTCGGGTGGTGGTCTGCTGGCAGCGATTTTCGCTTGGACGTTCCTCGATGGCGGCAATCCTGAATCCTGGAGAAACCTGTTCATCTATGCCTCGATCCCGGCCTATTTCACCCTGGTGTTCATCTGGTTGTTCGTCAAGGAATCACCGGTCTGGATGGCCAACCGTGAATTCATGCGTAATAACAGCGACAAGGGTCGGCTGATGGAAATCTTCCGTCCGCAATACCTTAAAGTGACCCTGCTGGGCCTGAGCATTTCGGTTCTGGGCATGTACGGCTACTGGATCATCACCACCTTCATGCCGGTTTATCTGCAAAGCATTCTGAACGTGCGTATCGATCAGGCCCCGGTGTTTGTCATCTGGATCGGCATCGGCGCCACTATTGGTTACTTGGCCTACGGCTATCTGGCTGAAAGCATCGGCCGTCGCCTGTCGTTCGCGGTGTTTTTTGGTGGCATGGCGATCATGGTGCCCGTGTTTGCCTATTCGGCGACCTTGATGCCATTGACGGACGGCAAGCTGCTGTTCACCACCCAGAACGTCATCACCCTCGGGTTGCTGGCGGCACTGCTGGGCTTTTTCACAGGCTATTTCAGCGGGTTCGGTGCCTGGTACTCGGAGTTGTTCCCGACCAGCATTCGTTCAACTGCGTCGGGATTCTGTTTCAACTTCGGCCGAGTCGGCGCCATCGCCGGCATCAAGCTGGTCCCGGTGCTGATCCCACTCATCGGCTTCACCGCCACCATTTCCCTTGCCTCCGTTTCCTACGTCATCGCCGCTGTCATGGTGTTCACGCTGCAGGAGACCAAAGGCGTTCAACTCACCAGCGGCAACTGAGCCGACCGCTCAAAGGAAAAATCCATGAAAAACTTTCGCATCGGTCAAATCGTCCCCAGTTCCAACACGACGATGGAAACCGAAATCCCGGCCATGCTGACTTCGCGCTACGAACTGTTTCCCGAAGAGCATTTTACCTTTCACTCTTCACGCATGCGCATGATGCACGTCAGCCCTGAAGAGCTGAAGAAGATGGACATCGACAGCGACCGTTGCGCACTGGAATTGAGCGATGCGCGAGTGGATGTCATGGCCTATGCCTGCTTGGTGGCGATCATGTGCCAAGGCGCTGGCTATCACAAAGTCTCGCAGGAGCGCCTGAGTAAAACCGTGGCATCCAATCAATCGACCGCTCCGGTACTGAGCTCCGCCGGAGCACTGATCGATAGCTTGAACATGCTCGACTACAAGAAAGTCTCGATCATCACACCGTACATGAAGCCGTTGACCCGGCAGGTCATCGACTACATCGAAGCGGCCGGAATCGAAGTGGTCGACTCCATCAGCCTAGAGGTTTCCGACAACCTCGAAGTCGGGCGCCTGGACCCGATGAATCTGCTGGCTCACGCCGACAGACTGAACATCGGCCAGGCTGATGGCGTGGTGCTGTCCTGCTGCGTGCAAATGCCGTCGCTACCCGCGATCCAGCTTGTCCAGGATCGCCTCGACAAACCGGTGCTGTCGGCATCGGTCGCTACCGTTTATCAAATGTTGAAAACCCTGGGCCTCAAGGCTCAAGTACCCAACGCCGGCCATCTGTTGTCCGGGGCGTTCTGAGCCAATGCCTAAGGAGGTACTATGCTGGCCATTCAGACCAAATCGGTACCTCTCATGAAACTCGATCCGGTCTCGTTGCGACTCTTTGTCAGCGTCATTGAAGAAGGCACCATTGCTGCCGCCGCCAAACGCGAGCACATCGCAGCGGCGGCGGTCAGCAAACGCCTCAGCGAGCTGGAAGAACTGCTCGACTCGAAACTGCTCAACCGCACCAACAAAGGCATCACCCCGACCGATGCGGGCCTGTCACTACTGTTCATGGCTCGCAGTGCATTGAACAACCTCAATGAAATCGTCGTGCAGATGCGTGACTACTCCCACGGCCGACGTGGATCGGTGCATGTCCTGGCCAATATTTCCGCCATCACCCAATTTCTCCCGAGCCTGATCAAGTCGTTCATGGAATTGTATCCACTGATCAACATCAGCCTTGAAGAAAGGCCAAGCCTGGCCATCACCAAGGCGGTGTCCGAAAATCGTACCGACATTGGCATCTTCACCCGTCTTCCGCACGGTGCCGATATCGAGGTTTTCCCGTTTCGTACCGATCGCCTGGTGTTACTGGTTCCCCTTGGGCATCCGCTGGCGACACGCCACTCTGTCAAATTCAGCGAAACCCTGGATCACGAATACATTGCATTGCGCAGTGGCACTCATCTCAACTTTCAGTTGATCAAGGCGGCCAACGACCTGGGGCGCTCGCTAAGGATCCGAATGGAAGTCTCCAGCTACGACGCGCTATGCCTGACGGTTCAGGCCGGCCTGGGCATTGGCATCATGCCCGAGGGGAGCGCGGCGATTTACAAAATGGACGGAGCGAAGGTGATCAGGCTGGATGAACCGTGGGCCTCCCGCGAACTCAGCGTGTGCGTAAGGTCGCGAGCGGCGTTGTCGGTCGCGGCGGGATTGTTCCTGGAGCACTTGCTCGAAATGGAGTAAGCGATATCAGGCTCGAAGGCAAAATCACCCGTTGATGAACAGCGTGCGCTCGATGACACCCCATCTCGTGCAAGGCTGAAGCTATTCGAGCATGGATAGCCTTGCACCACATGCTGCATGTCATGACGCCAAAGATGGGTACTAAGTAGCGATCGCCTGCTCGTCGTCGGCCCGGAGCTGGTCCAATACCGAGCGCTCCGGACGCGGTGCACCGAGATGCAAGTAACGTAGTTCATCCATAAAGGCACTCCAGAGTGAAGGGCCGCCCTTCTCCAGCACCTGCGCGCGCAAAGACGCTTCCTTGCTCGGCTGCGTATGCCGAACACCCCAGGCAGCCACATACGCGAGCAGAGGTACCAGCTGTATTGCTGCTTCCGTGAGGCTGTAAATTACTTTCTGCTGGTGATTCGGATCCGGGCATCGTGTCAGCAGGCCAGCCGCGGTCAAGTGCTTCAGCCTACTTGCGAGGATGTTCGTGGCGATACCTTCCTGGTTTTTCTCTAGCAGGACGCCATAACTGCGTCTGTTCTCGAACATGACATCGCGGATAACGATCAAGCTCCAGCGGTCGCCGATCTGCTCAAGCGTCAGGTTGATCGGGCAGCCCGATCGTCTTGTTTGTTGCACAGCTACTCTCCTTAAATTTCCACTTGCATTGTGCAAGGTGCTCGAATATTATTCAACCACTTGCACAATGCAAGCGCTATGACAGCTCAGGCGGATCGGCAAAAAATCGAACATCCGGGCTTTCATCACGGGTAACACCGGCAATTCGATGCTGCGTATGGCCGGAAAGGCGGTAACAGCGACATGGCACGATGAGTTGGCGTTTTGCTGAAGATCATTACAGCTGTACGTACCTATATATCCACCACACACAATGGTTAAGAACACGATGAAATTCTCCACCATCACTTCGCGTACCCTGCTCGCGGTATCGTTAGCATTCGCGGGCGCTTTCGCTGCTGTAGCTCCGGTCCAAGCTGCTGCGCCGATGCAGCACAAGCAGGTTCCAGGCTTCTATCGCACGATGATTGGCGACTATGAAGTCACTGCGCTCTATGACGGCGGCGGTAGTATCGACTCCAGTCTCCTACACGGTGATCCCGCGCTCATTCAGTCCCTCTTGGCGCGCTCCTTCCAAAACGATCCCAAGCATGTTTCGGCAACCGTCCAAGGCTTCCTCGTCAACACCGGCTCCAAACTCGTTCTCATCGATACCGGTTCAGGCGGTCACTGGGGCCCTCCTACACTGGGCAAGCTCGCGCAGAACTTGAAGGCCTCCGGCTACAAGCCGGAGCAGATTGACCTGGTTCTACTGACTCACCTTCACGCTGACCATGCTGGCGGTATCTACCAAAACGGGAAACGCGTCTTTCCGAACGCGACCGTGATGATGACGAAGGCCGACGCCGACTTCTGGCTGTCGAAGGAAATCATGGCCAAGGCCCCGGAAGAATCGAAAATCTTCTTCAAGGTCGCACAGGATGGCGCCGCGCCTTACATCGCTGCGGGCAAATGGAAGCCGTACGAAGGCATGGCCGAAATCGTTCCCGGCATTGCACCGTATGCCATTCCCGGCCACACGCCCGGTCACACCGGCTACATGATTTCCTCAAAGGGTCAGTCGCTGCTCATCTGGGGCGACGTAGCTCATGTTGGCGCCGTCCAGATGCCGCATCCGGAAATCAGCATCGTCTTCGACTCAGACAGCGCGTCGGCGGTCAAAACGCGTGAAGACCTGCTGGTGAAACTCGCTGCGGACAAGACGATGATTGCCGCAGCCCACATGCCGTTCCCTGGCCTGGGCCGTCTTCGCAAAGCCGACAACGGCGAAGGCTATGACTGGGTACCGGCGACTTTCCTCAACCTGGAGTGAACTGACCATGACTTACGATTCATCTTCCGTCCGTGAGCTTCGGGATGCGATGTTCGCCTTCGACTTTGCGCATCCCGTACGCACCATCGAGACGCTCCGCGTCGGCATGGAGGCCATTTCACAAGCGAACCCGCCGGCAGCCGACCTAACCGTCGAGACGATCCAACTCGGTGGCGTAGCTGCGGTGGCGATTACGGCTCCTGGCGCTTCCAAGGACCGAGTCATCTACCATTTCCATGGTGGTGGCTGGGTGGCTGGCTCTCCTTCCTCGCATTTAGGCATGCTTGGGGAGCTGTCTCGAGCGGCAAAGTCCCAGGTCATCGTTCTGGACCACTCCAAGGCACCTGAGCACCCATTTCCGGCGTCCTACGACGAGTCCATCCGCGGCTACGAAGCACTGCGTGCGCTTGGCAAGCCATTCGCCGTGACAGGTGACTCCAGTGGCGGAGGCATGGCTCTCAACGTTCTGGCCTATGCAGCCTCGAAAGGCCACAAGGACGCGCGAGCAGCGCTACTCATTAGCCCATGGGCAGACTTGACGCTGACGCTGCCCTCGTTAACGCAACTGGCTCACCGCGACCCAATGGTCAACGCGAGCGCGATGCGGGAGATGGTAGCGGCTTACGCTGGCAACCACGATTTGAAGGATCCGCGCATCTCGCCCCTGTTCGCCGACATGCACGGTTTTCCTCCGCTGCTCATACATGTCGGAAGCGACGAAGTACTTCTCGACGACGCGCTTGAAATTGACCGAAAGGTGCGCGCGGCCGGCGGCGAATCGCACCTTGAGGTGTGGCCGGAGATGTTGCACGTCTGGCACATTCAGACAGCCTCTTTGCCCCAGGCCCACGACGCGCTCCAGAGAGCCGGCGAGTTTCTCATCGGGCACCTCGCTGACTAGCACGCGCGCGCACACACATTGCAAAACTGCAAACACTCAATAGGAGATTGTAATGACTACTGACACCAACCCACCGGGAACAGCATGGATGCAAATCGTCAAGAAGAAAGGAACGAGCGACTTCGCGAAGTCGTTCACTGCTGACGCCAGCCTTCAGACCTCAGCCCTCAGCAAGACAGTGGTCGGCCCGACATCCATCGGGGCATTCTTTGCCGCGACGAGTACGATGTACGAAGACTTCGTGTTCACCGCGGAGACGGTTGACGGTGCGAAGACTTACCTTGAGTGGGATGCCATCCACGGTGGTAAGCCGGTCGCCGGCACCACCATCATCACTCGGAATGAGTCTGGCCTCGTCCACAATATCAAGCTCTTTCAAAGCCCGTTCCCCGTCGTTCGTGAGTTCTCGGCTGGCCTGAAAGAGCGACTCGAAGAAACACTCGGTCAAGATTTCTTTAGCTAAGTCGGGGCCAATTCGTCGCCGCGTATTAGCTGAACAACACAACTGAGGAAACACTCATGCCCGTTTTTCACGCCCACATTCCAGCTCAAAAATTCTCTAGTGAAGAGAAACGCGCGCTGGCGGATGCCTTGAATCTCGCTCTTCATGAAGCCATGGATACGCCCAAGGATGACCGCTTCGTCATCATCAGTGAGCACAAGGACGATGAGCTTTTCATCCATCCGACTTTTCCTGACATGAAGAGATCTGACAAGCGCATGGTCGTAACGGTGACGATAGGCATGAGCAGGACAGTGGAGCAGAAACGCAAGCTCGCGGAGTTGGTCACCCGTTACGCGGTAGAAAAAGTGGGCGTCAGCCAGGACGACATCAGCCTGATCATGTATGCCGTTCCCCTGGAGAACATGAGCTTCGGCGGTGGCAAGCTGGTCTCTGACATTGACCTTTCCATGCCTTGGGTAAACAAGTAAAAAATACGAAAGCCGCCCGTTCTTTAGAAACGGCGCAGCAGAATTGACTCGAGCAGGTGGCAGTCCTTGCGCGCGCCCCCAAAGAGGTAAGCTATGACCGATTGGCATTTCTACGAACCGGCACAGGGACACTCCCTGCGGCACGATCCGCTCAACGCCATCGTCGCTCCGCGCCCGATCGGCTGGATCAGTACTGTCTCCAACGACGGCGTACGTAACCTCGCTCCCTACAGCTTTTTTAACCTATTCAGCTACAAGCCGCCGATTATCGGCTTTTGCTCGCTTGGTGCGAAGGACTCGCTCGCCAATGCGCGTGCGACCGGCGAGTTCGTATGGAATCTGGCGACGCGAGAACTCGCAGAGGCGATGAACGCCTCAGCGGCGATGGCGCCAGCGGACGTCGATGAATTCGAGTTGGCCAAGTTGGAGACGCTGCCCTCCGCAAAAGTACGGCCATCGCGCGTTGCGGCTAGCCCGGTGCAGTTCGAGTGCGTGGTCACCCAGATCGTGCAGCTTGAGGCGCAAGGCGGTGCGGCGCTCCCGGCATGGCTGGTGTTGGGCGAAGTAGTAGCGATCCACATTGACCAGCAACTGATCAAGGACGGCGTGTATCAGACTGCGCAGGCGCGCCCGATCCTGCGCGGAGGTGGGCCGGCCGACTATTTCGAAATCGGCGCGGAGCAACTCTTCACGCTCGAGCGCCCAGGCAATTGACCAGGCATCGAGTGACCGAGGCAAAAGGGTGGAAGGCGTGAACTGCCGCTGTGCATAGGGTTTACGGCGCCGCCTGACCTCTTCATACAAGGAGAACTTCCATGTTTCGACGTACCGATATCGCGTTCGAAGCCGAGGGCGGCGTCACGCTGCGCGGCTGGCTCTATGTTCCCACCGGCGGCACCGCGCCCTATCCTGCCATCACGATGGCGCATGGTTATGCCGGCGTGAAGGAGCACGGCCTGGAGCCATTCGCTGAGCAGTTTGCCTCCAACGGCTTTGTCGTCCTCCTGCACGATCACCGTAACTTCGGCGCCAGCGAAGGCACGCCGCGCCAGGATATCGACCCATGGTGTCAGATCGCCGATTGGCGGCGCGCGATCAGCTTCCTCGAAGACCAGGACGCCGTCGATGCGAAGCGCATCGGCTTATGGGGCACGAGCTATTCCGGCGGTCACGCACTCGTGCTTGGCGCAACCGAACGTCGCTTGCGTGCGGTCGTCGCGCAGGTGCCGACGATCAGCGGCTTCGAGCAAGGACTGCGCCGCATTCCGCCCGATGCTGTCGCCGCCATCGAGGATGCCTTCGCGGCAGACGAGCGCGCGCAAGCACGCGGCGAGCCGCCGCGTAGACAGGCAATTGTCAGCGCCGATCCGACCGTCCCTGCTGCTTACCGCACCCAGGAAGCCATCGAGTTTTATCTGCAGCCCGTACCCGACGGCGCCTGGGAGAACAGCGTCACGGTGCGTTCGACGCGCGCTGCGCGCATGTACGAACCGGGCATGTGGATTGCGCGCGTGTCCCCCCACGCCACTGCTGCTGATCGTCGCGCTGCAGGACACGATCACGCTGACCGATCTTGAGCTGGCCGCCTACGAGCGTGCCCTTGAGCCAAAGCGCCTCGTGACGATTCCCGGCGGCCACTTCGATCCGTACATCACCAGATTCGATCAATCAAGTAGCGCCGCGCTGGACTGGTTCAAGGAACACCTCTCCTAACCTCAACTTGCGACCACGCAGGAGCCCGACATGTCTCATCTCACCCATACCATCGAGAACGGCATAGCAACGATCGTTCTTGATCGCTCGCCGCAAAACCGCATCGACGACCAGATGGTTGACGAACTGGCTACGGCAGTCAGCGCGATCGAACGCAGCGACGCACGCGTCGTGCTGGTGCGCGCCGAGGGCGAGAACTTCAGCTTTGGCGGCGACATCACGTCCTGGCCCGATGACACCCCCCCGCCAGTTGCGTGCACGCTTCGAGGGTTACATGGACGTCTTCAATCGCTTCGAACGTCTGCCCTTGCCTGTCATCGCCGTGGTACAGGGCTTGTGCGCAGGCGGTGGTTTCGAACTGGCGTTGCGTGCCGATGTAATCTTTGCCGCCGAAAGCGCAACATTCTGCCATCCGGAACAGTCGCTTGCCTTAGTGACCCTGTTGGGCGGCATCTACCGCGTCGCCGAACGCGCGGGACGCGTACGAGCCATGGAATGGGCGCTGACTTCCGAGCGTGTCCCCGCCGCGACGATGGAGCGCTTCGGCGTCATCAACCGCGTCGTCGCCGATGCCGAACTGCTTGCAGCGGCGCATGCGTTCGCCGCGAAGTTCGTGCACGGCCCCACACGCGCCCACGCCGCTCACAAGGCCTTGCTGCGCGCCTGGGCCAACGGCGGCATCCAGGCGGCCGACGATGTGATGTTCAACATTGCCATGCCCTTGTTCGAGACAGAAGACGTGAAGAACGGGCTTGCTTCGGCCATCAAGGCCCTGAAGGCCGGTACGCCGCGCCTGGAGCTCGAATTCAAGGGTCATTGATTTCCGCTACGCAAACCGACTCAAGGAGCGGAACGTGCGCGAATGGCTGGCAGGCAGTTCGTCAGAACGCGTTTAGCGCACGTTCGACGCGGATAGCAAGCGGCGTGGTTGGCCTCCCGATAAGTTCAGCCAAGGCGCGCTCGCTCCAGTAGAGAGCCCCCTGGGAGGCGCTGACGTCATAGGAAGCCAATGCTGCGGCAAGACCCTTCGGCAAGCCAGCACCTTCGAGCGCTGCGGCGTAGTCGGCTTCCGGGAGGTTGCGGTAAGGGATGTTCTTGCCGGTCTGCTTCGAGATTTCCGCCGCCAGATCAGCCAGCGTTTGGGTAGGGAAGCAGCCGTAAGTTTCAGCTGATTTCGTACAGAACCTAGTTCACTATGACGCGTACTCTTGCCAAGTTAGCGACCCGCGCAAAGTCCGTCTTGGCGTCACCCTCACGCTGGGATATCACACGGAGCACGGGGTAGTAGGTGCCGGGTTTCGAATAGACGAATGTTTTATGTGTGGCGAGCGCTTCTGACGGCTGATGAGGAAGTGGAGCGTCTAGAAAGTCATCGCTCCCCGTCTGGCTCCATTCTGTTTTCACAATTTTGCCGGCAGAGGGCGGGACGGTAATGTCACCAAGCAGCGTGACGGGCTCCCCGACTTTGGCAATGATTCTCTCACCGCTCCTGGACGTGAGTTTCACAACAGGCTGGATACCCTGCCTTGCTGATGCGTCTGGGGGTAATGAGACCTGGCCATTATTGAGCGCATACTGAGTGGAGCGAGGCGGCGCTATACCATTTTCCACCCAGGCACTTACGTCCCTGACGGCTTGTTCGAGGATGCCGTTGTAATCGATGAGTCTTACAAACTGATTGTCAGCCGCGCCCGAGGCAACAACGCTGCCATCCAAATGGTCTGCATTATCGTTTAACCAGGTCCGCACCTTCGCGTCGTACTGATCCCCCTCTCCTGTCTTCAATCGCTGGCCATACCAGTCGGCATCCCAAGGGTAGGCATCGACATCAAGTGCGTTGGCTATAATTATCATCTTGCCGTTTATCTTGCCGGTGAAGCTACCGCCTCCGCTGACACCTGTGCTGATTATTGAGCCTACCTCTTGGGGGCGTTGCGGGTAGCGTGGAGAACCGTCTGCATTGCGAAATTGATCCCAAACAGCAAATCCACCAGAAACCGGTACCTGATGCCGATGGTAGGACGTCAACGCAATTGCCCAGCGATTATCGACACGAACCTGGGTTCCATTTCTCAGAGCGTTGAGCATATCGGCTTGATTTTGCGCGGACAGCGTAATAACTCCGTGCTCGGCATCTAACGACCCAAGCAATTTTCGATTACCCCCTTCTGCTCCTTCGAGGGTAAAGTCCAACCAAGAGCTGTTCTTGAGGTTCGACAGCCCGGCCACGTGCAAGCTTAGTGGCTTACCAGCTGAGTCACGATCTATCCTTTGAACCGACACTACGCGATCAACTTTCGCCCTTCGTACAAGATTGCCCAGAGTGGATTGCTCGGTACCTAGGTAGCCAGGTTTATTCCAGAAGTCATCTGCATAACCGGGATCAATGCCTTTGACCGAACTGGCAAACCCCAGTAAACCTTGCGGGTCTTTGAGACCCAGGATGTACGCGTAATTATCCCAACCGCGCAAGGGCACACCCATTGCTGTGACCTCCGCAAAAACGGAGGCCTGCGTGGCGTCAAGCGTTGCAAAAGGATTGCCGCTACCTCCCGGTCGCATAGCGTCGGCAATGTGTGACGCCTTATCTTCGAGTACAAGACGTGCGAAAGCACGTACAAAAAAATTGGTTGGAATCGATGTTGGGACGCCAATGACGAATGGGACGGCACCATCCCATACCCCCGACGAGTTCTCAGCCGCCGCGATGGTCAGATAAGACCCACCGCTGCCACCATAGATATAACCGTGGATCTGAGAAGCGGAAAATCCATAGTATTCCCCGGCAACCATCTTCGAGAATTTCGCAGCTGCAGCGTTGGCTCGATAGCCAGAGGGCGAAACAGTATCCACGGTATACGCACCACTTTCGGCACCAAATTTGATTACCCGGTCCGGAACGCTACCGTCTCCCAAGGGATAAACCTTGTGGAAGAAACGCCCTTTCCATTGGGCTTTCGGCGGGAAGAAAAAGCTGAACTTTACATCGGTGCCTTCGAAGTGCCCAGAAACGCGATGCGTCAGAACAGGGCTTTTCAAATCTTCCTGGCTATCGATTACCGGGCGGTCGAACTGCGGATCGATGCAATCTTGAGTAATGAACATTATCCCGCCTGGTGGTGTTTCACACGACGGGGATTGAGACGCTGCGGAAGCTATAGTCGACAACCCGCCAAGCGACACCGCAAGTACCAAGCATCTGGAAGCAACGAACTTCGTATTAAAGCCATTACCGCGATGGAAATCCGTGTCAGGAGGCGGAGCCACTTGAGTCAGGTGTTTAGCGTTGTTCATAATGGCTGTGAATTCCTTGAGGACCTTCAATGGCGGCTGCTGGATAAGTTTTTGAGTCGCTTGAAGCGATAACATCGCTCCGGTTGGGTCTCTCATTTTTCAGTTTGAGAAGCGTGACTTGCTCTACCAGGCAGTATTCAGACAAGCCCCTTTTTTACCCCAGACGAACGAGTATCTGCTTCTACAGAAACACTGGGCTGAGAGGCATGCTCATCAGAACACAGAAAAAGCGACTAACAGCATCTTCTTTACAATCTGCGGATCCTCGCCACGAGATATCTGTGACGCAGCATTACTTAATTGCGCATCAATATAGATAGATGCAAACTCTGATGACATGTCTGCAGAGAATTCACATTTGGCTTTTGCACGCTCCACCCATTTCCTGTAAGCCGTTAATGCTTGCTCTTGAATGAAATCGATTTGTGCTCGTGTTGCCTCACCCAGGTGCATGCGTGATTCGCGCATCTTTATCAAAAGACATCCCTTTGGTATCCCTTGACTGTCACTCACTGAGGTGGCGAATGACACCAGGCTGTCAAGCATCTCTCGAAACGGCTTTTCTGCCTTTAACATCTCCAGCACAGAATCCAGCTCCTGTTCCTGATATTTAAGAATAACGGCTTTCATCAAGCCATCTTCATTCCAAAATTCACGATAAAGACCTGGCTTCGATATATCGCACCTTCTGCAAATTTCATTAAGGGATAAGCTGCGTACGCCCTCTTTCCAATAGGCTTCCATTGCCACATCCAAAACGTGATCACGGTCCAGGGTCTTAGGTCGTCCCCTTGAAGGCTTTGTCGGATTTAAGCTCATTTTGTACCACCTGGTATTTTAACTTGACACACGGCACCCCTCCCCCCTATTTTGTACCGAATGGTACTTAATAGACAACCCAGCGGGAAAGAAAAATGAGCGAAGCCAAAAAAAGCGTCATCATCACCGGTAGCAGCAGTGGATTTGGCCTAAAAGCAGTGAAAGACTTTGCAGACAAGGGCTACCAAGTGTTCGCCACCATGCGTGGCACAGAAGGCAAGAACGCCGCAGTCAAGACCGCGCTGGAAGCGCATAGCAACCTCATCCATGTCGTAGACATGGATGTCACCAGCGACGAATCCGTCAAGACAGCCATTGCTGGTGTGCTGGCTAAAGCGGGCAAGATTGATATTTTGATTAACAATGCAGGCGTAATGTACCTGGGTATTACGGAGGCATTTAGCATTGCCCAAGCCAGGGAACAGATGGAAACCAACTACTATGGCGCCATGCGCATTATACAGGCTGTCTTGCCCGCTATGCGGGAAGCCAAATCCGGTCTGATCATTAACACCTCATCAATGGTCGGCCAGATTTCGGCGCCGTATTTCTCTACATACGCCGCCACCAAGCACGCTCTGGAAGGCTACGTCCAAGGCTTACGTTACGAAGTGGCGCCCTTCGGTATTGATGTTGCCATCGTGCAACCAGGCCCGTTCCCTACAGGTCTGAGTGCTGGAGGGCAAGCGCCTTCCCGTCTTGACGTACTGGAGAGCTATGGTGACTTGGCAAAGATACCTGATGCTATGTTCGCAGAATTCGCGAAATTCATGCAGTCTGACCTGGCACCAGACCCACAATTGGTCGTCGATACTTATTTAGCGTTAGCAGATATGCCTGCCGGCAAACGTCCTACACGCACAGCGGTAGGCATGGTTTGGGGTGTTGATGAAATTAACGCTGCCAAGCAACCCATTCAAGACCGTGTTTTAAAAGAAATGCAACTAGAGAATATTTTAGGCGGCGCTGACGCGTAATTCCCTGAAACAGGGCAGGCTATTCCTTGCCCTGTTTCAGCTATATATCACAATCGCATTCTTTCCTTGAGAAACGCCCAATAGCAGTTCTTCAGCTCCGATTAGCGCAGCGCAATTGAAGAGCAAAGACCTAAGCGCCAACGGCCACTACGCGGGCTGCATACGCTTCAAGGCGAGCAACTTTAGCCACTAGTTAGGCCCCTTGTGGGGCAGGGAGCATACAATGAAAGCTACACTTCTCTATAGCGGCCTACTTGCAATTTTATTCATTGCGCTAAGTGTCCGAGTAATTATTGGAAGAATGGGGCCTGGCAGTCCTAGTCTTGGCGACGGTGGCAGTTCCGTCATGTTTCGGCGCATTAGAGGGCACGGCAATTTCGCTGAGTACGTTCCACTGGCGCTCGTGTTGATTGGATTTCTAGAATTAAGCGGCTCACCGCAATGGCAACTACACACTCTCGGCTCGGTACTATTTGTTGGACGCATTCTACATGGCTACGCACTTTCGTTTACAGACAACAATCCTTTTGGTCGTAACGCCGGCATTTTTGCAACTCTTTTAGTACTGTCCACCTCGGCCGTGCTTTGCATTTGCAGGTATTTTGGTGGCGCCTAATGAGGCGTGCAACGCGACCTTTTTTCGGGCTGTAACTACCGTCCTGGAGCCCAGTCAAAATGTTCTTCGGGGATCCGGATAGTCTGTAATCGTATCGGCTGCATGGCAAGGAGCACCGTTTCTCGATCGGTACTGACTCCGACATAAGCCTCCACCCTTGGTTTTGCTGAGGGACACGGTTGGGTAGAACGCAACGTTGGCCTTACACACCACAGTTATATCGAGTGTGGATCATGATCTGTGTTGAGGGTGGCGCGCTCGCCGCGCCCTCGATCGCTCCTCGTATCCAGCGCACCGCTGCGGCCGTCTCGCCAACGAAATCATGAGAGATAACGTAATCCATGACGCCGGACTCAAGCATCGCCCGCGTATGAACCGTAAGCTCATGGCCGACGAAAATAGGCCGATCCTCAGCCGCAATGGCATCTATTGAGCAAGCAACGCCCCGATTGGCGCCGGCCACGTTGTAGATGGCTGCCGGGTAGTCATGCTTGGAAAAGTAACGCGTCAATTGTTCAGTCGTGGTCTGAGGGCGATCGTCGGACATCACCCGCTCGTCGATTTTCAGATACGGAAACTCGGAACGGAGCACCCGGCGAAACCCCATCTCCCGCTCTTGCTGACAACGAAACGGCACACTGGTCACCAGCAGGATTTTCGCGGGCTCTTTAGGTAACGCATTGCCGATCAGCAACCCGGCGACACTGCCTGCCGCATATTGATCATTGCCAACGTAGGCACTACGCCCGGAGTTAGGCAGGTCGGTGGTCAGGCACACAACTGGAATACCCAGGCTGCAGAGTTTGCGAATCGCTCGGTTGATCGCCGGATGCTCGCGCGATACGACGATCACACCATCCGCTGAAGCGCCCTCAGCCTGAACCTGATCAGCAAACGTGGCGGGATCGACCTGGTTGGTCGGTTCATAGTAGCCATGCACCACGACGCCTGGCGTCGAAGCGTTCACCAATGCCTCGGCGTCGGCCAACGTTGCATTGAAGGTTTCGCCCGAATCGCAAAAGAGCTTGATCTGCAACGTTGCCATGCCATCAGCCAAGTCTTTCTTTAGCTTATCCAGCGCCGCCAGCACTTTCAGACGGGTGTTTTCTCGCACGCCGGGGCGGTTATTCAGCACGCGGTCGACGGTGGCTGCTCCGACCCTGGCCACCTTGGCGACCTGTTGAACAGTGGGGCCCTTCCATAAGCGCGCCGATGTTTGCGTGGTCATATAGCCTGCCCTCTCTCTTGATGTCATTTACATCATATATGTATTCCTGATGGGTGTTTTCAAAAGCAATAACAACCACTACTCCATCTTCAAATTTGAGGTTTTTCACATCATAAATCGCCTATGGCGCGCCTTGATGATTGCTTGTTCGGTGCTAATAATCGAGGCACAACAAACACAACAAACCGCCAGGATAGTCCCATGAATAACTCGCCTCATCGGTTGGTTTCGACCGCCACGGCTACGCCGCTTATGGCCACATACATCTCCCTTTCCCAGTCAACACGCACGCGAGTTCGACGCTGCGTTGATAACTTTCGCCCATCGATAGGTCGTTGAATATGAGCATACGAATCGCCGTCATCGGCGCGGGTATCATGGGGGAGGATCACGCCCGCATCATTGCCCAGGACCTTCCGGGAGCCACTTTGCATGTGGTGTGTGATGCGTCGCCAGAGCGAGCGAAACTGATAGCCGACCGTTATGGCGCTGCTGACGTTTCCACTGATCCTCTGTTCACGCTTTCAAGGTCCGATGTCGATGCAATCATCATCGCCAGCCCGGACGAAACCCATGCAGTCCTGACCATGGCAGCCATCGAGGCAGGGAAACCCGCACTGTGTGAAAAGCCACTGTCTCAAAGCCCGGACCAGTGCCTGGCGGTCATCGACAAAGAAGCCTCTCGGGGTCGCCAATTCGTGCAACTGGGCTTCATGCGCCGGTTTGACCCTTCGTACAGGGAAATGAAAAGTGCCTTGAGCGACGGTGTGATAGGTCGGGCTGTGATGATGCACAACTTCCACCGCAACGTAGAAGCCCCCGCCAACTTCAGCGGGCAAATGGCGATCAGTAACTCCGCGCCGCATGAGTTCGATGTGGCACGTCACGTGCTCGACACTGAATACGTTGCCATCTCAGTGTTCCAACCCACCCACACGTCTGAGGACGGCGTCGGCGCCCCGGTATTCATGGTGCTGGAAACCCGGGAAGGCCATCTGGTGAACATCGAAATCAACAACAACGCCCATTACGGGTACGACGTCCGTGGCGAGTTGGTGGGTGAGCGAGGTTCCGTGCAACTGAACACCCCCGTACATACTCGTTTCAACACCTGTCTTCAGGGTTTTGAAAGGTACGCGGCCGATTGGCGGCCGCGTTTCGCCGACGCCTACCGCCTACAGAACAAAGCATTCGTGGCGTTCATCAACACAGGTCGGTTCCCAGTCCATGCCGCGAATGCCTGGGACGGCTATTGCGCAGCCATTGTCGCCCAAGCCGGCATCGAGGCACTCAATCAGCGTCGCCGGGTCGTGTTGCCGACGCTGGAAGCACCGCCCCTCTACCGGTCGCGAGAAGGAGCTACGTCATGAAGCTGGGATTCGTCACCGACAGCCTCGGCAACCTGCCCCTGCGGGAGATGCTCAAGCAGGCTGAACGGCTGGGAGTGTCGGGCCTGGAGATCAACACTGGCGGATGGTCGACCGCGCCGCACTTTGACTTGACGCAGATGCTCGCCAGTGCCGACCACCGCCAGGCACTCAAACGCAGCTTCCAGGAGCACGGTCTGGAAATCATTTCCCTGAACGCCAACGGCAACCCTTTGCACCCCACGCAGCCTGCACAAGGCCAGTGCCTCAGGGACACGATACGCGTAGCCGGTGAACTGGGAGTCAAGACTGTCTGCACCATGTCTGGCTTACCGGAGGGTCGGGCCGGTGACAGGATGCCGAACTGGGTGGTTGCCTCATGGCCTCCCGAAACCCAGGCGATGCTGCGCTATCAATGGGAAGAACGCCTACTGCCCTTCTGGAACGAGATAGCTGAGCTGGCCAGGGAAAATGGTGTGGAGCGTATCGCTTTGGAATTGCACGGTAACCAGTGCGTCTACAACGTCCGCTCGCTGTTGAAGCTACGCAATGCCATCGGACCGGTGATTGGCGCCAACCTCGATCCCTCGCATCTGTTCTGGATGGGCGCTGATCCGCTGGTCGCCGCCGAGGCACTGGGCGACGCCATTTATCATGTGCACGCCAAAGACACTTTGCTTAATGCGCCAGTCCAGGCCGTGGATTCACTCCTGGAAAATGGCTCATTGATGGATATCTCATCCCGAAGCTGGTCCTACATCACACTTGGATTCGGCCACGGTGAGCAATGGTGGCGACAGTTCTGTTACCGCCTGAAGATGGCTGGCTACGATGGCTGGCTATCGATCGAGCATGAGGACGTTTTACTCAACAGCCTCGAGGGTTTGGAAAAGTCCGTAAGACTGCTACAGAGCGTCATGCCGGTTGCCACCAGCGACTTCAAACCCCAACCCATCTGAATCGCACCACGAGAAAAACCCATGTAATTGCATATTGAAACGCTCACCGCGATGGCGAGTGGGTATCCCCATGAGTTTCAGTCAGGAATATCACAATGACAATTAATTCCTACGGAAATACGGCAGACACTTCAGCCGCCTATGTAAGCCCTGAAAAGCACCAGGCACAGCGCTACCTGCAAAAAATCACTTGGATTGCCACGTTTGGCGGCTTGCTATTCGGCTTCGACACCGGCGTCATCAACGGCGCCTTGCTCTACATGAAAGATGACCTGGGCCTGACACCCTTTACGGAAGGTCTGGTCGCCAGCGCCCTATTGATCGGCGCAATGATGGGGGCACTGTTCAGCGGTCGCTTATCGGACCTCAAGGGTCGCCGCCGTATCATTCTTTTCCTCGCCGTAGTGTTTTTTCTTGGCGCGTTGGCTTGTGCGCTGGCGCCAACCCTCGACGTCATGGTGGCCGCCCGCTTCACGCTGGGGTTAGCGGTGGGCGGCGCATCGGTCGTCGTGCCGGCGTATCTTTCGGAGATGGCGCCATCCAGCATCCGCGGTCGCATCATTACCCGCAACGAGTTGATGATCGTCACCGGACAATTCCTGGCCTTCACCACCAACGCCACACTGGGCAATTTGTTTAGCGATCTCGATGGTGTGTGGCGATGGATGCTTGCCTTGGCAACCCTGCCAGCAGTGGCACTCTGGTTGGGAATGCTCTACATGCCGGAAAGCCCGCGCTGGCTGGCCACCAAAGGGCGCTTCAGAGAGGGCCTGGAGGTGCTGAAACTGGTACGGGAGGAGTACTACGCCAAAGCTGAGATGGAGGCGATCACCCAGCAGATCAGCAACGAACGATTCATCAAAAAAGGCGGCTGGCGTGACCTGTCTCAAAAGGGTGCGCGGCGAATCTTTTTGATTGGCATCGGTATCGCTGTTACGTCGCAGCTGACCGGAGTCAATTCAATCATGTACTTCGGCACCCAGATCCTCACAGAAGCAGGCCTGGAGCAACGTAGCGCACTGATCGCCAACGTCGTAAACGGCATTATTTCGATTGGCGCAACCTTCGTGGGCATTGCGTTGCTCGACCGCGTAGGGCGTCGTCCAATGATGTTGCTCGGTTTCACTGGCACCACATTGTCTTTGCTGTTGATTGGCCTGGTTTCAGTTTTTGTCGATCCCTCCGTCACCCGCGCCATGCTCATCCTCGGCGCCATGGCGATGTTCCTGGCCTCCATGCAAGGGCTGATCGGGCCTGCTTTTTGGGTGCTTCTGGCGGAAATTTTCCCAATGCGCATCCGCGGCGGATGCATGGGTATGGCGATCGCAGCGTTCTGGTTGACCAACGTGATGATCGGCATGTTCTTTCCATCTTTGGTTGCGATGATCGGGATCGGCCAAACCTTCTTTGTGTTCGTGGGAGCAGGACTCCTGTCCCTGACCTTCGTCGCGGTATGGGTACCGGAGACACGCGGCAGCACGCTCGAAGAGATTGAGCAGCGGTTGTACGGTTAGGCTTCGCTTCAGGAGCGATAAAGCCCCTCTTTCACTCTCGTCGCAGGAGAGTATGGGGGGCAACGCCAAAGGCTTTGCGAAAAGCGTGGCTGAAATGAGAGAAGTCGGAGAAACCGAAATCCAGCGCCGCCTGAGAAATACTGCGGACTTGACCGCGCTCAATAGCGTCGCGGCTGGCAAGCAATCGTGCCTTCCAGATTTCTGCGACCGGCGATTTCTGATGACGGGCGAAAGCGCGCGTCACAGTGCGCGTGGAGACATGGTGGGCTTGAGCAATGCGTTCGAGCGACAGGTCCGCCTCGGTCAAATACCGGTGGATGTAATTCATGATCCGGCCGTACAGGTCCAACTCATCATGCGTCTGCTTTAAATCCTGGAGTTCCAGGCTGACCACCAGAAGGTCAAGCAACGTGCTGGAGTAACGGCTGGAGACTCCTGTGTTCTGGAAGCCTGAAGGCATACTCGCGGCTTGGCGTAACATCTCGCGTAACGGAATCACCCCTGGACGACGGTCATCCAGAACCACAGCGGTGCAATCCGCTATGCCGGGCAGCCGCTGGCTGAGCAGTTGTCGCGGAATGCGGACAAGGTGGTTATCAGTACCACCGAAGCTGAATCTGAACGGCTGGGATGCGTCATAAAGAAACAGATCGTCCGCCGCCAGCTTCGTCCGTCGGTCAGCCTGCTCCAGTTCGCCATAACCGCTCCGGGTAAAGCCCAACCACAAATCGTCATTAGGATCACTGCGCAGGTGCTGGGCGGATCGCTCCCAATAGTGCAAGGGGGCGGACAACGTGCAGATGTCCAATGCGCCCATGCCATGCACCTCCAGCGCCCCGTCAAAATCGCTCTGCGCCAGTCGTTTGCTGTCTGCGTCCAGGCAATGGTGACACACCACCTCCTTCCAGTAATCAAACCGGAGGGGTGCCGTAACGGCAAGCGTTGAATACTGACATGTCTGGCTCATTGCATTCACCTCGCGGCGGCGTTTCAACAAAAAAAGCGGGGTAACGTTTTTGCGGGCAAAGCAATTAGCAGGCCATCTCCATCGCCTCATTCCCGCGCTGTCAGACACCTTGGAAGATAGCCGCCTGCGCGTTACATAGGCCGATCCTTCCAACACTCCCCATGCCTCTCCCCATGCCTCTTCTCGGGGCACCTCGCCCCCTTGATTCACAAGCCCCGCACCATTGCTGCGCGCTGTTATGCCGGCCTTTTTGCCTGTCCTTTTTAACCAAACGGTTGTCCATTCGAGCCAAGCACGTTTCATCGCCCCTCGATAATTTTTAATCCATGCCGTGTCCCTACAAGCACCAATGATGAGGTGTCTGATGCATCCACAAGAACAGCAGCGACTGTCCGATTCATCCTGGTTTTTACAGCGATGGGACATGGCACCCGAAGAGTTTGCCACTTACCTGGTACAGCTCGGGACCTTGGCGCTGCAACGCCGATGGAGTGGTACCCACCGCAAAACCCCCACATCCACTGGGATGTAGAACAGCGAACCGTCCGTTTGAGACGGTGATAAAGGAGCCCCCATGGAATCTGCAATCGATAAACATCTCAAATGTCCCCGGACGTTGTCCCGTCGTGTTCACGACGATTACCAGCCACCCTTCCCGATGTTTGTCGGGCGAGCTGACGAAAGTGTGAAGCAAGTCGTGATGGCTTACCTCGGGGTGCAATTTCGCGACGAGCAACGCGTCGCCGCCCTGCAGGCCATGCGCTACATTGACGCCAGCTTTGCCCTCGCCGATGGCCCAGGGAATCACGACCTGACCTACCACCTCGACAATCAGGGTTATGGAAACTTCATCGCCGTGGGTTACTGGCGTGATCCTGCTGCCTATCAGCGATGGTTACTTTCAGCGCCTGTGGCCGATTGGTGGGGCGACGAGGCACGCCTGAACGAAGGGTTGGGGTATTTCCGCGAAGTCATCGCACCACGTGCCGAGCAGTTCGAGACGCTGTATGCATTCAAGGACGATTTGCCAGGTGTCGGTGCGATCATGGACGGCATCAGCGGCGAGATCGAGGAGCACGGCTACTGGGGCTCGGCGCGCGACCGCTTTGCTATCTCACAGACCGACTGGATGCAGCCGACCAGCGAACTGCAAGTCATTTCAGGCGACCCCGCCAAGGGCGGCAGGGTCGTGGTGCGCGGCCACGACAACCTGACGCTGATCCGCTCCGGACAAGACTGGGTCGAAGCCGGCGAGGAAGAGCGCGCGCTCTATTTCAACGAGATGCTGCCGCCCCTGCAAGACGGCATGAACTTCCTGCGTGACGAGGGGCAGGCCCTGGGCTGCTACAGCAACCGCTTCGTTCGCAACGTCGACCTGGATGGCAATCTTCTCGACATCGCCTATGACATCGGTCACTGGCGATCCCTCGACAAACTGGAACGCTGGGCAGAATCCCACCCCACTCATTTACGTATTTTCACCACGTTCTTCCGAGTGATCGGAGGCCTTTCGAAGCTGCGGCTGTATCACGAGGTCTCGGTAGCGGACGGTAGCCAGCAACTGTTCGAGTACATCAACTGCCACCCGCAGACCGGGATGATGCGCGACGCGCAAGTGTCGCCCACCTGACTTCATCGCTGACTCCACTTTTAGCCCTGCGCATTGCCTGACTGGCGATTGCGGGGCTCTTTTTGCCCGAAAAAAGGATCTTCGATCATGAAACAGTTCCGCTACCTGTCGCTTGCCGCCCTCCTCCCCAGCCTTTCCTCCCACGCGCTCGAGGTGGATCCTGGCGATTACGAGCCGCTCCCCGTGGGAGCGACCATCGGCGTGGTCTACTACCAGCACGCCACCACGGACAGTGCCTATGCCCAGGGCCACAAGACCAGCTCCGATTTCAACCTGACTTCCGATATCGGCATTCTGCGTCTGCTGCACATCTACCAGTTGAGCGAGCGACTGACCATCGAGCCGCAATTCCTGTTGCCCTTCGGTCATGTCTCAGGCGGTGGTGACGCTTCTGCTTTAGGCGACGCCAGCGGCATCGGCGACCTCATTCTCACTGCGCCGCTCAAGTACCGCCTCAACGACGCCAACGACACCCTCGGTGCGACCGCCTACTTGTACGTGCCGACTGGCGACTATGACAAAGACGACGCGCTCAACCTTGGCGAGAACCGTTGGAAGGTTGATCTCCAGGCCGCTTACGTCAAGCACTTCACGCAGAAGTGGGCCATCGACCTCGTCGGTGACGCCATCTGGTACGCAGACAACAACGACTTCGGCGCCAGCTCCGCCCGCCGGGAGCAGGACGTTTCCTACGGTGCTCAGTTAATGGGGCGCTACATGCCCGACGAGACCACGGCGCTGGCTATCGGCTTCGGCCACAGTTGGGGCGGGGAAAACCAGATCGATGGTGTCAACCAGGACGACAGGATGGAAACCACCAACTTCCGCGTCACGGCCAGAAAGTTTTTCACTGCCAAGGACCAACTCCAAGTGCAACTTGGACGCGACCTAGCGGTGGAGAACGGTCCCAAAGAAGACTTTCGCATGAACCTGCGCTACGTCAGGGTTTTTTAGACCCCCCCGTCTCTACCACCCGTTGTCCTTATCAACCAAGCGTGTGCCCAACGGCGCGACAGTTGGCTAATGAGATGCCTCTCACCCGAAACGGAGTAACCAGACAATGACCGACCAGCAACCCACCATGGAACAACAACCCTCCCTCTATACCCGTCTTGGCGGCTATGACGCGATCTATCAGTTCGCAGGCGCAGTATTGAGAAAGACAATGGGACACCCCGCCATCGGGCACATCTGGGCCCATATGTCGGAATCGACGTTCCAAAAGGAACACATCAATTTTGTCGATTTCCTTTCCGAGCACTGGGGTGGAAGCGCCAAATACCGGGGTAGAGACATGGTCACCGCGCATCGCGGAATGGGCCTGACCGAGGTGCACTGGCAAGCGGTGCTCGATTGTCTCGAGGCGTGCTACGACGACTACGGTCTGGCCCCGGATCTGCGCAAAGAGGTCAATGACTTCCTCATCAAGTTCAAACCGGCGGTGATCGGGAGCCCCTCCTATCGGGACGTCGTACTCGCACACCCGGAAATGGACCCCGCCAAAGGGATGAGAAGCGTTGGGGTTGTCTGGCCAAAACCCGGGAAGTCATCTCGGAAACAGACCACGCCTGAATCCGAAGACTGATACCCCCGGCATAAGCCTAAGCCACAGCAATGGAGGGCGACCGTGGTGGGGCAAGCGAGTCCCGCTCAACCAAGCGACTGTCCTCCTCAGCCAAGCGCTGCTCAATCTGTGGAGATAGCTTGATACCAGCCCCGAGCACGGCTCGCCAAGAGTGCGCACCGTGCCCGGGCATCCCCGAGATGACGTTTGAACAGACATCGCCAGCCCCTACGGGTTGGCACAGGACAAAGGACACCCCATGGCCATCATCCGCCCGACTCTCGAACACGTGCAGGATCTCGCCAGCCGCCTGCACATACAGCTGACACCCGAGCAAGCCAGCGAATACCTGGCGCTTATGCAATCCAGTTTCGATGCCTACGACTTGGTCGATGAGTTGCCAGATTTCATCCCTCCAGTGCGCTACGAGCGCAGTGCTGGTTACCGCCCTTCAAGCACGGATAATCCGCTGAACGCCTGGTACTACAGAACTGAGGTGATGGGCGCCAGTTCGGGCAAGCTTTCTGGCAAGACGGTCGCGCTCAAGGACAATATCTCTCTGGCCGGTGTCCCGATGATGAACGGCGCCGCACCACTGGAGGGTTTCGTACCTTCGTTTGACGCCACCGTGGTGACGCGTCTGCTCGACGCTGGTGCAACCATCCTCGGCAAAGCCACCTGCGAACATTACTGCCTCTCCGGTGGTAGCCATACCTCGGACCCCGCGCCTGTGCACAACCCTTTTCGCCATGGTTATACGACGGGTGGTTCGTCTTCGGGCAGCGCGGCGCTTGTGGCGACGGGGGCGGTCGACCTGGCTATCGGTGGCGACCAAGGCGGTTCCATCCGCATTCCTGCCGCATGGTGCGGCATTTATGGAATGAAACCTACCTGGGGTCTAGTGCCTTACACCGGGGTCATGGCGATCGAGTCCACTTTCGATCATGTCGGCCCCATGACGAGCAACGTACGCGATAACGCGCTCATGCTCGAAGTGATGGCCGGCGCCGATGGGCTCGACCCTCGCCAGGCCGCCCCCAAGGTCGATGCCTATTGCGATTATCTGGAACGAGGCGTGACCGGACTTCGGATCGGGGTTCTCCAGGAAGGCTTCCAACTCGCGAATCAAGATCCACGTATCGCAGAAAAGGTACGCAGCGCTATCGCCCGGCTCGAAGCTTTGGGCGCGCGGGTCGAGGAGGTATCGGTTCCCGAACACAACCTGGCGGGATCGTTATGGAGCCCTATCGGCTGTGAAGGCCTGACCATGCAAATGATGCACGGCAATGGCGCGGGTTTTAACTGGAAGGGGCTGTACGACGTGGGCCTGCTGGACAAACAGGCCGGTTGGCGCGATCAGGCAAACGCATTGTCGCCGTCACTCAAGCTTTGCATGTTCGTCGGCCAGTTCGGTCTGGAGCGCTACAACGGTCGCTACTACGCCAAGGCCCAGAACATTGCGCGCTTTGCCCGAGCGGCCTATGACAAGGCGCTGGACACCTATGACCTGCTCGTCATGCCGACAGTGCCAATCACCGCTCAGCCGCTCCCGGAACCGGGTTCTTCAATCACCGAGACCGTCACGCGTGCGTTGGAGATGCTTGGCAATACGGCCGCTCAAGACATTACGGGGCACCCCGCCATGTCGATCCCGTGTGGCCTGGTGGACGGACTGCCCGTGGGGCTGATGCTTGTCGGAAGACATTATGCCGAAGGCACCCTCTATCAAGCGGCAGCCGCATTCGAGGCCTCTGTCGATTGGCGGACGTTGTAGACCTGCGCATCGCATTGGCGAACGAACACCGGCAAGTAGCACTGAAAGTGAGTATCAACTTCAGAGGAGCTAAGACATGAGCCATACGCACGAACATCATCACGATCACGATCACACCGAGCCACCCGAGGCCATCGCCTTGCGTGTCAAGGCGCTCGAATCCCTGTTGATCGAAAAGGGTTTGGTCGACCCAACCGCGATGGATGCTCTGGTGGACACTTACCAACACAAGGTCGGCCCGCGCAACGGCGCTCAGGTGGTCGCCAAGGCCTGGTTCGATCCCGATTACAAACATCGGCTGCTGGAAGATGCCACCGCGGCCATTGCCGAACTGGGTTTTTCCGGCGTGCAGGGCGAAGACATGGTGGTGGTGGAGAACACCGCGACCGTGCACAACGTGACGGTCTGCACGCTGTGCTCCTGCTACCCCTGGCCGACCCTGGGTCTGCCACCCGTCTGGTACAAATCCGCGCCCTATCGGTCACGGATCGTCATCGATCCGCGCAGCGTGCTGGCCGAATTCGGTTTGACTATTCCCAATGACAAGGAAGTACGCGTCTGGGACAGCAGTGCCGAGTTGCGCTACCTGGTACTGCCGGAACGTCCGGTCGGTACTGACGGCTGGAGCGAGGAACGACTGGTCGAGCTGGTGACGCGTGACGCCATGATCGGCACTGGCCTGCCGAAGATGCCGGGCGACGAAGCCTGAACCTGAAAAGGAGAAAACCATGAACGGTGTACACGATTTAGGCGGTATGCACGGTTTCGGCCCGGTGCTCACCGAAGAAAATGAACCCCTCTTCCATCACGACTGGGAGCGCAGGGTCTTTCCGCTGTTCGCCTCGCTCTTCGTCGGCGGGCACTTCAATGTCGACGAATTCCGACACGCCATTGAACGCATGGAACCGGCTGAATACTTGCAGTCCAGTTACTACGAACATTGGCTGCATGCCTTCGAGAACCTGCTGCTGGAAAAAGGCGTGATCAGCACTGGCGAACTGCAGGGTACGGCCAAACCAACCCCACCGACACAGCCCGTCACGGTTTTAACACCGGACATCGTCGAGGCCGTAGTGCTCGGCGGCGCCTCTTCCCGGGCAAAGGAACCTGTCTCCGGCCGCTTCCAGGTCGGTGACCGGGTGCGAACGAAGAACCTCAACCCAACCACCCACACCCGACTGCCGCGCTACGCGCGCGGCAAGGTCGGGACCATCGAGATTGCACACGGCGCGTTTGCCACCCCAGACACGATGGCCCACGGTCTAGGCGAACAGCCCCAACAGGTCTATGCCGTTCGCTTCAGTGCGACAGAACTGTGGGGAGTGGCGCGACCGGACAGTGTGTGCATCGACCTATGGGACAGCTACCTGGAGGCCGTATGAACACGAGCATGCACCACGACTACAAGGCCGTCGGCCTCCCTCTCGAC
The DNA here is from genome assembly GCF_001623525.1 of Pseudomonas fluorescens. Classification (NCBI taxonomy): domain Bacteria; kingdom Pseudomonadati; phylum Pseudomonadota; class Gammaproteobacteria; order Pseudomonadales; family Pseudomonadaceae; genus Pseudomonas; species Pseudomonas fluorescens. The sequence goes on along the minus strand of NZ_CP015225.1, from coordinate 1,025,595 downwards.
GATGAAGGCCCGGTGTTCGACAAGCCTTGGCAGGCTCAGGCTTTTTCCCTGCTGGTGCACTTGCACCAAGCCGGCGTGTTCCCCTGGAAGGACTGGGTGCAGGTATTCAGCGAAGAGATCAAGGCTGCCCCGGCGCAACCCGGAGAAAGCGTCAACGACACTTACTACCGGCAATGGATCGCAGCGATGGAAAGAGTGGTCACCACACTCGGTTTAACGGGTATGGAAGATATCAGCCGGCGCACCGAGGAATGGCAGCAGGCTTACTTGAATACCCCCCACGGACAACCGGTGACGCTGCTCAATGCGAGTTGCCCACCGGCCCATGGAAAAGGCCACGAACACCTGCCGCGGCACGAGCCGGTGGCGATCAGCCGGGCCACCAGCTGAGCCCGGAGTCATCCTGTTTTTTTACTTTCGAGGTCGCGTAGCGGCCAAGGGGCAATCGTCATGCATATCGAACCTAACCTGGTGGAAGCTGGAAAACTCTGGCTGAGCTATGTCACTGCCGCAGGTGCCGGCGCCTACACCCTCAAACTCGCTGCCCAAGCCATGGGCGAGCGTGGTGTCTTCTCGCTGCTGGCTCGCACTGTCACTGCCACGGCCCTGGTATTCAGCTTCTTCGAGCTACTACCGCACCATCCAGTCGGCGTCTCCGAGGTCCATCTCATCCTGGGGTCAACGCTGTTTCTGCTGCTCGGCGCCGCACCTGCGGCAGCGGGCCTGGCCCTGGGACTGCTGATCCAGAGTCTGTTCTTCGCGCCATTCGACCTGCCGCAATACGGCATGAACGTCACCACCCTTTTGGTACCGCTGTTCGCAGTCGCTGCCCTGGCGAAACGCATCATCGCGCCAAACACGCCGTATGTGGAACTGAACTATAGACAAGCGCTGGGGCTGTCGACCGCCTTCCAGGCCGGCATCGTCGCCTGGGTTGCCTTCTGGGCCTTCTACGGACAAGGCTTCACCGCAGGAAACGCCCTGTCAATTCTGACCTTCGGCAGTGCCTACATGACCGTCGTCACCCTCGAACCGCTGTTGGACCTGGCCGTGCTGGCCGGTGCCAAGGCAACACATCGCCTGCGTGGCAGCGCGCTGATCGAGCGCCGCCTGTACCAGGCCGCCTGAGTCGACAGACTCCAGTCCAGGTCAGACAGTCCCCGAGCATTCGAAGACCGGAATGCTCGGGGCATCAAGAACCAGAACCACCCCGAAACCTCGTGAGCAAAACCAGAGGTATTTGATGTTCTTCAGAAATAGCACCCGCAAGGAATTGAAGCTGCTCGGCGAACGACTGGAACAACCCGACGGCGAAGGAGTATCGATAGCGGCGAAGGATTCGTCACTGCGACCAGTACTGGCCGGCATCGAACGCCTGCTCGCCGATCGCACGGCGCTCAGGGCCAGCGTGGTCGACCTTGATGCTGAACTGCAACGCCTCAAGCTTCAGCTGGGTGAGTACGGAACGCAGTTGCACGATCAAGCACAACTTTGGCAATTGCTGGCCAGCAGGTCGGGTGATTTGCTCTGGAAATTGCAGCTCAATGGCAGCCTGCAGCCCGCCCGCGATGCAGTACTGCAATGGTTCGGCAACCTGCCCACTCAGGCGGACCTCCCCTTCTATCTAGGCCCCTGGAACGATTGCCTGCACCCTGACGACCGCCAGGTCAACCTGGATGCCCTGGCTCGTCATCTTGCCGATCGCAGCGGGCACGCGCCCTACCAGGTGGAGGTGCGCCTCGCGAGCCACTTGGGAGAATACCGCTGGGTCCAGATCGTCGGCGAAACGCTCCGTGACGAACGGGGGCTGCCACAGATCAGCGTCGGGATGCTGCGTGACATCCACAGACAACGCTTGCAAGACGAAGAGTTCGCGATGCTCTCAGCCCGCTTCGAGATTTCCCGCGAATGCATTCAAGACGCACTCTGGGACATCAATATCATCGCAGGCGATCCAGCCAATCCGCACAACGTCATCTGGTTCTCGTCACAGATGCGTCGCCTGCTCGGCTACGAAACCATCGAAGAGTTTCCCAATGTGTTCGAAAGCTGGTTGTCCCGCCTGCATCCCGAAGACAGCCAGCGTGCCGTGCAAGCGTTTGTCGACCATGTCGCCGACCGCTCCGGCCGAACACCCTTCGATGTGACCTACCGCCTCAGGCACCGCAACGACGAGTACCGTTGGTTCAGAGGCCGGGGTCAGACCCAGCGAAGCATCGACGGCACGCCCTTGCGTACAGTGGGGGCGATCACAGACGTGCACTCCTTCCGCGAGGAAAGCCAGTTGCGCCAGACTCAGGAACGTCAGCATCAAGCGATGCAGGAAAACCTCGCTCAGCTGACGCAAATCGTCGCCGCCATCCAAAGCATTGCCAAACAGACCAATCTACTGGCACTGAACGCAGCCATAGAAGCGGCCAGAGCCGGTGAGGCCGGAAGGGGCTTCGCAGTCGTCGCCGACGAAGTCCGCAAGCTGGCCACCCGGACCAGCCAGGCCACCCAACAGGCGGCCGACATGATCGAGAGGTACTGAGTTCAAGCGGGGCATCCATGCTATTCACCCCGACTTCTCGTACAAAACCCAGGCAGTGGCGCTCCTGGGTTTTTGCGAGTGAAGTCGCGCCTACAGTGGGTTTGGGTTGCCGTGGGATTCGCCCTGTCACACTTTGTCCAATCTCTACCAGTGCAGATGATTACGATTCTCTTTTAAGTTGAATTGTAAAGGACACCCCATGCACTCCCCTCTTCGTTTTCCAGCATTGTCCCCGTGGACACGTTTCGCCCTGGCCGCCAGCGCAGCCGGCACGCTATTCACTTCCGCCCAAGCCGCTGAACCGCAGGCCTTGACCCTGGATGATGTGGTGGTGACCGCTTCCGGCTACGAGCAACGCGTCGAGGATGCGCCGGCCTCTGTCACGGTGATTGATGGGGAGACGCTGCGCCGCAAGTCGTATCGCGATCTGGGCGACGCGGTGCGGGATGTGGAGGGGGTGACGGTCAACGGTGGGGCCAATGAGACGGACATTTCCATTCGCGGCATGCCAGCCGATTACACGCTGATTCTGGTCGATGGCAAGCGCCAGAGTGCCCGGGAATCGCGGGTCAACGGTAACAGCGGTTACGAGCAGAGTTTCGTGCCGCCGGCGGCGGCCATCGAGCGTATCGAAGTGGTGCGTGGGCCGATGTCGTCGCTGTACGGTTCGGACGCCATTGGCGGGGTGATCAACGTGATAACCCGCAAGGTTTCGCCACAGTGGGGCGGTTCGGTGTCCTACGACTATTCGGCGCGGCAGCACAGCGATCAAGGCAACGCCCGTCAGACGCAGTTCTACCTCAATGGTCCGTTGCACGAAGATTTTCTCGGCTTGCAGGTCTGGGGCCGTTACCTGGATCGTCAGGCCGATGACGACATCGAGCAAACCAACGGTTTCAGCCAGGCCGATCACCGCGACCTGACCGCACGCCTGGCCTTCACCCCGACCGTCGACCACGACATCCTGCTGGAGGCTGGCGCCACGCGCTTGAAGAACGGCGACAGCATCAGTGCCAATTGGGCCACCCGCGAGCAGGAGAACAATCGCGATCACTGGTCGCTGTCGCACCAGGGCCGTTGGGGTTGGGCCACGTCGGATATCGCCTTGTCCCAGGAAACCTCCAGCCGCGAAGGCAAGGCCACGCCGGCGCAAACCGATATTTACGGGCGCAAACCGGAGGTCAAGAACACCGTGTTCGACGCCAAACTGGTGGTGCCCACCACGCACAATGTCAGTACCGTGGGCATGCAGTGGAATGAAAGCGAATTGACCGACTGGAACCAGGGCCTGGGCGATCGCGTCGATTACGAGTTTTCGGTGCTGCAAAAAGCCGTGTTCGCCGAAAACGAATGGTCGGTGACCGACAGCTTCGCACTGACCACCGGCCTGCGCCTAGACGACCACGAACAATATGGCACCCACGCCAGCCCGCGGATTTACGGGGTGTGGCGCGCCACCGATAACTGGACACTCAAGGGCGGCATCGCCCGCGGTTTCAAGGCGCCCGAATTACGCGCGGTGGTCAAGGATTACGCCTACCTGCGACGCAACCGTTTCGTGATGCTCGGCAACCCCGACCTGAAACCGGAAACCAGCACCAACTACGAGTTCTCGGCGTTGTGGTCCAACCGCGATGATCTGTCGGCGGGCGCGACGGTGTTCTACAACGACTTCAAGGACAAGTTGTCGACGGTCACCACCGACGAGCGCTGGAACGGTTACATCGTCATGGATCGGGTCAACATCGATAAGGCCGTGATCCAGGGTGTGGAGCTGACCGGGCAATGGGATATCAACGCCAGTGTGTTGCTCAAGGCCAATTACACCTACACCGACTCGGAACAGAAAAGCGGCGCCAATGCCGGCGCACCACTGGCGCTGACGCCCAAGCAAAAAGCCAACCTGCGCGGCGAATGGGCGATCAATGATCGCGCGCAAGCGTGGGCGTCGGTCAGCTACTACGGGGAAGAAACCGGCAACACCATTACCGATGAAAGCGCACCGGGTTACACCACGGCCGATCTGGGCGGCTCTTATGAGCTCACCGATTCGATCACGTTGAACAGCTCGCTGAACAACATCACCAACAAGCGCCTGGACGATGAAACCTACGGCACGGTGAACTACGGTCGCACGTTGTGGATGGGCGCTACGCTGAACTTCTAAGCAGCGCGGCCGGCAGCCTGACCACGGCGCACAATCCGGCGGACGGGCGGTTTTCCAGCAGCAGTTCGCCACCGTGTGCCTGCACGCAGGCGCGGGCGATGGCCAGGCCCAGGCCGACACCGCCCTTGTGCCCATCGGCCGTTCCACCGGCGAACTGCACGAACGGCTCGAACACCCTGCTCAACCAGGCATCGGGAAGTCCTGCACCGTGGTCGAGGATGTCGAGGCGGACGGTGCCAGCGTCTTCGCGACACAGGCTCAGCGTGGCATCCCCGGCATGACGCAGGGCGTTGTCGATCAGGTTGGTCAGGGCCCGTTTCAGCGCCAGGGGCCGGCACGTCAGCATGATCGGCGGCGCTCCGTGCCAGGTTACAGGCTGGTTCAGCAGTTGGTAACGTTTGGCCAGGTCATCCAGTAACCCGTTCAACGAAATGGTCAGCGTCGGCTCCTGCACAGCGTCTTCGCGGACGAAGTTGAGGGTTTCGCGCACCATCAGACTCAACTCTTCGAGACTTTCCAGCATGTCCTCGCGAGCATCGCCCTCCTCCAGCAGTTCCACTTGCAGGCGCAGTTCGGTGATTGGCGTATTGAGGTCATGGCTGATCGCGGCGAGCATGCGTGTGCGGCCCTCGACATGGCGGGCGATGCTGGCCTGCATGTGGTTGAACGCTGCCGTCAGGTCCCGTGCCTCCTGCGGCCCCGTCAGCGGCAGCGGGGCAATCCACTCGCCGCGACTGACGCGCTCGGACGCCTGCACGAGGGTTTTCACAGGCTGCACCACGCGACTGATGCAGAACATGACGATCAACAGCACCGGAATGATCGTCACCGGCAGGCTATACGTCAGGACTTTGCGCCACTCGTAAGCCCCGACCGGGTGCTGCAACGCGTTGAGGTAGCGGCCGTCGGGCAGTTCGATGCTGCTGCGCAAACGCAACGGAGCCCAGCCAGCTGGGCTGAACACCTGGTCCCGGGCATGACCGCCGGTGACCCGCTCCAGTTGCATGACCACGGCAAGGTCTGGCGCCAGTTGCAGGCGCTCGCGCAGCACATTGGCCAGGCGTTGTTCTTCGGCGCGCATGTCGAAGGGCTCGACGTCGGCGCGCCGATCAATCCAGAAATGTGCATCCGGGGTGATCATCGACGCCAGTAGCCGGGCGCCGACCTGGTTGGGTGCCTCGAGAGCCGCATGGTGCGCGGTGACCAGACGTTCCAGGCTCATGGTCCGCGACAGCGGATGGATCAACGCCCCGGTGCGCTGCAGAACCAGCATGGCAATTGCATTAGAAGCGAGTAACGCAAGCAACAGCAGCACACTGAGTTGATGAACCATCTTGCGCGGCCACAAGACACGCAGGCGATTCATGGCGCCTGCAGCACGACATCGGACGCCAGCAGATAGCCGCCACCCCAGATGGTACGCAGCAATTCCGGTTCCCCCGGTTTATGGGCCAACTTGCGACGCAGACGACTGACCTGACGGTCTATGGCGCGGTCTGTCACGTCTCTGTCGGTTGCGGTGGTCAAATCAATCAAGCGCTCGCGGGGCAGCAGCGTGTTGGGATGGTTGAGAAATACTTGCAGCAGCTTGCTTTCGACGGTGCTGAGCAGAATCGGCGGCTCTTGATCACGCGCCAGCGTGGCGTGACGGGCATCGTAACGCCAGTCGGCAAACAGGTAGCAGGGACTCATTTTCACGGCGACAGGGTCGGACGCCGATATGGCCTGTTTCGTGCCGGTCGGGCGGCGTCGACGCAGTACGCTGTTGATCCGCGCCACCAGTTCCCGGGGCTCGAACGGTTTGGTGACGTAGTCGTCCGCGCCCAGATCAAGACCGCGAACCCGATCGGCGCAGGTGTCGCGCGCCGTCAGCAGAATCACCGGCGTATCGCTTCGCCGATAAAGGCGACTGCACAACTCGAAACCATCGCCATCGGGCAGCGACACGTCGAGGATGATCACCTCAAAGCTGTGCTGCTTGAGCAACTGCCACATGCCCGCCGCATCCGCCGCCGTGCGCACCTCGAACGTGTGGCGACGCAGAAACGTCGCCAGCGGATCGCGGATCTTGCGGCTGTCATCGACGATGAGCACGCTAGGGGCTTTGCTGGAAGGAATTGGGGGCATCGCGGCGCAGGACTACCAAGGGAAACAGGCAGCGATAATACTACGAACGCTTCTCAGTTGTATTGTTTGGGCCAGCGCTTATGGGGGGTAGCGAATGGCATTACATTGAAAGTGTGGCCTGCGCGTAAATGCCCGGGCCACCCCGCAATTCAAACCAATTCAGCTAAAGAGGCCGGATTGAAGCCCTTCAAATCCGCGTAATCGCCTCTTTCCACCTTGGCGACCCAATCCTTGTCACTCAGCAACACACGCCCTACTGCAATCAGATCGAACTCTCCGCGCTCCATACGCTCAATGAGCCGATCCAGACTCGCGGGGGTTGAGCCCTTTCCGGCGAAGGCGTTAGTGACATCATTCTCCAGCCCAACCGAACCGACGCTAATGGTTGTGGCTCCAGTGACTTTCTTCGCCCAGCCCGCGCAGTTCAACCCGTTCTCACCGTCAATTTCGGGAAACTCAGGTTCCCAGAAGCGGCGCTGCGAGCAGTGCAGGACGTCGACACCGGCCTCGACCAGGGGCAACAACCAGTCCTCCATCACCGCCGGCGTTTCAGCAACGCGCACCCCGTAGTCCTGTTGCTTCCACTGGCTGACGCGCATGATGATCGGGAATTCAGGGCCAACAGCCTGACGAACGGCAGAGACGACCTCACTGGCAAAACGCGAGCGTTCCTTGATTGTCGGCCCGCCGTAGCGGTCGGTGCGCAGATTGCTACCAGACCAGAAAAACTGATCGATCAGATAACCATGGGCTCCGTGGATCTCAACGGTATCGAAGCCCAGTCGCTTGGCATCCGCTGCGGCCTTGGCGAAGGCGGCTACCGTGTCGGCAATGTCCTCTTCACTCATCGCCACGCCACGCAGGTCACCTGGCGAAACAAGGCCCGACGGGCTTTCAACGGGTGCATCTGGCTCCCAGTCGTTGATGTAACGCGTGGAGCCGGTGTGCCAGATCTGCGGTGCCATGCGCCCGCCAGCCGTGTGGACGGCATCAATCACGTTCTTCCATCCAGCCAGCGCCGCTTCGCCGTGAAAAAAAGGAATACCGGCATCATTGCGCGATGCCGGGCGATCAATCACGGTACCTTCCGACAAAATCAGCCCGACACCTCCCTCTGCCCGCCGCCGGTAATAGGCAGTGCTCGCTTCACCCGGGATGCCCTCGGGTGAGAACAGACGCGTCATCGGCGCCATGACAATGCGGTTTTTCAGTTCGAGCGACCGGATGGAAAAAGGACGGAATAAGATGCTGGTATCGAGGATCGACATCGGATGGACTCCATTTGTTTTCGGAGGCCATAAAGTATATTTTGTAAACCTGATGTCAATTAGGCACTTAAAGTCGCCTAGGTATACGTGAGGAAACTTCAATGCTGGAATTAAAGCCGCAGTGTTTTTCGTCGGAGTGCCCAAGCCGGGCGTTGTTCGACCAGATCGCGGATAAGTGGTCAATGATGGTTCTGGCAGTGCTTGATGAAGGGCCGAATCGTTTTAACGCCATCAAACGTCGCCTGGAAGGCGTCACCCAGAAGGCACTTACCCAGTGCCTGCGGCGGCTGGAACGCAATGGTCTCGTCTCGCGCCAGATCATTTCGTTCTCGCCCGTGGCAGTGCAGTATGAGATCACCCCACTGGGTCGAACACTGCAGCAGCCATTTCGCGAGTTGCATAAATGGACGCTCGACAAATTGCTCGAGGTTGAAGCGGCCCGGTCGAAGTTTGACGAGGCCGCGGAGCTTAAGGTGATGGAGTGATTCGGTTAGCCGCGCAAACTACAGTTTATAGTTCAACGTCATCAGGGCATTACGCGGCGCTCCGTAACTGACAGTATCGAAATCGCCTTTCTGGGTTGCATATTTTTTATCGAACACATTGTTGACATTGATTATATCGAATCAAATCTCGCCAAACGGCTGGCAGGCAAAGCGTTCGCAATCATGTATGAAAAATTTTGGGGTTATCCCATGCTCATCGCAACCACTGAAGATGAAGCCTTGGCGCTGGCGCAGAAATTATTGAAAAAATAGCGGCGTACCTGCACGCCGCTACTCATCAAGTGGAATCGGAGATGTTTTATAGCAGCGAGATGGGGTAGTTGATGAAAATCCGGTTTTCATCAAACTCATTGGTGCTGAAGTCCCGGCGAATCGACGCATTGCGCCATTTCACGTTGAGGTTTTTCAGGGCGCCGCTCTGCACGGTGTAGGCCAGTTCGGTTTCGCGACCCCATTCCTTGCCGTCGTCGACCGTGGCGGTGTGTACATTGTCGCCGCTGATGTAGCGGTTCATCAGGGTCAGGCCCGGCACGCCGACGGCGGCGAAGTTGAAGTCGTGGCGCAGTTGCCAGGATTTTTCCTTGGCATTGTCGTAGCTGGAGTTGTAGCTGTCGTTGGCCAGGGTGCCGCCGCTGGTGCCGTTGACGCGCATCCAGGCATCATCGCCGCCGACTTTCTGCAGGCCGACATAAAAGGTGTTGCCGCCGTATTTGGCCGAGAGCATGGCAAACGCGGTTTTGTTGTCCAGGTCGCCGGCCAAGGCGCTGCCGTCTTCCTTGCCGATGAAGTAGCCGAGGTTGGCGCCCAGGGTCCAGTCGCCGATGGGCTGGCTGTGAGTCAGGTTGAAATATTGCTGCTGGTAGATGTCGGACAGTTCCGCGTACCACACGCCGACCTGGGTGCGTTTTTCGTTGAAGGCGTATTCACCGCCGCCGAAGTTGAACCGGTCGGAGGTGAACGCGCCGCGGCCGTTCATCGACATGTCTTCCATGCTCGCGTCGTTGCGCGGGCTGTTGGCGCGGAACTGGCCGCCGTAGAGGCTCAGACCGTTGATTTCGGTGGAGGTCACCTGGCCGCCACGGAAGGTTTGCGGCAGGGAGCGACCGTCGTCGGAACGCAGGATCGGCAGCACTGGCATCCATTCGCCGACTTTCAGCTCGGTCTTCGACACCTTGGCCTTGAGGGCGACGCCCAGGCGCCCGAAGTCATCGGCCGGACGACCGTCGTCATGCACCGGCAGCAATTGCGTACCGGCCGTGCCACGGCCGCCGTCGAGCTTGAGCGAGTACGTGCCCAGCACGTCCACGCCGAAACCGACCACGCCCTGGGTGAAACCGGACTTGGCGTCGAGGATGAAGTTCTGGGTCCATTCCTCGGCTTTGCCCTGGGCGACGTTCGGGTTGGTGAAGTTGCGATTGATGTAAGCGTTGCGCAAATTGAGGGTGGCCTTAGCGCCATCGACAAAACCGCTATTTTGATCGGCTTGGACAACAGCTGACGAACCCGCGCATAACGCAAGAGTCAGACTGATGAGCGATGGATGTGCAGGCACGCTGCGGAGAGTAACCGGGTAGCGCATGATGTTTCCTCACAATGAATTATTATTGTTTTTTGTTGCGATTTTTAGCTCGTGACAACGCATGCACAGACAGCCCGAAGAGCTAACTTCCGAGCGGCCGAAGGAGTTCCTTATCTAGCCCGTTATTGAGCAACTTGATAATTGTTTAATATCGCCTTAAGCAAAACCCGAGCGCGCGCAGACGCGAGCTAAACTCAATGCCTGTATTGGCACGCTCGTGAGGAATTGCATGAGAACAACGACTGAAAGTTAAAACGTACTCGAACGCTCGGCGATCAACCCGCACTCCCCGGCGTTTTACAACGTGTGTATTCCAGTTGATAGAGCGTGGTTTCCGGTCCCGTCGATTGCCCCTCCAACAGCCGTTGCAGCTCGGCCACAAAAGACTCGCCGGCGACGCGAACGTAATCAGGCGCACAACCTTCGATCATGACGATCCAGGCCGGTATCTGGGTCCCTTCGGCGCGGGCCTTTTTCTCTGCGGTTTCAACCTTGCTCACGGCCTCATCAGCCACACACAAGTGCACGCCTGTAATACCCTGTTTATCCGCCAGGGGAGGCAGCACGCGTTGGCGCAATGCGTCTGACACCGATTTATGCTGCCCTTCGACAACATCGAAACGGACCGTTAACAAATAGGCGCCCTGCCCCACACCGCTGGAGTAAGTGACTTCGCAAATGGATCGCGCGACATTGCGATAGGATTTCACCGACTGCTGGGTCCACGTCGTCGGCGTGTTGAGACGCGATAAATAATCCTGCCCGCCCAACACCTGCACAGAATCAGCCTCATAGAGGTTGAAATAAGTCGGCCCGGCATCCAAAGCGATGTACCGGCGTCCGCGCAAAAAGCCCGGAATTCCAGCCCGCTCAGGCATGTGCTCACGGTTATGCCACTCATAGAACTCGTCCCGCGCTTCGGGCAAAAGATCATGCCAGATCGCGACTACACCTGTTCCTGCAAAGCTCATAGCGTTTTTCCTTTAGCGATAGTCAGTCAACATTGGGATGGCGACCCGCGACCCATGCAGCGCCCATTTCAGCAACGTAAGGAACCACGGTCTGAAATTGTTCACCCAACCCCTGGCCACCGACACGCATGGTGTCACCTGCCTTGAGGAATACCGGTGGCTTCTGCCCGAGTCCCACACCTGGTGGCGTACCGGTAATGATGACGTCACCCGGCAGTAGCGGCATGAAGCGACTGAGGTACGCGACAATATGGGCAACACTGAAGATCATCGTACGGGTATTGCCGGTCTGGAGACGTTTGCCATTCACGTCGAGCCAGAGGTCAAGTGCCTGCGGATCGGAAATTTCGTCACGGGTGACCAGCCAAGGTCCCAGAGGCGCGAAAGAAAAACCGCTTTTGCCCTTGGCCCACTGGCCTTCGTACTCAAGCTGATAAGCCCGCTCGGAAACATCATTGGCCAGGCAATAACCGGCAATGTGATTCAATGCCTGCGACTCATCGATCTGCCAGGCAGGGGTACCGATGACGATGGCCAGTTCGACTTCCCAATCCAGCTTCTGAGCGCCCGTTGGCAAGATGACCGGGTCATTGGGTCCGCTGATGGACGCAGTGTGTTTGTTGAAGACCACCGGTTGGCTCGGGATCGGCGTATTCGTTTCAGCCGCGTGATCGGAGTAGTTCAGACCAATGCAAATCAGGTTCGGTACGCTGCCCACGCACGGACCAAGACGCGTACCAGGCGCCACCACGGGCAGCTTTTCAACGTCGACCGCGCGCAGTTTTTCAAGCACTGCCGGGCTCAGGGCCGACGCATCGATGTCATCGACAATGCCCGAGAGGTCTCGAACAATTCCTTGCGAATCCAGGATTCCCGGCTGTTCCTGCCCCGGTAAACCAAAACGAACTAAGCGCATTTGTTACTCCTCCAGCGTTGAGAAATGGACAGACAATGAGCCTGCTTCGCCGAACTGAACATGCAGTGGCTGGTTAACGGGCACATCGAGAACACCTGCATAGGACCCGGTGATAATCACCTGCCCTCCTTGCAGCCCTATCCCTTGTGTAGACAGAAAATTGGCCAGCCAGACGATCGGCAACAACGGATCCCCGTCCGGATGCCGTCCCTTGATTTCCAGGGGCTCCGACGTTGCATCGCTCAGGGTGATAACCAGTTCAGAGGGCATGCTGGCAGGGTTCGACAGCGTGATTGGCGCCCCCAGTACCAGGCCATGATTGAATAGACCATCCGCGAGCAATTGCTCGAACGGCAGTGTCTGTGGATGGGTATAACGGCAGTCGATCACTTCCAATGCCAAGCGCACGTCGCTGATCGCCGCAGCGATCTGTTCAGCGGTATACGGCTCGACACGTGCCGGCAAATCATGGGCCAGGACGCACGCCAGTTCGGGCTCGATGCGCGCCTTATCGGCGCCAGCGGCCAGTCGGTAACGTTCGCCTTCTACGATGCTGTCGCTGTAGATCGGGGCGACGATCCATTTGCCAGCCGGCGGTAACGCGCACTTCCAGCCTCCCACGGTTTTTCCAGCCAATAGGCCCACGTGTTGCTGAATGGCAAAACCTTCTGCCAGGCTGCTTGGCAGGTTCGGATCAGGCAAGGATGCCAGCCGCACCCCCTCCAGCCGTGCACGGACCAGAGCGGCAGCGGCGACTTCCAGCCCGGCGCCCGCCTTGTCCCCTGCAGGTGCGAGTTGGCTCATACGCTCTCCGAATGCACGTTGTTCTGGCGCGGCCAAACCGTACCCAGCTTGTTGGCGGCCTCTTCCAGCAGGGCATGCAATTCTTCATAGCGTTCGGGCTGCATGCGCAACACCGGGCCGGCGATACTCATCGTGCCGACCACAGTGCCGGACGGAACCAGCTTGACCGGTACGGCAATCGCCCAGACACCCGCCTCGGCTTCTTCAATGACCAAGCCATACCCGCGCTTTCGGGTCAGTGCCAGCTCGGCCAACAAGCCTTCGATGCTGTTGATCGCTTTCGGCCCCTGCCCAATCCCGGCATCAGCTTTCCCCAGCCCGCTGCGCAACGCATGCTCAATGGCCAGCTCATCAGACATCGTTGCCAGCCAGGCTTTGCCATTGGCGGTTGCATAAAGATTGATCGGTTTATCCATGGCCGGCGAATACATAAGCCCCGGCGCGGCGCCTTGGGCCGAAGACAACCAGGACAAGGTGCCCTCGTTGACCACCGTCAACCGCACCAACTCATGACATTGAACAGCCACTTGCTCGATGATCGGCTGGACCAACTCAGGCAAGCCAATGCCATGTAAATAGCGCTGCCCCAGCAGTGCCAGCTTCAGCGTCAAGCGGTACTGCGACGTGGCTTCATCCTGCTCCGCCCACCCTTGCTCGACTAACTGAGCAAGCACTCGATGGGCGGGCCCCTTCTCCAAACCCAGCTCGGCTGCGATATCGGACATCCGCATCCAGCGAGCCTCGCGGGCCAGCAGTTCAATCGCCTCCAGGCAACGGTCAACAGCACCTTTAACGACTCTCATATTTTTCTCGACTTATCTTTGACAATGAGGAGGATTCGAGCAACATTGTTCGTACTGGAACCGCGTTCCAATAGTATGCAGGCGCCCCCTAATAAGTCAAACCCGCTTGCATCGGGTTGGCCCTATCGAGACAGGGCGGGCCACGCAGCCGGGTTTCCGGAACGTGGGACGCCGGACGGAGATAAAAACCGAACCCTTCGGGCCCGGCTCCTTATCCATAGACAAGCGCCTGTGCATGTTCAATCTTTGCGGAAGAACGCCCAATGCCTCTCACCACCCTGCCTTACCTACAGCAATCCGCGGGCAGCAAGATTGTGCATCATGGCTCGCAAGCCGAAAGTCCAGGGCGCAGCTTCATGGCTGTAGGTGACGGTGTTGCGCAGCGTGCCCAGCAACGGACTGCCGATGCTGACCTCATCACCCTGCTTATGAGTGAAGCCGCTTCCCGGCTCCTCACGGTCCTGGGTAGGCGCAAACAATGTCCCGAGAAAAAGCATGAAGCCATCCGGGTATTGGTGATCCCCGCCGACCGTCTGGGCCACGAGATCCAACGGGTCACGGCTGATCAGGGCCATGGAACTGCTGCCTTCAAGCGCAAAGCCGTCGTCGCCCTGGACGTGCAAATCCACGACGCAATTGCGCACGTCATCGAGCGTAAACGCTTCATCGAACAGACGAATGAACGGGCCGATCGCACAGGACGCATTGTTGTCCTTGGCCTTGCTCAACAGCAGGGCGCTGCGGCCTTCGAAATCACGCAAATTGACGTCATTGCCCAAAGTGACGCCATGCACTTGGCCTCGACTGTTCACCGCCAGCACGATTTCCGGTTCCGGATTGTTCCATTCGGACTTGCGATGAATGCCGATTTCGCTGCCACTGCCCACCGCGGCCAAAACCGGTGCCTTCGTGAAAATCTCCGCATCCGGGCCGATACCGACCTCCAGGTATTGCGACCACATACCCTGCTTGATCAGCACCGCTTTAAGACGCATCGCTTCTGGCGAACCCGGTTTGATTGCCCGCAAGTTGTCGCCTATTGCTTCGTGCACCAAGCGGCGAACACTTTCAGCTTTGGCTGCATCGCCTCGGGCCTGCTCCTCGATGACCCGCTCAATCATGCTGGACGCGAACGTCACCCCGGCCGCCTTGATGACTTGCAGATCCGCCGGAGGCAGCAGCGATGCCTTGCCGGGATCGGCATGGCTGCCGGTGTTCCCAAGCAACGCCTCGACAGTCCCGATGTACCTGCCTGGCGCCTGACGAACAACCAACAACGGCGAGGTGTGTTCCAGCAGTTCGCTGATTGTCGAAAAGGTTTCAGAAAGATCAAACACACCTTCATCGCGCAGCACCACCGGCGAGGGGCCGGCAATCGCCCCCGGGATCCAGGCACGGCCGATCAGCGTTCCGGCCAGGCCATCCACTGGCAGGGTGTTTTCGCGCGTCAGTTTCAAATTCGCCATGGAGCTTCCAGATCAGTTGGTCATCAGAGCCGTAAAACTAATGGACTGCCCCCGTAAATCCCAATGAAAGAAACTCACTCATCAATGCTGTTTCGTTATCGACAGACAAGGCCTTATCCGATGGAAAATGATCAAATTACTTTTGCCAGTGTCTCCCGATGGCTGAAGATCAAACATTTGGTACTGGTCAATAGCTTGGCCAAGACCCGCAACATGCACACAACCGCCGAGCACATGAATGTCACGCAACCGGCCATCAGTAAATTGCTGCGCGATCTGGAAGTTCTCCTCGGTTTTCCGCTGTTTGAGCGTCAAACGCGCAGTCTGGTTCTTACCGAACTAGGGGAATTCGTAGCCCGTTATGCGCGTATTACCTTGGAAGACACAGAGTCGTTCGTCGACCAAGTCAATAAACTGCGCAAAGGCGGGCATGGTCATCTAAAAGTCGGCACTATTTTCGCCGCCACATCCGTGGTGCTGCCTGAAGCCATTGCCAGCATAAAACGGGAGCGCCCCCTCCTTTCTATCGAGGTGATCGAACAAACCAGTAACCATCTGCTGGAGATGCTCGAACAAAAGAAACTCGATTTGATCATCGCGCGCTTCACGGATGAGGATTGTCAGCCTTTCGAATTCACATCGCTGGGGCCTGAACCCTTTTGCCTTGTCGCGAACAGCACACATCCTCTGTGCCGACTCGAGGAGGTCCCCACTGAAGCACTCAGTGAATGGCCATGGGTCATGTATCCCTTCAATACGCCGATCCGACAACGCATGGAGCGCGCGTTCAGGACGTTCAAGATCGCCCCGCCGACCAACACGGTGGAGACCATTTCGATGCAGACCTTCCTGCAGTTGCTTCAGTCCGGGCCAATGCTCGCCATGCTCCCCGAGTCCATGGTCCAGTCACAGCTGCAAAACGGGCAGCTTCAAATCCTCAACACGCCCTTCAAAGTTGAATCCCAGGATTATGGGGTTATCACTCGCAAGGATGAGCCCCTGTCAGAGCCGACACGGACGTTTATTGCGACCTTGCTGGCGTTCGCCAAACAGCGGCAAACGGCTACAGAGAAGAGAGACCGCAGCCAGTTCAGAAAAAGTCGATGAGGCAAAGTTATCGAGCAATCGAAAGCTCTCATTAGGCAGCCATTTCCATGAATCCTATAGTGCCGGCACAAAAGTGCGGCGCTATTAGCGACCGCCCACCACCCAGCAGCCCGTGAGGATGCGATGGAACTGATCATGAAAACCGGCGCAGCAGCTGTGCTGCGCTTGAACCCGCTGGACGATGTGCTGATTGCACGCCGACCGCTACTCGCTGGCGAAATCCTTGAACAGGAAGGCGTGACCATCCGGCAAGCGATCGTGCCGGGCCATAAAGTGGCTTCCCGACGTATCGAAGCCGGCCAACCAGTAAGGCGCTATGGGCAAATCATTGGTTTTGCTGTTGTCGACATAGAAGCAGGCGAGCATATCCATGTGCACAATCTGGCCATGGGGGAATTCGCTCGAGATTATGCTTTCAGCGTCGATGCAAAGCCCAGCGTCACGCCCAGTGAAGCCCCGTCGTTCATGGGTATCGTACGCCCGGATGGACGCGTCGCGACGCGTAACTACATCGGCATTCTTACGTCCGTGAATTGCTCTGCCACAGTCGCCCGGGCCATCGCCGACCATTTTCGTCGAGACATCAATCCCGCTGCACTGCAAGCGTATCCAAACGTCGACGGTGTTGTCGCCCTGACACATTCCGCCGGCTGCGCCGTTGATCCAGCGGGTGACGGTTTGAGCATGTTGCGCCGGACATTAGCCGGATATGCGACCCACGCCAACTTTGCGGCCGTGCTGGTGATCGGGTTGGGCTGCGAGACGAACCAAATCGACTCATTACTCACAACGCAAGGACTCACCCGCAGCAATACCCTACGCACGTTCAATATCCAGGACAGTGGCGGTACATCCAAGGCCATCGCCAGTGGCATTGACCATGTGAAGCAATTGCTTGGCGAGGCCAATCAAATTCAGCGTGAACCGGTCAGCGCTCGCCATCTGACCGTCGGGCTTCAGTGCGGCGGCTCGGATGGCTACTCCGGCATTACTGCCAACCCAGCGCTGGGCAACGCAGTGGATCGCCTGGTCGCCTGCGGCGGTACCGCGATTCTCTCCGAAACCCCGGAAATATACGGTGCCGAACACTTGCTGACACGACGGGCTGTGAGCCGTGAAGTCGGCGAAAAACTCATCGCTCGCATTCATTGGTGGGAACAGTACTGCGAGCGTATGGGAGCCGAACTGAACAATAACCCCTCTGCCGGCAACAAGGCCGGTGGCTTGACCACCATTCTGGAAAAGTCGCTGGGCGCGGTGGCAAAGGCGGGTTCGAGCAACCTGATGGATGTCTACGAATACGCCCAGGCCGTCACGGCCAACGGGCTGGTTTTCATGGACACCCCAGGCTATGACCCGGTCTCGGCAACCGGTCAGGTCGCCGGTGGTGCGAACCTGATTGCGTTTACCACCGGTCGTGGCTCGGCCTATGGCTGTGCCCCTGCCCCATCAATCAAGCTGGCGACCAATAGCGCCTTATGGGCACGTCAGCGAGAAGACATGGACATCAACTGCGGCGAAATAGCCGAAGACACTTTGACCATCGAGGCATGCGGTGCAGCAATCTTTGAAACCATGCTGCGCATTGCCTCGGGCGAACGCAGCATGAGCGAACAACACGGATACGGACAAAATGAGTTCGTGCCTTGGCAGATCGGCGCCGTCACCTGATTTTCAGTCCTGGGGACGCCTTGCCCTTCTATCACATGCACATTCAACCTGGAGACAACCATGTCCCTCATCACCGGCCAGAACTTTATCGGCGGCCAGCGTAGCGCCGCCGGCACCATCATCGTCAAGAGCGTGGATGCCAGCACAGGGGAAACCTTACCCTATGCGTTCCACCAGGCGACTGCGCAAGAAGTCGAGAACGCGGCTCATGCAGCCCACCATGCTTTTTCCAGCTACCGCACCCTGAGCGCGAGCAAACGGGCTGAATTTCTCGATGCCATTGCGCAAGAGCTAGAGGCTTTGGACGATGAGTTCATTGCGTTGGTTTGCCGGGAAACAGCACTGCCTGTCGCCCGCATCCAGGGCGAACGCGCACGTACCAGCGGTCAAATGCGCTTGTTTGCAAACGTGTTGCGGCGTGGTGACTTCTATGGGGCCCGCATCGACCAGGCACTACCCCTTCGCAAGCCGTTGCCACGTCCTGACCTTCGCCAGTACCGCACCGCAATCGGTCCGGTCGCTGTGTTTGGGGCAAGTAATTTCCCGTTGGCTTTCTCCACGGCCGGCGGCGATACCGCCTCCGCGCTCGCGGCGGGTTGTCCGGTGGTATTCAAAGCCCACAGCGGCCATATGGCCACTGCAGAACAAGTCGCCAATGCGATCATCCGCGCGGCCGAACGCAGCGGCATGCCCGCCGGTGTCTTCAACATGATTTATGGCAGTGGCGTAGGCGAAGCCCTGGTAAAACACCCGCTCATCAAGGGCGTTGGCTTTACCGGCTCGCTCAAGGGTGGTCGAGCGTTGTGCGATATGGCCGCCGCTCGCCCCGAGCCCATTCCAGTCTTCGCTGAGATGTCGAGCATCAACCCGGTCG
The DNA here is from genome assembly GCF_001623525.1 of Pseudomonas fluorescens. Lineage (NCBI taxonomy): Bacteria > Pseudomonadati > Pseudomonadota > Gammaproteobacteria > Pseudomonadales > Pseudomonadaceae > Pseudomonas > Pseudomonas fluorescens. Next base: position 1,006,803 of record NZ_CP015225.1, on the reverse strand, counting down.
TGATCCTGCCTCATGCGCTCTCGCGTCGAGCCGACAGTATCGCTCACGATCTTGCCGCATCGGTGGTTCAAGGTTGTGGGCAGTTTTGCACCAATCCCGGGCTGGTAGTGGGCATTCGCTCGGATGCTTTCACTGCTTTTCAGGACAGAGTGGCAGCGTTGATGAACGACCAACCGGCACAGACAATGCTCAATGCGGGCACCCTGCGCAGCTACGCGGCTGGCTTGCAGAACCTGCATGCGCACCCTGGCATCGTGCACCTAGCTGGCAGCGACCAGCAGGCTCACCAGGCCCAGCCACAGTTGTTCAAGGCCGACGTAGAGTTGCTGCTTAACGGCGACAAGGTTCTTCAAGAAGAAATCTTCGGCCCCACGTCCATCTTCATTGAGGTCGCTGACCAGGCCCAACTCAGCGCTGCCATCAATGCCCTTCGCGGACAATTGACCGCCACCTTGATTGGCGAGCCAGAAGACCTTACGCAATTCACAGAGCTGACTGCTTTGTTGGAGATGAAGGTTGGTCGCATCCTCATCAATGGCTACCCAACGGGTGTCGAGGTCTGCGATTCAATGGTGCACGGCGGCCCTTATCCTGCCACGTCCGATAGCCGCGGCACCTCGGTCGGCACCTTGGCCATCGACCGTTTCCTGAGGCCAGTCTGCTTCCAGAACTACCCCGACGCGTTGCTTCCCGATGCGCTCAAGAACGCGAATCCGTTGAACATTTCGAGGCTCGTCGACGGGTGTCTTTCGAGAGATCGCTTGTAGGTTGGTAAATGTGAAAGGCGGCGTACGACAACGGTAAAACTTGTCGTTGGCGTCATCGCTCTTCGCAGGAAGCCACAGTGCCGAGAGCTTGACGCTTCGAAGCCCGTTCATCCTCCTAACAACTTCGCACTGTTGCATGAGCGGGCTCCAGCGTGCCCGCCCGGTGCGACGAGGCACCTTGCAGAGAACCAGCGCCATGCCTTGATCGACTAAAGGAACTCCCTTGACAAGGCGACGAATCTGGTAACAGAATTACTGATGGAACGGCGTTACAATAACAACAACCGAGAATCCGGAGACATGTCATGAGCCAAAGCATTCAAGGCGATTCACACTCCAAGCGTCAGTCTAAAAAGGCCGCAGCGAGCGGCTGGATAGGCTCGGCACTGGAGTACTACGACTTTTTTATCTATGCCACCGCGGCAGCGCTACTTTTCCCACAGCTGTTCTTTCCGTCAGACAACCCAACGGTAGGGATTATCATTTCGCTGGCCAGTTTCGGCGTTGGTTATATTGCCCGACCGATAGGCGCTGTGGTCTTAGGGCACATGGGCGACCGACACGGACGCAAAACGGTGCTCGTTTACTGCATGTTCCTGATGGGCGCGTCGACGATGTGCATCGGTCTGCTCCCTACCTATGCACAGATTGGTATCTGGGCTCCTTCCCTATTGATATTGTTGCGTCTGATTCAAGGTTTTGCGGTCGCGGGTGAAGTGTCTTGTGCAAGTTCCATGACCCTGGAACATGCGCCTGATGGGCGTCGCGGTTACTTCGCAAGTTTTACCCTTCAAGGCGTCCAAGCCGGGCAACTGCTAGCCGCAGCGGTTTTCCTGCCGCTTGCCCAGTTCATGCCAGCCGATCAGTTTGCTTCTTGGGGCTGGCGGATTCCATTCCTGCTCAGCGCAGTGGTGCTCGTCATGGGATGGATCATCCGGCGTCAGGTTCATGAGGCTCCGATCTTCACTGAGGCGCAGACACACACCGAGCCCCGTAAACTACCTGTGATCGAAGTGCTCACGCAGAGTTGGGGCGATCTGCTACGCGTCATCTGCATGGCGCTCTCTGCGGTACTTGCAATCGTCGCCTCTGTATTCGGTGCGACCTATGCAGTGCAACCCGCCTACGGCATTGGATTTCCTTCCGGCTTATTCATGTGGATACCGGTGCTAGGCAATATATGCGCAGTTATCCTTATCCCCTTCGTCGGTAAGCTCTCCGATAGAATTGGCCGCAAGCCTCCGGTGATTGTTGGCGTTCTGTGCGGCGGCGTATTGTCATTTGGCTACCTCTATGCGATCAGCATTCACAATATGTGGCTTTCGCTGGTTCTATCGTTGCTCATGTGGGGTGTGGCTTACCAAGGCTTCAATGGTGTGTTCCCGAGTTTGTTTCCGGAACTGTTCCGTACACGGGTACGTGTTACCGGCATGGCCATTGGACAGAACATAGGCGTGGCATGCACAGCGTTTCTGCCGGCCCTTTTCGTATCTGTTGCGCCTCCCGGTAGCGAGAATATCCCTCTAAAAATTGGGGCACTGACTTTTGGCATCTGTTTAATCTCCGCTATCGCCGCTATTACTACCCGGGAAACCTTCCGGATTCGTCTGAAAGACCTCGGTGACCCCAATGCTGTCCCGATGTCAGAGGAGGAATACGAACAGGTGCGGGAAAAATCCAATCCCAAGTCAAACGCCAATGCCTCCAATCAAGCATTTAAAAAATCAGCGCCGGTGATGCGCTCCTGACGACCGCCCCCTTCACCACCGCCGCGCTGCTCAGTTTTTCTGCACAGCGCTTCGAGCAGCACGGCAGTGGATATGCACGCTCTGTCAGGGGGGATTCCGATATCTGCATACCGGCAACTGGCGTGCAATAGCCAATGACAAGTAGGTTGACATGCATCCACGCATCACAGGCACCACGCGTATATATGGATTGATCGGTGATCCACTCAGGAGCGCCAAGTCTCCAATGCTGTTGAATAAGTTGTTTGCCGAAGCACAGGCTGACGCCGTCTGCATTCCATTGGAGATAGGTACGGGGGACCTGGCTGAGTTTGTCAAAGGCGTGCGAGCCGTGCGCAACCTCGCTGGACTTCTGGTGACCATGCCGCACAAGCAGAGCATGCTGGATATCGTGGATGAGCTCCACCCTACTGCGCGCCAGATCGGCGCAATCAACGTCGTTCGTTGTGACAATGACGGGCGCTGGGTGGGCGCTGTGTTCGACGGACTTGGTTGCGTAGCCGGCATGCAGCGCCATGGAGTTTCCCTGGTGGGAAAATCTGTTCTGCTTATAGGCGCTGGCGGCTCGGGACGGGCAATCGCGTTTGCCGTTGCCGCGGCTGGCGCACGATCACTGGTCATTTCAGACCTGGATCCACACCGCGCCTCGGACCTTGTACACCGAGTTGCCAAAGAGGGTCCGTGCGCTGTGTATGCAGGCCCGGCAGACCCAGCAGGGCATGACATCGTGATCAATGCTACCCCACTCGGCATGAACCCTGATGATCCAATGCCTATAGACGCAACGCGGCTGGACCCAGCGACGGTGGTGGTCGATATCATCACCAGGTCAGAGCCGACTGCCTTGCTGCTTGAGGCGCAATCGCGCGGCTGTCAAACCCTCGATGGCCAGCCTATGCACGTAGGTCAAGCCCTGCTGGCATTGAGTTTTCTAGGTTTCGAAGACATCGAGCGTCGCTACTCGACCGAATTGTAAGGGTCCGGTACAACCTACCCTGCCTCCCCTCTCAATAATCCGAACCGAAACGATTAACGATGTGCACTGCCCCGGCATGTGCACATTTTCGTGCGCCTGTTGAAATTGCACCTCATCTCAGACACCACACGTCGCCATTCAGCAAAACGAAACCAACTTCCGTTCGTAATCACGTCGTGCTAGCCTACTACGCCCCCTCGGAAACGTGGCTCGTGCGCTGTTATATTCGGGCTTGATCCGCACCCCGAGGGCACCGGCAAGTTCGTCAAACATATTTGTTTATAAGGAATGAATGTTTGAAAGTCGTTCTTCTGGAAGTAAGCCACTGGCACACCACGCTCTACCTTGATGCCCTTGAGCGCCTGCCTGATGTGACCGTCACGGCGGTATCCGACGCTACCGGGTCGCGTGGTCCCGCCCTCGCCCAGCGCTTCGGAGCGCAGCTCTACAGTCACTGGAAAACCCTGCTGGACAACGAAGAGGCTGATTTCGCCTTCGCCTTTGGTCCGCACGATGAGCTGCATGCCATGGGCAAGGCATTGGTCGAGCGCAACATTCCGTTCGCGATGGAGAAGCCCTGCGGGCTTACCCAGCATGAAGTACTGGACCTGCACCAACTCGCCGAAGCCGCCGGCGTGTTCACCGCGGTGCCGTTGGTTTGGAGACACAGTGAATTACTGAACCGCGTCAAGCATGCGGCGTCGCAGAGTGGCGCCAAATGGAGAACCCTGTCGTTTCGATTCAACGCCGGCCCGCCCGGACGCTATTTGACGAACAGTTGCGCCTGGATGCTTGACCCGAAACGCTCGGGTGGCGGATGCACGATCAACCTTGCCCCTCATTTCGTCGATCTGGCGCAGCAAATGTCCGGAGAGCGCATATGCAGCGTGTCCGCCGTCATGCATCGCGACCCGCAGCTGACCGCCGTAGAGATCGCCTCAATGATGACCCTGGTGACCGAGAGCGGCTGCATCTGCACCATCGAAACTGGCTACAATTACCCGGCTAACACGCCCGAGCAACGGGAGTACTCGTTTTCATTGTCAACCGATCAGTTCTACGTGCGTTCGACCCCGGATGGCTTGCGCCTGATCGACGCGGTTGGAGAGGCAAGTGACCTGACCATGAGCCTGAACTCTGACGTGTATTACGACAATTTCGTAACCGATGTCCTCACCCCTGGCCGTGAGACGGCGTATACCGGTGCCGGACTTGCAACCATGCACCACGTCATGCGCATCATCGAGGCGGCCTATGAGTCAGACCGCCTCGGCGGCATTCCCATCACACTCCAGTACCCCTGACACAATGTTGGCTGGCCATTGCTGGCAAAAAAGAGGATTTAAAAATTGTCACACATTGGCCGCTACTTCAACACCTTGGAACTGCTGCTGTCCCACCCGGACGGTCTCGCCCTGTCTGAAATCGGCGAGCGAACCCAAGTTGCCATGGCCACGGCCCACCGCATATTGAGCGCGCTGCGAGAAAGAGGCTACGTCTACCAGGACGAACAGGATCATTACCGCCTGACGCTGAAAATCCCCAGCATGGGCGTGAACTTCATCTCTGAAACGGGCTTCGCCAGGATCATGCAACCCTTGCTCAACGAGCTGGCCAGCGAAACCGGCGAGCACGTCCGCTTGGCGGCAGTTGCAGAGGATCACCTGACCTGGGTGCTGCAAGCCACGCAAAACACCAGAGGGCTTCAGTACCGCCGAGCCCTGGATGAAAAAATCATTCCCCACACAACCGCGGCGGGCAAAGTATGGCTTTCCACTATGCGCGATGAGCGCGCCATGCGAATTCTCGCCGCCTGGGACATCGAGAACAGCCGAGACTACGCAGGACCCAATGCGCGCGTTTCGATTCGCGACATCTTTGATGACATCGCTCAGATCCGCAAAGACGGACACGCAGTCGTTCGAGAAGAAGGTGAAGTGGGTGTGTGTGTCGTGGCGGTTGCTGTATTCGATACCTCGCGGCCAGACAACTCGGGCCCGGTGGCCACCCTGAGCGTCGCCGGCCCCATCGCACGCATGCGGGAGGAAACCCTGAGTGCTCATATCGAACATTTGAAGCGCTCGGCGATCAGAGTAGGCGAATGCTGGTCGCTCTGGGCTTCGGTCAGTGGTGATGATTCGCTACCTCTGCGGTAGCACCGCGCGCATCATCGCAATCATGACGGGCTCCAGCAGGCCGAAGCCTGCGAACCCCCTATGATCGCGCGCATGCATTGCTGGTGTAAACGCTGTCACCTGGGCCCGTTGCGGGCCTCAAGGCTACTTGAACTATCCGGTCGCAGACGGTAGCGACAAGCGACCGGTGGACGATTACGGAATTTTCCAGCCCTTGGCACGCAGATCCTGCACACCCTTGTTCAGCTCATACAAAGCATTTTCTTCGCGGATGATTTCCAGTACGCAGTTTTCAATACCGCAGGTCGCGTGAACGGCCTCGCCCAACCCGATAAAGTCCACTACACCGGTGCCGACTGGATCATGCCCCCATACGTCCGTCCCCGTATCAGACACATGCACAAAGTCGATGCTGGCGTGATAAGCCAGCAGACTCGCCACCGGATCTTCACCGATGTAAGCGGCATTGGCGATGTCGTAGACGACCCTGACCACATCGTCATTGAGGGTGCTTACAACCTTCGCCAGTTCCGGCATGGTGGGGGTAAAGCAATACGGGGTGTTTTCCAGCAGTAAGCGCACGCCAGCCTGTTTCGCCAGCGGAATCAGGACTGCCAGGCTTTCGTACATCCAATCGTAGGTCTTCTCGAGCGGCGGGGAAATCATTGGGCGCCTGGTGCCGGGGGATATCACCACCTCCTGAGTATCCCAAGCGGCAGCCAAGTCAATGACCGACTTGATGTGCTCGATGCTCTTCTGACGCATATTCGCCGCGGGACTGGCCAGATTGAGGTCATAGCCGCCGGCGTTGAGGGACCTGATCTTCGCACCGTATTCATGAAGACGCGCCCTTGCGGCGGAACGGTCTGCGGTCGAGAGCTCTACCGGCCAGCAATGTGGCGAGCTGACGGGGACTTCGAACACGCGATGCCCGTGCTCGGCCAACTGCGCAATCGCATCAATTGCCGTGGACGACCACAGATAGGAAAACGTGCTGATGATCATATCGAAACATCCTTTCAGTTGAGTATTCGCTGGAGTGAAGCGGGCCATTCGTATTATGGATTTTGTACCTGACCACTATCGCTAGCTGAAAAACGCGACGATGGATGAATCTGGATAGCTATAGACACTGCAGTGGCAAGGGTATTTGACTACGAAAAAACGATATCGGAATCAAATTCCATTGTCAATTTGATTGCAAAGCGAAATCTATTTTCGTACTTTACAAGCCTCTTTTACCTCAATGTCTAACTATAAGAAGGAGTGCCCAATGAGAGCTTTGGTCAGTGGCGGTAGTAGCGGTATCGGTGCGTCTGCATGCCTTAGGATCGCGGAGGCGGCCCTTGCCCGAGGCTCGCAGCCGAAAATTGCGGTATGCGGGCACACACCCACTACTGCTCAGGAAGAAGTCGTTCGATCCATTGAGGCCATGGGCGGCATCGCCATCGCATTGTTAGGGGATCTTGGCGACCCTGAGGTCCCAAGCCAACTTGTGGCAGCTGCAGTGGCGGAGTTCGGTGGGCTCGACGCGTTGGTTGCGAATGCCGGCATCGCCAGCCCTGGCGCAATCTGTGATTTGTCCATTGCGGACTGGGACGACATGTTCTCCGTCAATCTTCGCGGCGCCTGGCTGCTTGCCAAAGCCAGCTACCCGCATTTGCGCGAGAGCCGAGGCTCGGCGTGCTTTACCTCGTCGATGTCTGGCCAGACTCCCCATGCTGGCTCAGGCGCGTACAGCCCCACCAAGGCAGCCTTGACAATGCTGGCCCAGACGCTCGCGCTGGAGTGGGCTCCTGACGGGATCCGTGTCAACGTGGTATCCCCAGGAATGACCCGTACGCCGATGTCGGAAAAAATGTATACCGACCCCCAGATCAAGAAAGCACGGGAAGCAATCATTCCGCTGGCGAGAATCGGTGAGCCCGTGGATATCGCGAACGTGATCGAATTTCTCATTAGCCCCTTATCGGCATATGTCACGGGACAGGATATATGTGTGGATGGTGGCTTCTCCAAATCGATACTGAGCCATATCCCAGGGCGACCGAGCTCCAAGTCATAAGCACAATTGCTTTAAAGTGAGTTCAGCGCTCAGGTCTGATGGTGTGTCAACCAAACGACGCTAGCTGAGCTAAGCGAGGCCGTACGGACTTAAGTGTTACGTGCGGCTTCGACCGGCAATACCGCTCTGGTTGAACCTTGTTAAATCCAAGGTAAGCCCCCTTCCCCCAGACGCACTGAATACCAGTCGCTGCCATACTGGAGTCCGTCAGAAATCGCCATTCGCGATCTCTCACACCCGGTGCGAATGGGGGCAAAACTGGGGGTACAACTAGTTTTTTCAGGCTAGAACCACCGTTCTAGAGCCCAGTCAAAATGTCTTCTTTGGCGACCCGGACAGCCTTTGAAGGACTGACAGCACGGTCTTTTTGCCCGGCTTCAATCGCTAGCGCCCATCCAGATAGCGAAACAGTTCTTCCTCCTGTTCAAAATGCAGTTGCACCAAGGTGTCCAGGCGGATCAGTTGGTGCTGGATCTCATCGGCAGTTGCCGTGGCGGGGGCGCAACTGAAGTCGTCGTTCATGCGCGCCAGCAAATGGATCAGGCGAAAAATCTCCCTGTGGACGTGGCTCATGGCCGATAGCGGGTCCTCACCGGCCAAGTTTCGCATCAGCAGTGGATACAACGTGCGCTCATCTTCGCGCTCATGCTGCGCCAGTGAGGTCTGCAGATAGTTGACCAATTCCGCCAGGTCAGCCCGTGCCTGCTCAGGTGGTCGCTGGGCAAAGTCATTGGCCAGTCGGTGCAGATCGCTCGTTAGAGCAGAGAGTTGCTGGTGTTCAGCTTGCAGGTGATCAATATACTCAGCGGTCAGCTTTCTTTTCCCCAGCGCCCGCAGCGGCCCCAAGGCGCGCAAGGCGTTAACGATGATCACCACGTCAATGCCCTCCTGCACCACGGCGCCAATCAACGGCGGTAGATAACCGAGGGCCGCCAGCGCCATGGCCAGCAATGACATTCCCATCCCCACCAGGACGCCTTGCCGGGCGATAAAGCGGGTTCGCCGGGCGATGTCCAATGCCTCGACCAGGCGATCGAGGCGATCAACCAGCAGCACAACGCCCGCCGCTTGCGCAGAAGCGGTGACACCGCTGGCCCCCATCGCCACGCCGACGTTGGCCGCCGCCAGCGCGGGGGCGTCGTTGATGCCATCACCGACCATCAATGTGCTGGCGTGCAGGCAACCCTGCTGTACAGCCTGCACTTTATCCTCGGGACTCAACCCGGCACGCAGTTCATCTATCCCGGCGGACAGGGCAATCATCTCGGCAGTTTCCAGGCGATCCCCGGTGAGCATGACGATCCGTTCAATCCCTCTACTGCGTAGTCGACGCAGGGTTTGCGGGGTTTCGCGCCGAACGGTGTCCAGGAAAACCAGCAGGCCAGCGAGCTCGCCGTCCACTGCGACGAAGCTTGCGCTGCATGCCTGGTAATCCATGTGGCGCAGCATGGTGGTGGCCCAGTCGCTCACGGGCGCATCGTGATTGGCAAACGACAATGTGCCAAAACGCACCTGTACACCGTCGACCTGCCCAGATAGCCCTGCACCAGGACTCTCCTCTACCCCTTGCGGAACGTACAGCAGTAGTTTGCGCTGATGCGCCGCGTCGACGATGGCCTGGGAGATGGGGTGTGTCGAAGCCTGGGCGAGTGAAGCGGCCAGGCCAAGCAGGCGTTGCGGATCGATGGGGCCGTTCGTCTCGATCGACTGCAAGCGGGCATGCCCGCTGGTCAAGGTGCCGGTCTTGTCGAGGAATACCTGTTTAATGCCGGCCAGCGCTTCCAGGGTCACGCCATCCTTGACCAGAATCCCACGCCGCGCCGCCCGCGAGATACCGGACATGATGGCAATCGGCACCGCCAGTATCAAAGGGCACGGCGTGGCCACCACCAGCACCGCCAGTGCCCGCAAGGCATCGCCACTCATGTACCAAGCCGCGGCCGCCATCAGCAACGTCAAGGGGATGAAGAACAGCGCATAACGGTCAGCCAGGCGTACGAAAGGCGCCCGCGAACGGCGTGCCGCCTCGGCCAGGCGCACGATCCCGGCGTAGGTGCTTTGCGCCGCCGTGCTGGTGGCGATGAGCAGGATGGAGGCACCGACATTGGAAACCCCGCTGGACAGTTGCTCACCTTCCCGGCGTGTCAGGGGTAACGATTCGCCGCTGAGCGCCGATTCGTCGAGAATGGCCACAGGGCTCAGCAAGCGACCATCAACCGGAATCACTTCCCCCAGCCGCACCAGTAATGTTTGCTCGGGCTGGACCTGCTCAACAGGGATTTTGCGTAGGCCGCCCTCCTCCTGCACCCACGCAAAACGTGGCGCCCGATCAATGAGCGCCCTGAGCTCCCGCTCGGCACGTTGGCGGGTGAAAAACTCCAGGATCCGGCCGCTCGCCAGCATCAAGGCAATTAGCGCTGCCACCAGGGCCTGCCCAAAGATCAGAGCGGCGGTGATCGACAGCAGGGCGATCAGGTCGACACCACCCTCGCCCCGGGACAGGCGCTTCAGGATTTCAACCAGCAGGACCCCAGCCATCACCAGGCTGCCCGCCGCCCAGCCTATCGATGCCCACTCTGGTTGCTGTGCGACATGCGCAACGGCCCCTGCCACCAGCGTCAGTGCGGTGAGCAGCAAGAGAACGGGATCCAGCCATTTATCGAGCATAAAAAGTCCCTCATAAACGCTTGGCCTGCCTCGCTGCGCGGATCTTGGCAGCGCGCTCAGGGCTTGAACCGCCTCTGTGTCGTTGCCCCTCGGGGCATGGCCCTTACCTGTCGATCAACGGCCAACGAGCACTGCGATCTACTTGACCTAACTCAATGTGCTGACGCTGCCCAAGGGTAAAAAAAGGGGAGCGGGCAAATCCTGCCCCTTCTTCAGAGGACATCGTCATGAGTGATCTGAGCCTGCGTAACACTATCCTGGAAGAGCTTGAATTCCAGCCCGACATCGATGCTGCCGACATTGGCGTTGCCGTACACAAAGGGGTTGTCACCCTGACTGGCCACGTCAGCGACTACGCCCAGAAAATCAGCGCCGAACGTGCCGTCAAGGCGGTGAAGGGTGTGCGCGCAGTGGCCGAAGAACTGCAGGTAAGACTGCACAAGGATGCCGGCACAACGGATGACGCCATCGCCACTCGTGCGCTGCACATCATTGATTGGAGTTCCGATCTTCCAATAGGCGCCGTCAAGGTGATTGTGGAGAACGGCTGGATCAGCCTGGAAGGCCAGGTGGACTGGCAGTACCAGAAGGAAACGGCAGAACGGGCCGTACGCAAACTTTCGGGGGTGGTCGGCGTGGACAACCGGCTCACGCTTCGTCCCCGGGTCGCCGTGGCCGATATCCAGCGACGCATCGAAGAAGCGCTTAAACGCAATGCCGAAATCGACGCCAAGGCGATTCAAATCAAGGTTGAAGGCAGCGTGGTCAAGCTTGAAGGCAGAGTGCATCTGTGGCGTGAACGCCAGATCGCGGAACGGGCCGCGTGGTCTGTGCCGGGGGTCAACACGGTGGAGGATCATTTGCTGATCGCCTGAATCAATGGCCTGCTCGAGACGCGCTTTCTCCGAGGCATGCAACGCTTCAGGATCGGTTCGTGCCTCCAATCGTGCGCAGGCTTGATAGCAGCTCACGTGCAAGGCCATGGCGATAGCGGCGTTCCGTCCGGGTGGGGCATGGCGCAATCCCGACGCAGTGGGGTGGATGGCACCAGCATCGCCGATCCCACTTCCTCGACCTTGATGTAGATCAGACCCGCCTGAAGGATCGCGCCATGAGCAGTGGTACGGCTGCTCATGGGTTGCTTGCATAGAGGTTTATCCTTTCTTGGAGGATTCGAGCCTTTATTGATTAACCTCAACCCATCCCCGGCAGCACGGTGTAGGAGTAATTAAACAGGCGAAGGCAGCAGGTTCGAAGCGTTAACGCACCGTGTCGAGAACCTGCGCAATGATTCCGGGCGGTGCGGCGTCGGATGGACATAAACGTCATACGGCCACCAGTGGCTCAACTTTTGAGGGATGACGTTCATGAACTCACCTTCGCAAAAACTGATGGAAAAGCTCTACGGCCGGCAATATCACGTTGATAGAGCCCACATCGCCCCTTTGCTGCGTCAATACGCAGAACCACTGCCGGACCTGGACTCACCGGGCTTTGCCGAACTGTTCGATCGCTACGCCGACGCGCGCGTGGTGTTGATCGGCGAGGCGAGCCATGGAACCCACGAATTCTATCTAGCCAGGGCGGCGATTACCCAACGGCTGATCGAGCGTCACGGATTCAATATCGTGGCGGTTGAAGCCGACTGGCCGGATGCCGGTCATGTCGACCAGTACGTCCGGGGGCTGGCGCATTCGGCGTGGAAACGCCACATCTTCAGCAGGTTCCCGACCTGGATGTGGCGCAACAGCGAAGTCAAGGCTTTCACCCGTTGGCTGCATGGACACAATCATCCGCTGGCTGCCGAACAACGAGTCGAGTTCCGTGGCCTGGACGTCTACAGCCTGCGCAATTCCATTCATGAAGTCCTGGGCTATTTGGAACGGGTCGACCCACACCTGGCCCATGAAGCCCGGCGACGCTATGGTTGCTTGACTCCGTGGCAGGATGATCCCGCGTTGTATGGTCATTTTGTCGAGCGCGACGGTGTGATGCCCTGCGAACAAGCGGTGGTCGAGCAGCTCAACGTCATGCTGGCCGAGCAATTGGCCGGGCTCATCCGCGACGACGAAGCGTTCTTCAACGCGACGCAGAACGCCAAGGTGGTGGTGGCGGCGGAACAGTATTACCGCGCGGTTTATCGAGGATCGGCGCTCTCCTGGAACCTGCGGGACCGACACATGTTCGAGACGTTGCGTGCCTTACTCGAACATCGGGGGCCGCACGCCAAGGCGGTGGTTTGGGCGCACAACTCCCATATCGGCAATGCAGGCGCCACGGAAATGGGTTGGAAGGGGCAGTTCAACATCGGCCAACTGTGCCGTAGCACCTATGGGCGCGACGCCGTCTTGATCGGCATGGCTACCGACAGAGGCCAGGTGGCTGCCGCCGATGACTGGGACGGAGAGATGCGGATCAAGGACATTCGCCCTTCCCGACCGGACAGCTGGGAACATCAGTTCCTCAAAGCCGGGGTTGCGGCGTCCCTGACCGATTGGCGAGATCCGCAGCGAAAAGAACTGCGACGCGTGTTGTCCACCCCTTTGCTGGAACGGGCCATCGGGGTGATTTACCGCCCCGAGAGCGAGCGTTTCAGTCACTACTTCGAGTCGGTACTGACCGAACAATTCGATGCCATGATCTGGTTCGAGCAAACCAGGCCGGTCACGGCGCTGCCCCTGCCGCAAAACCAGCAACTGGAACCGGAGGACGAAACCTATCCGTTTGGCGTATGAGGAGGTAGGCAATTTGTTGTGGGCTTGGAAACCAGCAGGTATTTCTCAAACCAGTCGCCGGTAAGCCTGGCGACTTCCTCCAAGGTGCCGGGCTCTTCGAAAAGATGCGTGGCACCCGCCACGACTTCCAATGCCTGCTCACACCGAAGGACCCGGCGAATCTGGTCATTCAAACCCAACACCAGTGGGTCTTGTGCACCGACAATCTGCAAGGTCGGCGCCTCCACCCTGACCAACGCCGGCCCCGCCAGGTCGGTTCGCCCTCCCCGGCTGACCACTGCCGCGACCGCATCCGCGCGCTCGGCAGCCGCCACCAGCGCCGCAGCTGCACCAGTGCTGGCGCCAAACAGACCGATCCGCAGCGCGCGCAGTTCAGGGTCGCGGCGGGCCCAGTCAATCACCTGGATCAGGCGCTTGGCCAACAAGGGAATATCGAAACGCAACTCCCCGGTCAGATTGTCCATGCGCTGCTCCGGTCCGGTGAGCAGGTCGAACAACAGCGACCCCAGGCCACGACGGGCCAGGACATCGGCCACGTATTGATTGCGTGGGCTGGTACGACCACTGCCGCTGCCATGGACGAAGATCACCAGGGCGCGGGTGTTCACCGGCAAACGCAAGTCGGCCGATAACTCGACGCCTGGCAGGTCGATGGATCGAGATTGAGGTTCAAGCATCAGGATGCTCCGTCGCGCAACCGCTCGCCGCTTCCCGCTGCCAGGCCTGGCGCATGAGCTCAATGACTTCTGCGTCCGACGTCTGGGCAAAATCCAAATACCAATAACCGATCGACATCATCCACTCGGGAATGAGCGGGCAAATCACTTCATTCACTTCACTGCGCAACGCCTCGACCGTTTCCAGGGGAGCAACCGGCACCGCGACAACAATGCGCGCCGGGGACTGCAGGCGTACCGCATGGACCGCGGCCATCATGGAGGACCCAGTTGCCAGGCCATCGTCGATCAGGATCACGACCTGGTCCTTGAGCTGCAACGGCGGGCGATTACCCCGATACACCTGTTCGCGCCGCAACAATTCCTGCGTTTCCCGGGCGACGACGGCCTCGAAACTGGCGCGGTCGATCGGGTGCACCCGCAGCGCCTCGTCGTTGAGGATTTGTATGCCTGCGCTGGCAATGGCGCCCATGGCAAACTCCGGGTGCGACGGGACACCAAGCTTGCGCACCAGCATCAGGTCCAGGCGAACGTTCAGGGCCGTCGCCACTTCATAAGCCACCGGGACGCCGCCACGGGGCAAGGCCAGGATGACAGCGTCAGGCCGGTTGGCGTATTTGAGCAAGGGCTCCACCAGTCGCCGACCGGCCTCGGCGCGGTTCGGCAAAGTGGTTTGCAATGAGGGGCTCTGAATCATGGGAACCTCCTGAGGCAATGATGTCGCTTCGTTATGGACGATCCTGATCGCGCTAGATGGCCAGGATGCTGCAAGTTACCTGGTACAGGGTATGTTCGGTCGTGCTACCCAAAAGCTTTTCCAGGCCATGGGACTGGACCCTGCCCATCACAATCACATCCATATGCTGCTCATCGGCGAACGCATTCAGCACCGCGACAGGGTGTCCTTCAATGAAGTGACGTCGGTCAGCGGCCACGCCATATCGGTCAGCCAGATCGAAAAAGGACTTTTCATGTTCTTTGCGCAACTGCTCGCCAAGGTCCGAGAGCGCCAGACCGCCGCCGCCCATATCGCCCATGTACACCATCGAGATGTCGCAGGCGTACAGCAAGTGCAACTCGGCATCGCATTGGATGGCGAGTCCGCATGCCTGCTGGATGATCCGTTCATTGAGCTCGTTGTCCTGCGCCAGGGTACTGGACGCATCGACCGCCGCCACGACCTTGCGGGGCAAAGGACGGTCGCTTTCTCCCATCAGGTACACCGGTACCGGGCAATGGCGCAGCAAGCGCCAGTCCAGGGGGGTGAAAAAAGCCCGCTTGAACGCTGACTCGTGCTGCACCTGCTTGATCAGCAGGTCTGGCTGCATCTCGGCGACGTGATCGAGAATGTCTTGCTGCATGTCATCAGCCCAGGTCACCTCCGTCGTCACGTCGATGCCTCTGCCGCGCAGGTGATTCGCCTGGCTCTTGAGCCAATCGCGATGGTCTTGCAGGTAGCCTTCGCGCGCCTGTTCCCGGTCGCCTTCTTCGAGCAGTGACAACAGTTTCCAGGAAGGGATCAAGGCGGCGACGTGCAGGCTCGCACCGCAGGCCTTGGCCAGGGCCGCAGCGTGTCCCAGGGCATGGGAGTGGCGCAGGGCCGGGTTGATGATCAGCAATAACCGTTGATATTGGCTCATGATCGGACTCCATGGAGCTTGCACGTTTGTCACTGCCTGCCACCGCGGGCCACTGTCGTATCTGCCGCTGCAACGGGCACCTTTGTTGTAGATTCACCATCCTCTGTCAGGGCAACCGTGGCGTTGACATATATCAATTACTTTCGTCGACCAGGCATTCAACGACGCATGCGTGTCGGGACGGGTTGGCGGTTCGCCCTCGTCAATCACCGGCCTTTGTTTGGACCGCGATTGATCAATGTCAATCTTGTCAGTGGCCACCGGATTACCTTGGGTACATAACCCACGGTTTTACGGACAGGAGAAAGGCGATGACGATCCTATTGGCCAGTCAGCGAGTGCGCCTGTATGACAGCAACGAGCTGGATGACGTGCTGCAGGTAATGGCGCGCAAGGCCGCGCCCCTCCTGCCCCCGACCCACGCAGCACTGATTGGTATCCAGCGCCGGGGCGAACCGCTGGCTCAACGGTTGCGCGAGTACATTGCGCATCGGACCGGCCAGCCGCAATTGCCCCTTTACCCTCTGCGGGTCAAGCGCTACGCCGACGACCTGCAAGTGCTGCATACCTACACCCAATTGACCGAAAACCCGGCCCTGGGCGGTCTCGACCTGGCCAATACCACCTTGCTGGTGGTCGACGATGTGCTCTTCGAAGGTCATTCGCTCTTGCGCACTTGCGCGTACCTGGCGCAACTGGGGGCTCGTCGCGTCCATACCGCCGTACTGGTGGACCGGCATATCTGCCAGCAACCGATTCGGGCCAACATCGTTGGCATACATTTGCAGGTCGCCGCCGATGACATCGTCGAATGCCACGTGCCGCCCTTCGAAGAGGAGTATTGCATTGAAGTGGTGCGCCATGGCGCGGCCCGTTGAGGATGCGCTCGATCAAGACCGGCGGGCCAGGCTGGCTCGCAATGGCAAAAATGCACAGGGATACGTGCCACTGAAATGAGGCGCCTTGCCGGCAGCCTCAGAGGAGTCTTGCATGCTCACCCTGCCCCCGCTTCTTTTTGCCCTGCAAGGTTGCGAACACTATGCCGCTCGCGTGGCTCATCGGCTTGGCTGTCCGTTGGCCCGCCATGAGGAACGTGACTATGAAGACGGCGAACACAAATGCCGCCCGTTGGATCCGGTAAACGGGCGCGAGGTCGTAGTCTTCCATTCCTTGTATGGCGATGGCCGGCAGAGCGCCAACGATAAACTGTGTCGCCTGCTGTTTTTTTGCGGCGCCCTCAAGGATGCCGGCGCACGCCAGGTGCAGGTGGTTTGCCCTTACCTCTGCTACGGGCGCAAGGACCGCCGCAGCCAGCCTCAAGACCCGACCATCACTCGCTACGTGGCGTCGTTTTTCGAAGCCAGTGGCGTCGATCGCCTGCTGACCCTGGACGTGCACAATCCAGCCGCGTTCGATAACGCCTTTCGCCTGCCTGCATGGAACCTTCAGTGCGCGCAATTGTTCGCCGAGCATTTCGCCACACAAGTCGGCGACGCCGCCGTGGTGGTAGTGTCTCCAGACTCAGGGGGGACCAAGCGCGCCGAACACTTTCGCCAGGCCCTGGAGTGGCAACTGGGACGTACGGTCGGCAGCGCCTTGATGGAAAAGCACCGTACCCAGAACACGCTCACGGGCAGCCTGCTGCTTGGCGATGTTGCCGGCAAGACCGCCATTGTTTTCGATGACCTGATCAGCACCGGGGACACGCTCAAACGTGCAGGCCTGGCTTGTCAGAAGGCCGGCGCCACACGTTTGTTCGCCGCAGCCACCCATGGTTTGTTTACCACTGGCAGTCAACTGTTCGACCCGCCGATCTTTGAACGCATCGCGATTACAGACACCGTTGCGCCGTTTCGCCTGCCGCCCGACTGCGTCACGCAACACTTGCAAGTGCTCGACAGCACCGGCCTGATCGCGACGTTCCTGGCGGAAAATGGCGCATTTGCAGGGAACGGCATGCCTGGCCTGTCGCTGCATCGGTGACAACATGCAGAACAGGAATGATTTCATTCTCTGGTTCGCGAGCAGAGTCCTGGCTGGACGAAATCCGATTAAACCGAGCCTGGAGAGAGTATGCACTTCTTAGCCTTGGCAATGGATTTTGACGGGACCATTGCCGAAAACGGCAATGTCCCGCCGCAGGTCTGTGCAGCGCTCACGCGCCTCAAAGAGAGCGGCCGCAAGTTACTGCTGGTGACCGGCCGGGAACTGCAAGCGCTCAAGCACCAGTTTCCAAACCTTGATCTGTTTGACCTGGTGATCGTCGAAAACGGCGCGCTGTTGTACGACCCTATCACCGACACCGAGGAACTCATCGCCGATCCGGCTTCGACCGAACTGGTTGCCAGCCTACGTGACAAGGGGGTCTCGCCGTTGTCGATCGGCCGATCAGTCATCGCCACGTGGCGTCTGTTTGAAAACACGGTGCTCAGCAGCATCCGCGAGCTTGGCCTGGAGTGGCAGATGACGTTCAACAAGGATGCGATCATGATCTTGCCCCCTTGTGTGAACAAAGCGTCAGGCCTGAGTGCTGCCCTGCGAAGACTGGGGATCTGCGAGCTCAACGTGGTGGGCGTGGGTGATGCGGAAAACGACCACGCTTTTTTATCGATCTGTGGCTGCGCCGCGGCCGTGAACAATGCCATTGCGTCGATAAAGTCCAGCGCAGACGTGTGCCTCAGCCAGGACCATGGCCGCGGGGTCTGCGAGCTGGTGGAGATGCTGTTGGAAAAAGACGCCGCGTTGGTGTCCATCGAGCGCACCGGGATCCTGTTGGGCCAGACCGTTGATGCGAACAAAGCCTGGCTGCCTGCGGAGTCGGTGTTGCTGGTCGTTGGCAATTCGGGCTCCGGCAAATCCAGTTTCATTACCTGGCTGACAGAACGAATGGTCCAGGCTCGCCAGGATTTCTGCATCATTGATCCGGAAGGCGACTATCTGACCCTTGACGACGCGGTAACGGTGGGTGGCCTGACTGTACCCCCGACGACCGAGGAGTCGGTGCAACTGCTTCTACAGGCGCGGCTTAACGTTGTGGTCAGCGCCCTGGCCCTGGATCCGGCGGCGCGTGTGCAACTGTTTGGCGAGCTATTGCCCGCAATCCATCATCTTCGCAACGTTTCGGGCCGCCCCTATTGGCTGATCGTGGACGAAGCCCACTACATGCTTCCCCACTGTGCCAGTTGGCCACCCGGCTTTCTCGGAAACGTGGGGGCAATCATCGTTGCCCTGAACTTCGATCAGGTATGCCCGGCGCTGCTTGAGGAGGCTGACGTGCTGGTAACGTTCGGCAGCACTGCCCGGGAACTGGTCGAACAGTTCGCCTACCGCATACAGCAAAGCAGGCCCGCCTTTCCAGAGCGCCCACCAGGCCTTGAACATGCCTGCCTGTGGAATATACGAGAAGGCGAACAAGTGATGTTGCTCGACCAGGTCCAGCCAGACCAGAAGCACCATCGTCACAGCGGCAAGTACGTCTCGGGAAATGTAGGCCCATGGCATGCGTTTCACTTTCCTGCCTTAGGCAAAAGTGCCGCGAACCTGACAGAGTTTTTGTCCCTCTCGATGCAACTGACAGATCTGGCCCTTGGCGAACATATGAAGGCCGGCGATTTTTCCAACTGGTTCCGTCATGTGATCCGGGACGATGTGCTTGCCAATAAGACACGCCTCATTGAAACGGACAGCTCCCTGGCCCCCCAGCAAAGCGTTGGAACAAATCCAACAATGGGTGCAATCGCGCTACCACCTTTAGGGGGGTCATGTCGTTCGCATCCAGGCTCAAGCGCGCGCTGCTCCCGATTCCGCTTGAGCAGCCCCTCAAGCAACTAGAGCTTATGTTCAAGATCGATGAAACCATCGGCCTGCCAATCCCAATCCTGGGCTTGGGCTGCATCGGGTGCGGGCGCTCCGCCATACTCCATGGGCCGGTCGATATAGGCCGTCATCAGGCCGCAATCCCTGGCTGCCGCAAGATCGCTGTGGTGGCAGGCCACCAGGCAGAGTTCAGCGGGCTTGATGTCCAATGCCCTGGCCGTGGACAGGTACGCCGCAGGATCCGGTTTGTAGGTTTGCGCGAACTCCGCTCCCAGTAGCGCGTCCCATTGCAAACCGTTGTAGCGGTTCATAGCGATCATCAAGGCCACATTGGCATTGGACAAGGTCACCACCGTAAAGCGCCGACGCAGCAGGGCCAGGCCCTCGGCCACGTCAGGCCAAGGGTCCAGGCGACGCCAGGCATGGGCAAGCGTGTGCAATACCCCGGAGTCAACCTGGTCGACTTCCAGGCCATAAGCCGTCAACAACTGGACCAGCGTCTCGTAGTGCAATGTGTCCAGGACAACAAAGCCTCCATGCCCCTTGATGCAATCGCGCAACGCTGGCGCATACAACCGGCGCCATTGCATGGCGAATTCCGCGGGACTGACAGCGGGCAGGTAGGTCGACACGAATGGACTCGCCTCACGTGCGATGCCTGAATGCCAGTCAACCACCGTACCGAACACATCGAATGCCAACGCTCGTGCAAGCGCCATCGCAAGACTCCTCTGCTATTTAGGTCCAGCCTGGCACACCGGCCGCCGGGGCTCTGGAACGCGGGAATCCAATGAGCTTAGCCTTATCCTTTTCATGCGTCATCGATACTGCGCCGCTCCTATAGCTTGTGACTACCCAGCACCCAATACCGCTGCGGCGCCGCCTTGCGCAGTCGCGCCGCGAGGAACACGCCAACCAGCAGCGCTGCGGGGATGAGACCTGAGTCAGGTGCGAGCCGACAACGTGTCGGACAGGCCCTAGATAAACGTCGTGGGATCCTGCTGGGTCTGGAGCGTGGAGACGATCTGGTCAGCCACGACACCGATCACCATCGACCAGACCGATAACGCATAGAAACCCGGACCTACGCGTGCTGTCGCTGGCCAATGAGTTCATCTAGCTGTGCGGCGAATTCGGCGCCTTTGTCGACGGCTGGTTCGTCCAACAGGACATCGACTGGAGCGACGCCGACCGCACTGTGCTGACCCGATACCTGCGCGAGCGTGACATCCACGTGGTGGTCCACAAGTGGTTGCTCATGCATTCACGTCCACGACAGTGCGCCCGCGCACCTTGCCTTCCAGTACCCGAGCGGCAACGGCCGGCACCTCTGCCAAGCCAACCATCTGGGTGGTGCGGGTCAGCTTGCTCAAATCAAGGTCCTGGGCGAGTCGCGACCATGCCTGCAGGCGCACCGCTTGCGGAGCGTTGACCGAATCGATACCGGCCAGGGTCACGTTGCGCAGGATGAAGGGCAGCACCGAGCCAGGCAGATCCGCGCCCTGAGCCAGGCCGAAGGCAGCGACAACACCGCGATATTGGGTCTGTGCCAAAGCATTGGCCAGGGTGTGACTGCCCACCGAATCAATGACGCCAGCCCAGCGTTCCTTGGCGATCGGTGCGCCCGGCTGCGACAAGGTGTTGCGGTCGATAACCTGCGTCGCACCAAGGTCGCGCAGGTAGTCACCCTCCTCTAGTCGTCCGGTCGAGGCGATCACTCGATAACCCAGGCCCGACAGCAGTGCGATAGCCACCGAGCCGGCGCCACCGCTGGCGCCGGTGACCAGGATATCGCCTCGATCAGGGGTCAGCCCGCCATGCTCCAATGCCAGGACGCTGAGCATCGCCGTGTAGCCCGCGGTGCCGATGGCCATGGCCGCCTGGGTCGAGAATACTTCCGGGATCTTTACCAGCCAGTCACCGCTCACCCGCGCCTTCTGCGCAAAGCCCCCGTGGTGGGTCTGGCTCAGCCCCCAGCCGTTGACCAGCACACGGTCGCTGGCCTCGAACCCCGGGTGGCTGGACGTCTCGACGATACCGGCGAAGTCGATGCCCGGAATCAGCGGAAACTGGCGAATGACGGGGGAGCGTCCGCTGAGGGCCATGGCGTCCTTGTAGTTCACGGTCGAGAACTCGATCGCGACAGTGACATCACCGGGCATCAGGTCCTCGTCCTTGAAGTCAACCAGCTGGGTCGAGATCGCTTCGCCGGTTTTGGTCGTGAGCAGCGCTTTGAAGGTCATGGTTTTTGTCCTGTTCGTTCAAACGGATGGTCATCGCTGTCAGCGTGCCTGAGCAGGCCATCTGGTTCGAGCTGCAGCGCTCTGCGAATGCCCGTGTCCAGCAAGTGCGCCGGAGCCATGGCCTGGCTCACCACTTTCGTCACTTTTACCCGAACGTCTTCGTACACGTCGAGTCTAGCGTGGGGTTGGAGGGTGTTGCTCTCAAATCGAGTCTTGGTATAGCCGGGCTCGACGACCGTGCCCCTGATGCCGTGTGTACGCAATTCGGGATCCAGCGCTTGAGAATAACCTCCCACCGCATGCTTGCTGGCTGAATAGAGGGCAGCATAAGGAACCGGCACGACACCAAGGATAGAGCCGATGTTGATGATGCGGCCAGCGTTTCTCCCGGCGCTTAAATAGATCAGCGCTCATGAAATCAATGAACTGATTAGGCAGAAGACAAAACAGGTGGCGAGGGGGCGTGCTTCCTCGCCATGGGGTTCATGGTTGTCTTGAGTGAGCGCCCGTCGGGACACTGAGCGCTCAATGGTTCAGGGCCCTGATCATTCCCTCGCCCCCCCGAACTGCTCTATCAGGCGATCAGATCGGTGACATTAAGGGTATTGACACCCACCAGTTGGATTTCAAAATCCGCGCCCAGATCGCCATTGACGTTGCCGTACAGCACCTGATCGACGAAGCGCAGTTGTCCTGCTGCCGTGAAGTCATTCGAATTTACGAAGCTGAACGTGTCGGCAAACGAGGTCAAGAGATTGGCATCGAGTTTCGACAGATCCAACTTGTCGCCCTGTAGGCTGCTGAAGTCGGAAATGGTGTCACGGGTGGACCCCATGCCCAGCTCACCCAGCGTATTAAAGACAAAGCGGTCGCTTCCAGCTCCACCGGTGAGGCTGTCAATGCCCAGACCGCCGCTCAGTGTGTCATTGCCCCCCCAACCGCTCAGCACGTTGTTGCCGTCGTTGCCGATCAGCACGTTGTCCAGGGCGTTACCGCCGCCCTTGAGGTGAGCGCTGCCGGTCAGCGTGAGGTTCTCCAGATTGGCGCCCAGGCTCCATTTCAGTGAGGAGCGCACGGTATCGATTTCACCGGCCAGGGTGCTGGTTTCGCTGACGATATCCTTGAGGTTGTCGACCACATAAGTGTCGTTGCCGGTACCACCAACAAGCGTGTCGATACCGCTGCCGCCGTCCAACGTGTCGCTGCCCCCCCAACCGCTCAGCACGTTGTTGCCGTCGTTGCCGATCAGTACGTTGTTCAGGGCGTTACCGCCGCCATTGAGGTGAGCGCTGCCGGTCAGCGTGAGGTTCTCCAGGTTGGCGCCCAGGCTCCATTTCAGTGAGGAGCGCACGGTATCGATTTCACCGGCCAGGGTGCTGGTTTCGCTGACGATATCCTTGAGGTTGTCGACCACATAAGTGTCGTTGCCGGTACCACCAACAAGCGTGTCGATACCGCTACCGCCGTCCAACGTGTCGCTGCCCCCCCAACCGCTCAGCACGTTGTTGCCATCGTTGCCGATCAGCACGTTGTTCAGGGCGTTACCACCGCCATTGAGGTGAGCGCTGCCGGTCAACGTGAGGTTCTCCAGATTGGCGCCCAGGCTCCATTTCAGTGAGGAACGCACGGTATCGGTTTCGCCAGCCAGGGTGCTGGTTTCGCTGACAATATCCTTGAGGTCGTCGACCAAGTAGGTGTCATTCCCCGCGCCACCGATCAGTGTGTCCTGTCCGACTCCACCGTTCAGCACGTTGTTGGCGGCGTTACCAGTCAGCACATTGTTCAGGGCATTGCCAATGCCGTTAATAGGGGCGGAACCGGCCAGGATCAGGTTTTCCACGTTGGCGCCCAGCGTCCAGCTCACTGAAGAGCGCACGGTGTCGATTTCGCTGGCCAGGGCGCTGGTTTCGCTGACGACATCCTTGAGGTTGTCGACCACGTAAGTGTCATTGCCTGCACCACCAGTCAAGTTATCGATACCGCTGCCGCCATCCAGGGTATTGGCGCCGGCGTTACCGTCGATGCGATTGTTCAACGTGTTGCCCGTGCCGTTGATATTGGCGCTTGCGCCCAGCCTCAACGTCTCGATGTTGGCACCCAGGACGTAGCTGACGGACGAAATGACAGCATCGATTTCGCTGGCCAAGGTGCTGCTTTCCTGCACGCTGTCACCGATGTTATCGACGACGTAAGTGTCGTTGCCAGCCCCGCCGATCATCGTATCCTCGCCCGCGCGACCGTTCAGAACGTTGGCCAATGCATTGCCGATCAGTGTGTCGTCATTGGCCGAGCCGAATGCGTTTTCAATTTTGGCACCGTAGGCGATCGCCAATCCTTCGCTGAAGGCCGTTTGAGTGTCGAGCTCCAGAAACGATTGGCCGATCTTACTGAACTGGCCTTCATTCAGGTTGATGCGGACCGCTGCCAGCTGATTGCTCGCGTCGATCGTGTCAATACCACCCGCGTCCCAGATCGTCTCGAAAACCGATTGGCTGGGCTCCCAGCGATACGTGTTATTGCCAGTCTGCCATTGAGTGTTGGCCCCATAGAGACTTTGGATGGCGGCAATATCCAGCACCATGGGAGTGGTGGGCTCATAAGAATACGAGGTGTTGTAACTCATGATCGTATTGCGAACGTCATCGAACTGAGCTGCAAGCACCGTGGTGTTCGACAGACTTTGGGAGAACGGATGCTTGAGACCAAGTGCATGGCCGATCTCATGCATAAAAACCAGGTAGTCGTAAGTGCCCTTGTCCGGGGTTGGGTTGTTCGTCACTGGCCCGAGCCAGACATCACCGCCGCTGGGGGTATCGGCAGGGAAATAGCCCCAGGCTGCGGTGTCGCTCTCCATATTCAGATAGCCGCCGAACCGCAGGTCGCCTACGGTGGTGGTGGATTCACTGACCTGGGTGAATTTGATATTGGCAACCGAGCCCCACAGGTCGAGCGCACTGGTAATACCACTTTGCTGGGCTGACGTCAGGACGTAGCTGGCCTCATACTCATTGTCACTGCTGTAGTAGCGGGCAAAACGCGAAGTCTCAGTCATGAAACTGTACGTCAGGGGTGTGGTGAACGTACCGGTACTCCAGGTATTGCCCATCCAATAGGTACCAACCAGCAAGCTGTCGACTTGTGCATTGCCGGTCAGCGTTGCCGACGAAGTGTATGAATAACCAACCGGAGTGGGCATATGAAATCTCCTGTGAGCAATCTGCGGCCTTCCGAAATGCGGCCGCTACAATGGGTTATTTTGCATTAGAAACAGAAAAAGTGACATCATATAGCCACTAGCTTCAAGCTTGAATCCAACCAGCTATGGCGCAACCAACCACTCATTGGCCCGGCGAATATCCCCATCTCCCAATCTTCCGCTCCAGCGATGCAGCACCAGCAAGCTGGTCACGAACTTGTATTGGGACTGATAAAAATCACGCCGCGCACGAAACTCGTCCTTGATACTGTCCAGTACATCGACCGCATTCTTGACGCCATAGCCGAAGGCTTTTTCCGTGGCGACCCGAGACTTTTCAGCCGACTCCAGCGCACGCCGTGTAGCCTTGATCCGGCTGAGCTCGGCCGTCATGCCGAGATAAGCAGTGCGGGTTTCCTTGATGACCTGGCGACGCAAGGCTTCCAGCTCCTGCTGGGCGGCTTCCTTGTCACTTTCGGAACTCGATACCCGGGCACGGGTGGAACCGCCGCTGTAGAGCGGCATCTGTAAATCCAGGGAGGCAACGAGGTTGTCCGAGCGAGGCGTCACGGCGCCTTCATAGCCAATGTCACTGCGTTGCGCCGTCAAATTCAGGCCCAGCCGGGGAAGATGCCCTGCCTTGTTTTCAGCGATGGCCGCCTCGGCGGCGAGGACACTGTGCTCCCGGGCGTGCAGCGCCGGGTTGCTGTCGAGCGCCGTCTGCACCCAGTAGTCCTGCGCTTGCGCTGGCAGGATGAAGGCTGGATTGTCGCCGATGCGCTTGAACCGCTCGCTGACATCGCGCCCCAGCAGTTCGGAAATCGCTTCACGACTGGCCAGGACTTTGTTGCTGGCTTCGATCTCGTCAGCCTTGAGCGCATCCACTCGCGCCTCAAGGTCGAGTGTGTCGGTCACCATCGCCATCTGCCGCGCGTACAAGGCCTTGACTCGCTTGAGGTTACGCTCGGTCGCCTCCAGCTCGCTGCGCACCAGCGACAACTCGTCCTCCGCAGCAAGAACGGCGAAATAACGCTCGGACAAATCAATGCTGGCCTGCACCCGCGTATCGACCGACTCGTAGCCACTCTGCCGGGCCAACTCAAGGTACTTCTGGTAACTGCGCCAGACCTGGGGATCGTAGATCACCTGATTGAGCATCACGGCCATGCGTTTGCCGTTGTACTGGATACGGTCCAGGTCGTCGTCGCGCCGGCTGCGGTTGACACTGCCGCTGGCGTTGAGCTGTGGCAATAGTTGACCAAAGGCCGCGCGTTCCTTGCCCTCGCCGCTTCGAACCAGGGCTTGTGCCCGCAGGACACGCGGATCAGCACCCTGCGCTTCCTGGTGCAGTTGCCACAGGTCGATATACGTATCGTCAGCGAGCGCTCCCAGCGGCAGGAGGGCCAGGCACATCGTGATCAGGAACTTCATCTCAGTCCTCGATCAACGAACGGGCGAACACATTGCTCGCCGGCTGTATCAAGTATTGCAACAGCGTCCGCGCGCCCGTATTGACCAGCACTTCGACCGGCATTCCCGGCACCAGGGTAAGGTTGCCCAATGCCTGGCGCCCTTTGTCCGTCAAGGCCACGCGTGCCAGGTAATAAGCCGTGCCTGTGTCCTTGTTGATCAGACGGTCGGCGGAAATCTGCACCAGTTGCCCCTCGATGACAGGCGTGGTACTGCTCTTGAACGCGCTGAAGCGAATGTCCGCCAGCTTGCCCAACGCGATGCGGTCGATGTCCATCGGCGACACCTGCGCCTCGATGATCAGCTCTTCGTTGGCCGGAACGATATCCAGCAGCGCAGTGCCTGGGCTGACCACGGCGCCGAGGGTATGGACCGTCATGCCCATGACCATTCCGGATTCGGGCGCAAGAATATCGGTGCGCTGATCGCGGTCCTGCAGGGTGGCCAGTCGCTCGCGCAGTTCATACACTTTGGTCCGTGCATCGCCCAACAGGCCGGCGACTTCACTGGCGAAGGTCTTTTTCAACTGCAGTATCTTCAACCGCGCCTCGTCGATATGGACATGCGCTTGCGCTATCTCGGACTGGCTTTCAGCTATTTCGGTTTGCAGGCGAGAGAGGCTGCGCTCCTGCTCGCGCAGTCGCTGTTTGTCCACGTAGCCTTCGGCAAGCAGTGCCCGCAAATCGACTATTTCTTCTTGATAGGAAGCCGCCAGCGCTTGCTTGCTGGCGATGATGGCCTTGAATCCGCGAATCTGTTCTTCGATTTGTCCGATGGTCTTCTCTTGCAAGCCGATTTCGCCCAGCAACGAGGTCCGTCGGGTCTGGAAGATCCGGGCTTCACTGTCGCGGGCTTCTTGCACCCGTGGGTCCGCGGGATCCAGGGCAGGCACCGCCAGAGGCTCGGGCAATGCGTCACGCTCAGCCTCCAACCGGGCCTGCAATTGAAGCGCGGCAATCAACTGGCTGCGCGTCGTTTCCATTTCCGAACGGGCCTGGGTGTTGTCGAGCACCAGCAACACATCGCCGGTTTTGACCAGGTCACCATCATGCACGCGCAGTTCGCGCACGATGCCGCCCTCAAGGTGCTGCACCGTCTTGCGGTAGCTTTTGACCGTGACCACGCCCGGCGCGAGTGCCGAGCTGTCGAGCGGGGCCAACGCAGCCCAGCCACCGAACAGGCCGAAGGTGACCAGCAGCATGAGGTAGCCGACGCGCCTTACCGGCGTGTCATCGACAAGCAACGCGGTGGACGAGTGTTTGCTGTTTTGCATGAAATCGCTCATCCGCTTCCTACGGTTGAATCTCGGCAGCCTGGCGGGCCGCGGGCGTCGCATCGCGCAAGCGGGCCAGGACCTGGTCCCGCGGCCCGAACAGACTCAATTCGCCATGATTGAGCACCAACAATTTATCCACCTGCGCCAATACCCCAGGTCGATGGGTAATGACAAACACCGTGGCCCTGCTCTGCCTGAGCTTTTGCAGCGCCTCGGCGAGCATTTTTTCGCCGGCCTCATCCAGGTTGGAGTTGGGTTCATCGAGCACCACCAGGCGCGGCTCACCGTACAAGGCGCGCGCCAGGCCGATACGTTGCCGCTGACCGCCGGACAATCCACCGCCATTGGCGCCGATCACCGTGTCGTAGCCATCGGGCAATTGCAGCACCAGCTCATGCACACCCGCCATGCGCGCGGCAGCGACCACGGCAGGTGCGTTCACCGGGCCGAAGCGGGAAATGTTCTGGCTGATGGTGCCCTCGAACAACTCGATGTCCTGCGGCAGATAGCCAATGTACGGGCCCAACTCCTCCCTACGCCATTGGCTGATGTCCGCGCCATCCAGGCGTACGGTGCCAGCCAGGCTTGGCCAGACGCCGAGCAGTGCCCTGGCCAGGGTCGACTTTCCAGCGCCGCTGGGACCAATGATGCCCACTGCTTCACCCGCGGCGACCTGAAAGCCCACGCCGCGAATAATCGGCTTGCGAGCATCGGGGGATCCGGCCGAAAGGCCCTCGACGCGAATCGCCCCCTCAGGTGCCGGTAGCGACATGCGTTCAGGCTCGGCGACAATCTTGAGCAGCAATTCGTGCAGCCGGGCATATTGCGAGCGGGCCCCCAGAAAGCCTTTCCATACGCCGATCAACTGATCGATGGGCGCCAGTGCGCGCCCTAGCAAAATCGAGCCGGCAATCATCAGCCCGGACGAAATCTCGTGATTGATCGTCAGATAGGCGCCCAGGCCCAGCACCAGCGACTGGACGATCTGCCGGAATGTCCTGGACACCGATGTCATGGTTGCGGCGCGGTCACTGGCCAGGCCTTGCAGCGCAAGAACCTTGTGGGCTCGCCCGCTCCAGTGCTGGCGCAGGCTGGCAAGCATGCCCATGGACTGCACCACTTCGGCGTTGCGCAAGCTCTTGTTGGTGAGGGCGGTGGCCGCCACCTGTTCGCGGTTGGCAGCTTGCAGCGGTGAGTGGGTAAGCTTTTCGTTGGCAAAGGCCAGCGCGCCGAGCAACGCTGCACTCACGACCCCCATCCAGCCGTACCAGGGATGAAACATGAACATGACAGCCAGGTAGATCGGGATCCACGGCGCGTCAAAAAATGCAAACAGGCCGTTGCCAGTCAGGAACTGGCGCAAACCATTCAAGTCGCTCAAAGGCTGGGCCGTGGCATTCATGCCACTGGTATTGAGCGCCTGCTTGAAACTGGCGTCGAACAGACGCTGGCTCAGCAGCGTGTCCAGGCGAGTGCTGATCCGCACCATGATTCGCGAACGGACCCACTCCAAACCACCCAGGGTGATCATCAACAGCAACATGATCAGCGTCAGCATCAACAGCGTCGACAGGCTGGCGCTGCCTACCGCGCGGTCATACACCTGCAACATGTAGAACGAAGGAACCAGCATCAGCAAGTTGACGAAAAAACTGAAAAAACCAACGGCAAGAAAACTACCTTTGCAGACGGCAAGGGCGCCTTCCAGTTCGGTCCTGGCGTGGGCTGACATGGTTCATCACCTGAGGTCCGATTCTGGTCAAACCTGAAAAATCACAAGGGCACAGGCGCACGAACGCCTGGAATATCGTTCGGCGGGACACCACTGGAGCGCCCGCACAATCGGATCTACCGCGCTGTATCGGCGCGGTTTTGCAGTTCTTAAGGAAAAATCGAAATTGGCGTGACGGGTGATACGCCGCGCGGGATGGCCCTTCGCGGCGGGCGACACCAGATCAAATGCTCAAGCCTCAGCCTCCCAACGACGAAACAACACACTGGCATTGACGCCACCGAACCCGAACCCATTGGAAAGCGCATGGGTAATCGGCATCTTCCTGGCCTTCAGACCAACCAGATCAAGCCCAGCGGCGGCCTCGTCAGGATTAACCAGGTTCAGGGTCGGCGGCACAATCTGGTCACGCAGCGCCAATACCGTGAAAACGGCTTCAATGCCCCCGGCCGCGCCCAGCAGGTGGCCGGTAGCCGATTTAGTCGAGGTAATCGCCACCCCGGAGTCCGTGCCGAACACCGAACGAATCGCCGCCAGTTCCCCGCTGTCGCCGACCTGGGTAGAGGTCGCGTGGGCATTGATATGCTGCACGTCGGCCGGGCTGACAGCGGCCTGGCGCAGCGCCTGTTCCATTGCGCGGCGGGCGCCGTTGCCGTCTTCCGGGCCGGCCGTCAGGTGGTAGGCATCGGCGCTGGTGCCATAGCCGACCAGTTCCGCCAGGGGCTTGGCCCCACGCGCCAACGCGTGTTCCAGCGACTCGATCACCAACAACCCCGCGCCTTCGGCCATGACAAAACCGTCGCGATCACGGTCGAAGGGGCGCGACGCTTCCTGCGGGTGTTCGGCAAAACCGGTGGAGAGCGCCCTGGCCGCCGCGAAACAACCCAGGGTCACGCGATCGATCGCCGCCTCGGTACCGCCGCAAATAGCAATGTCCGCCTCCCCGCTCCGGATCAGCCGGGCTGCATCGCCGATGGCCTGGACGCCGGCGGCACAGGCGGTTACCGGTGCGCCGAGCGGGCCTTTGAGGCCATGCCGGATGGACACGTGGCCGGCCGCCATGTTGGCGAGAAACGCCGGCGCAGAGAACGGTGACAGCCGACGCGGCCCCCGCGAGTCGGTGGTGCGTACGGCATCGGCAATGGCGCCAAACCCACCCACGCCCGATGAAATGATCGTCGCGCTCCGCTCCTGGTCGACGGCTTCAGTCGGATGCCAGCCCGCCTGCTCCAGGGCCTCATGGGCGGCCACCAGCGCAAACTCGATGAAGCGATCCATTTTCTTGCGATCCTTGACCGGGATGACGCGTTCGGGGTCGTAACCCGCGCTGGCGTCTTCCTCCAACGACGGCACCTGGCCGCCCACGGCCACACCGGTACCCTCGGTGATATCGCCAGGCAGGATACGAATGCCGGAGCGGCCGGCCAGCAACCGCTGCCATACCTCTTCTACACCGCAGCCCAGGGGGCCGACAATGCCGACACCCGTGACGACGATTCGCTTTTGACCTTCGGGAGCACTCATAAGAACCTCTTCATTTTTCGGTGGACGCACACTGGCAGCCACGCGCGAACACTCGTTTATACCAGCCGTACTGTTTCCATGGGTGCAGGCTGGACAGGACGGATCTTGAACCAGATGGAATACATTGCCGGCAGGAACACCAGGGTCATGAGGGTGCCGACGAACGTACCGCCGATCAGCGTGTAGGCCAACGTCCCCCAGAACACCGAGTGCGTCAGGGGAATGAACGCCAGGATCGCCGCCAGCGCCGTCAACAGCACGGGGCGGGCCCGCTGTACGGTGGCTTCGATGACAGCATTGAACGGATCCAGCCCTTCTTGGGCGTTGTGATGGATCTGCCCGATCAGGATCAGCGTGTTGCGCATCAGGATGCCCGACAGTGCGATCAGGCCGACCAGGGCATTGATGCCGAACGGCTGTTGGAATATCAGCAGCATAGGCACCACGCCAATCAGTCCCAAGGGCGCGGTTAAGAACACCATGAGCATCGCCGAGATCGAACGCACCTGGACAATGATGATCAGCAGCGTCAGCGCCACCATGATCGGCAGCAGGGGCAGGATTGCTTGGTTGGCCTTGCCCGATTCCTCGATAGCCCCTGCCTGCTGGATCCGGTAGCCGTCAGGAAGCGTGTCGAGGATCGGCTGCAATAGCACGAGCATCGCGCTCGATACGTCTGGTGGCTGCAAGCCTTCGGCGATGTCGCCGCGCACAGTGATGGTCGGCGTACGATCACGCCGCCGAAGGATCGGATCCTCCATGCGTACATCCACCTCGCCGACCTGGGACAGCGGGATACGCTGCCCGGCGGCCCCTACCAGCGTAAAGCCTTCGATCCGGGCGGGGTCAAGACGGATGTCACCGGCGGCTCGACCAACGACCTGCACCGAACGGATGTCCTCACGAACCGCCGTGATCGGCACCCCGGCCAGCAGGAATTGCAGTTGCTCGGCGACGGCACTGGATGTCAGTCCGACCGCCTGCAGGCGATCCTGATCCAGGTTGAAATGCAGCGTCGGCACCAGCGGACCCCAATCGGTGTTGACCGTCCTCATCATCGGGCTGGCTTGCATGACGTCCTGTACGCGTGCGGCAATCTCCCGCAGTTTCGTCGGATCAGGCCCCATCACCCGGTAGGCCACCGGAAACGGTGAATACGGACCGAACACAATCTGGGTCGCCCTGACACGGGCCTCTGGGGCAAGCCCTGCGGCAACCGCTTCGCGAAGACGGAACTTGAGGGTTTCCCGTGCCTCCTGGCTGTCCGTCAGCACGACGATCTTGGCGAACGAAGGATCTGGGAGTTCTGGCGCCATTGCCAGGAAGAAACGCGGCGCGCCCTGTCCGATATAGGCGGTGACGATTTTCGCTTCCGCCTGTTTTTGCAGCCAGGCTTCGACCTTGGCCGTGGCGGCGCTGGTCTGCTCGATGGAAGTTCCATAGGGCATTTGCACCTCGACCATGACCTCGGGACGGTCTGAAGTCGGAAAGAACTGTTTTTTCACCAGCCCCATGCCCAGGACGGCCACGACAAACAGCGTGATCACCGTACCGGCCACCAGCCATTTGTGGCTGATGACCCGCGCCAGGACCTGGCGGAAGCGATTGTAGTGGCGGGTGTTGTAAATGGCGGCATGCCCGCCTTCGACCGGTTTGATGTCCGGCAACATTTTCATCCCCAGGTAAGGGGTAAAAGCTACCGCAACTACCCAGGAGGCGATCAGGGCGATGCCGACGATCCAGAACATGTTGCTGGTGTATTCACCAGCGGTCGATTGGGCAAACCCGTTGGGCATGAAGCCAATCGCCGTCACCAGCGTACCGGACAGCATCGGTGCAGCCGTGTGACTCCAGGCATAGGCCGAGGCTTTGATCCGGTCGTAGCCCTCCTCCATCTTCACCACCATCATTTCGATCGCGATGATGGCGTCGTCCACCAGCAGCCCGAGGGCCAGAATCAGCGAGCCCAGCGTGATGCGGTCAAAGTTCTTGCCGGTAGCCGCCATCACCACAAACACGATGGCCAGTGTCAACGGTACGGCCGCTGCGACCACAACGCCTACACGCCAGCCCATGCTGAGAAAGCACACGAGCATCACAACCAGTAGCGCGACAAAAAATTTGACCATGAACTCGCCGACGGCCGAATCGATGTTCACGGCTTGATCGGTCACCTTGGTCAGCGTCATGCCCAACGGCATGTCTTCATTGATCTTGCTCGTCTCGGCATCGAGCGCCTTGCCCAGATCGAGGCCGTTCCAACCCTCGCGCATGATCACGCCCAGCAACAACGCCTCTTCGCCATTGTTGCGCACCAGGAAGGTGGCCGGATCTTCGTAGCCACGTTCAACCGTCGCCACGTCCGAGAGCTTCAACGTGCGCCCCTGGATTGTCAGCGGCGTGTCGCGGATTTTCTCCAAGGTATCGAAGGCCCCCTCCACCCGCAGGAAAACCTGTGGCCCTTTGGTTTCGATGGAGCCGGCGGGCGTCAGTACGTTCTGGCTGTTCAGTGCGGCGAAGATGTCCTGGGGGGAGACCCCCAAGGTCGCCAGCCGGTCATGGGAAAAGGAAATGAAAATGCGCTCGGCCTGTTCGCCGATGATGTTGACCTTCTTCACCCCCGCCACATGCAACAGGCGCTGGCGCAACACCTCGGCATCGCGCACCAGCAGGCGCTGCGGCTCACCCTTGGCCTTGAGGGCAAACAGCGCAAACGTCACGTCCGAGTACTCGTCGTTGACCAGTGGCCCGATCACCCCCGCCGGCAACTTGGTGGCTTCGTCGTCGAGCTTCTTGCGCGCCTGGTAGAACTCTTCCTGCACCTGTGAAGGCGGCGTGCGGTCCAGCAGCGAAACCATGGTGAAAGCCAGGCCGGGACGAGTGTAGGTTTCCGAGCGGTCGTACCATTTCAACTCCTGCAGGCGTTTTTCCAGGGGCTCGGCGACCTGGTCCTGCATCTCCCGCGCCGTCGCCCCCGGCCATGCAGTAATGACGGTCAGTTGCTTGACCGTGAACGGCGGATCCTCCGCGCGGCCAAGCTTGAAGAACGCCAAGGTCCCGGCGACGGCGATCAGGAAAATCAGAAATACCGTGATGGCGCGCTCGCGCACGGCGAGCGCCGAAAGATTGAAGCTCATTGGCGGGTCCCCGCGATGTTCACATCGCCCGGTGCAAGCAGCCGGACGGGCTCGCCTTCACGCAACAGATGTGCACCCAGGGCGACAATCCGCTCACCGACGTTGAGACGGCCTGCAACGCGCGCCGCGTCGTCGCTCAAGCCCAAGACCTGGACGGGACGCCAAGTCACTTTTGCCGGCTCGCCGTCGATGACCCACACGCCAGTGCCATTGCCGGGGTCGTACAGCGCCGCAATCGGCACTTGCAGCACCGGCCCCTGGGCCACGCCCTCGGCGATACGCAGTGTGACGGTCGAGCCCAGCGGTGCATTAGCCAGGGCGCCCTCCAGGACATAGCGCGCTTCAAAGGTACGGGTCACCCGGTCAGCCGAATCGGAAAGCAGTCTGAGCCTGGCGGTGACCGCCCCGCTGGTGCTGCCATACAGCGTCGCCTGGGCGCTGGACCCGACGGCTGGTCGCAGGGTCTCGGGCAGTTGCACGACGGCTTCGCGCTGCCCGGCTCGCGCCAGTCGGACCACCGGTTGACCCGGACTGACGACTTGCCCCGGCTCGGCGAGCGTTTCCATCACCACACCATCGGCGTCGGCGAGGAGCACTGCATAGCCGGACGCATTGCGGGCCACGTCGGCTTGCGCCTCGGCGGCGCTGAGCTGCGCCTTCGCGGTATCGGCGGCGGCTTTGATCTGGTCATAGCCCGACGCCGAAATCGCCCCGGCGGCCACCAGTTCGCGATATCGAGCTTCATCGTCCGCGGTCTGCTTGGCCCGGGCGCGCGCGGCCGTGACAGCCTCTTGCTGGGCTCGCGCCTGCAAGCCCAGGTCGATGGGGTCCAGACGCATCAGCGGCTGGCCTTTCTTGACCGCCTGACCGGCATCCACCAACCGCTCCAGGACCTTGCCTGACACACGAAAACCCAGGTCGCTCTGGACGCGGGCCGCCACGACGCCAGTGAAAGAGCGAGCGCCGACGGAGGAACCCTGCACCTGCGCAACCCTCACCAGAGGAGCAAGCGTGCGCGGATCGGTGGCAGTGGATGAGTCGCCGCACGCCGTGAGGACAAGAGGCAACAAGCAAGCGGCAAGGGTGACAGGTCGGAGCCGGAGCATAGGTTCCCTTTACTGGACAGAGGATGGGGAAATCATTCTTGCGCTCGTGACCAATACTGTCAATGGTCACATTCCAGCAGGAAATTTCTAAACGCCAATTTTTTATGGAAGATCAGTAAATATTGAGCCTTAGATCCAAAAACCCCCTTCCATCACCAATTGACAGATTGTGACCATAATATAATATGGTCACCAATGTCGCCCCCAAGGAAACTCCAATGCCACCCCTGCGCCCCCTTGCTTTTTTAGTAAGCGCCAGCCTGATGACCGGCTGCGCGGTCGGTCCGGACTATCAGCGTCCCAACGCTGTCCTGTCGGATCGTTTCCTGGGCCAGCCTTCTGTCGAGCAAAGGAGCGGTACAACACAGGCCAGCCTCACCACCTGGTGGGAGGGGTTTGGCGACCCGGTGCTGAGCGACTTTATCGCCAAAGCCCTGGAACAGAACCTTGACCTCGCCCAGGCGTCGGCGCGCGTTGCTCAGGCGCGGGCCGGCCTTGGTGCAGCCAACGCCGCCTTGTTGCCCTCGGGAAATATCAGTGGCCAGGCCGCACGCGCCTATCAATCTGTCGAGACGCCGCAGGGCCAATTGCTCAACTCGAACCCTGGTTTTGATCGGTACGGGAACAGCTACGAGCTGGACCTCGGCGCGAGCTGGGAACTGGATGTCTTTGGCGGCCTGCGACGCGGACGCGAAGCTGCATTGGCCGAA
This sequence comes from Pseudomonas fluorescens, assembly GCF_001623525.1. Classification (NCBI taxonomy): domain Bacteria; kingdom Pseudomonadati; phylum Pseudomonadota; class Gammaproteobacteria; order Pseudomonadales; family Pseudomonadaceae; genus Pseudomonas; species Pseudomonas fluorescens. The sequence continues at coordinate 971,183 of NZ_CP015225.1, read as the reverse complement.
TACCAGGCCTCCGAGGCCGGAGCCGCGGCGACAAGGCTGGCCGTGGCCGCGCAGACCGCTGACATCTACATCACCCTGCGCGGCTTGCAAGCGCGGCTGGATATTGCGAACCACCAGGTCAAGACCCAGCAGGACCTGCTGGAAAAAGTCCAGTTGCTCTACAGCAAAGGGCTCGCCGCCAGCTATCAGGTCCGCCAGACCGAAGGCGCGCTTGCCCAGGTCCAGGCAACGGTACCGGTCCTGCAAACCGGGCTGGACGCCGCCATGAATGCGCTGGATGTCATGCTCGGCACGCCGCCAGGCACTCACCGCCCGCAACTGACCGAGACGGGTAGCATCCCCCTGCCCCCACAAATCAGCGAGATGGGTACGCCGGCTGATCTACTGCGCCGCCGGCCAGACCTCATCGTCGCCGAGCGCCGTCTCGCCGCCTCCAATGCCCGTATCGGCGAAGCCGTCGCTGAGTACTATCCGAAATTTTCCCTCAGCGCGTTGCTCGGCAGCGCCACTGCGGTCTCTGCCGGGCACCTTTTCTCCGGCGGCGCCAGCCAGGCGTCGGGCGCGCTGGGACTGCGCTGGAGGCTGTTCGATTTTGGCCGGATCAACGCCCAGATCGACCAGGCCAAGGGACAGGAAGCCGAAGCGCTGGCTGCTTATCGCCAGTCCGCGTTGCGCGCCACCGAGGATGTCGAGAATGCCTTCTCCGCCTTGGTCAACCGAGAAGCCCAGGCCACGACACTCACCGTAGGCGAAGCGTCATTGAGCGAGGCGCGTCGATCATCCTTTATTGCCTATCAGAAAGGCACGGCCAGCCTGATCGATGTGCTCAACGCCGACCAGACACTGCTCCAGGCATCCGATGCCCGGGCACAAGCCCGGACGGAATCGGCACGGGCGGCGGTCGCAGCATTCAGAGCCCTCGGTGGCGGCTGGCAAGCGCCACAGCCACCGCAGCCGGTAGCGAGCCGATGATCAGGCAATCACCACTATTTTCAATCTTTACAACCGGAGTCCAGCCACATGAAAACCAACGAGAATTCCTGGGTGCTCATCACGGGCGCTTCAAGCGGCTTTGGCGAGGAGTTCGCCCGGCAATACGCAGCACAGGGAAAATCCCTCGTTCTGGTAGCCCGCAGGCTGGACAAACTGGAAGCGCTGTCAAAAGAACTGCGCGAGCGTTTCGGCACCGAGGTGATCACCGAACAAGTCGACCTGTCGTCGATTCCGGCAGTCATCGACCTGCACAAGCGACTGGTTCAACAGGGTATTGCAGTCGATGTGCTCATCAACAACGCCGGCCATGGATTGCAGGGCCCGTTCCTGGACCACGCCATTGACCAATCCCTGGCAATGATCGATCTGGACATCGCCAGCCTGACCACCATGACTCGCCTCTTTGCCCAGGACATGCGCATCCGCCGCCGCGGCCACATCTTGCAGGTCGCCAGCTTGCTTTCCTATCAAGGCGTGAAAAATTTCGCGGTCTATTCAGCGGCCAAGGCCTACGTGCTTCGCTTCTCCGAGGCGCTGCACCAGGAACTCAAGGGCGACGGTGTCGTCGTGACCGCGCTGTGCCCAGGCATGTCGGATACCGGGTTTGCGCAGAGTGCCAACCAGACCCTCACGCCAGCGCTGAAAATGGTGATGATGCAACCCCAACCAGTGGTTCGCGCAGGCATCCGCGCGCTGCAAGCCGGGCGCATGAGTGTGGTGCCCGGCTTCGGCAACAAGGCACTCGCGGTGTTGATCTGGGCCACGCCACGCCGATTTCACCAGCGTCTCATGGCGAATGTCATGGGGGTATGAATGCGATGCGGCGAAGGACCGGGAGCTGCAAGGGCTCCCGGCACACGCCCTATTGCGCTAGAAACGATAGCTGACTGAAGTACCAAAACCGCTGGCACTGTTCCGGTATTTGGAACTGTATGCGCCACGGGTCGACGAGGTTTCGTTGATGCGCACGCTCTCTTCCTGCAAGTAGGAGTAAGCCACGTCGATCGTCACCTCTTCCACAGGCGTCCAGCCGGCACCGAAGCTGAGCACCGTGCGGTCGCCGGTTGGTATCCGAGGCCCACGGTTGGTGTTGTTGGCGGGCGACTGGTCGACCGACAAGCCCGCGCGCAGGACCCATTGATCGTTGAGTTTATACGCGGCACCGATGGCATGGGCCCAAGTGTCATGCCAGTTCTGTTCTTCGCTGACGGTGCCCAGCGTGCCGCTCAGCAGCGCAGGCAAGCCGGAGTTCTCGATGGTCAGCTCCTTGAAGCGGCTCCAGCGCGTCCAGGTACTTCCCAGGTACATCGTCCAGTCGTCATTGAGCTGATGAGTGAGCGAGATGTCCACTGACTCCGGAGTATCCACGTCCAACGACGCGTCATAGCTGCGGCCACTTACCCCCAACACACTGAAAATGCCACCCGTGAGCTTGGACTTGGCATCCAGGTGGTAACTGACCTTGGAGTGGTAAGTCAGCCCCAGGCGAGTCTGGTCCGTCGCCTGCACCAGGATGCCGGCGTTGAAGCCGAGCGCCGTATCGTCGCCGTTGCTTTTCAGCTTCCCATCGTTGCTGCCGGGACTGAGGGGATTGGGCACCATCCCGGAGATCTCACCGCTGATCCGGTTGATGGTCGGACCAAACCCGATCGACACCTTGTCGTTGAAGGCATAGCTGACGGTAGGCTGGAAAGTCAGCGTCGTCACTTCGCTTTTATTGCCGTAATAACGCCCGGCAAAGTCGCTGCCATAATCGGTGATCAAACCAAATGGCACATAAAAACCAACGCCGACAGCCCAATGCTCATCCACCGGCTTGACGTAGTAACCCATCGGCACCGTGGTGGTCGGCACCATGTCACCGTCCTCTCGGCCACCGAAAGTGCTGCGGGTCTGGCTGATATCGCTCTGGGTAAACAGTGTCGCAGCGCCCAGGCTGACCTGCTCTTTCTTCAAGCGAGACATGCCCGCCGGGTTGCCGAAGACAGTACTGGCATCTTCAGCGGAAGAGGACCGCCCGGCAAAACCCGCGCCCATCCCACTGATACTTTGTTCGTTCAGCGCGAAGCCGCTGGCAAACACTTGGGACGTTGCAAGCGCAACGGCGAGACTCATGGGGGTCTTGAGCAAGATTCTTTTCATTATTAGGACTCTAGGAACAATTGCTGGGGGATGGAACGGTTTGTTTTTCTATTAGGTAAAAATCGCCACGGTCTGGCGCGCCCAAAGCACTCGCCGACCGCTTTCGTCCCAGATTTCCATATCTTGCAAGGAGTAACCCTCCGAGGCCTGCTGGCTGAAGGCGCTGATGAGAAACCATTCGCCGGCCACGGCGGGCTGCGGCAGATCGATTGTCCAGGAAGCCGAGCTGATGGCTGCCGGCTCTGTGAAGCAGGTCATCGCGGCGGGCGGCAGACTGTCAGCGAGGGCGATCAAAGCCACCGCCGGGTCTACCCCCTGGGCATCCAGGTGACGAACCCACATCAGCAACTCGGGATCTGTAGCCCCGGACACCGGCAATGACCCACCCGCAGGGCGCATTTCGAAGTTGAAGGCGCAGGCAGGCGCAATGGTGTTGTCCAGCGCCAGCGTGGCGTACCGCGACGCCTGCTCCACCAACGGGCATCCCCATGCCTCATGGGTAATCCTGCTGGCGCGTGGCTGAGCGAACAGCAAGGTCGTGCGCAACGCCAGCTCATCGCCCGACTTGCAGTCGACAGACACCGAAGTCACGGATCGCCCTTCGCGCAACACGCTTGTATCGAATGTCTGGGCTTGCGTGACCGGACCTATGAATGAAACCTGCGCAGACTTGAACGGAGGAAAGCCCTGTGGGCGCTCGCGCAGAACCGTTTCCAACGACAACGCCGCCGAAAGACCACCGAAGATCGTCCGGCCCTGCTGCCAATTGGCTGGAGCAACGAACGGCACGCTCGGATCAAACTGCGCCAGCACCTGAGCAAAACTGGTCATTTAGACGCCCTCCGACGGCCTGAACGTGAACCCGCAGAAGCATCGCAAGAAGGATCACTTGAAAGTCGATGCCATACTTATTCACGTGACCATTATTGTCAATAGTCACTAAACAGGCAAAAAGAGACCGCTCGGTCAGGTACAATCCGAAGGCAAGGAAGTCGTTTCTGAATCGGGACGGCCGCTCGTCGCAGCCGTCCCTCAGGGCATCAGGCTACGCAGGATGAGGTTGGCGGTCAGCGTCGGCGCCACCTCGACATGATCGAGGCTGTACTGCAGCAATAGAGGATTGACGAAAGGCCGAAGGGTCAGGTGTATCGCTTCGACGGTTTCATCCAACGGCGTCTTGCGTTCGAACTCACCGCTTTCGCGCCCTTCCCGTACGACCTGCACCACGAATTGCTTGATCCGTGCGTCATACACCAGGGAGCTGGGCCAGCGCTCCGACGCGGAGAATGCGGCAATGTCGTAGAGCTTGCGATCATTGAAGAACAGGTCGATCCCCGTGGTAATCAGGGTCTTGACCAGGCGGCGAAAGCGCTCGGTCGAAGAGAGCCCTTCCTCGCTGATGGCCTCCTCCACGGCCGCAACGATCTTCGCAAGACAACCGGAGCAAATGGCTTCGCCAATCGCCTGCTTGGAATCGAAGAACTTGTAGATGTACGCCTTGGAAAAGCCGATGGCCTTGGCCAGGTCAGACACGGTGGTCTTGGCGTAGCCGTATTGACTGAAATGCTCGTTGGCCGCCGCGACAATCTGGTCGCGAATGTCATGATCGGCTGGGCCGCGAGTGCTGGGCGAAGGTGATGTTGGCTGATTCATGGGAGCAGCTTACGCATCCCTGCGAGGGATGACAACTTGTGACCACCTATGAATACAGTCACAAAACAGCCGTCCGTCCGTTACACGCACCTTGCTCCCTCGTCACGAGGGCTCCGATTTGTCCGTGTCATTTGGCAAAAAGCTGACTCATATCCTTGAATGCCTTGAATTCAAGGGCATTGCCACAAGGATCGAACAGGAACATCGTGGCTTGCTCGCCAACCTGCCCTTTGAAGCGGACGTAGGGTTCAATCACAAACTCCGTGCCGAAAGATCTCAATCGTTCAGCCAGTGCCTCCCACGCCTCCCAAGCCAAAACAACACCAAAGTGCGGGACCGGCACATCATGCCCGTCCACCGGATTGCTCTGGGCGCTTTCCTGGAAAGCGGTCTTGGGTTGCTCATGAATCACCAGTTGGTGACCGTAGAAATTGAAGTCGACCCACTGACTGCTGGAACGGCCTTCTTCCAGGCCAAACACTTCACGGTAGAACGTACGGGCGGCGGCAAGATCGTAGACCGGAATCGCCAGGTGGAACGGAGAAAGGCTCATCGAGAATCCTCTTAACGTGTGAGGTTGGGCCATCGTAGCGCCGCGCTTGCGGCAAGAAAACCCTACAGACCATGTCCAAGCGATACCGGGAGCGACGAGTTTTCGCGGCAGGCTCATGCACCGCAGGTCCGTCGTGCAGGTACACATCCAAATTAGCCGCTTTAGCCGAGCAAATGATCTATACCTTCAGAAGCACACAGTCAGACCAAGGCGGCACTGACGTGATGGGATGGAACGGTTGTGGCGAATCCTGCCGGATCGCTGCATCATGCGCCGCATCATAAAAAAAAGCTGGCCTGTAGATGTTGTTTCCGGCGCCTCGTACGCCGGAATTGGCGCCCCCCTTTCAATGCCTGAAGTATCGTCCATGAGCCCGACTACACGCGTTTTGAACGCATCAACCAAAGCGCTTTACCGGCTTTGTCTGTTACTGCCGCTGCTGGCTAGCCATGGGGCGAGCGCCGAATCTCCGGTCATTGAACTGCACTTTCCCGACGCACCGCCGCTGACGTTCGTCAACGACCCCAGGGGTCACGGAATCGTGGGCGATGTCGCCGTGGCGGCGATGACCAGGGCCGGGTACACCGTAAAGGTCCATGTACTTCCCTGGGCCCGGGCACAAAAGCATGTCAGTGAAGAACATGACCACTTGATCACCCCCCTGTCGCGCATCCCAACTCGTGAAGATCGCTTCACCTGGATTGCCTCGATCATGCCCATGGAACGTGCCTTTTTCAGCCTCGAACGACGGGTGAGCAGCTTCGCCCAAGCGAAAGAGACCTACCGCAAGATTGGCGTCGGCCTGGGCAGTGCACAGGAAGATATCCTGCGCAGCGAAGGCTTCAGCGATGAACAGATCTATCCGTTGGCCATCGGCGACAATCCCGCCCAGATGCTGTTGATGGGGCGCATCGACGCGTGGTTCAACGGTGTACCGGAGAGTCGATACATCTGGCCGAAGGTGTCCGAGCGCAAACTGCTCATGAGCTCGGTCGGCAGCAGCGCCGATCTCTACCTGGCCTGCTCGAAGCAATGCTCGCCCAAAATGGTCGAGGATTTGCGCGAGGCGGTTGAAGCGCTTCGCGCGGATGGGACGGTCAAGCATATCCATGACCTCTATTTGCCGCAGTAGGCTGTGGCGAGGGGATCGCTGGGCTGTGCAACAGCCCCAAAGGCAGGATGCAACCAACCTGAGATGACGCGGTGGCTGGATTCAGGGTTGCTTCGCAACCCAGCGGGGATAAATCCCCTCGCCACATGCAGTTCAACATCGAATGAATAGCATCGCTGAACTAGAGCCCTCATCGATGGCTTATATCATTCCGAATGATAGTTACCTTTGCTTCATTCGATTCGTTCCTCTGCCTTGCGCCACGCATCATCCGCCCATTCTCAATACATTGGCGGATGCTATCCATGGAACATTCACTTTCAAAACTGCGTTTTCCCCTCGCGCTGCTGGCGATGCTGGTGATGAGCGCCTGCGGCAAGACTCCCGACACGGCAGCGTCCATGCCGCCGGCCAAAGTCAGTGTGGCCAAGGTATTGGAGCAACCTGTCAACGAATGGGATGAGTTCACCGGACGCCTTGAAGCGCCGGAAACCGTCGAGATCCGCCCACGGGTTTCCGGGCAGATCGACGAAGTGGCCTTCACCGAAGGCGCGCTGGTCAAGAAAGGCGACCTGTTGTTCCAGATCGACCCGCGTCCTTTCCAGGCTGAAGTACGTCGTCTCGAAGCCCAACTGGCCCAGGCCCGCGCCACCGCCACCCGCAGCGAAAACGAAGCCCAGCGTGGCGAACGCCTGCGCTTGAGCAACGCCATTTCCGCCGAACTGGCAGACTCGCGCACCAGCGCCGCCCAAGAAGCCCGCGCCGCCGCCGCGGCCATCCAGGCGCAACTGGACCTGGCCAAGCTGAACCTGAGCTTCACCCGGGTGACCTCGCCCATCAGCGGTCGCGTCAGCCGGGCGGCCATCACCGCCGGCAACCTGGTGACCGCCGACGTCACCCCGCTCACCAGCGTGGTCTCCACGGACAAGGTCTACGCCTACTTCGACGCCGACGAACGTGTCTTCCTCAAGTACACCCAACTCGCCCGCCAGGGCCAGCGCGGCCAGGCCACGCCGGTCTACATGGGCCTGTCCAACGAAGACGGCAACCCCCACCAGGGCCAGATGAACTTCGTCGACAACCAGGTCAATCCGCAGACCGGCACCATCCGTGGTCGTGCCGTGTTCGACAACAAGGACGGCGCCTACACCCCAGGCCTCTATGCCCGTCTGAAGCTGGTGGGCAGCGGTACTTACGCCGCCGTGCTGATCAACGACGAAGCCGTCGGCACCGACCTGGGCAAGAAATTCGTGCTGGTGATGGACGCCGAGAACAAGCCGGCCTACCGCGCCGTTGAACTGGGTCCGAAAATCGAAGGCCTGCGTATCGTGCGCAGCGGCCTGAGCAAGAACGACACCATCATCGTCAAGGGGCTGCAACGGGCTCGTCCGGGCGCACCGGTCACGCCTGAAACCGTGCCGATGGCCAGCGACGAAACCATTGCCGCCCTGGCACAACAACGTAAAGCGCTCGAAGCCAGCAACCTGCCCCAAGTCGCGCCATCCAAGGACGCGTCAGGGGCGGCTGGCAAATTGGCCGCTGCGACCCCACGCGGTTAAGGGACTGAATCCAAGATGAAATTTTCCCAGTTCTTCATTTCGCGGCCGATCTTCGCAGCAGTGCTTTCGCTGCTGATCCTGATCGCCGGCGCCATCTCGCTGTTCCAACTGCCGATCAGCGAATACCCGGAAGTCGTGCCGCCGACCGTGGTCGTGCGCGCCAACTTCCCGGGCGCCAACCCCAAGGTCATCGGCGAAACCGTGGCCGCGCCCCTGGAGCAAGCCATCACCGGTGTCGAGAACATGCTGTACATGTCCTCGCAATCCACCGCTGACGGCAAGATCACCCTGACCATCACCTTCGCCCTGGGCACCGACCTGGACAACGCCCAGGTGCAGGTGCAGAACCGCGTCACCCGGACCGAGCCCAAGCTGCCGGAAGAAGTGACCCGGATCGGCATCACGGTGGACAAGGCCTCGCCCGACCTGACCATGGTCGTGCACTTGACCTCGCCGGACAAACGCTACGACATGCTCTACCTGTCCAACTACGCCCTGCTCAACATCAAGGATGAGCTGGCGCGCCTGGACGGCATAGGTGATGTGCAGCTGTTCGGCATGGGTGACTACTCCCTGCGGGTCTGGTTGGATCCGAACAAGACCGCCTCGCGCAACCTGACCGCCACCGACGTGGTCACCGCGATCCGTGAACAGAACCGCCAGGTGGCTGCCGGCGCCCTGGGTGCACCGCCAGCGCCCAATGCCCAGGCTTTCCAGCTGTCGATCAACACCCAGGGGCGCCTGGTAAATGAGGAAGAGTTCGAGAACATCATCATTCGTTCCGGTGCCAACGGTGAGATCACTCGTCTGAAGGACATCGCCCGGGTCGAACTGGGTTCCAGCCAATACGCCCTGCGTTCGCTGCTGGACAACCAGCCGGCAGTGGCGATCCCGATCTTCCAGCGCCCGGGTTCCAACGCTATCCAGATCTCCAACGACGTTCGCGCCAAGATGGAAGAACTGAAGAAAGGCTTCCCGGCGGGAATGGACTACAGCATCGTCTATGACCCGACGATCTTCGTCCGCGGTTCCATCGAGGCGGTGGTACATACCCTGTTCGAAGCACTGATTCTCGTGGTGCTGGTGGTGATCCTGTTCCTGCAGACCTGGCGCGCCTCGATCATTCCATTGGTGGCGGTGCCGGTATCGCTGATCGGTACGTTCGCCGTGATGCATCTATTCGGCTTCTCGTTGAACGCCCTCTCGCTGTTCGGCCTGGTACTGGCGATCGGTATCGTGGTGGACGACGCGATCGTGGTGGTGGAGAACGTCGAGCGAAACATCGAACTGGGGCTTACCCCGGTGGAAGCGACCAAGCGCGCCATGGGCGAAGTGACCGGCCCGATCATCGCCACCGCCCTGGTGCTGTGCGCGGTGTTCGTTCCGGCGGCATTCATCAGCGGCCTGACCGGGCAGTTCTATAAACAGTTCGCCCTGACCATTGCCATCTCCACGGTGATTTCGGCGATCAACTCCCTGACCCTGTCGCCAGCCTTGGCCGCGGTGTTGCTCAAGGGCCATGACGCGCCCAAGGACCGTTTCTCCAAGTTCCTGGACAAGGTCTTCGGTGGCTGGCTGTTCCGTCCGTTCAACCGTTTCTTCGAGCGCGCCAGTCATGGTTATGTGGGCACCGTCGCTCGAGTGATTCGCAGCAGCGGCATCGCCCTGGTGCTCTATGCAGGCCTGATGGTGTTGACCTTCTTCGGTTTCTCCACCACCCCGACCGGTTTCGTGCCCGGCCAGGACAAACAGTACCTGGTGGCCTTCGCCCAACTGCCGGACGCCGCGAGCCTGGACCGTACCGAAGACGTGATCAAGCGCATGTCCGACCTGGCCCTCAAGCAACCGGGCGTGGAAAGCGCCGTGGCCTTCCCGGGCCTGTCGATCAACGGTTTCACCAACAGCCCGAACGCCGGCATCGTGTTCGTGACCCTCAAGCCTTTCGATGAGCGCAAGGACCCGAGCATGTCGGCCGGTGCCATCGCCGGCGCCTTGAACGGCCAGTACGCCGGGATCCAGGAAGCCTACATGGCGATCTTCCCGCCACCGCCGGTACAGGGCCTGGGTACGATCGGTGGTTTCCGCCTGCAAATCGAAGACCGGGGCAACCTGGGCTACGACGAGCTGTACAAAGAAACCATGAACATCATCACCAAGAGCCGCAGCGTGCCGGAACTGGCCGGGTTGTTCACCAGCTACACCGTGAACGTGCCCCAGGTCGATGCCGCCATCGACCGTGAAAAAGCCAAGACCCACGGCGTGGCCGTCAGCGACATCTTCGACACCCTGCAGATCTACCTGGGTTCGCTGTATGCCAACGACTTCAACCGCTTCGGTCGCACCTACCAGGTCAACGTCCAGGCCGAGCAGCAATTCCGTCTCGAGTCGGACCAGATCGGCCAGCTCAAGGTGCGCAACAACCGTGGCGAAATGATCCCGCTGGCGACCTTCATCAAGGTCAGCGATACCTCGGGGCCAGACCGCGTGATGCACTACAACGGCTTCATCACCGCTGAAATCAACGGTGCCGCCGCCCCAGGCTACAGCTCCGGCCAGGCGGAAAAAGCCATCGAGAAGCTGCTCAAGGACGAATTGCCCAACGGCATGACGTACGAGTGGACCGACCTGACGTACCAGCAGATCCTCTCGGGCAACACCGCGCTGTTCGTGTTCCCGCTCTGCGTACTGCTGGCGTTCCTGGTGCTCGCGGCACAGTACGAAAGCTGGAGCCTGCCATTGGCGGTGATCCTGATCGTACCGATGACCCTGCTGTCGGCCATTACCGGGGTGATTCTCTCCGGCGGCGACAACAACATCTTTACCCAGATCGGCTTGATCGTACTGGTGGGACTTGCCTGCAAGAACGCGATCCTGATCGTCGAGTTCGCCAAGGATAAACAGCTCGAAGGCATGAACCCGCTGGCGGCGGTCCTCGAAGCGTGCCGCCTGCGTCTGCGGCCGATCCTGATGACCTCCTTCGCCTTCATCATGGGCGTGGTGCCCCTGGTGTTCTCCAGCGGCGCAGGTGCGGAAATGCGCCATGCCATGGGTGTGGCGGTGTTCTCCGGGATGCTCGGCGTGACCTTTTTCGGCCTGCTGCTCACCCCTGTGTTCTATGTACTGATCCGCAACTTCGTCGAGCGCAGCGAGGCCCGCAAGGCGGCCCGGGCTTTGAAACTGGAGGCGCAACAATGAGTTTGAAAGCGTTCGTGCCGAGCTTGCTGGTATTGGCCTTGAGTGCCTGCGCCGTGGGCCCGGACTACAAGGCCCCGCAAACGGAGGCGGCGAATATCACCACCGCCACCGACGGCGCCGCCGGCCAGAAGAATTTCGACCGTGCCCGGTTCGAAGGCATCTGGTGGCAGCAGTTCGACGACCCGACCCTTAACGCGTTGGTGACCCGATCCCTGGAAGGCAACCGCGAGTTGCGCGTGGCCTTCGCCCGCTTGCGGGCCGCCCGGGCGATTCGCGATGACGCCAGCAATGACGCCATGCCAACCATCACCAGCCGTGCCAGCAGCGACCTGGGCAAGGGCCAGATTCCCGGGCAGACCACCGACCGGGTCAACACCGAGCGTTACGACCTGGGCCTGGACATGGCCTGGGAACTGGATCTGTTCGGACGCATCCGGCGCAACCTGGAAGCCACGGATGCCGATCAGCAGGCGGTCGAAGCCGACCTCTATCAGTTGCAGGTGACGATGATCGCCGAACTGGTGGACGCCTACGGTCAATTGCGCGGCGCTCAGCTGCGGGAAAAGATCGCCTTGGCCAACCTGAAGAATCAGCAGGATTCGCGCAAGATCACCGAAAGCCTGCGCGATGCCGGCGTCGGTGATCAGCTCGACGTGGTTCGCGCCGATGCGCGCCTGGCCTCGGTGGAAGCCAGCGTGCCGCAGTTGCAGGCCGAACAGGTGCGCCAACGCAATCGTATCGCCACGTTGCTGGGCGAGCGCCCGGACAAACTCAGCGTGGATCTGAGCCCGAAACAGTTGCCGGCCATCGCCAAGGCCCTGCCCATCGGCGATCCGGGTGAACTGCTGCAACGACGCCCGGACATTCTCAGTGCCGAACGCCAACTGGCCGCCGCCACGGCACGCATCGGCGTGGCCAAGGCCGACCTGTTCCCACGGGTCAGCCTGAGCGGTTTCCTCGGTTTCACCGCTGGACGCGGTTCGCAGATCGGCTCCTCGGCCGCCAACGCCTGGGCGCTGGGCCCGAGCATTACCTGGGCCGCTTTCGACCTGGGCAGCGTGCGAGCTCGCTTGCGCGGTGCCGACGCCGAGGCGGACGGCGCCTTGGCGACCTACGAACAGCAAGTACTGCTGGCCCTGGAAGAATCGGAGAACGCCTTCAGTGACTACGGCAAGCGCCAACAACGGCTGATCTCGCTGATCCGCCAGAGTGAATCGAGCCGTGCCGCCGCCGACCTGGCCGAGATTCGCTATCGTGAAGGCACTGTGGACTTCCTCGTGCTGCTCGACGCCCAGCGCGAACGCCTGGCCGCCGAAGACACCCAGGCCCAGGCCGAAGTGGACCTGTACCGCGGCATCGTCGCGATCTACAAGGCCCTGGGCGGCGGCTGGAAACCGGAGACCGTTGCCAGCAACTGATCTCCCTCTCAACCGAGCTCCTTTGGTTGGCCGCAACCAACCAATTCTTTGCCCCGCGCTCATTTGGACGCGGGGCTTTTTTTGCCTATCGACCACGACCCAGCGTGAAAGAGCCCATTGTGAGGAATGAGCTTGCTCGCGATAGTGGTGGGTCAGTCGATATCGATATCGCTGAACCGATGCCATCACCAGCAAGCTCGATCCCACAGGTCCGTTACCGCTGTGACAAGGTTTGACTCAAGCCGCCACCTGACCGAAGCTTGCGGCATTTCACGCTTCTGGTAATGGATTCCCTGCATGCCCTCGCCTCGCCGCCGCTATCTGCTCCTCAGCCTCTGTGTCCTGTTGTTGATCGGTCTTGTCGCGCTATGGCTACGCAGCACCACGCCGCAAATCCCCGAAGCGATCAAGCGTGGTTACAGTGAAGCCCTGGAAAGCGCCCGCAACGGACAGCCGGGAGCGGCGCGCATGCTTTACCAGCAACTGGGGCGCCCAGACCTCTCGCCCAAGCGCCGCGTGTGGCTGCACGCCGAACTGCCCAACTACCCCAGCCCCCAAGCCCTGAAGCTGGCGGACGCGGACCTGCACAACGAATCGCCGGACGTGCGTCGAGCTGCCATCGGCAGCGTCGTCGGGCTGGTACCGACAGGCCAGCGCAGCCTGTTGCTCGGCCCGCTCCTGGATGATGATGACCAGAACGTCCGGTTCGCCGCCGTGAACGCGCTGCTGGGCTTGTCGCCGGATGATCTCGGCCTGTATTTCGGGGCGATGCAGTTAGCCATCGACACCTGGGAACAGGTGCTCGAGGACGGTCCGAAAACCGCTGAGACCCACTGCCAGCTCGCCCGACTGCACCTGCACAACGCCGAACTGAAGAAAGCCCAACGGGCCCTTGAACAGGCCCTGCGCCTGCAACCGGACAACCTGCCAGCACTGGTCATGCAGATCGAAGTACTGGACAAACAGGGCCAAAGCGAAGCTGCGCGATTATTGCTCGCCCGACAGTTGCAAACCCAGCCAGCGTCGGCTTATCTGCAACATGCGCTGGGCATGTGGCTGCTGCAACACGGCCAGAATGAGTATGCGGTGCTCGGCTTGGCAAAAGCGGTGGAGCTGGAGCCCGAGAACCGCCATTACCGTTATGACCTGGCGACCACCCTGCATGCCGAGCAGGAAGTGGAAGCCGCGCAGAAACAGCTGCAGGAAATCGTCCAGCGCTACCCCGCCGACCGCAAGGCACGGGTGCTGCTGATCAACTATTGGAAGGAGACCGGCCAATTGCAGAATGTTCAAATCCTGCTGGCGCAACTTGAACAGTTGAACCCCGATGACCCGGCGCTGCAGCAAGGCCTGTAGGCCTAATGCCTAACTTTTGTCAGCTGGAACCTTGGGCAAACACACAAACCGTGGCGAGGGAGCTTGCTCCCGCTGGGTCGCGAAGCGGCCCTGTTTTGGGGCTGCTGCGCAGCCCAGCGGGAGCAAGCTCCCTCGCCACGGGGTTACTGCTCGGCTTCATTTCGCTTAGCTGACTGGCATTGGTCTGTAGGCCCTCATTGCACGCCGAAAGTTGTGCAATACACCGCGTTTTATCGATGTAAGCGGAACCGCCATCACCGCCAAAGGTCAAGTGTTCAGGCAGTTGAATTCAGGCGTTACCCCGCCTGCTGCCCACTTCCCTAGTCATGAGAGGGCTATTTTTGTCTACATCTAACGAGTTGATCAGTGCAAAAGCCGCCACCGGCATCGAAGGACTGGACGATGTCCTTTCCGGTGGTTTGTCCCGCGGCCATGTGTTCCTGCTCGAGGGGGAACCAGGGACGGGTAAGACCACGGTCGCGCTGCATTTTCTGTTGGCCGGCGCCAAGGCTGGCGAGCGCTCGTTGTACATCACGCTATCGGAAACCGAGCGTGAACTGCGTCAGGGCGCAACCTCCCACGGGTGGACGCTGGACGACAACATTCATATTTTCGAACTGACCCCGCCCGAAAGCCTGCTCAATGCCGAGCACCAGCAGAGCCTGCTGTACTCCTCGGACCTGGAGCTGGGCGAAGCGACGCGGCAGATTTTCGAAGTGGTCGAACGGGTCAAGCCGACCCGGGTGGTGCTCGACAGCCTGTCGGAGATCCGCCTGCTGGCGCAAAGCTCCTTGCGCTATCGTCGCCAGATCCTCGCGATCAAGCACTACTTCGTGCGCTACGACGCCACGGTCCTGCTGCTCGACGACCTGACCACCGAGTCCCTCGACAAGACCGTCCACAGTGTCGCCCACGGAGTGATTCGCCTGGAAGAACTGACGCCCAACTATGGCGCCGAACGGCGGCGGATCCGGGTGGTCAAGTATCGCGGGCAGAAATACCGCGGCGGTTACCATGACTTCACC
Source organism: Pseudomonas fluorescens (assembly GCF_001623525.1). Classification (NCBI taxonomy): domain Bacteria; kingdom Pseudomonadati; phylum Pseudomonadota; class Gammaproteobacteria; order Pseudomonadales; family Pseudomonadaceae; genus Pseudomonas; species Pseudomonas fluorescens. The sequence continues at coordinate 956,178 of NZ_CP015225.1, read as the reverse complement.
ATCATGGGCGACGGCGTACACGTCTTCCCACGCCTGGTGGCCGCCGAGCACCGAGGCCAATACCTGCGCCAGCAACTCTCCAGCGGCATCGGCGAAATGGACGCCCTGCTGGGTGGCGGTATCGAGACCGGCTCCAGCACGTTGATTCTCGGCCCGGCGGGGACCGGCAAATCGCTGATAGCAATGATTTTTGCCGCCGCAGCCGTACATCGCGGCGAGAAAGCCGCGCTGTTCATCTTCGATGAAGAACTGGGCTTGTTGTTCGAACGCATGAAAAACATCGGCATCGACCTGCAAGCCCTGCAAGAGACCGGCAACCTGCTGATCGAACAAGTGGACGCCGCCGAGCTGTCTCCTGGTGAGTTCTCCCACCGCGTGCGCCGTTGTGTCGATGAGGGAGACATCAAGACCGTGGTCATCGACAGCATCAATGGCTATCAGGCGGCCATGCCGGAGGAGAACGCGCTGGTCCTGCACATGCATGAATTGTTGCTCTACCTCAACCGCAAGGGCGCGGCGACCTTCATGACTGTTGCACAGCACGGTCTGGTCGGCGACATGCAGGCGCCCGTCGACATTACTTACCTGGCTGACACGGTGATTCTTTTGCGTTATTTCGAAGCACTGGGCAAGGTGCGCCGGGCGATTTCCATCATCAAGAAACGCACGGGCAGCCATGAGTCGACCATCCGCGAATACCGCATCAGCGGCTTGGGCATGACCATCGGCGAGCCGCTCGAGGCGTTCCAAGGCGTCTTGCGAGGGGTTCCCACTTATATGGGCGAGAGCAACCCGCTGCTCAGGGATGAACACCGGTGACGCTGGCCGAGCCCCTGTCCGAGCGGGCGCTGATCCTCGCGCCGCTGGGACGGGACAGCCAGATCGCCTTGATGATCCTCAATGAAGCCGGTTTTGCCGGCCTCATCTGCCGTCATCTGGGTCATTTGTGCGAAGAATTGGAAAAAGGTGCCGGCCTGTTGGTGATTTCCTCGGAAGCCCTGGTGGGGCCTGATCTGGAAGCACTGTTCCTGCACATCGAGCAACAGCCGGCCTGGTCTGACCTGCCCATTGTCTTGCTGACCCATCACGGCGGCCCGGAACAGAACCCGGCGGCGCGTATCGGTACGCAACTGGGCAACGTGACCTTCCTTGAGCGCCCCTTCCACCCAGTGACCCTGATCAGCCTGGTGACCACCGCCCTGCGAGGTCGTCGAAGGCAGTACGAAGCCCGCGACCGCCTGATCGACCTGAGCAACAGCGAACTGCGCCTGCAAACCACCCTTGAAACCCTTGAACAGCAAGTGGAAGAACGCACCGCCCAGCTGCGCCATAACGAAGAGGCATTGCGCCAGTCACAGAAAATGGAAGCAGTCGGCCAACTCACCGGCGGTATCGCCCACGACTTCAACAACATGCTCACCGGAATCATCGGCAGCCTCGAACTGCTGCGCCGGCGCCTGGCCCGGGGCCGCACCGAGGACCTGGACAGCCTGATCGACCTGGGCGTGACCTCGGCCAACCGCGCCGCCGGCCTGACCCATCGCCTGCTGGCGTTTTCCCGTCGGCAATCACTGGACTCCAAGGCCGTCCAGATGAATACGCTGGTACTGTCCATGGGCGAGTTGCTGCAACGCAGCCTCAACGAAAGCATCCACCTGGACATGCAGCTGGACGAGCAGCTCTGGGTCGCCGAAGCCGACCCCAACCAACTGGAAAGCGCCCTGCTCAACCTGGTCCTCAACGCCCGGGATGCCATGCCCAATGGCGGGAACCTGGTGGTAAAGACCTGCAACCAGCACCTTGACGCCGACTTTACCGACGCCTACACCAACCTGGAACCCGGCGACTATGTGGTGCTGAGCGTGCAGGACAGCGGTTGCGGCATGCCCGAAGCGATCATCGGTCGTGCGTTCGATCCGTTCTTCACCACCAAGCCAATCGGCCAGGGCACCGGGCTGGGCCTGTCGATGATCTATGGGTTCAGCAAGCAATCGCGCGGGCATGTGACCATCGACAGCGAAGTCGACAAAGGCACCACGGTGAACCTTTACCTGCCGCGCTTTCGCGGCGAGGAAATACACGAACCACAGGCCACCACCCCACATGCACCGCATGCGCAGGACGGTGAGACCGTGCTGATTGTCGAGGACGATCCAGCGGTGCGAGTACTGGTGAGCGCGGTGTTGAGCGAGTTGGGCTATGCCTTTGTGGAAGCGGCCGACGCCAACGGCGCCGTACCAATCCTCCAGTCAGGCCAACGCATCGACCTGCTGATCAGCGACGTGGGCCTGCCCGGCATGAATGGCCGGCAACTGGCAGAAATCGGCCGGCAGATCCGCCCGGACCTGCGGGTACTGTTCATCACCGGTTACGCGGAACATGCAGCGGTACGCGGCGGTTTCCTTGACCCGGGGATGCAGATGATCACCAAGCCATTCACGTTTGATTTGTTGACGGCCAAGGTGCGGGAGATGATCACGGTTTGAGTCGATTGAATGTCTGTTGTGGCGAGGGAGCTTGCTCCCGCTGGGGCGCGAAGCGGCCCTAAAACCTCAATCCCGGTTATGCCAGATTCAATGGTGTCGCCGGCCTTGGGCCTGCTGCGCAGTCCAGCGGGAGCAAGCTCCCTCGCCACGAAAGCGGCCCGGGCACCTCATTTATCTGCATGAAGCAACCCGGATACAAACACTTGGTAGCAGGCTGGGAAAAAATCAGTTGCAGCGCCACAGCCATGTCCCCAGCCCAGACAAAACCTACGACAACATCGACTGCATGATGCGCTGCAGCTCATCCAGGTCGAACGGCTTGTCCAGGACCGGCGCCTTGCGGGTAATGGGGCTGTCAGTGTCGCGCACTTCCTGCGCGTAGCCACTGATGAAAATGACCTTCAGCTCAGGACGCAACTTGACCGCAGGCTCGGCGATCTGCACGCCGGAGATACCACCCGGCAGGCGGAAATCGGTAATCATCATGTCCAGATGAGGCTTGCTCGCCAGGATCTCGAACGCCTGGGCACCGTTTTCGGCCTGTAGCACCCGGTATCCCTCGCCCGACAGGTAGGCCGACAACACCATCAGGATCGACGGGTCATCCTCGACGATCAATACAACATCTTGCGCATCTTCACTCATGAGAAGCCTTTGTTCGATCAATAGCTGCTGATACGACCTTGGGGTCTCGCAGAGGTTGCGTCTGTTCGGCGGTTTTGTCCAAGACAGTTTTCTGCAAAGGCAGGCAAACACGAAACAAGGCCCCTTCATGGAGGCGACTGTTGACCGTGATTGTCCCGCCATGGGCGGTGACAATCTGCTCGGAAATGAACAGCCCCAGCCCAAGGCCGGCAGCAGCCGCCTTGGACGATACGCGTTCGAACTGCTGGAAAATACGTTTCTGGTTTTCCTCGCTGATACCGATGCCATGATCCTGGACCTCGATACAGGCGTGGTCGGGAGTCTTGTAGACGCGCACCTCGATCGGGCCCTTGCCGCCGTAGCGCAACGCATTGGTCAACAAGTTCGAGATCACCTGCTCGATACGAAACTCATCCCAAAGCCCCTCCACCGACGGTTCAGCCAGGCAGGTCAACGAGCATTCGGCAACGGCGATCTGCGGCTGAAAATTGCGCAGCAGGTTTTCCACCAATGCTGTCAAGTTGAAGCGGGTCGGACGAATCGACAGCTTGCCGGTGCGAATCCGCGAGACATCCAGCATGTCCTCGATCAGCCGGATCAGGCTCTTGATCTGCCGTTCATCGCGTTCAACCATCGCCCGCACCTTGTCCAGGCTGAAGGCCGCGGCGTTGTCCCGGGCCAGGTGCATCTTGCGCAGTTGTGTCTCGAGGATGAGGCCATTGAGGGGCGTGCGCACCTCGTGGGCGACGATGGACATGAAGTCGTCACGCATGCGCACCGCTTGCTCCAGCTCGCCCCGGGTGGCCTCCAGTTGTTGCAGCAGAACCTCTTGCTCGCGGCGACTCTGCTCAAGGGCTACGACCTGCTCCTTCATGGCCTTTCGTTGACGGTACAACTCGACGAACACATTGACCTTGCTTTTGACCGCCTGGGTGTCCAACGGCTTGTGCAGGAAGTCCACCGCTCCGTTTTCATAACCGGTAAAGGCATAGTTGCGTTCACGACCAGCGGCACTGACGAAAATGATAGGGATGCTGCGGGTCTTCTCCGTGCCGCGCATCAGCTCGGCCAGTTGGAAACCGTTCATGTCCGGCATCTGCACATCGATGATGGCCAGGGCAAAGTCGTGTTGTAGCAGCAGGGACAGTGCTTCGTCCGCCGACAGGGCCTTGAAGACCTCGCGGTCGCCCCCCTTGATCAACGCTTCCAGGGCCAACAGATTCTCAGGCAGATCATCGACGATCAGCAGTTTGGCTTGAATATCTCTTGGCATGTGGTTCATTCCAGCCCGGCCAGCAATTGGCCGATGCCTTGCAAAGTAAGGATATGGTCGGGTTCGTGCAGGGCCAGCGCCGCTTCGGGCATGGTCGAGACCTGGGCTTCATTGGGGTCCTGGACCACCGTGATCCCGCCCAGCGCCCTGACCTTCGCCAAGCCACAGGCGCCATCGTTGTTGGCGCCGGTCAGCACCACAGCCAGCAATTTCTGGCCGTAGACATCGGCGGCCGATTCAAACAACACATCGATGGACGGCCGCGAATGATGCAGCGGCTCCTCCAGGCTCAACGACAGGCTACGGTCAGCCTCGACCGACAAGTGATAGCCGGGCGTGGCGACATATAAGGTTCCCGGCACGATGTCTTGCTTGTCCCGGGCTTCCTCCACCGGCACCGCCAGACGATGTCCGAAGACACGGGCCAGTTGGCTTTCGCGCTCGTCCGGCAAATGCAATACCACCAAAATGGGCACGCCAAAGCCTTTGCGCAGGTGTCCGAAGACCTTGAGCAGCGCGTCGACGCCACCGGCCGATGCACCGACGACAACGGCCTCGATGGGCGGGTTGGATCTGTCCTTCGTCTGGTTCATAACTTGCGATAGATCCGTTCCTGTTTGACCAACGGCTCGAATCGATGGCCGTAAGCCGAGAAATCCAACGTCTCCTTACTGCCCAATACCAGGAAACCACGGTGACAAAGGGACTCATGAAACAATCCGAACGCCCGATCCTGTAGTTTTTTATTGAAATATATCAATACATTGCGACATGAAATCAACTGAGTTTCTGAAAAGACACTGTCGGTCGCCAGGCTGTGATCGGCAAAGGTCACGTTCTCGCACAGGGTCTTGTCGAACATCGCATAATCGTAGGCGGCGGTATAGTAATCGGCAAACGAGCGCCGGCCTCCGGCCGCCTGGTAGTTCTGGGTGTAGGTACGCACGTTCTCCAGGGAGAAAATCCCCTGCTTGGCTTTTTCCAACGAGCGCGGGTTGATATCGGTGGCATAGATGAGCGTGCGGTCCAGCAGGCCTTCTTCGCGCAGCAGGATCGCCATGGAGTAGACCTCCTCCCCAGTGCTGCAACCGGCGATCCAGATCTTGAGCGAAGGATACGTCCTGAGCAGCGGCACGATTTCCTCGCGAATGGCCAGGAAATGCGTGGGGTCGCGAAACATCTCGCTGACCGGGATCGTCAGCAGTTGCAGCAGTTGCATGAACGCCCCTGGGTCATGCAGCACGCGCTCCTGCAAGGCCGAAATGGTCTTGCACTCGAACTGGCTCAGCGCATGGTGGACCCGGCGCTTGATGGACGCACCGGAATAGTCGCGAAAATCGTAGCTGTACTTGAGGTAGATCGCTTCGATCAACAAACGAAGTTCAATGTCAGTGTCACGTTCCACTAAATTCTTTCCATATTCGGCAACCACACGCGAATCAGCGAGAACAGACGATCCAGATCGATCGGTTTGGCCAGGTAGTCGTTGGAACCCGCCGCCAGGCAGCGCTCCTGATCATCCTTCATGGCCTTGGCCGTCACGGCAATAATGGGCAGCTTGCGCCAGCGCGGGTCCTTGCGGATCAGCGCGGTGGCTTCGAAACCGTCCATCTCCGGCATCATTACATCCATCAGCACCAGGTCGATGTCGTCGAATTCGTTCAGGCGATCGATCGCCTCCAGGCCGTTACGGCCGATGACAACAATCGCCCCCTTCGCCTCCAAGGCGCTGGTCAAGGCAAAGATGTTGCGCACATCGTCGTCCACCAGCAGCACCTTGCGGCCTTCAAACACCTTGTCGCGGCTACGGGCGGTCTTGAGCATCCGCTGCCGTTCATGGGACAACCGGGATTCGACTTTGTGCAGAAAGAGTGTCACCTCATCCAGCAGGCGCTCTGGCGAACGGGCTCCCTTGATGATGATCGAGCGCGAATACTTGCGCAGTTCGGCCTCTTCGTCGCGGGTCAGGTTGCGCCCGGTGTAGACGATCACCGGCGGAAAGGAACAGATGTCTTCGCTGGACATGCGCTTGAGCAGGTCATTGCCGAGCATGTCCGGCAACTTGAGGTCGATGATCATGCAGTCGTAGACGTTGGTCCGCAACAGGTCCAGGGCTTGTTGGGCCAGGCCGACGGCGGTGATCTCGATATCGTCATCGCCGATCAGCCGGGTGATGCTGTCGCGCTGCAAGTCATCGTCTTCCACCAGCAACACCCGCTTGACCTTCTGGGTCAGCTTGGCTTCCAGGCGGGCGAACACATCCTTGAGTTCTTCGCGGGTGGTCGGCTTGACGGCATAGCCGATGGCGCCCATGTGCATGGCGGCTTCGACGCGGTCTTCGACGGAAATCACATGCACCGGAATGTGCCGGGTTTCGGCCCGCTCCTTGAGCCGCTGCAACACCGTCAGCCCGGAGTGATCCGGCAGGCGCATGTCCAAAAGGATCGCGTCGGGAGCCAGTTGCAAGGCCAGGTCGAAGCCTTCATCGGCACCGTGGGCCACCAGGCACTGGTAACCGAGCTCATGGGCCAGGTCGAACAGGATGCGGGCGAACTTGGGCTCGTCCTCGATCACCAGGATGCACCGGGTGTCGAACGGCGCCTTGTCGCGGTCGTCGGCAAATCGGGCAATCGGCGTATCCACTTCAGCGATCAGCGGTGCCGGTGCGGCTTTTGGTGCCGCCGGCGCTGGCGCGGTGGCCGTCGGGATGAATGTCAACGGCTCTATCGGCGATTCTCCGGGCTCGACATAACGTTCAGGCATTACCAGCGTAAACACGCTGCCCTGCCCCGGCTCGCTGGAAACGCTGATCGAGCCGCCCAACAACGTGGCCAGGTCCCGGGAAATCGACAACCCCAGGCCGGTGCCACCGTAACGACGATTAGTCGTGCCATCGGCCTGGCGGAACGCTTCGAAGATGCTTTGCTGCTGATCGGCGGCGATGCCGATCCCGGAGTCGCGCACCATGAACGCGATGCCCGAGCCCGGCTGCCCGGCCACCGACAGGCTGACGGTGCCTTGCTCGGTAAATTTCACGGCATTGGAGAGCAGGTTCTTGATCACCTGTTCCAGGCGCTGGCGGTCGGTGTAGAGCATCGCTGGCGCATCGGGCAATACCTGGACCTCGAACTCCAGGCCCTTGTCGACTGCCAACGGCTCGAACATGTCCCGCAGGCCCTCCACCAGACGCTGCACGCTGGTGTTTTCCGGGCGCACTTCCAGCTTTCCAGCCTCGACCTTGGAGATGTCGAGAATATCGTTGATCAGGTTCAACAGGTCGTTGCCGGCGGAGTAGATCGACTCGGCAAACTTGACCTGTTCCTCGCTGAGGTTCTGCTGCGGGTTTTCCGACAGCAGTTTGGACAGGATCAACGAACTGTTGAGCGGCGTGCGCAGCTCGTGGGACATGTTGGCCAGGAACTCGGATTTGTACTTGCTCGAACGCTGCAACTCTTCGGCGCGCTCCTGCAACTGGATCTGGGCCAGGTTCAGCTCGCTGTTCTTCTGGTCCATGGCGTCGCGCTGTTCGGCCAATTGCTCGTTGGTCTGCTCCAGTTCCTGCTGCTGGGCTTCGAGGTGGGCCTGGGACTCCTTGAGAATGCGCGACTGCTCTTCCAGTTCCTCGTTGGCAGTCTTGAGCTCTTCCTGCTGCACTTGCAGTTCTTCGTTCAACTGCTGGGTTTCGGCCAGCACTTCCTGCAAGCGCTGGCGATAACGAGCGGCCTCGATGGAGGTGCCGATATTGCCGGAAATCAGCTCCAGCATCTCAATGTCGCGCTCGGTCAATGGCCGCAGGAAGCCCAATTCGATGACACCGTTGATCCGGTCATCGTCACTGGTGGGCGCCACCAGCACGCTGTTGGGCAGCCCTTGCCCCAATCCGGAGCTGACTTTCAGGTAATCGTCCGGTACGTCATCCAACCGAATGAGACGCCCCTGTCGGACGGCTTGGCCAGCGATACCTTCACCGTCGACGATCACCTGCTGCTGTGCGTCATCCTCCCGGGACAAGCCATAGCTGGCGACGCGCTTGAGCACGCCATTTTCTTCCCGCACATAGAGCGCAGCCACCGCCACACCCAGGTACTTCGCACAGAACTGCAAGATATTGCGGCCCAACAGGTCCAGGGACAACTGCCCCAGGACCTGCTCGGCCAGCTGCGTCTGGCCATTGCGCAACCAAGCCTGCTTCTCCAGGTGCAGGGCGCTGCGTTGCTGGACTTTCAGGCTGGCGCTGTAGCTCTCGGACAAGCTCAACAGATCCCGGCGACCGACGTAGGCCAGCAATCCACTGACTGCGGCGACGAACAGCAGGTACAGGCCAATGCTCCAGACGGTGGTGGTGCGCACGTCCTGGTTACGCGCCGCACGCAGTTGCTGCTCGGTATCGACGATTTCCTCGAAAGTTTGGCGGATCTCGTCCGTCAAGCGCTTGCCGCGCCCGGACCTCGCCGCACTCCGGTAATCCCCGCTGCTGCGTTGCAGGTCGATCAAGCCCTGGGCGTACGTGGACCATTCCGTCTGGATCGCTTGTATCTTGTGCAGCCGGTCGGTCTGGACGGGGTTGTCGGCTGTCAATTCCAGCAGTGTATCCAACGCGACGGCGATCCGCGGCTTGGCCACTTCATAGGGCTCGAGAAAGTGCTCGTCACCGTTCAACAGGTAGCCACGCATGCCGGTTTCCAGGTCCACGCTCAGCTTGAGCGCCTCATTGGCATTATTGATCACCCGGTCGGTATGCCCGACCCACTGGATCACCGACAGCAGGTACGTGACAAGGATGATGAAAAACACCGAGCTGAGGGCGCCCATGCCCAGCGGCAGGCTGATATTGCGGCTCAGGAGTTTGCGAAAACTTTGCTCGTCGACCGAAGACGAAGGAGTCATGGAAAGGGCCTTGGTGGACAGTTGAAAACCGTGGAGTTTGCCCGAAAAACGGCGCTTGGATCCACATTATCTGACGAGTCAAAGGCGCAAGTCCCGCGACGATCTACCTTGTAGCAAGGAAGCGACTATCCTTGTCAGCTCTTGTACTATAGATCCTTTCTTGTACAACCTTGGGAACTTGTGCCGCCTCGGAGCTTACTCATGAAAGAGGCCGTTTTTTTCGAGTCTCCCTCCCGCTCCCTCCTTCGAGAATGTCGACTATGTCCACCCCTCCTCCTGCCACCCAGTCCACTATCCTGGTCGTCGAAGACGATGACATTGTGCGGATGTTGATCGTCGACGTGCTGGAGGAGCTGGAATACCAAGTGCTGGAGGCGGACGGTTGTGAACAGGCGCTGGCGTTTTTGCGCAACGACGCGCAACCCATTGCACTGATGATGACCGACGTCGGCCTGCCGGTCATGGACGGGCGCGAATTGGCGAAACAGGCCCGAGCCGTGCGGCCACAACTGCCTGTGCTGTTTGCCAGCGGTTACGCTGAAAGTATCGATGTGCCGGAAGGCATGTCGGTGATCGGCAAGCCTTTCTCCATCGACCAGTTGCGAGACAAGGTCAAACGCATTCTTTCTTGAGCCGGATCGTATTCTTGGTCACTATCGGCGCCCCGCGCGCCGACAGCGCCTGATCCGCTTCGAGGAACCCCCTGCTCATGCATCACCCCACCGCCACCAAGGTCCTGGTTATCGGCTATGTCTGGCCCGAGCCGCGCTCATCGGCTGCCAGCGGGCATGTCATGCAGATCCTCGACACCTTCCTCGGACAAGGCTGGGACATCACCTTCAGCAGTCCGGCGGGCCCCGGTGAACAGCGCGCCGACCTGGTCGCGCTGGGTATCCGCGAAGTACCGATCGAACTCAATAGCAGCAGCTTCGACGCCTTCATCAGTGAGCTGGCGCCGGACATCGTGCTGTTCGACCAATTCATGATGGAAGAACAGTTCGGCTGGCGGGTCGAGAAGCACTGCCCCGGTGCCCTGCGGGTGCTGGAGACGTCAGACTTGCAGAGCCTGCGCCACGCTCGGCACCAGCGCTTGAAAGACCGCCTGAAGCAGGATGAGGCTGGCGAGGATTTCAGCGACCTCTTCGCCCCAGCCCTGGACGAGGAGTTCCAGCGGATGGCCGACACCGACCTGGCCAAACGGGAAATCGCCGCATTGTACCGCTGCGACCTCAACTTGATGGTGTCCGAGGTTGAAATCGAACTGTTGGTGGAGCACTTCGGGTTGCCCCGCAACCTGCTGCACTGGTGCCCGTTGATGCTGGACCTGCCCGGCGAGCCGTCGGCGCCGTTCGAGGACCGGGCGCATTTCCTGAGCATCGGCAACTTTCGCCACGCACCGAACTGGGACGCCGTGCTCTGGATGAAAAACGCCATCTGGCCACTGATCCGCCAACAATTACCCGGCGCGCAGCTGCATCTGTACGGCGCCTACACCCCGCCCAAGGCCGCCGCGCTGCATAACCCGGCCCAGGGCTTTCACATCATGAACTGGGCGGAGGACGCCTTGCAGGTGATGTCGGCGGCACGCATCTGCCTGGCGCCGCTGCGTTTCGGCGCCGGCATCAAGGGCAAGCTGATCGATGCCATGCTCTGCGGCACCCCCAACGTCACCACGCCCGTGGGGGCCGAAGCCATGCACGGCGACATGCCCTGGCCCGGCGCGATTGCCCAGAGCGCCGAAGGCATCGCCAATGCGGCGGTGCAGTTGTATCGCGATCAGGCGCGCTGGACCCTGGCCCAGGATGCTGGCCTCGCCTTGCTGGAAAATCGCTACCGGCAACAGGTGCACGGCCCGGCGCTGATCGACAGCATCAACGCTTGCCGGGCGGACCTGGCACAACGACGTCGGGACAATTTCACCGGCAGCATGCTGCGTCACCACCAGCACAAAAGCACCCAATACATGTCCCAGTGGATCGAAGAAAAAAACCGCAACGGTTAGACGTCAGAGTGGCAGCCGCCTGGCGAAGGGGGCATTATCCAATGGCGATAACAATAAAAGCGCCAGGCCCATGACCCGTACAGCCAGAATCACCGACCCCTCCTACGAGTTGATGGACGACCATAATGGGTTGTCCATCATCTACCGTCAGCACGGTTTTCCCTGCCCGCTGGTGCGCTGGCATTTCCACAAGGAATACGAGCTGCACTTGATCGTCGCCAGTTCCGGCAAAGTGTTCATTGGCGATTACATCGGCAACTTCTATCCGCAGTCACTGTTCCTCACCGGCCCCAACCTGCCCCATAACTGGATCAGCCAGGTGGCCGAGGATGAAGTGGTGCACAAGCGCGACATGCTGGTGAACTTCACTGACGAGTTGTTCGAAAGCGGCCACCAGGTATTCGCTGAACTCAAGACTGTCGCACCGCTGCTCGAACGTGCCCAATACGGCATCGAGTTCCGCTGCAAGCGCACCATCCGCCAGGCCATGACCCTGATGCAGCGCATCGCCGATTCCCAAGGCATGAGCCGCCTGGGGTATTTTTTCATCCTGATGGAGCTGCTGGCCGCCACGGATGACTACCAACTGCTGTCCGGCGCGACCTCTGCGCAAACGGCAGACGAACACAGCATCGACCGCACCAACCGCGCGGTGGACTACATCTTTGCCCATTACGCCCGGGAACTGTCCCTGGAAGAAGTGGCCGAGCACCTGGGCATGAAACCCACCTATTTCAGCCGGGTGTTCAAACAGGCCACCGGTCGCTGCTTCATCGAATTCGTCAATCGCCTGCGCATCAGCAAATCCTGCGAGTTGCTGGCCGACGGTGATAAACCGGTGACGGACGTGTGCTTTGAATCGGGTTTCAACAACATTTCCAATTTCAACCGGCGTTTCCAGCAGCTCAAGGGCATGACCCCATCCCACTACCGGCGGCTGGCGGTGCAGCGGTTGACCGAGCAGAACCAGGGCTGACATTTTTCTCACCCAATCCCCTGTGGCGAGGGAGCTTGCTCCCGCTGGGCTGCGAAGCAGCCCCCTATATCAGCCTTTCGCACCGAGTTGTCAGGGGAATTGTTGAGGGCCGCTGCGCGCCCCAGCGGGAGCAAGCTCCCTCGCCACAGGTTCTTTGTCCGGCCTGAAGTGGCAGGCATCAATCCCTCCAGTGCAAAAAAGTATCAGTGAAAGTGCGACGGATGATTTGTCACGCCGTCCATTGAGGGCTGTAATCAGCGCACATTCTTCCCTTCATCCGGAAGACACAAAAACAATAACTGTCCTTCTGCCGCCCTCGGGCGCGGAAAAGGAGTGCGCGATGAAACCTTCGGTAAAAGCTCTGCTTGTCTCCACCTGCATGACCCTCAGCAGCGTCAGTTTCGGCGCACAGACCCTCACCATTGCCACCGTCAACAACAGCGACATGATCCGCATGCAAAAGCTCTCGAAAACCTTCGAGGCCGAGCACCCGGACATCAAGCTCAACTGGGTGGTGCTCGAAGAAAACGTGCTGCGCCAGCGCCTGACCACCGACATCGCCACCCAAGGCGGACAGTTCGACGTGCTGACCATTGGCATGTACGAAGCTGCACTCTGGGGCGCCAAGGGCTGGCTGGAGCCGATGAAGGACCTGCCGGCCTCCTACGACCTGGACGACGTTTTCCCTTCCGTGCGCGATGGCTTGTCGGTCAAAGGCTCGCTGTACGCCCTGCCGTTCTATGCCGAAAGTTCGATCACCTATTACCGCACCGACCTGTTCAAAAACGCCGGGCTGACCATGCCCGAACACCCGACCTGGAGCCAGATCGGTGAGTTCGCCGAAAAACTCACCGACAAAGCCAAGGAACAATATGGCCTGTGCCTGCGGGGCAAGGCCGGTTGGGGCGAGAACATGGCGCTGATCACCACCCTGGCCAACGGTTATGGCGCGCGCTGGTTCGATGAGAAGTGGCAGCCACAATTCAATGGACCCGAATGGAAGGAAGCACTGAATTTCTACGTCGACAACATGAAGAAATCCGGCCCGCCGGGTGCGTCCAGTAACGGCTTCAACGAAAACCTGGCGCTGTTCAACAGCGGCAAATGCGCGATCTGGGTCGATGCCAGCGTCGCCGGTTCGTTCGTCACCGACAAGACCCAGAGCAAGGTGGCCGATCACGTTGGATTCACCTTCGCCCCCCACGAAAAAACCGACAAGGGCACTTCGTGGATGTACTCCTGGTCGCTGGCCATCCCGACCAGCTCCAAAGCCAAGGACGCGGCCACGGTCTTTACCACCTGGGCGACGTCCAAGGAATACAGCCAATTGGTCGCCAAGACCGACGGCATTGCCAACGTACCGCCAGGCACCCGCACCTCGACCTACAGCGACGAGTACATGAAGGCTGCGCCGTTTGCCAAGGTGACCCTCGAATCGTTGAAAGTCGCCGACCCGAAAGCGCCAACCCTCAAGCCTGTGCCCTACATCGGCATCCAGTTGGTGACCATTCCCGAGTTCCAGGCCATTGGCACCCAAGTGGGCAAGTTCTTCTCGGGCGCGCTGACCGGCCAGCAGACCGTGGACCAGGCGTTGACCGCAGCGCAGTCCACCACCGAACGCGAGATGAAACGCGCCGGGTATCCAAAATAAGGTCTGCATTTCTCCAATTGTGGCGAGGGAGCTTGCTCCCGCTGCGGGCGAAGCCCGCCCTGGCAATCCAAGGATTGCCAGTCGAAATGGGCCCGCTGCGCGGTCCAGCGGGAGCAAGCTCCCTCGCCACAGGGAATGCGTCGCACAAGAGTAAACGTTCATGAATAGCTCAACGACAACCGCCAAAGCCCCCATCGAGATTGCCCCGCCGCCGGCACGCAAGATCCGCCTGGCGAACCCCGGTTGGTTCCTGGTCAGCCCTTCGGTGGCCTTGTTGCTGCTGTGGATGATCGTGCCCCTGGGCATGACCGTCTACTTCTCGATGATCCGCTACAACCTGCTCTACCCCGGCGAAAACGAATTCGTCGGGCTGGAGAACTTCACCTACTTCCTGACCGACTCGGGTTTCATGCCCGGTGCCACCAACACCTTGTTGCTGGTGGGCAGCGTGCTGCTGATCAGTATCGTGCTGGGGGTGTTGATCAGCGCGCTGCTGGAGGCCAGTGAGTTTTTTGGTCGCGGTATCGTCCGTGTGCTGCTGATCTCGCCGTTCTTCATCATGCCCACCGTCGGCGCGCTGATCTGGAAGAACCTGATCTTCCACCCGGTCTCGGGCATCCTCGCCTCGGTGTGGAAACTGTTCGGCGCCCAGCCAGTGGACTGGCTAGCCCATTACCCGCTGCTATCGATCATCATCATCGTGAGCTGGCAATGGCTGCCCTTCGCGATCCTGATCCTGATGACCGCCATGCAGTCGCTGGACCAGGAACAGAAAGAGGCCGCGCGCCTGGACGGTGCCGGCCCGATCGCGATTTTCTGGCACCTGACCCTGCCGCACCTGGCCCGCCCGATTGCCGTGGTGCTGATGATCGAGACGATCTTCCTGCTGTCGGTGTTCGCCGAGATTTTCACCACCACCAACGGTGGCCCTGGCTACGCCTCCACCAACCTGGCCTACCTGATCTACAACCAGGCACTGGTGCAGTTCGACGTCGGCATGGCTTCGGCCGGTGGCCTGATTGCCGTGGTCATTGCCAACATCGCCGCCATCATCCTGGTCCGGATGATCGGCAAAAACCTCACCGACAAGCACTGAGGCCGTCGCCATGACTCTTCAACAATCCCGTCGCCTGCAAAGCCTGCTGCTGGGCACGCTGGCCTGGGCCATCGCGATCCTGATCTTTTTCCCGATCTTCTGGATGGTGCTGACCAGCTTCAAGACCGAAATCGACGCGTTCGCCACGCCGCCGCAGTTCATCTTCACGCCGACGCTGGAGAACTACCTGCACATCAACGAGCGCAGCAACTACTTCAGCTTCGCCTGGAACTCGGTGGTGATTTCCTTCAGCGCCACCGCCCTGTGCCTGCTGATTGCAGTACCGGCGGCCTACTCCATGGCGTTCTATGAAACCCAGCGCACCAAAGGTACGTTGCTGTGGATGCTCTCCACCAAGATGCTGCCGCCAGTGGGCGTGCTGATGCCGATTTACCTGCTGGCCAAGCAATTTGGCCTGCTGGACACGCGTCTCGCGTTGATCGTTATCTACACGTTGATCAACCTGCCCATCGTGGTCTGGATGATTTACACCTACTTCAAGGACATTCCCCGCGACATCCTCGAAGCCGCGCGCCTGGATGGCGCCACCCTATGGCAGGAGATGGTCCGCGTACTGCTGCCGATTGCCAAGGGCGGCCTGGCCTCCACTGTGCTGCTGTCACTGATCCTGTGCTGGAACGAGGCCTTCTGGTCGCTGAACCTCACCTCCTCCAAAGCCGCGCCACTGACGGCGTTGATTGCCTCCTATTCCAGCCCGGAAGGTTTGTTCTGGGCCAAATTGTCGGCCGTCTCGACCCTGGCCTGCGCGCCGATCCTGATTTTCGGCTGGATCAGCCAGAAACAGCTGGTGCGCGGTTTGTCCTTCGGCGCGGTGAAATAACGCGCCCTACACAATAATCAGAAGTGGAGGCCCATCATCATGGCCAACCTGAAAATCAAGAATCTGCAAAAGGGTTTCGAAGGTTTCTCCATCATCAAGGGCATCGACCTTGAGGTGAACGACCGCGAGTTCGTGGTGTTTGTCGGCCCGTCGGGCTGTGGCAAGTCCACGCTGCTGCGGCTGATCGCCGGCCTTGAAGAGGTCAGCGACGGCACCATCGAACTGGATGGCCGGGACATCACCGAAGTCAGCCCGGCCAAGCGCGACCTGGCGATGGTGTTCCAGACCTACGCCTTGTACCCGCACATGAGCGTGCGCAAGAACATGTCCTTCGCCCTGGACCTGGCCGGCGTGCCCAAGGCCGAGGTCGAGAAGAAGGTCAACGAAGCGGCGCGCATCCTCGAACTGGGTCCGATGCTCGAGCGCAAGCCCAAGCAACTGTCCGGCGGCCAGCGCCAGCGTGTAGCGATTGGCCGGGCCATCGTGCGTAACCCGAAAATCTTCCTGTTCGACGAACCGCTGTCCAACCTCGACGCCGCCCTGCGGGTGCAGATGCGCCTGGAACTGGCACGCCTGCACAAGGAGTTGCAGGCGACCATGATCTATGTGACTCACGACCAGGTCGAAGCCATGACCCTGGCCGACAAGGTGGTGGTGCTCAATGGCGGGCGTATCGAACAGGTCGGCTCGCCGTTGGAGCTGTATCACCAGCCGGCCAACCTGTTTGTCGCCGGGTTCCTCGGCACGCCGAAAATGGGCTTCCTCAAAGGCAAGGTCACCGGCTTGGACAGCCAGGGCTGCGAGGTGCTGCTGGACGCCGGCACGCGTATCAACCTGCCGCGCAGCGGTGCCAACCTGAGCGTCGGCGGCGCGGTGACCCTGGGGATTCGCCCGGAACACCTGAACCTGGCGCAACCGGGTGATTGCACGCTGCAAGTCACCGCCGACGTCAGCGAGCGGCTGGGCAGCGACACCTTCTGTCACGTCGTCACGGCCTCCGGCGAAGCCTTGACCATGCGCGTTCGCGGTGACCTGGCGAGCCGTTTCGGCGAGCAACTGAGCCTGCACCTGGACGCTGAACACTGCCACTTATTCGACGCCGAGGGCGTTGCGGTGACCCGTGCGCTGCGCGCCGCCGCCTGATTACCGAGACCTGCGATGAAACTCAACCGACAAAACCTGCACAACCTCAACCCCGACGTAGCCCTGCCCGCCTACCCCTTGGGCGACATCCGCCAGGGCATCGCCCATATCGGCGTCGGCGGTTTCCACCGGGCGCACCAGGCCTACTACACCGATGCGCTGATGAATACCGGCACCGACCTGGACTGGGCCATCTGCGGCGTGGGCCTGCGGGCCGAGGATCGCCGTGCCCGGGATGACCTGGCCAGCCAGGACTACCTGTTCACCCTGTACGAACTGGGTGACACCGATGACACCGAAGTCCGGGTGATTGGCGCGATCAATGACATGTTGCTGGCTGAAGATGGCGCCCAAGCGCTGATCGACAAACTGGCCGATCCGCAGATCCGCATTGTCTCGCTGACCATCACCGAAGGCGGCTATTGCATCGACGACAGCAACGGCGAGTTCATGGCCCACTTGCCACAGATCCAGCACGACCTGGCCCATCCTGACGCTCCGAAAACCGTCTTCGGTTTCCTCTGCGCCGCCCTGGCCAAGCGCCGCGCGGCCGGTATTCCGGCGTTCACGTTGATGTCTTGCGATAACCTGCCCCACAACGGCGCGGTGACCCGCAAGGCGTTGCTGGCCTTCGCCGCGTTGCGCGACGCGGAGCTGGGGCAGTGGATCGACCGCAATGTCAGTTTCCCCAATGCCATGGTCGATCGCATCACGCCCATGACCAGCGTGGCCCATCGCCTGCAACTGCATGACGAACATGGCATCGACGACGCTTGGCCGGTGGTCTGCGAACCGTTCGTGCAATGGGTCCTGGAAGACAAGTTCGTCAACGGTCGCCCGGCCTGGGAAAAGGTCGGCGTGCAGTTCACCGATGACGTCACACCCTATGAAGAGATGAAGATCAAGCTGCTCAACGGCAGCCACCTGGCGTTGACCTACCTGGGCTTTCTCAAGGGTTATCGCTTCGTCCACGAGACCATGAACGACCCGCTGTTCGTGCGTTACATGCGCGCCTACATGGACCTGGACGTGACGCCGCAACTGGCGCCAGTGCCAGGCATCGACCTGACCGACTACAAGAACACCCTGGTGGAGCGCTTTTCCAATCAGGCGATTGCCGACCAGTTGGAACGGGTCTGTTCGGACGGCTCGTCGAAGTTTCCAAAATTCACTGTGCCGACCATCAACCGCTTGATCGCCGACGGTGGCCAGACTCGCCGCGCGGCGCTGGTGGTGGCGGCCTGGGCCGTATACCTGAAGGGCGTGGACGAGAACGGCGTAACGTATTCAATCCCGGACCCACGGGCAGCGTTTTGCCAGGCACTGGTGGCTGACGATGCGCTGGTGACCCAGCGGATGCTGGAGGTGGAAGAAATCTTTGGCACCGCCATTCCCCGCTCGCCGGAGTTCGTGGCAGCATTCGAATGGTGCTGCAACAGCTTGCGCGAGCATGGCGTCACGCGAACGCTTGAGCGCGTGCTGGCTGACGCGGACTAACGGTCCGCTTTTGTGGCGAGGGAGCTTGCTCCCGCTGGGCTGCGCAGCGGCCCCCAGACAGCCGACACGGTGAACCAGATAGACCGAGTGGCAGGTTTTAGGGCTGCTTCGCAGCCCAGCGGGAGCAAGCTCCCTCGCCACAGGTAGGTGTTGGCTGACCGAGCGGTTATTTCCTGCGGGTATTGATCTGACGACCAAGGATTTCCATGGCAAACCAACAACTGTTCCTGGGCATCGACTGCGGCACCCAAGGCACCAAGGCGCTGATCCTGGACGCAACCAGTGGCCAGGTCCTCGGCCTGGGCGCCGCTGCCCACAGCATGATCAGCGGGGCCAACGGTCGTCGTGAACAAGACACCCAGCAATGGCTCGATGCATTCACCCAGGCGACTCATCAGGCCTTGGCCGCCGCCGGGGTCGATGGCCAGGCGATCCTCGGCATCGGCGTCTCCGGCCAGCAGCACGGCCTGGTCCTGCTTGATGACCAGGGCCAGGTCTTGCGCCCGGCCAAGCTGTGGTGCGACACCGAGACAACGCCGGAAAATGATCGGCTCCTGGCGCACCTGGGCGGTGAAGACGGCAGCCTCGAACGCCTCGGCGTGGTGATCGCGCCGGGCTACACGGTTTCCAAACTGCTCTGGACGCGGGAGCAGCATCCCCAGGTATTCGAACGCATCGCCAGCGTCCTGCTGCCCCACGACTTCCTCAACTACTGGCTCACCGGCCGTCATTGCAGCGAATACGGCGATGCTTCGGGGACCGGCTATTTCAACGTACGCACCCGCCAATGGGACGTGCAACTGTTACAACACATCGACCCCAGCGCACGCTTGCAAGCGGCGCTGCCGGAACTGATCGAGGCCCATCAGCCCGTCGGACGCATCTTGCCGGCCATTGCTGCGCACCTGGGCATCAACCCCGAAGCGGTGGTGGCCAGTGGCGGCGGCGACAACATGATGGGCGCCATCGGCACCGGGAACATCCAGCCCGGTGTGATCACCATGAGCCTCGGGTCCTCCGGTACGGTCTACGCCTATGCCGCCGAACCTGCGGTCAGTCCACAGCCGTCCGTGGCGACTTTCTGCTCCTCCAGCGGTGGCTGGCTGCCGCTGATCTGCACCATGAACCTGACCAACGCCACTGGCGCGATACGCGAACTGCTGGACCTGGACATCGACGCCTTCAACGCCCTGGTGGCCAAGGCCCCGATTGGCGCCGAGGGCGTGTGCATGCTGCCGTTCCTCAACGGCGAGCGTGTTCCTGCCCTGCCCCATGCCACCGGCAGCTTGCTGGGCCTGACCACCACCAACCTGACCCGGGCCAACCTGTGTCGCGCCGTGGTCGAAGGCACGACCTTCGGTTTGCGCTATGGCTTGGACCTGCTGCGAGCCAACGGACTCCAGGCCCAGAGCATTCGCCTGATCGGCGGAGGTTCGAAGAGCGCGCAGTGGCGGCAGATCGTCGCCGACACCATGGACACCACGGTCATTTGCACCGAACAGAGCGAAGCCGCTGCATTGGGGGCGGCGATCCAGGCGGCATGGTGCCACTCCGGCTCACAGACAGGCTTGGCCGAGCTGTGCGAACGCTGCGTCAAGCTAGACCCGAGCAGCGAAACCCGGCCAATCGCCGCCCATGTCGCGGCGTCGCAACAGGCATATGAACGTTATCGACAACACGTCGCAACCCTTTGAGAGCGGGAAACTATGTATTTGGTGTGTGGTGAAGCGCTGTTTGATTTTTTCAGTGAGACCGAGGCGGATGGCCCGGCCTCGCAAGTGAACTACAAGGCCATTGCCGGTGGTTCACCGTTCAACGTGGCCGTGGGGCTGCGTCGCCTGGGTGTTGAATCGGCGCTGTTTACCGGGCTGTCCACCGACTACCTGGGTCGACGCTTGCACCAGGTGCTGCTCAATGAAGGTGTCAGCGCCCAATACCTGGTGGACTTCGACGCACCGACCACCCTGGCAATGGTTGCCGTAGGCGCCAATGGTTCGCCCCACTACAGTTTTCGCGGCGAAGGCTGTGCGGACCGACAACTGAGCCTGGCGCATCTACCGGACCTGGGCCCCGAGGTGCGCGGCTTGCATTTCGGCTCGTTCTCGCTGGTGGTCCAGCCCATCGCCGATACGCTCCTGGCCCTGATGCAACGCGAAAGCGGCCGCCGCTTGATCAGCCTCGACCCGAATGTGCGACTCAACCCGCAGCCGGATATCGAGCTGTGGCGCTCACGGATTGCGACGCTGGTGCAATATGCCGACCTGATCAAGGTCAGTGACGAAGACCTGGACCTGCTCTACCCCGCAAAGGAGCCCGAGGCGATCATCGAAGGTTGGCTGGGGAACCGCTGCCAATTGGTCTTCCTGACCCGGGGCGGCCAGGGCGCTACGGTCTTCAGTCGCCAACACGGCTCATGGTCGCTGCCGTCCTGTCCGGTGAAGATCGCCGACACCGTGGGTGCAGGCGATACCTTCCAGGCCGCGCTGATTGCGTGGTTGACTGAACAACAATTGGATTCGATCGAGGGGTTGCATACCCTGACCCGGGAACAGATCAGCGCAATGCTTGAATTCGCCATTCGCGCCGCCGCCCTGACTTGCGGCAAAACCGGGCCAGACCTGCCCTACAGGCACCAATTGAACTGAATGGCGCATCGCAGCTAAAAAAAACAGCTGAAAAAAACTGGACGCCGGGTTCGGACATGACCGGACCCGAGCGTCAGCCTTACAAGAACAAGGCCGTTATCAGCGGCCAGTCATCCGCTGGTGTTGCTGATGGAAGTGATTGCCAGCGGCAGGGTTGTGGTCGAGCTCGGTACGCAGCTCCGCGATCAAGTCGTTGATGGCCCGACAACCAGTGAGTTTATTGGCATCGATGTCGGTTTTGAGCAATGCCACGCGATCGGTTGCATGATCGTCGTAGATCTTGACCGTCATCTTGAGCTCAGGTGACAAGGTGCATTGCGAGCGCTTGGGCAGCAAGCTGCTTTCAATGATGTTTCGCATTTCGAGGGCAGATAGAAACATGGCGACTCTCTCCTGTTGAGGCGGCCAACTTATGTTCACGCCGGCGGTATTTTCGTCCGTTTTCTTCCCTGCGGACTGGGACTACGAATACCGTGCCGTTCGTTCGTTCTTTTAGCGTTTTTCAGTCAACGAGTTCGCCAGGCGAACTCTTGAATCATCCCGCAAGAAGCATGCCTGTATCGAAGACCTTGCGGATTGATCTGAATCAAGCGCTTAGCTTTGTCCCGCGCTGGAGAGCTCGTGCAAAATGCAAGGAAACGCTACTTTTCCCATGCAAACTGCAATCGCTTTTATCCTGTTCGCAACTTAGAGTAGCCCCTAATACGAAGACGCAAGTGGGCATCCGTCGCCTGCTTCAAAAAAAGTGTGACGTAGCGTAAAAAGACTCAAAACGCGCTCACCGCCGCCCGCTCGGCCACGTGGCGCAAACTGTCGAAATTGATATTGGCACCGGAATCGATCGCCACCAGCGTCTGACCTCGCGCCCCCGTGCCGGCCACGTACTGCTTGATGCCTGCCACCGCCAGTGCGCCCGACGGTTCAGTGATGGAGCGGGTATCGTCATAGATATCCTTGATCGCGGCACACAGTTGATCGTTGCTCACGGTCATCACCTCATCGACACAGAAACGGCAGATATCGAGGCCATGGGCGCCGATCTGCGCCACGGCCACGCCATCGGCGAAGGTTCCCACCTCAGGCAAGGTCACTCGCTCACCGGCTGCCAGCGCCGCCTGGAGACAGGCCGAGTGCTGCGACTCGACGCCGATGATGCGTACTTCCGGGCGCAGGTACTTGACGTAGGCTGCGATCCCGGCGATCAGCCCACCGCCACCGACCGGGACAAAAATCGCATCCAGCTGGCCGGGGTGCTGGCGCAGGATTTCCATGGCGACGGTGCCCTGCCCGGCGATCACGTCCGGGTCATCGAAAGGCGAGACGAACTCCCATCCGCTCTGCTCGGCCAGCTCCAGCGCGTGCGCCAGGGCAAACGGAAAGCTTTCCCCGTGCAGAATCGCTTCGGCGCCTCGGTTGCGCACGCCCAGCACCTTCAATTGTGGAGTGGTCACAGGCATGACGATGCTGGCCGAAATACCCAACTCCCGTGCCGCCAGCGCGACACCCTGGGCATGATTGCCGGCAGACGCGGTGATGACGCCACGGGCGCGCTGCTCCGGAGTCAGTTGCACGAGTTTGTTGTAGGCACCGCGGATCTTGAAGGAAAAGGTCGGTTGCAGGTCTTCGCGCTTGAGCAGGATCCGGTTACCCAAGGCCTCGGACAATGCGGGTGCCGCTTGCAGCGGCGTGCGCACGGCCAGCTCATAGACCGGCGCGGCGAGAATCTTCTTAACATAGTGCTCAAGCAGGGTTTGCTCGGTGCGGGTAACGGTCATGGCGATCTCCTGGTTCAGGCGGAGCCCAGGAGACAGAAAGAAAAAACCCGCCTCCAGGGCGGGTTGGGTGCAGCCGACAGCTAACCCGCCAAATAAGGAATGGCGGTAATAATGCTTGGCTGGCTGCGCAGTACGGGTGAGTTCATGCCTGGAAATTAGCGGTGCGTTGGCGGCAAGTCAATGGGCAATATCAAGTGCCAGCCGATATTCGTTGCATTGAGCTCAAGTGAACAACATTCCCTGCGGGAGCGAGCTTGCTCGCGATTGCGGAGTATCAGTCAGTATCAATGCCAGCTGACCCATAGCAATCGCGAGCAAGCTCGTTCCCACGGTTTTCTCCAATTATTTGAGGCCGACTTTGTACAACGCCCCGTCGTCCTCATCCGTCAACACATAGAGATACCCATCCGGGCCCTGGCGAACATCACGGATTCGCGCCTTGAGCTCACCCAACAGGCGCTCTTCATGGACGATCTTGTCGTCTTGCAATTGCAGGCGGATCAGTTCCCCTGGCACCAAGGCGCCGATGAACACATTGTGTTGCCAGGCCTTGAAGCGCCCATGGTCGTAGAACGCCATGCCACTGAGCCCCGGTGAGACCTGCCAGACGTGGTGAGGGTCAAGGCCACCCTCGACGGTCTTGCCCTGGGCTTCGGGGATCGGAGCGCCGGAGTAGTTGATGCCATGGGTCGCCAATGGCCAGCCGTAGTTCTTGCCGCGCTCGATGATGTTCATCTCATCACCGCCCTTGGGCCCGTGTTCGTTCTCCCACAACGTGCCATTCCAAGGGTTGAGGGCCGCCCCCTGGGGGTTGCGCATGCCGTAGGACCATATCTCGGGACGGACGTTTTTCTGGCCGACGAAGGGGTTGTCGTCGGGCACCTTACCGTCGGGGTAGATGCGCACGATCTTGCCTTGCAGCTTGTCCAGATCCTGGGCGGTGGGCCGCTCGTTGTTTTCCCCCAAGGTAATGAACAGATAACCGTCGCGGTCGAAGACCAGGCGCGAGCCAAAGTGGTTGCCCGTGGACAACTTGGGCAACTGACGGAAGATCACGTCGAAATTCTTCAGGCTCTTGAGATCTTCGGACAGTTGCCCGCGACCCACGGCGGTGCCGGCCTTGCCATCTGCGCCCGCCTCGGCATAAGACAGGTAGACGGTACGATCCTGCTTGAAATCGGGCGACAGCACCACGTCCAGCAGACCGCCCTGGCCCTTGGCCCACACTTCAGGCACGCCACTCAAGGGTGCGGACAATTGGCCATCGGCGCTGACCACGCGCAGGTTACCCGGTCGCTCCGTCACCAGCATGCCCTGCTGGCCAGGCAAGAATGCGACAGACCAAGGGTGCTCCAGCCCCTTGACCACGGTGGTCACTTCCAGCGTGCCCTCCTCGCTCTTGAATGACTGGGTTGGCGCGGCATTGGCCGGGGTGGCAAGGGCCAGGACAGCGCTGGCGCAGAATGCGGCCAGGAGTGTTTTACGCAACATGCACATTTCCTTCTGCGGTGTTGAAAGAGAACAACGGGCGCCAGCGCCTAGCGGTTGCCATTCTGGCTGTTGCGCGGTGGCGCAGGAGACTCGATGGTCGGTCGCGGCGAACCCGACGGCGGGCCGGAACGCGGGTAGCCATTGCCGATGCCGCCGTTTTCCAGGGTCGGTGGCCGTGGTACCGGCACTGTCGGGTTGTTATGTATCGTCGGCACGTTGGGCCGGGTGCCCTGCATGCTGTTGGGATTGGCCCGGCGCGTCGGGCTGTTATAGGGATTGTTGTTGCCCGGCAGGTTTTGGGCCAGGACCGTTGCGCCTGCGCTGGGCGTGGCGGCCTGAGCAGCGGCAGTCAGTAATAGCGTCATGATGACGAGCATCAGCCTGTTCATTGGGACACCTCTGGGGTTCAGGCATATCGAAAGCACGCTACGCCGCAGGTTCGCCCTTGTTAAGCGAAATATCCCGGTGAAGATGTAACGAAGCGTCTCCGAAGACAGGTGGGAGCAAGCTTGCTCGCCCCACAATGGAAACTTTTCCCAAAGCGCGAAGGTCACCAGAAAGACATCCACCGGCAAGGACAACACCACCATGGCACGGGCAATCTGGAAAGGCGCAATCAGCTTCGGACTGGCCCACATTCCTGTCGCACTGGTGTCGGCCACTTCGTCCCAGGGGGTGGATTTTGACTGGCTGGACAAACGCAGCATGGACCCGGTGGGCTACAAGCGGGTCAACAAGACCACGGGCAAGGAAGTGACCAAGGACGACATCGTCAAAGGCGTCCAGTACCAGAAAGGCCGGTACGTGCTGCTCAGCGAGGAAGAAATCCGTTCCGCCCACCCCAAGTCCACCCAGACCATCGATATCTTTGCCTTTGTCGACAGCGAGAAGATCCCGTTGCAAAACATCGACACGCCCTACTTTCTCGCCCCCGACAAACGCGGTGGCAAAGTCTATGCCCTGCTGCGCGAAACCCTGGTCAAGACCCACAAGGTCGCCCTGGCCCATGTCGTGCTGCATACCCGCCAGCACCTGGCGGCGCTCATGCCCCTTGAATCGGCGCTGGTACTGGTGATGCTGCGCTGGCCTGCGGAGGTACGTGACCTTGATGTCCTCGAGTTGGGCGACGAAGTGACGAACCCAACCCTGGCCAAGGGCGAGCTGGAAATGGCCAAACGTCTCGTGGAAGACATGAGCGCCGACTGGGAACCGCAAGAATACCGGGACAGTTTCGAAGACAAAATCATGGAACTGGTGGAGAAAAAGGCCAACGAAGGCCGCCTCGAAGCGGTGGAAACCGACCCGGGCGAAGAACAACGCAAGACCGCCGATGTCATCGACCTTACCGAGTTGCTCAAGCGCAGCCTGGGCAGCAAGGGCAAGGCCACCGACAAATCCGCCGGAAAGGCCCCCGCAAAACCCGCGAAAGCCCGCAAATCCGCTCCTGCCAAAAAAGCCACCAAGGCCTCCCGGGGGTAAACCCTGGCGTGCGCAATACAAGGGAATCTGTCATGGCCAATGCCGAGAGTGAATCTGCTCGTTTGTCCAACGCCAAGTCGGAGGCTACGACAGCCCGAAAGGCGCCTCAAAACCGCCTGCCCGAGCGCCTGTCACCGCAATTGGCCACGCCCGTGGAAGAACCGCCCACCGGCGAATGGCGCTATGAGGTCCAATTCCACGGTTATCGACTGCTGGCCCGCATCGAACAGGGTGAAGTCCGCTTGTTCAATCGCAATCACCAGGACTGGACCGAGCGGCTGAAGCTGCATGCCGACGCCCTGGCCGGGTGGAACCTGGGGGACAGTTGGCTCGACGGCGAACTGGTTCTGCTCGATGAGACCGGCCGCTCCGATTTCGCGGCCCTGCGCCAGGCCTTCGACATCAGCCGCACCGTCGACATGCTGTATTTCCTGTTCGATGCGCCGTTCCTCAATGGTGTCGACCTGCGCCAGGCTCCGGTGGAGGAACGCCGTGCGGCCCTGAAAAAAGCCCTTGGCAACAACGCCAGCAAGCGCCTGCGCTTTTCCGAGTCGTTTTCGGCCAGCCCGCACGACATGTTCGAAAGCGCTATCGCGCTCGCATTGGACAGCGTGGTCGGCAAGCGCGTGGGCAGCCCATATAGGTCCCAGCGAAGCGCCGATTGGGTAAAACTCAAGTGCCGGTTGCGCCAAGCCTTCGTCATCGTCGGGTTCACCCGCCCCCAAGGCAGGCGCAGCGGTTTCGGCGCGCTGTTGCTGGCGGTCAACGGGCCGTCGGGACTGGTGTACGCCGGTCGGGTCGGCACGGGATTCAGCCAGACGCAAATCCAACAATTACATGCGCAACTGTGCGCGCAGCAACGCGAGACTTCGCCACTGGCGCTGCCACTCAACGGTGTGCAAGGACGCGGCGTGCAATGGGTCGAGCCTGGCTTGACCTGCGAGGTAGAGTTCATTGAATGGACTGGCGACAACCAAGTGCGGCAGGCCATTTTCCTGGGTTTTTCGACCGAGACACCGGCCAACAAGGTTGTTCGTGAGCAGCCGCTGCCGATAAAATCCACGACAGCAAAAACCCAGCGTCGCAGCAAAACCCGCGCGGCCAAAGTCGACGGTGTGACGATCACCCACCCCGATCGGGTCATCGACAGTGTCAGCGGTGTGCAAAAGGCCGAGCTGGCGCAGTATTACCTGGACATCGCCCCGTGGATCCTGCCGCACCTCAAGCAGCGGCCGGTCGCGCTGTTGCGGGCACCGGACGGTATCGGCGAAGAGCAGTTCTTCCAAAAACACGCCGATCGCCTGGACATTCCCCATATCAAACAGCTGGATCCGCGACTGGACCCGGGCCATGCAGCGCTGATGGAAATCGATGACATCCACGCCCTGGTCAGCGCGGCGCAGATGGGCACGGTGGAATTGCACACCTGGACCGCGACCCACGATCGGATCGAGACACCCGACCTGTTTGTCCTGGACCTGGATCCAGACCCTTCGCTGCCCTGGAGCGCCATGATCGAGGCGACCCACATGACCTTGGCGGTGCTCGACGAGTTGGGTTTGCAAGCTTTTCTCAAGACCAGCGGTGGCAAAGGCATGCACGTGATCGTGCCCTTGGCGAGAAGTGAAGGCTGGGACACCACCAAGGCGTTCGCCAAGGCTATCTCGCAGTTCCTGACCCGGCAAATGCCAGAGCGCATCACGGCCACCATGGGACAGAAGAACCGCGTCGGAAAAATATTCGTCGACTACCTGCGCAACGCCCGCGGCGCCAGCACGGTGGCCGCCTACTCAGTGCGCGCCAGGCCAGGCCTGCCGGTCTCGGTGCCAATCGCCCGGGCCGAACTGCCGACCCTGCGCAACGCACAGCAATGGGACATCTATACCGCTCTGGAACGGGCCAAGGGCTTGGGCGCCGATCCTTGGGAAGGCTACCACCATCGTCAGCGGATCACCGCCAGGATGTGGGAACAGCTGGATGCGCAAAAACCCGAGGCATGAAGGTAAATCCAGCGTTCAAATCCAGATAAAGATCACCAGCAGGCCGCCAAAGAACGCCCACTTCTGCAGGTAATACAGCGTGCGGTTACGTTTTTTCAGAGCCTTGCCCTGTAACCGTATTTTGTAGAGCCTGGAAAACGCCCGGTTCAAGGCGCCCGTCCTGTCGCCCGCGTCGTTGGGCGCACCGGCCGCAGCCATCACGGTGCGGCTGAACCAGCGGTTGAATGCGCTAGCCCAGCGAAACTTCATGGGCCGCTCCACGTCGCAGAACAAGATGATGCGATTATGGTCGGTGGTGTTCTGGGCGTAATGAATGAACGTTTCGTCGAAGATCACCGCCTCGCCATCGCGCCAATGATAGGGCTCGCCATCGACATTGATGTAGCAGCCAGCATCGTTGGGCGTTTCCAGGCCCAGGTGATACCGATAGGAGCCGGCATAGGGGTCGCGGTGCCGGACCAGCTTCGAGCCCGGCGGCAATTCGGCGAACATCGCCGCCTTGATCGAACCGATGCTCTGTACCAGCTCGGTAGGGCATAGCTTCATGGCCGAAGGATGGCTGTCGCCGTACCACTTCAGGTAGAAACGCTTCCAACCGGTCTTGAAGAACGAGTTGAAGCCCACATCGTCGTATTGATCGGAACGCTTGATCTCCCCCGCGTGCAGCAGGCCCAGGCCTTCGGCCCGGATCTCTTGCCAATGGGCCTGCAACGGGCTCAGGTCCGGGAACTGCGCCGGACTCAGGAACGGCCTGTTGGGCAGTTTCGAGCACAAGTAAAGCAGGCAATTGATCGGCGCGAGAAACGACGAATGATCGCTCAGTTGGCGTCCGAACTTATGCCGCACCCGACCGCGCAGATGAACGTAGCCAATGGAGAAGATGTAGAGTGCGACAATGATGAGCTTCACGAAAAACCGTCACAATGCTGGAGTGAACAGATCGTTTCCCCGGGGCCAGCCAAACGGCAAGGCAGTGGCACAGGGTGAAATGGCATTCTAGCCACAGTTTGTAACCAAAAGTTATCCTTCAATTGTGAAAAACTGTCTTGCCCGGGCAATACCCTATCGTTTATGCGGCCAGACCAGTACAATCGCCGCCAACTATTACGCGTCCCCTTTGGTCGATACCGCAAACGCGGCTTCGACGCACGTCTACCGGGCCAGGCGCTCCGTATTGCTGCTGTCCTCTTATGCCGGATGGACCCTTGCGCTTGCGACCGCGACGCCTTTGCGCGGTCGGGACGTGCGCAAACAGGTACTGAACAGGTACTGCCGCACCCTTAGCTACTCTGAATGTTCCGCAGGATAAACCTTTGATCTCTACAGCTAACATCACGATGCAGTTCGGCGCCAAGCCACTGTTCGAAAACGTCTCTGTCAAATTCGGCGCGGGTAACCGCTACGGTCTGATTGGCGCCAACGGTTGCGGCAAGTCGACCTTCATGAAAATCCTCGGCGGCGACCTCGAGCCGTCCGGCGGCCAGGTCATGCTCGAGCCGAATGTGCGCCTGGGTAAACTGCGCCAGGACCAGTTCGCCTACGAAGAATTCACCGTGATCGACACCGTGATCATGGGTCACGAAGAGCTGTGGAAGGTCAAGGCCGAACGCGATCGCATTTATTCGCTGCCGGAAATGACCGAAGAAGACGGCATGGCCGTGGCCGAACTGGAAACCGAATTTGCCGAGATGGACGGCTACACCGCCGAATCCCGTGCCGGTGAACTGCTGTTGGGCCTGGGGATTGGCATCGAGCAGCATTTCGGCCCGATGAGCGAAGTGTCGCCAGGCTGGAAGCTGCGTGTGTTGCTGGCCCAGGCGCTGTTCTCCGACCCGGAAGTGCTGCTGCTCGACGAACCGACCAACCACCTGGACATCAACACCATCCGCTGGCTGGAAAACGTGCTGACCCAGCGTTCGAGCCTGATGATCATCATCTCCCACGACCGTCACTTCCTGAACAGTGTCTGCACCCACATGGCGGACCTGGACTACGGCGAGCTGCGCCTGTTCCCGGGCAACTACGACGAATACATGACCGTGGCGACCCAGTCCCGCGAGCAGTTGCTGTCGGACAACGCCAAGAAGAAAGCCCAGATTTCCGAACTGCAGTCGTTCGTCAGCCGGTTCTCGGCCAACGCCTCGAAAGCCAAGCAAGCCACCTCCCGCGCCAAGCAGATCGACAAGATCCAACTGGCCGAGGTCAAGCCATCGAGCCGTGTCAGCCCGTTCATTCGCTTCGAACAGACCAAGAAACTGCACCGTCAGGCGGTCATCGTCGAGCGCATGGCAAAGGGCTTCGACGGCAAGCCGCTGTTCAAGGACTTCAGTTTCACCGTCGAAGCCGGTGAACGCGTGGCGATCATTGGCCCGAACGGTATCGGCAAGACCACGTTGCTGCGCACCCTGGTCAATGAACTGGAACCCGACGCCGGTACCGTGAAATGGACCGACGCTGCGGAACTGGGCTACTACGCCCAGGACCATGCTCACGACTTCGAGGACGACGTCAACCTGTTCGACTGGATGGGCCAGTGGACCCAGGGTGGCGAACAACTGGTGCGTGGCACCCTGGGCCGCATGCTGTTCTCCAACGACGAGATCCTCAAGTCGGTCAAGGTCATTTCCGGTGGTGAACAGGGTCGCATGCTGTTCGGCAAGTTGATCCTGCAGAAGCCAAACGTGCTGGTGATGGACGAACCGACCAACCACTTGGACATGGAATCGATCGAAGCGCTGAACCTGGCGCTGGAAAACTACCCGGGCACGCTGATTTTCGTCAGCCATGACCGTGAGTTCGTATCGTCCCTGGCCACCCGCATCATCGAGCTGAGCGCCGATGGCGTGGTCGACTTCAGCGGCACCTATGACGACTACCTGCGTAGCCAGGGTGTGGTGTTCTAAGGGCAGCTGCGAGTTGCAAGCTTCAAGCGGCAAGTAAAAAGCCCTGTCCACTGTGACAGGGCTTTTTGTATTTCAAGGCGCATATCCCGTGATGCCGTTCATGCAAGAAGAATGAGGAAATCCGACAAACACGTGCGCCATGAACACGCGGGGCTTTAACAGCACAGTGAAGGAATGGCGTTGCGCGGGTTAGGCTTATGGAGCTGTGCTTCTAATACCATTCATTCTTATTGTCGCCCCTCTCAGTAGCTCGTCAAAATCCAGCTCAGTATACTTAGGTAGCATGCCTGATTTTGCTGTCGCGGCAGAATAACTCGGCGGATTAGAAGGAAGGGGAGCAGTAGCAGCGTATGGATCGCCAACCCTTCCCGACGCTGAGGATGCAGAAAGCCGGGGAGCAGTAGGAGCGTATGGATCGCCAGCCGATGCAGAAAGCGGGGGAGCAGTAGCACCAGCGAATGGATCGTTAGTCGGTCTCGGCACATTGCCTGTAGGGCGAGAAGCAGTTCCAGTGCGAGACCGTGGATGCGCAACGGGCATTCTATTCGGCGCTGGGGTCATCCTAAATGCCGCCACGCCTAAACCAATCGACGCCACCCCCGCTACCGAAGCAATGGCGATAAACACAATGCGAGCCGTGTTGTCGTCGGTGAGAGCCGCACCAACACTTGTGGAGGCAGCTATAACGCCTAAAAGCAAGGCGCCCAACGCCGCGTTAACAACGAAGTGCCCCGTAGGGTCTACCTCATCGAGCGGCCTCTGGCTGTATGCATACCCGTTGAGCCCCCCCTTGCCGAATGGACTCCAGCTGTCCGGGCTATTGAATCGCATGAGCACCGGGCTATAC
Source organism: Pseudomonas fluorescens (assembly GCF_001623525.1). Taxonomy (NCBI): domain Bacteria; kingdom Pseudomonadati; phylum Pseudomonadota; class Gammaproteobacteria; order Pseudomonadales; family Pseudomonadaceae; genus Pseudomonas; species Pseudomonas fluorescens. Next base: position 924,541 of record NZ_CP015225.1, on the reverse strand, counting down.
ACCCGGTAACCCTTTCCCAGCATATATCCTCCGGTCTGAGCCTCCCTCAGTTCACCATTGAAACCCAGTTCGGTACTGATAGGTTGTTCGGCGCTACGATGGCCATAAGGGCTGTAAGCAAGAGAATGGGTTGAGTCGGAGCTGACTTCATTCATTACACTGTTGGTGAAATTACCGGCCAGTAACAGCGTGTTGTCGCCCTGACGCTCTGCCAATAAATGGTCATCGCCGCGCATGAAGGTACTGCTCCGCTCCCCATCCACAAGGTTGGCGATGTGATCGCCCTTGTAAAAATGTTGCTGGGAACCGCCACCGTCATCGTTATTGGATAACCGGTCCAGTGGATCATACTGGAAGTTACCCGTTTTACCCGATCCGGACTCACTCACACTGAGCAGCCGATTAAGCGCGTCATATTCCAGGACTCGGCCTTGCTCGTCTTGAATCAGGTTACCGTTGGCATCATAGGAAAGCACCAGCTCGTCTGGATGCCCCGCATCCCCTGAGTTGGTGACTCGACTCAGTTGGGCAGGGTCTTGCGGATTTTCATAATGATATTCGGCCATGTTGTTTTTTCCATCGACCGTCTCTGTGATAACGATGATCAGATTATCCATCGCATCGAAGATAAAGGTTTGCCCCGAGAGCCTGTTGCCATACGGATCAATTGGCGGTTGGCTGCCCGCACAGGTATACGTCTCCAGGCGTCCACGAAGATCATAGGCATAGGTTTCGTCACGCAGCGTCTGGGGGCCTTCGGTCAAGGTGCGTCGCACGAGACAGTCAAACTCGTCGTATACCTGATCCAATACCTGGATAACACCATCAAGGTCGAACGTACGCTTTGTTTCACGATGAAACTCATCGTATTCAAGGCTGATACCAAGGGTTCTCGCCGGTGCGCCGTCGACGATGTCCTGCGTGGTGATGGTAGCGACACGCCCCAAGGCGTCGTAAGTGAAGGCCGACGAAGTCGTCCCCAAGGATGTACGCTCCAATCGACCTTTAGGGTCATATTCATACTGCTGTATTTGATCGAGCACATCGGTATAGCTGAGCAAACGACTGCGAAAACTATACTCGTAGGCCATCGCGAAAGTTTGCCCATCCGCTTCAACGGTTTCGCTCTTGGGCTCGCCAAAACTGAAATAAGTACGTGCCAGTGTCCGCCCGCCCACGCTGGCCTTCGTCAATCGCGCGTTGGCCGGGTCATACTCGTAGTTACAGATGTCCCCACCTGAAAGTTGGCGACGCAGAGGTTCATCACTCAACTGTGGCATGTACTGGTATTCGACCGTTTGACCACTGGCGGGGGTCACGGTCTTAGGTCGGGTCTGCTGCGGATCGTATTCATAGCGTTGCAAACGCCCTCCGGTGACCGACTCGGTCATGCGGCCCAGCCCGTCGAACGTTTGCGTTCCCAGTTCCTGTCCATCCACGCTGATGCGTGTAGGCCAATCTTCAGCGCTGTGCTCGGCATATTCGCGCACAATCCTGGCACCTTGAGGCAAGATGGTTTGCGTCATACGGTCGAAAGCATCATAGCTGTACTCGGTAACGCGCAACGGAGTCCTGAGGCCCAACTCTTCCTTCACCGACCGTCCCAACCCGTCATAACTATATTTTTGCCGACTGATTACGCTTTCATCCAAGGCCAGACGCTCTGTCTGGACAGGCTTTTCAAACAGGTTGAGACGCGTTTCAGTGATCCCGCTGAAGTGGACCTTCGTCGAATCCTGCTCCCAGCTTCGTTCAATCGGGCCTGACCAGTTTCGATCGCCAATCGGATTGACTTGCTTATAGCGCTCCACGCCGTCCGGGCCGATCTCGCAGAAGGGCTGATTCCAGTCGTCGAACAGAAACCGTGTCTTGAAGGGTTTCTCCTGCGCTCCCCACCAATCGTATTCGGTCTGCTCGATCAGGTTCCCGAAAACATCGTACTGGGCGGCATAGGTCTGGCGCATTGCCGGTTGGCTGCTGTCGGCATCGTTGCGCTCTTCGTAAACCGCCCTGTTAAGCCCATCGAATGCCGTCACGGTCTTCACGCCCTTGACGTCGAACAACCATTGCTCGGCCCGTTGCCCAATGCTGGCGGAGAGATAATATTCATAATTGCGCGTTGCCTTGTAGCGTGGGTCGTTCGGTGCCACGGTTTCACTGGTGACCCGATTCAGCACATCGTAAGTGCGGCGTATCTCTACGTCATTGTCGTCGCGCTCAAGCAGCGACTCGCCGTTGAGTAGCGAGCTTTCCAATGTAATGATTTTGTGCACCTGATCGAAGTCTGTCGTCAGCGTTTCCACTGTTTGCAGAACCGTCTCGTCGGCCAGGGTGCCCATCGTCACCCCGTACGTGTAGGCGGTTATCGTTGCTTTTTCATTCAAGGCAACCGACTGGTGCTTCAGGCGTCCATGCACCACATGCGCCTGCGCGTCGTCCTTGTCGTGGTAGTACTCATAGGCCGTGCTACGTAATTCCATGACGGCGCCGGGAGCCGTTCGCGTGAGCGTTTCACGTTCGAGCGCCAGCCACGACGAACGTCCGCTGCCGTCCAGCGATGGATACAGCACGTAGCGATAATCGGTCCGCAGGGTCGGCGCACCGGCCACATAGCCAGGAGCGGGCGTCTGGGTTTGACTTTTGAGATTGCGCACGAAGCCATCGGGGTCTTTCGGGCAGCCATCTTCTCCGTCCTTATCGTAGTAAAAACTGGTTTCGACAACACCTGTGGGATGGGTCTGGACCAACAGATTGCCGTAGCTGTCATAGGTGCTGCTGGACTTTTCGCTACGTAATTGGCTACCCAACCGCCAGCGGTTGGTGACTTCGTGAGGGAGTTGAAACCAGTCTGGTTGGCCATCGAACCCACCGGGGATCTGACCATACACAGTCTCGACCTCCTGCTGTGCCGTGTTGCGCGTCGTGGTCTCCAGGGTGAGCAAGTGAAACTGGTTGAAGGTACGTTTGATACGCTGGACCTCCACCCCTCCATTCATCAGGTGCTCGGTGCAACCGTAGGCGTAATGGCTGCCAGTGAACTGATAGAGGTTATCCAACCCTTCATCGTTCCAACTCAGCACCAGATTGCGACCCAGGAAATTATTGGTCTCCAGGTAGGTCGAACCGTCGGTGAAACTGTAATGCGTTTCTACCATGGGCTGTCCGCTGCCAGGGAACACCCGGTGTTCTTTCACCCGGGGTATGGGCTGACGACCACTGCCGGTGGGAAACTCATGGCCCTGCGCGTCATAGACCACTTCTTCCCGCCCGCCCAGTGGCGTTTCCACCGACACGATGCAGGTGTATTCGCCCACTGGCCTGTAATTCAGACGCCAGGCAACGTTGCGACCCGCTTCGCTCGGCAAAGTAATGACTTTGACGTACTTCTCGGTGCCGGAATCCAGCGTCATCGAATAGCGCGCCAACGGCGTGCCGTTGGCGCCGGCAGTGGGGTGCAGGTCCAGGATGACGCTGCCCTCCTGACGGTCTACCTTCAGCAAATCGCCGCGCTCATCACTGATGCTCGCAAGCCGGAAATCATGGGCACCGAAGGGCAAGTGCCCCAGCGTCACCGCATGACCTTCCGGCGCAATCATCCGGACAGGCAAGGCAACCGCATCGTCTCCCCGGCCATGGACCCTGAGTTCTTCGACCAGACCGGACTTATGCACCAGTCGGTAGAGTTGATCGTCGTCTTTATCACGGTAAAAACGGAAGGTATTGAGCTTTTTCTCTTTCATCAGAAGCTCGACCAGAAGCCCTTCCTCCCGTTGCGCCGTAACCTTGTAACGCTCGCCGCTGTTCAAGGTCAGGATTTGCCGCTGAACCCGATATTGCGATTGCTGCACGTTCCAGCCGGTGCCGTAACCGCTGTCATGACGGTTCATGGGATTGAAGCCCATGGCCAGGGACAGCAGCGGACCGTTCAAGAAGTTGGGTTTGAATTCGGGGAAGTTGATGGAAAAAGTGTATTGATTGGTTCGAGGATCAACCCCGCCCGCTATGTAACTCATGAAATTGAAAGCGTTGGAATGTACCGCCGTGGAGTCGGTCATGATTGCCACCTCTGGAAAGAAACAAACTCAGAAAACCACGCGCCAATATTGAGTAACCTTGAGCTTCCCAACCGCTTGCTTTTAGATTTCACCACCAAAAGTGAGCGCTAGGCAGGCATGATTAACTTGCAGGCGTACCTGGCCATATATAAACACAGGACAGCTTCCCTTCGACATTCTCATTATTTTTGTTTTTCCCCTCTACAAACATCACTCCCGGTTTGAGAAGTTGTCCTGGTATCGCCGATGCCACTACACCCGGAAGTGAAATCAAGGATGTATTAGTGGGATCAATATAGGTCTTCACCATATAGTACCAGTCCCCCGTATAGCCCGGCCCCGTAACTCGGCAGTTCCTTTCCGAACCGAAGGCAATTCTCACGGCAGACTCCACATTGTCGAGGGTAAAAAAGCTGTACACATCATTATCGCAACCATGATATGCCATATCATAGTCCTTATATGCAGCGGGAATAGCAATAACGCATGTCTTACCAGGATCCTCTATACTCCCTTTTTGATATAGCTTAATACTTCCCTGAGCCAGAACGACAGTCATCGCCTGAACGGCAACAATCAGCAAGCCGGCGCCTATTTTCGTAAAAATGTTCATTGTCAGTCACCTGCAAAGGTTCGACCAATCATGGACGAAGGGGAAAGATCATAAAGCCGTATTATCCAGATAATTACGATGATAATAGGTTCCCTTGGGCTTGAATGAAATTCTCTGTTTGTGAAGATTGCCGTTCTTGTCTCGCAAGGCAACCTTCAAATCTTGATCCAACCGCGGACGCGGATGGGCGCGAGGCAAAATGAACGGAATGTTATCGTTTCGACACAGTAAAACAGCAAAGGTGAAGGGGTCATACCGAGTGGATTTGGCAACATCCAGAAGCTGGGGATCTTTTACAACATCAGGCATGAAATCATCGAAAGCCACCTTGTTTTTTAAATCATTATTTCCAGTAACATCTTCAAAGTAATAGCCCAGCCAACTAAACATAGTCTCCTCCAGCTTTTCGCTTTCCCAGCGAATGGAAGACACATTAATAAAATTCGGAACACCCGGTTCTAATTGATCAGGAAGTAGCCATTCGAGCATGATAAAGTCCTGCCCCCTGCACTTGAACGTCCACCAATCCTGGCTGTTAAGAATCATATCGAAGTCAGCGTTATCATTGCCAGGTTCGCCTCCGCTGCCACCGGCTATGCGCACCCGAGTGAGATCATATACAAACTCTGCAGGCTTCACGGACCTGACGGTGATTCGTTTACCGACGCCCTCTTCCCCCTCTTTCGCTGTATCGATCCACTCACCACCGCCATCGGCGCTGTCTTTCTGAAATCTGGCATGCAGCGTTGCGGTGGTATTGACGGGCGCAACGGAATGAAGATAGAAATCCTGCTCGACCAGAGAATCATTTGCTCGCAGAGCGTCGGCATTCGGTACTTGGCCGGGGTTAGATGGAATGGCCAGGTCGAAGTAAGGACTCAGGATTTTATGCACTTGCAACTCTTGTGACGCCCCCGGATCGACTCCCAGATCCTCCACCGGTATAAAAGGCAGCTCATTGTAATTTTTGTAGAGCAGGCGCATGCTTGCCAACTCCGTCAAACTCAGTTTGTAGTACTTGAGCTCTTCGTCTATTGGATCCCACACACCATTGGTCTGGGTGCTGACTTGAACATGAAGTTGCTGGTAACCATTGGCCAGCACATTACCTTGCGTATCCAGCTCCGGCCCACCCACCACTTTGATCGTGAACAGGGCCAGGGGGACTTCCCAAGTCGGATCCGGGTCCTGCTGTTTTTCGCCAATCACGCTGTAGCCCCGGAAAAACACCACGCCGTTACGTACGACTTCGCACAACGCCACGCTTGTCTGCTCCACCCCTTGCGGTGGGGCGGTGTAAAGCCCTTCGTCCACGCTGCCGACACCACTGACCACTCGCCACCGCCGCGGCACCTGCGGCATCAGAGAAACATCGTGGTTCAATTGCACCGTATTGGCGGCGTTGAGACGCTCCACCACAGCCGGCTCGACGCTTAAAAACGACTGGGCATTGTCCAGCACCAGGGTAGATTGCGTTGTTTTGACGTTAGCACCGAGCGTCTCGCACAGCACCTTCTGAATCGAGAAGCTCTTGAGCTCAGCCTCGGCGCTGGCCACGAACCGCCACTGCGTGTCGGCAACCCTGGTCAGGCTGCCTTGTAGCGGCGCAAGCAGGCTGCATCGGGCTTCCTGCCCCATCGCGGTCGCGTTCAGTGTAACTTCGCCAGGTTCCTTCTTGAGCAAGTGGGTCACCAGTTTCGGCGCGATTTCCACCTTGCTGTAGTCCACCCTGAGCAAAGTCGAGGCGGTGTAGGTTTTGCCGTTGTTTTCATAGGTAGCCGTCACCAGCACACGCAACGAGTGGTAGCCAATACGTTGCGACGACACCGCCCTATACAAGCCATTGTCTATGGTGCCGTGCCCGTCCTCGGAGTGACTTTGCAGGCTGACGGCTTTCCACGTTTTGGCCGTCAGCGTCCTGCCTTCCCAATCGAGTAGCTGGAATTGCTGTCGCCCCCCGGCCTCGATGACTGGGAACGCGGGCTCCAGGCGTATGCTGGTCTGTGCGGGGCTGATGCGACCAAACGACACCACGTCATGAGGTGTGTGTTGCGAGACTTCTTCGTAGAAATTCAGTCCGGGGAAAGATAGATGCGCCGGTAACTCTACGTCGTTATTGTTGGCATACCTCAGCATGTCCCGGGATAACACCCACAAGGCGGTGTATTTGCGATCACCACCAGGATTGGTGTCATCGGGCATCAAGTAAGGAAAGTCGACACCGAGTTCTTGCCCCGGGCCACTACCGGCCAGCAGTTCGATCAATGCGAGCACCACACCATCGCCTTCATTTGCCGCACCTCTGACCTTCGCTCCGGGTGCAGCCTGGGTCCGCAGGCGGAAACGCCTTGGGGCAAGCCCGTGGTAGCCCTTGAGGCCGATTCGTCCCAGCTGAAACACCGTCTGGTCCGACGACAATTTGTCAAACTGCTCTTTAAAATAGGCACCGAGGCGCTCTGCGTGCTCCCCGCCCAAGAGATCGCAGGTAAAGGTACTGGCCCCCTTCAAATCCATCGTGATACGGCCTTGCCGGTCGACTTCAGCCACCACCAAGAACAAGTTGACCTTCATCGTCAGGGTGAAACCCTGTTGTTCGGTGATGTAACCCGTGGACAATAGAGTGTCCGAAGCGCCCACTCGAGATTGCCACGTCTTGATTTCCCCGCCCACGATATTCATCGTCACCGTAGCACTGGAGTCCGCTAAGGTCGCACTCTCGAAAGACACCTTCGGCGCACCGAGAACGATTGATTTAACCTCGACAGACTGACTCTCAGACGCGTTAATGACAGTGCGACCATTCAAATAGGGTAAGAAAGTGAACTCTTCATAACGCGTTACATATTGCTGTTCCAGAAGATAATTAATGCGAAGGCGGTCGCATATGAATAATGCATCCCAACCTCGGGTAGTCAGTCTACCCTGCATAAGCGCAAGAACTTCATTCAACGTAGCCATGATAAATCCTCTTCCAATAAAAGGATGGATTACAAACTCAACGCTCGAATGACCGCACCTGAATCGGCTAACGGTAATGGCACGATGGTGTAACCTTCAAATAGACCAAGCACGGGTTCAACCCATTTTGCGCCAATGACGACGCAAGGTTGTGCACTGGGTCCGCCTTCACGATACACCCCCGTATCGCTATCGATTTCTCCGGGACCGTCAAAGGGGAGGAACCACTCTGCCTCGATGGGAAAGTGGTTAATCGTGGCGCGTAACTGAAGTTCACCTTCGGCGGAAGATTCAAGATCGGGCTTTATAACCATTATCGTGTTTTTATGTTGTGCCACCACATAACTTGACCATGTATTGCCGCTGTCTTCATCAGTCACGTTGATTTCATCGAAAACAAAGGCGGCCTCACCCGTAATCTCGTCAGCGGCAATATAGTCGTATCCACCGGTGGCAGGATTGGGGACCAAATCTCCACTTTCACCCGGTACCCGATTCTTTATTTCCCACGTCAATGGTCCGCCACCGATGGAGCCCGCCAAAAACGAAATGCGATCCTGCGGGTTGCACACTTGAATAACGGGATTGACCACAAGACTTTCCCTGATCACCGTTACTACGACCACACTTCGCTCGTCACTGGCCTCATCACGGGCAATGACCAGTACCTGAAGAGGGGCTGCGCCCAGCGTATGGGCCGGCGGTGCCCGGTACTCCCCTTCTGGCGTCATCCTTCCAGGATCCAAAGCGCCCGGCGCCTCTATTGTGAAACTGACTCCGGGGGCGGCCGGCGCCACCTCGAACAAAACAATTTCCCCAGGCAGTAACAGCGTTTTCGGCGCACGGATCGTGAACGAGGCGCTGGAGGAAAGAACCCGGCCAAAGTCGACATAATCCTGTGGGAGCGCCACGACTTCCGATTGCAACCGGTGGGCACCCGCCAGGTCTACATCCGCCAAAAACACTTGGGTACCGGTGGCCGTCAGGCATTCGGCGTACTGCTCGATCAACGCGGTTTTAACCGCATGCCCGATAAACGCCACGATCCGACCGCGCAGGAGTTGCGGTGTGTTATCCGGCAGGCCACTGATATACGTCACGTCCGGCGTCTGCGTGCGTGGCACAAATAACTCGGCACCCACTTCGTACGGCGCGAACTCATCGACCATCATCCGAAACACCTGCTCAAGGCTGAAGGTGAACGTCACCGTAAAAGAGGTCCATCCACCCGTGCTGCCCTGGAGCCGATAACGCAGTGGCACATCGGCCCTGGTTTGCCAGTGCTGAACGGCCCGAGTCAGTTCAAATTCGGCCGTCAGTGGCTGAGCTCCTTGCACCAGCGAGATACCAAAAGTGTCACAGCCAAAGTCGTAAAGATTGTCCTTATAATCGCGAGCTGTAATGGTCAACTCGCCCGAGGTGGCTTTCATGCCTATCACATGTCCATCGTCTTCCATCAGTTCGAAGTGATTGCTGCCAAACATGCTCAACAGTGCCCCGCCGAACGCGGCCCGATTGATCAGCCTGGACGAGAACAGCGCGGTGCTGGCGTAGTCCTTATCGGCGTCATTGGCGATCAGGTATCGGTATTCGCTCGGTTTGTAGCCGGGCCTGCCCATCGCCATGGTTTGATAAAACAGCAACGCCCCTTCGCCCGCGACCTCCCCGCTCGATTGAGTGCCCACATCAATGGACTTGATACACAGGAAAGGATTTTCCTGATCCGGGAACCTGGCCAACGGAAACACGGAACGTTCATCGGCCAAGGCTTCAAATTGCGCCTTGAAGAACTTGCCGCCAGCGACCTGTTCCTCCAGCACCGGCGAACTCGTCAGCCTGAGTTCTTCTGCCAGCGTCAGGTCCAGCACGACCTGCGCATCGCGTCCGGCTGCTGGCTCTTGGAAAGTAACCGGTTGCTCGTCTGTGACCAACTTATAAGCATTAAGTGGGCTAAAGAGAAAAATCGACCGGATAAGCTGTTGATCAATTTTTTTTTGCGTGATCACTTCTTGACCGCCGCTCACTTGCAGGGATGAACCCACGGCATTCGATACATACGACGTTGATGGAAAGGAAATCTCGGGATAACTCAATGAGCACCCGATCAAGTGATGGGTAAGCGGAGTATCCGGCACCTCGTAACTTCCGGTGATGCCATTCAGGCTTATGCCCTGGCTCAATCGGAGTGCATGGTCCTTTTGTAGCGCCTGGTTCACCGAATGACCCGACAAGGCAAACAATGCATCCCACTCGCGCATCTGGCTGGTGCCCTGCATCCAGCCTAACAGTTCGGTTACCGAATAACTGGCCATCGCTACTTTCCTCATTTAATAAATGGGTTGCAAGCAAGTCGTTATACAGATCAATAAGCCAGGCCTGTCCCGCCCTCAATCGCGGCAACACTCAGCGGCACATCGGGAATATCGAGCAAGGGCAGCGCTAGCAGTAGATGACCTTCAAGAACACCTATAACCACCGAGTCCCAGGACGCTCTGATGAACACGAAAGCCTGCGGGGCCATTTCGTCAACCTTATAGACGCCTGGGGTTTCGCTGTGCCATGAGCCGGGGCCGTTGAATTCAATACTCCACTCAACGTGTTCGGTAATATCCCTGTTATTGGCTATGGCTCTTAAAGCGACTTCTGTCAAACCTTTCAAGCTGCCAGGGGCTTGAATGGTTATCGCGGGAGTTGTCTGTGTAACCACCATGTAAACCGACGCCGTATACCCTTTATAAGTCGCCACGAGTTCATCCATCACATAGGTTTTCTCTTCGATGACTTCTTTATTCGAGACATAGGTGTAAACGCCATTATTGGATTCGATAGAACCGCTCTCCCCCGGAACCGGATTGTTGATGACCACCGTAGGCGCAGGGCTGTCCTCTTCGTCCTTCAGATAGCCAAGCTTTAACGGTACACGCTCGTCTTTATTGCAAATCTGAATCAGTGGATTGATCGTCAAGCGCGAGCGGACTACCGTCACCAAGGCAGAACTGCTGAACTGGGTAACAGGGTCGGTTGCGGTGACCCGTACACGGGTGAAACGCCCCTGGACCTGGTGCACTGCCGGAGGTGTATAGACCCCTGTGTCTTCATCGATCGTACCTACGCCGACAGCGAGACGCCGCAAGTGCTCAACAGCCCATTTCAGGCCGGGTCTTTCAGGAAAAACCTCAAAAGCATAGTGCGGCGCGCCGGCGGCAATACGGGGTTCCGGCGTGGTGATGGCGAACGTTGTTTGAGCGGGATTGATGCGACCGAACAGGCCGACATCATAAGGGGACTGTAAATTGAGCATCTGAATGGTTTCGCCGTAGTTAAGCTCGAGATTTTCCGCAATAAATCCCATCACAGCGTGGCCCGTAGGGAACTGCTCTTTGATTGCACCCTCAATCATCCCCGACGCATCCATCGTCAACAACCGAAGTAAAACTTCAGCAGCCTGCACCATCGCCAGCCCTAGCAAAAAATACAGTATAAGCGATATACTCGCTGTTTGACCTTCCAGAATCAACTTACGCTTAACGGCATTTTCAAATTCGGAAAAATCATCGCCTGGCTCAGGGACTACATCGCTTTCAACATCAAATTTTATTCTTTTTAACGCGCCGCCGGCGGCATCATCAACCAATTGATAGGTCGCCGTGACGGTTAAGCCGTAACGCAAAGTATTGCCCGGATACAAATCTATGAGCGATTGAAGTGGATGATAATTAGTTTCTAAAACATTAATTTTAGCGTTAATAGTCCCGCTACACGGCCACTCGACGCTAATCTCTTGCCCCCGCAGCGCAACCTTCAGACTTCCACTGGCCGCCAGAAGAAATTCAGGATGAACAACCTCAAGATCCGCCCATATTGGCCCTCCCACCACGGGATTCATATCCAAACGATGATTAAATGTCCCACGAGGAACCGTAATACCCCCGCCTTTAGCTGTCGCAGTAACGTCTCCGCTATCATTATCAAAAACAAGATCAAAATCATCGCTATCAATCATTTCCCCCAGCGATCGAACCAACTCAGCAATAACTACTCGGCCTCGCCCTACCAATACAGTGGCAGAGTAATCTCTTCCGGCGTCATTCGGGATCAAGTAACGAAAACCACTGTTCGCACCAGGAAAGGCTCCCTCATGTCTACCCTCCATGCGCACGAAGGCAAGCATCGCTCCCTCGCCCTCCTGGGCACCCCGCTGCGTGCGCAAGCCGAAAGAACGCGGTTGCATCATGGGGTTGCTGCCCCGCTTAATCGTGCCCAGGGTCCAGACACGCTGTTCATCATCCAATCGATTAAACAAGGCCTTGAAAACGCTGCCGGCCAGCTCTTGTTCTGTCTGGGTTTCGGCAAACGTCAAGCGAAAGTTATCGCTTTTGCTCAGGTCCAGGCGGATGTTCCCATTGTCGGCAATTTCTCCCGACACCTCGGGCAATAACAGGTCCAGGAATAAGCTCGGCCCGTCCAGCGGGTCATAATCCAAGATGCGCTTGGCATGCCACACCGTCACGTCTTTTTCGATGGAGACTTGACGACCGGCCACAACGGCCATCCGCAGATTGGCCTTCGAACTATCAAGACCGGTATCCTCGTAATGCAAACGAGGTACATCCATTACAAACTCTTGAATATATTCCCGAAAATTGCCACCAATGCCACCTGTTGCAATGGCTCCGGTAATGTACGGGATATAGCTGCCGTAACTGAACTTATCAATGTAGTTTTGAATCAGCAGCAGATTGGTTTTGTTGCGCTCCATGGCCACAATCGCATCCCATTTGCTCATGCGATCCTGATCCTTCATCCAGCTCAGAAGCTCTGCCAACGTATAGGTAGTTGCCATTGCCATACCCTCAAATGTAAAAATCAATGGTGAGCCGAGCCGTCTCGCACACTCACGACTGAGCGCTTCCTATCGAGATAAACGTCACAAAACCATCTGATCGCCAGAACAGCAAAAAGCGATTACCGAACCGTGCCCTTCAACGACAATCAGTCTTTCCATCCAAAAAATAGTGCGTTCAGGGCGCCAGAAGAAACAGCCGTTCATCCACCTTCTTATAAGTGCTGCCCTGGTCGTAGCTCAACTGAACCAAGATAGAAAGTTTTTCAGCCATTACCAACGAATCTAAAAAGCCCTTATCAAGCGCTGGCAATATATATCCAGCGTAGTATTCATCGTCGGTAAGGGGCTGCGTTTCGTCACGCATCGTATGAGTCACTACCTGGCCTGTTGCTGACGATACGCCGCTTGCCTGAATGTTTAGAAGTTGCCCTTCTGCGATGAAATACCAGCGTTCCAATTTAAAGAGCATGACTGGGTCGGTGATCTCGCTCAACTTGATAGAGCCACCGCTAAGTCTCGGCCTTTCCGCCTGGATCCGCGGCCAACCACTGTCGAAGTTTCTTATTTCCAGATCATAAAACGGTGAAGCGTGAGGAACGGCTTCATCTGGCGGCAGAACCTCGTAATGAATCAAAACATGTTTCCCCACATTCATCGGTACGGCCGTACGGGGAATGTTGAATCGCCTGTCGTTACCAATCGTGGGTGTCGTCACCACCAGCGGATCGCCAAAGCCGTCCCAGATCATGCTGACCTTGTCATCGTTGCCAATCACGGAGTCCTGCGGGATATCGATGACGGCCCCGGTCAGCACATCAGCGGCATTCACCCACCCCTTGACCACGCCCGACCCGTCGTCATCGTAAAGATTGGCCTTATCCACATTCGGTGCATACAGCTCAAGGGGGCGCCGAACCATCAGCGTCAACGCGCGCGAGCTGAACGAAGCCCCTGCCCGCGCATAGTGATAAAGCAGCTCGACAACCTTGCCGTTGTTCTCCTGTAACCAGCGGTGTTCGAGGACCAGCGTGATGATCCCGCTCTCGACCGCCGACACATCCAGCAGCGCGGTAGCGAGCAGGTTGGTGTCGCCTTGCGCATATACCGTCACCACGTCACCTGGCTGCCGGCTGTCATACAGTGGCACCTGCACGGGCAAGCCATCGGGGTGTCGTGCCGGGTCAATCGAGCCACTGTCGGCACCCGCGACAATCAGTTCGGGCAACAACGGTTCAAGGGTGTCCACTGCCGTAATGGTCTGTTCGGCGGAAGTTGATTCGGCCGTGAGCGGATCCTGTGGATCGGCGTACTGCACCTGGTACTGCATAACCCCATGACCACCGTTCTGGATCAATGTGAGTTGTGCCTTGGGCAAAGACCACTCCAGGGTTTTACCCACGTCATCGGCGCTCAATGTCCGGCGTATCGTATGGGTCGTAGGGGTCCCTCCGGTAGCGCGATGGGCCACCCAGGTGAAAGTAAGCTCATCACCTTCGGCCATCGCCTGATAAGGCGCGGTGGAGATGAGCGCGGGGCCGGCGATGGCGCTTGGGTCCACGCACAATGCGTGAGATTCCTTCATCTGCGCCACAGGCAAGCTCAGAATACTGACGCGCTTGCCCACATAAAAAAACAGACGCCGGGACTCTTCCCCCAGCGGTCCGCCATCCGATTGCCGATAGGAGTAAAACACTTCGCCCTGATCCAGGCCGATGAGTTTGGCGTTCTCAATCACTATCGGCATTCTTGGATGACCATTCTCGTCATGTTCCAAACGGTCATCGACATCCTGGTAGTTGGTTTCATCGATCGCTTCGCCCAACGGGCTGCGCCCTCGCCAGTTGGGTTCGATCCCATGACCTATTGCAAGTCCTGGATACTGCACATAGGTCAACAAGTCGTCTGTTCCCAACACATCCAGATCAATCACGTTATCGCGACCGAGTAGCGGAATGTGGGGAGCCGGCGGGGCATCTTTTGTATTCATGGGTTTGACACCCTCGTTGAGTTTTCATGCAGCGATAAAGACGTTTTACCCCTGACCGATCGCGCCGACCACTATCAGAACTGTTAGGTTACCGGCGCTCTGCAGTCTGTTACCGTATCGACAACTCACCGTAGCCCTCCCGTTAAAAAGCGCCGTTCATTATGGCTATCGCGGCAATGTCATGACCGACGATTATGTCGACTACAACGCTATTGCATTGCACCAAGGCGTCGAGCCCATGGGGAGCTTTAATAAATGGGTTGCAAGCAAGTCGTTATACAGATCAATAAGCCAGGCCTGTCTCGCCATCAGTCTCGGCAACACTCAGCGGCACATCGGGAATATCGAGCAAGGGCAGCGCTAGCAGTAGATGACCTTCAAGAACACCTATAACCACCGAGTCCCAGGACGCTCTGATGAACACGAAAGCCTGCGGGGCCATTTCGTCAACCTTATAGACGCCTGGGGTTTCGCTGTGCCATGAGCCGGGGCCGTTGAAGTCAATACTCCACTCAACGTGTTCGGTAATATCCCTGTTATTGGCTATGGCTCTTAAAGCGACTTCTGTCAAACCTTTCAAGCTGTCAGGGACTTGAATGGTTATCGCGGGAGTTGTCTGTGTAACCACCATGTAAACCGACGCCGTATACCCTTTATAAGTCGCCACGAGTTCATCCATCACATAGGTTTTCCCTTCGACGGCTTCTTTATTCGAGACATAGGTGTAAACGTCATTATTGGATTCGATAGAACCGCTCTCCCCTGGAACCGGGTTGTTGATGACCACCGTAGGCGCAGGGCTGTCCTCTTCGTCCTTCAGATAGCCAAGTTTTAACGGTACACGCTCGTCTAAATTGCAAATCTGAATCAGTGGATTGATCGTCAAGCGCGAGCGGACTACCGTCACCAAGGCAGAACTGCTGAACTGGGTAACAGGGTCGGTTGCGGTGACCCGTACACGGGTGAAACGCCCCTCGATCTGACTCGCTGCCGGAGGTGTGTAGACCCCTGTGTCTTCATCGATCGTACCTGCGCTGACAGCACGACGCTGCAGGTCTCCAACAGTCCATTTCAGGCCGGTTCTTTCAGGAAAAACCTCAAAAGCATAGTGCGGCGTGCCGGCGGCAATGCGAGGTTCCGGCGTGGTGATGGCGAACGTTGTTTGAGCGGGATTGATGCGACCGAACAGGCCGACATCATAAGGGGACTGTAAATTGAGCATCTGAATGGTTTCGCCGTAGTTAAGCGCAAGATTTTCCGCAATAAATCCCGACACAACGCGGCCCGTAGGGAACTGCTCTTTGATTGCACCCGCGATCATCCCCGACGCATCCGTCGCCAACAAATTAAGTAAAACTTCAGCAGCCTGTACCATTAACAGCCCAATCAAGATTAACAGCTTGCCTATTAAATCCGCTATTGGATCTACTGGATCTGCCAAACTCAACTTACGCTTAACGGCATCGCCAAACTTAAAAATATCAACACCCGACTCAGGATCTACATTGCTTTCAACATCATACCTTATTCTTTTCAACGTGCCACCGGCGCCATCATCAATCAATTGGTAATACGCCGTGACGGTTAAATGGTAATACAAGCTCTTGCTCGGATATATATCTATTAGCTCTTGAAGCCCCTCATAATTAGTTGCTACGACATTCATGCTAGCTCTAACAGTCCCGGCACATAGCCACCGGACGCTGATCTGTTGCCCATGCAGCTCAACCTTCAGACGTTCACTGGCCGCCAGAAGAAATTCAGGATGACTAACCTCAAGATCCGCCCATATTGGACCCAACAGGGTGGTCATCTCCAAACGATGATTAAATGTCCCACGCGGAATCTTAATCCCCCCCCCTTTAGCCGTCACGACAATATCTCCGTTATCGTCATCAAAAACATAATCAAAATCATCGCTATCAATCATTTCCCCCAGCGATCGAACCAACTCAGCAATAACTACTCGGCCTCGCCCTACCAATACAGTGGCAGAGTAATCTCTTCCGGCGTCATTCGGGATCAAGTAACGAAAACCACTGCTCGCACCAGGAAAGTCTCCCTCATGTCTACCCTCCATGCGCACGAAGGCAAGCATCGCTCCCTCGCCCTCCTGGCTACCCTGCTGCGTGCGCAAGCCGAAAGAACGCGGTTGCATCATGGGATTGGTGCCCCGCTTAATCATGCCCAGGGTCCAGACACGCTGTTTCTCATCCAATCGATTAAACAAGGCCTTGAAAACTCTGCCGGCCAGCTCTTGTTCTGTCTGGGTTTCGGCAAACGTGAAGCGAAAGTTATCGCTTTTGCTCAGGTCCAGGCGGATATTCCCATTGTCGGCAATTTCTCCCGACACCTCGGGCAATAACAGGTCCAGGAATAAGCTCGGCCCGTCCAGCGGGTCATAATCCAAGATGCGCGTGGCATGCCACACCGTCACGTCTTTTTCGATGGAGACTTGATGACCGGCCACAACGGCCATCCGCAGATTGGCCTTCGAATTATCAAGACCGGTATCCTCGAAATACAAACGAGGTACATCCATTTCAAAATCTTGAATATATTCCCGAAATTTGCCACTGGTACCACCTGTTGCAATGGTTCCGGTGATGGCCGGGATATAGCTGCCCAAATTGAACTTATCAATGTAGTTTTGAATCAGCAGCAGATTGGTTTTGTTGCGTTCCATGGCCACAATCGCATCCCATTTGCTCATGCGATCCTGATCCTTCATCCAGCTCAGAAGCTCTGCCAACGTATAGGTAGTTGCCATTGCCATACCCTCAAATGTCAAAATCAACGGTGAGCCGAGCCGTCTCGCACACTCACGACTGAGCGCCTCCTATCGAGATAAACGTCACAAAAGCATCTGATCGCCAGAACAGCAAAAAGCGATTACCGAACCGTGTCCTTCAACGACAATCAGTCTTTCCATCAAAAAAATAGTGCGTTCAAGGCGCCATAAGCGCTTGCCCACATAAAAAACAGACGCAGGGACTCTTCCCCAACGGTTCGCCACCCTCGTTGAGTTTTCATGCAGCGATAAAGACGTTTTACCCCTGACCGATGGCGCCGACCACTATCAGAACTGTTAGGTTACTGGCGCTCTGCAGACTGTTACCGTATCGACAACTTGCCGTAGCCCTGCCGTTAAAAGGCGCCATTCATTATGGCTTTCGATGACTCATTGAGGTGTGCCCCCATGAGTGCCGATACTTCCGTTCCCTCCAACGCATTCAACTTCATGCAGTCGCTGCAAAGTGGCGTTGACCCACGTACCGGGCAATACCGGATATCCCTCGACTTACCCGAACTCAAGGGCAACGATTTGCGCGGCCCGGGGTTTTCGCTGGCATTGGCTTTCAGCGCTCTCAACACAACGGACAGCGGCTATGGCATCGGCTGGAATGTGCAGCTGTCCGAATACGATATGAACAAGCAGGTTTTATCCACGAGCACAGGCGAACGCCACACCGTGACCGCCAATGGCGTGGACGGGGAACTGCTGATGGAGACCAAAAAACTCGACAGTTTCCGATTCTTCGAATACACGCCATTTCAAGATAAGAAACAGTTCATGCTGGTGCACAAGACCGGCACCGTGGAAATTTTGCGAGAGCGCGGCATGGGTAGCGACCGCGTCGCCGTTCCGATCGAAATCTATAGCCCCCTGGGCCACAGGCTGGTCCTTGCCTATACCTCATTCAACGGACACACGCTGCTGCAATCGGTCAACGACGACGCGGGGATCCCCTTGTTGAGCGTGCGGCGCGACGCCGGCAAACTGGATCTGGATCTCTACCCCAATGTCGATGAGGCGCTCCCTGCGCGGGCGCGCTATACGATGACTTTCGACTCGGGCGAGCTGAAATATGCCCGCACCATTGCCCTGCCTGCCGATGAGTCCGGCCAACGGGGTTACTGGCGATTCGACTACACGATCAAACATGGGCACACCGTGGTGACCAAGGTGGAAAACCCGTTGGGCGGTAGTGAACTGATCGTCTATGACAGCGAACATAGCTTCCCCGGCCCGTCAGGCCGCTACCTGCCACGTGTCAGCCGTCACGAGATTTATCCCGATGGCGCCCCTGACAACCCGGACAAGGTGCAAGTCGAATACACCTATCCGGATGATAAGAACTTCCTGGGCAACACCTTGCCGATCCAATGGGGCACCGACAACAAGGACCCGCTGATCTATCAGAGCGGTACTTACGACTACAGCACCGTGGAAACCCATTACCTGGCGGGAAAAGCTGTGCGCAGTGTCAAACGCACGTTCAACCGTTTCCACTCGCTCATACTCCAGACCACGACACAAGGTGACAACATCCAGGAAACCGAAACCGTTTACCCTTTGCGCAACGGCTCGGTGCTGGATCAACCGAATACCTATCAGTTGCCTACGCAGGTGATCAATCGCTGGCGGCTTAAAAGCAACCCGACACGTCAACGCGCAGAAACAGAGACCTACACCTACGACAGCTCCGGCAATGAACTGACCCACGTTGAGGCCAGTGGCATCACCACCACCAACGTCTACTATCGCGCCTCTGGCGAAGAGGACTTCCCCGATAACCCTTATGGGTTTGTCTGCAAAGTCAAGAGCAGCACGGTGACGCCCGCACCGGACCACGAGCCGGCCCCGACCGTGCGGACCCACTACCGCTACATCGAAATACCTCCACTGGCCAGGACCCCGCTCGCGAGGCCCGTCACGCTCGACGAGCAAGTTCTGGTTCAAGTGCACGATGCCGGCACCCCCCAAGAACGAGAGGAGACGTTGCAGAGCACCACCTACCAATACTGGACTGACCTGAACGACCCTTTACGTCATGGTCAATTGTCGCGGCAGGCTGTACGCCTCAATGGCGCCACCACCTACACTGATACTGATTACAAAAGACTCTTCGGCGTCGACTTCCCCGAACCCGCCATCCAGCTCACCACGACCTTGAGTACCGATTTCGACGGTGTCAAGAAAGTCAATATCGAGCAAACTTCGGCACTGACCGGAAAGCTCTTGTTGTTGCACTCGAGCGACATGGAAATCAGCTATGAGTACGACAAACTAGGACGGCTGGTTCGTGAAACCACGGCGCCCCGAAGCAGCGAATTCAAGGCTGTACGCACCTATCGGTATTTCCCTTCTGCCGGCGTGGGGCACTTCAGTGGGCGAGATGCCGTCAACACACGTGGAATCACCACCCGAACTCAAATTGACGGACTGGGACGCCAGATTTATGAAGAGCGCGATAATGTCAGCGAAACCAACCCCACGCGCGTCGAACAAACCTGGAAGGCTCGTTACAACGGTTTGGGCGAGCTGATCGAAGAAACCCGCTACGATTATTTTGAAGGACGCTCCTTCGCCTACACCACCACCTATGAGTATGACGACTGGGGCGAACAGTCCTGTGTCACTGGCCCTGACGGTGTGCAGGCCCACACCGAATTCAACCCCATCGGCATCGCCGTCGGTCACCCATCTCCCTGGAACGGTCTGGTGGAGACCCGCTGGCGGCAAGGCCCTGGCCACTCTCCGATGATCAGTGGCAAAAGCGAGACCCGCATCAACTCGCTGGACAAACCGGCGCAGACAGCCAGCCTCGATGCACAGGGCCAGGTGCTTGCCACCCGCACTTACCAGTACGATGGCCAGGGTAACTGCACACAAGAGGTCGACGAACTCAAACGCAAGACGCTTTACAGCTATGACCCCTGGTCCCGCATGGTCACCACCACCTTGCCGGACCAGTGTGTGGTATCACGCGAGTATGCCACCCATAGCCGCTCGGAACTGCCCACGGCACTGTGGGTGAAACCCGCCTCCGGCAGTTCACCCGACCCCGTGTTGATCGGCACCCAGACCTTCGACGGCCTGGAACGCCTGACCGAAACCCAGACCGGCATGCGCAGCGAAACGCTCGGCTACATCGACGATCAGTTGCAACCCAACACGAGAACCACCGCCGCCGGCGCGGTGATCACCTATGAATACAAAAACTTGCAACTGACCGATCAGCCCACCGCCATTCATTCGCCCGATGCACAGAGCGCCTTTGACTACCACCCGGTCTCGGCTCGTCTGGTCAAGGCGCAGAACGAGCAAGGTTCGCGTCACTACGAATACGACATCACCAACCAGGTGCGCAGTGAGCAATGGGTCGATGAGCAGGGATTGTCCTGGGAAACCCAATACATCAGCACATCGGGTGGACAACTGCGCAAGCGCTTGGATATCAACCACCTCAACACCGTCGAAAACGTCTACGAATACGACAGCGCGGGACTCGTTACGCGCAGCGTTCAGGGTAGCCTGGAAGCGACATTCGAATACGATGCTCTCAGTCGCTTGAGCAAAACCACCAGCGTTGATACTGACGCCAACACCACGCTCATCACCGAGTTGACGTATGACGATCAGGATCAGGAAATCCTGCGGACGATCACATTGCCGGGGCATTCGACACGGACCATCGAGCAGGTCTGGTATCCCGACGGGCAGCTCAAGTCACGTCATCTGCAAGTCGAGGAGGCAGGCCTTCTGAACAGCCTGCTCCTGGAGGCGTTCGACTACGACGACCGTGGCCGCTTGAGCGTCCATACCTGCTCGGGCCGGGATTTGCCCAAGGATGAAGCCGGTCGCGCCATCGAGCAACAAATGTACGTTTTCGATGACCTGGACAACATCACCCTACGAGTGAGCCAGTTTTCGGGAGGGGCCAGCGAGGTCAACGAATACTTCTACGCCGACGACGACCGCTGTCGCCTGGTCAGGATGACCCGCAGCCTCGATGGAGGCCCCACGCAGGAACAGACCTTCGACTACGACGATAATGGCAACATGCGTAACGATGAGCAGGGGCAATTGCTGCGCTACGACAGCCAGAGCCGCCTGCTGGAAGTGCGCTCCGTCAGCCAGCAACCGGTCATGCAATACCAGTACGATGGGCATGATCGCCTGATCAGTTCCCAGGAGGGTACCCAGGCGAAATCCTTGCGCCTCTACCAGGGTGACGAACTGAGCTATACCGTCCAGAGCGCCGCACAGACCCACTTCTTCACCGCCGCAGACCAGGTCCTGGGCCAACACCAACCGGGTGATCCGTCGAAAAACCTGCTGTTGTTCACCGATGCCAATGGCAGTGTACTGGGCGAATGCCAAGGTGCCGCGTTACGCGCCGCTATCTATAGCGCCTACGGCGAGCGCAGCAGCGAAGAACCGTTATTGAGCGTTCGGGCCTTCAATGGCGAGGTGCGGGAAAGTAGCAGTGGCTGGTACCTGCTGGGCAACGGTTATCGCGCCTACAACCCGGTGCTGATGCGCTTTCACAGCCCGGACTCCTTCAGCCCTTTCGGTGCCGGTGGCGTCAACCCCTACTGCTATTGCCTGGGTAACCCGATTCGCTTCAAGGACCCGACGGGCCATGTGAGTTCGGTCTCGCGCATGAAACACCCGGATGAGGATCGGGTTCCGGGCGCGTACAAACGAAGTAAAAACTGGGTCACTGTCGCTATCAGCGCCGCCGTGACTGTCGTTGCGGCTATCTTTGCTGTCATTACCTGGGTCCCCACAGGCGGTCTGAGTGGCCTGGCATTGGCTGCCGCTGTGATTGCTAACGTAGCATCAGTGACTGCCGTAGGTTTGGGGTTCGTTACTACGGTGATCAAAGCGGCAACACCCGATGATAATGAGGACGCTTTGCTGGTGGGCCAGATATTGGACTACGCGGGCATGGGAATTAGCTTGGTTGGCGCTGTCGGTGGTTACACTATAGGACGCGCTCTAGCAAACCAGACGTCTAAGTGGTCCAACGCGCTCGTCATGAGCGGGGCCGCGGAACTCCCACCTACACCCGTGCCAGTGGAAATACCCAGAGCGGTACTGAGGCGTAACCTGCCTTACTATCGCAATTCAGCCAAGGTGAGTTCGGCAGGACAAACTGCAGCGCCCCCTTCTCCTCCCGCTCCCCCTCCCTCGCCGAAGCCGCAAGCACATGGGCTTGGCAACCCGCAAAGAACTTTATTAGAGCAGATTAAAGAGGGGGTAGAACTCAATAAAACCGGCGGTCCTCAGAACAGGCCCATTGCAACTGCGAAGGACCAGCTCGCCGTCGCAGTGGCAGCAAAAAGAAAAGGAGCCAGCGTTAACGCCGCTGCTAACGCGGGAAATGTGCTCGGTGAAAAAACATTCGAAACAATATTGGGGGCCAGCGGAGCACCGAAACATCTGAAGAACACATTTTTGATCGAGTTGATCAATGAAAATTTGAGAATTGCGTGACTCCCCCCCTCACTCACCTGAACACCAACCTGACCGAGAACACCTCGGTCTCGGTTGGTGCCTGCCCCCCCCGAAACATTCTGTTCCACCTCCCTGACACCCCACGCTCACAATGAGAACTCTCTCATATCCCGCCCCCACGCCGCTTCTTAAACTTATCCAGAGAGACCTTATCGACACCGGCCAAATCGCAGTGCGCCCCGTCCGGTCTCACGCCTTGAATGCCGAGCACTGCATCCACTGGATTCCCACCATGAAAAAAACTTCCCTCGCCCTGTGCCTTGGCCTGGCAACCAGCCTGGCAGGCACCGCGGCGCTTGCCAATACCGGTACCATCCACTTCCAAGGTGAAATCACCGCCAGCACCTGCCCCATCGAAGTCGTCAACCCAGGCGATGGCACCATCGGCAATACCGTTTACATGGGCAGTGTCGATGCCAGTCACTTCACCCAGGTCGGGGATGAACTGCTGGGCAAGGACTTTGTCCTGCGCGTCAAAGGCGGCTCAGGCTGTGTGATCGCCCCTGGCCAAACCGCCACTACGACCTTCAACGGTGCCGCCGACAGCAGCGGCGACTACTTTGCCGTTGCCCCGACACCGGGCCATGCGATGGGCGTGTCCATCGCGATCCGCGACAAGTCAGGCGCCGCCATCGCACCCGGCACCAGCTCCGTCGCGTACAACCTGGTCGCCGGCGGCGAAACCGACATGCTCTTCCATGCCCGTTATCGCTCGACCGCTGCCACGGTAACGCCGGGACCTGCCTCGGCGCACATCATGTTCCTTGTGAACATCATCTGATTTCCGCCCGCGCACGCCATGAGTTGCCGGTTTGTAAGCCGGACTCCCCGTGGCGCAAGCGCACTGCACCTCAGGCGCAGTCCCGCGCCTGATCCACCGGTACTTTTCTATGTTCACGTTCATCAAGCAGCCTGGGGCCGCGCGGTCAATTCTCGGCGCCTGCGCGGCACTGTCGATCTTGTTTTTCCAGAGTTCCCAGAGTCAGGCGGCGCTGAGCCTGAGCGGCACCCGCGTGGTGTTCGACAGTGACAAACGCAGTGTTTCGCTGATCATCGCCAACCCCAGCGAGAATATATTTGCCGTTCAAACCTGGGTAAACACCGCTGCCGACGACACCACCACCGCCGTCCCCTTCATGCCGTCACCCACGTTGTTCCGGCTCAACCCCGGCAAGGAGCAACAAGTGCAGATCAATGCACTCCCCAACACCTTGCCGACGGACCGTGAATCGCTGTTCTATTTCAACGTCCAGGAAATTCCCCAGGCCGATACCAGCCACGCCAACGCCCTGAATATCGCCCTGCGCACCCGGATCAAACTGTTCTATCGCCCCAGCCAAATCAAGGACAACCCGCAAGCCCGCCTCAAGGATCTGCTGTGGTCGATTGAGCAGGTCAACGGCTCGGCGCAGTTGGTGGTCTACAACCCAACCCCCTTCCATGTCTCATTCAGCCGGCTTGAAGTCAGCGACCAGCGCCAATCCGAAGAACTGAATAACCCGGCCATGTCGGCACCGCTGCAACGCCAGACATTTGCCTTGGGCCGGATCAAACCGACAGCCGGCTTGCAGGTCACTTTCGCCACAGTCAATGACTACGGCGCTTTCAGCGCGCCTTTGACCGCCCCCGTGCAGCTCCCTCCAACACTGTGACGCCATGCGCTCTCGGACACTTTTAATGACTCGACTCTTGAAACGCTCGGGTATCGGCGGCGAAGCACGCCTGGCACACTGGGTCGCCCTGGGTGCCAGTACGGCACTGCTCGATATCACACCCGCGCTGGCCGATGCGACGGTTGAATTCCAATCCGGTTTCCTGCGCCAGCATCCGGAATACACCCGCGATGCCGGGGCATTGGCACTCAGTGCGCTGGGCCAAAGTCAGGACCTTGGACCGGGGCGCTATCGGGTCGAACTTCAAATCAACCGGCGCTCCTTTGGCCTGCGTGAGCTCGACTTCAGCCTCAGCCCCGAGGGCGACCTGCTGCCCTGCCTATCGTCCGATTTGCTTCAAGAGTTGGGCGTACGTCTCGACGGCCTGGCCGACAACCAAGCGCTGAACACCGACTGCATCGACCTGGCCAGCGTAATCCCCGGGGCCAATATCGAATTCGAAGGCGCCAAGCTGTGGTTGTCACTCTCGGTTCCTCAGATCGCCATGCGCAGGAATCAGTCAGGTTATGCCGACCCCGAGCGCTGGGATCACGGAATCAACGCGGCCTTTATCAATTACCAGGTGTCGGCGCAGCAGAGCAATCATCAACAAGGCGGCTCCAGCCAGAGTGATGACCTGTACCTCAACAGTGGGCTGAATCTGGGCGCCTGGCGTTTGCGCAGCAACCAGACGTTACGCCGCAACGAACAGAACCAACGCGAGTGGAGCAGCGCCTATACCTATGCCCAGCGCGATCTTCCCGGCTTGCAAGCCAATCTGACCCTGGGTGAAACCTTTACCCGGGGCGATGTGTTCAGGAGCCTGCCCATCAAGGGCGCAATCATTGCCTCGGACCCAGACATGCTGCCCGATGCCCTTCAGGGGTATGCCCCTGTCATACGAGGCGTGGCCCAGACGCGGGCCAAGCTCGAAGTCCTGCAAAACGGTTACCCGATCTACTCCACCTATGTCAGCCCCGGCGCTTATGAAATCGATGATCTCACTACCGTGGGCGGCAGCGGTGAACTGGAAATCGTATTAACCGAAGCCGATGGCCAGGTTCATCGCTACACGCAGCCTTACGCCACACTCAGCAATCTTTTGCGCGAAGATCTCTGGCGTTACAGCGCGACAGTCGGGCATTACAACGCCATCAGCGAGGGTGACCACCCTCTGCTCTGGCAAGGTACGCTGGCCTGGGGGCTCGGCTGGAGCACGACGTTATATGGCGGCGCGATGGGCAGCGACTTTTATCGGGCCGTCACATTGGGGGCCTCCCGGGACTTGGGTGCGCTGGGCGCCCTGGCCTTGGACCTGAGTCACTCCGATACGCAGGCAAGCCAGGACGTGCAAGGCAAGAGTTACTCGGTCAAATACGGCAAATCATTCCAAAGCGGGACCCAGCTGCGTTTCGCTGGCTATCGCTATTCCACCGAGGGTTACCGCGATTTCGACGAAGCTGTGCGCGACCGCGAGCACGACGTCCGTTTTTTCGGTAGCCGACGCAGCCGCCTCGAAGCGGCAATCAACCAGAAAATCGGGAAACACAGCTCCGTCAACCTGACGTTCTCGCACCAGGATTACTGGCAAACGAATAACACCCAACGCCAGTTCCAGTTCAACTTCAATACCCAACACAAAGGCGTGACCTATAACGTCTATGCCTTGCAATCGCTCAGAGATAACGACAAACGCAACATGAGCGAGCAGCGCCAAATGGGGTTGAGCGTATCATTGCCGCTGGACTTCATGCCTTCGAGCACTGCCACGTTCGACGTACAGAACAACGCCGGACGCCATAGCCAGAGGGCCAGCCTGAGTGGTAACAGTCTTGAGAACCGGCTCAACTATCGAACCAGCATCAGCCACGACTCGCAACAGCGACAGTCAGCCGAGTTGGCTTTAGGTTATCAAGGGGCCACTGGCAGCGTCGGCGCCGGGATCACTCAAAGCAGCCACTACCGCACGACCTCACTGAACGCCAGCGGCGCATTGCTGCTTCATGCCGATGGTATCGAAGCTGGCCCGTACCTGGGAGAAACGCTGGCGTTGGTTGAAGTACCGGATATCCCCGGTGTGGGAGTCAAGAACGCGACGGGCGTGAAAACCAACGCCCAAGGCTTCGCGCTGGTCCCTTACCTGCGGCCCTATCGAATGAACCAGGTGTCCCTGCAAACGGATGATTTGGGCCCTGAAATCGAGATCGACAATGGCACAGCGCAAGTCGTCCCACGCCGCGGGGCCGTGGTCAAGACCACCTTCACCGCGCGTACCATCAATCGCCTGCTGATCAGCGGGCAGACGGCTAACGGCCAGGCCCTGCCTTTCGGGGCTCAGGTCAGCGATGCCCAGGGCACTGTTCTGGGTACCGTGGGCCAGGCCGGCCAGGTATTGCTCTCTGTAGGGCCCGAGCCACAACAACTTAACGTGCGCTGGGCACCGGGCGACGCCCCTCAATGCCGGCTGGACGTCAATCCGCAGACGATGGAGCAGGTGCAGGGCTACCGCATTCAGGCGCTGACATGCCATTGACACGCGCCACCCAGCCACTGGCAAACAGCCTATTGTCATGCCCGATCCCACAGGAAACACCATGAAACAATCGACACGACTGCTGCTGACATCCCTGGTGCTGGTCACCGGCAGCCCGACTTCATCCGCATTCGCCGCCGCCGATACTTGCTGGTGGGAGGCCGGAAGTGGCCCCCTGAATTTCCAGCCTCAATTGGGCACGCTTTATGTCCCTCGGGACGCTGCCGTAGGAAGTGTCATCGGCACCTTGAACAAACACACCTTCACCAGCGGCGGTGGTTCGCAACTGGACTGCAGCGTCGATACCCCCGGCACCATCCTCAACTTCCAGGCCCAGCCAACCGCCCCGCTGTTCGCCGGCCAGTTGCCGCCGGTTGACGGGTTCGATGTGAACGGCAAGGTATTCAACACCAATATTCCCGGCGTGGGCGTCTTGATCCGCCTGGATTTTCCCTTCGATGGCAGCGGCAACAACACCTTCATCCCCATCGGCGGACCGACCTATCGCCCGATCGTGCCCTTCGATGGCTATCAGGACCAGATCACCACGTTCATACGCTTTACACTGCGCAACCTGCGGACCTACACCACCCTGATCAAAACCGGCCCCATTGCGACCGGTCCCAACCCACTGGATGGCCGCGAGCTGTTCAGCGGGACCTTTACCGGCGTCGGCAAAGGGTTCGGCGTAGGCCCCGTGGGCACGGTGATTCAGGCTCATTGCGGCATCTCGGGCAACCCGGTAAGCGTCAATCCAGTGCCACTAGGGACCTGGGACACCTCCGAGTTCACAGGCCCCGGCTTCGGCACAACCCTTGCGCCTTTTACCATCACGCTCAGCGCCTGCGAAGCCGACCCGTCAGATGGCAATATCGCCGTCGCAACGATCAAGCTCGATGGTGTTCTGGGGTCCGTCCCCGTTGATGAAAACAACGGCATTTTCAGCCTGACCGCAGACTCTGGAGCATCGGGCGTAGGTGTTCAGATCCTCAGGGGCGACGGCCTGACCCCTGTCGCACTGGGTATGGAGGTTCCCCTGGTGCCCATCACATCCGGCACGACGGTGCTGGACTTCAACGCACGCTTCTACCAGTTAGCGCCTCACGTCGGTCCCGGTGTGGCCAAAGGCGCGTTGAACTTCACCATGACCTACAAATGAGCGCGAGGCGCATCGCTGAAACGGTAATACCTCATGCTCAAGGGTCAGTTGGTTAATTGAGGATCTATGCTTGGAAAGTCGTGCCAGGTCTGCTTATTGTCAAAGCTGACCTTCGCGATGAAGGTGAGCTTTTCACCGATTTGAAATCTGCGAAGCTCCGTCTTGAGTATCTGTCCTGCTTGCATTTCACCCACCGAAGTCACAGGCTGAGCATCGAGAATCGTCACGGTGTGAGCGCCTCCCGCACTCAGCAATCCCCTCATCTCGACCCTGAGGAACTGTGACGTCGCCATGTACTTCCAGCTACCCAGCCTGAGAACAGCCGCCCCGCCCTCGGGAATGTTGGCCAAGCTCAACGTCGTCGCATTAAAACTGGTGGACTGAAGGACCGGCAACCCGCCGCTCAGGCTGGAGATCGTCAGGCTGTGCGTCTGAGACACAAGCGGTGTGGGAATATTGGGACCGGTCACCTCGAAGATTATCGGTATGTTTTTTCGCAGGTTTCGGGCGACATACTCCTTGGGAATGCGGTACTCCCGCCCTCCTGTGACGATGGGTGTGTCAGCGCGATAGAATCCGAAACCACCTTCTTCACCAAACAGTACGGCGGCGGTCTCCGTATCCGAGATGATCGCGTTTTGAGGGATGGCAACAATGACGCCATTATTAACGACAGCCGCAAGGTTCGGATCGAGCCGACTGGCCTGCGGGTTGCCGGAGGCTTCTCTCACCCATGGATAGGACAGATCACGCGGTGTCGGTGCAGCCTTCACATCCAGCTCAACCCGCCCCGACAACTCACTGATGTTCCCCGCCCGGTCTTCGACACGATATCGCGCATACCCCACACGATCGCCAAAGTCGCGAAACGCCTGCCCCTCATACACGCCCTCAAGAACGTTGGGTACCGGGTGCGGAACAGTCAATTCACCGACCTTTAGCTGATCTGGCTCTCCGGTTCCGTTTTTTTCGTTCAAATACAAGGTAATGATATCGCCGACCTTGGGACCACCCCGCTGCTCATCATAACGGGGGATACCGACCTTCACTTGATCGTTGTTCTGCTCTAGATACTGGGCCGTTACCCCACCTGTCAGGATCGCTTCAGGAAACTGCGCAAGGTCGTCGGTCTGGTTGAGCAGCGGCTTGAGGGTATCGATGGTTAGGGTAAGATCAAAAGAGTCAGCCTCGGCCAGGTTGTACAGGTGTAGAAAATAATAAAGTGAATGTTCACCATGGATGAGTAAATGGACCGGAACATAAAATACCCGATCCGCATCGGGCACCTGGGCGGTCCAGGTCTTTGTTTCCAGATCATCGCCTCCCCAATACAGCGTGACCCACTCCGGCTCATGGGGCTTGGGACAGGAATTCAACCACTTGGGAATAGTGATGGGCAAGGGCGCTACCAGGGCGCTCTTATGCAGCAGATTGGTTTCGCCTCCGTCGATATTTGGCAACGCCACGACCGTAGGCGGATCGTAAATCGGGACTTGGTTTTTGCCGAACGTACTGGAATTTTTCGAATTTGACATCATGGACCCTCCTATCAACACATGAGTAACCACGCCTCCAAAGCCACTACTGTCCAGAGAAGCCCATTAGATTCCAAAACCAAACCGTTGAGTACTAACAGAACTGCTCAGTTGACAGACTCCAAAAAAGAGTTCATGAAAAATGAAACAAGGACCGTTACGGTCCTTGCTCGTTTGACTAACCCTCATGCCGTCTCGTGAAAACAATCCACGGATCTGACCTTTTAAACAAAGCTGATCAGAACTTGTATTCCACGCCGAAGTTTATTCCCCATGGCTGATCAATCTTTTTGCCTTGGCTGTAATCGACGTCGGCGTGCACTTGCACTTTATCCGCGACTTTCATGGCAACGCCACCTCCCAACTCCAGGCGAGAACCGGAAAGGTCATTGTTGAAGCTTGTACTATTGACCTTGACCTGATTGTCTTTGGCGAACTCGTTGACCAGCGCTGCCTTGAGGTAAGGCTGAAGCATCTGTCCATTACCCAGGTCGATATCCCGACCGGCACTTGCACCCACTTTGCCCAGCAAGGAATAACTCCGGTTGCCATCGGCAGCCATGCCATTATCCAATTGGTAACGTTTGCCCTGAACCGCCAGCGCCGAGACTTGCCCAAAAGGCTCGATGAAATAACCTTCGTCCAACTTGATATGCCGACCAAACTCCAGCGTGGTGCCCAATCCATGGGTGTTGTACCGCCCCTTGGCCTGTGCCCCGTCACTGAGACTGACCTTGGACTCATTTTGGAAGCGGTTGAACTTGAGCACGCCGTCGAAGTAGTAACCGCTCTCGGCGTCCAGCCAAGTGGCGTAAGAACCGACATAAAAGCTGTTGACCGTGCCCGAGGTCCCATGAATCAGGTCCAGGTCGGACCGGCTATAACCACCCATCAGGCCAAACACCCACTGTCCATCCCCAACTGACGGCACGGGGGTATCCACACCAAAAGCCAATCCCTGCTGGGTCTGCCTATAGGCCATCCCGGAGTCGGCAGAAACATCGAAGCGGTTGCCATACGCCCGCATCCAGCCGCCAGACTGCCCCTGGTTCATCCGCACTTCGCCCATGCGCGAACGCAACGTGCTCAGTTCGCCATACCAGGCCGTACGCGAGGCATCGAACAGCGCCAGCACCGAGGCCGTACCAGGACTGATGGTTTTGCTCGCACCATCGAGATACCAGTCATTGGCGCCATCCTTGAGCAAATCATAAGAATAAGTACCCAAGTCTACCCGGCCATTGATCAACGAGAACGCAGCATCGCCGCTGGCTGCGTGGACGACATGGATGCGCTGGTTGGTCAGCGTCGGTTCCACACCGGTACTGGCCACGTCAAGCGTATGAGTACCGGTTGCTGTCCCCGTGATATTCAGAAAATCGGCTTGCCCGTTGGAAAAGTCCGCATGCATGATGAAGTTGCCGTTACCGCTGAGATTCTCCACCGACAAGGTATAGAAACTGCCAGGCTGACCAAACTGAACCTCCCCCCCTGCCATCGACAGATTCTTTAGCTGACTGTCTTCGACCATGACCCATTTGCCCGAGCTATTGACCGCCAGGGTATCGACGTTCTCCAGGCGCCCGGTCAAGGTGGCGAAGTTGCTCAAGGCCACCTTCGCGATACTGCCCGCTTCAGCCACCACATCACCGAGCAGAACGCTGTTATCGACATTCAGCGCCGCCATGCCATCGTTCGTAACTTGCAGCATCACACCATCGCTGCCCTTGAGGGTCGAGCCATTGCTCACGTCGATCACCGCTTCGCGATCAGGGAGTCCGGCAACGCTGCTCACGACGATGGCCGCACCATTCAGGCCTTCGACATGGCTGGCATCCAGCGTTAGCTGGTTTCCCTTTACCGAAGAGATGTCATTACGCAAGACAACACCGTTCTGACCGCCCGTGATTCGGGTGTTGTTGCTGGCCTGGACCGCGCCACCGAAACTGACGATACCCGTGCCCGTGGCACCCGTTGCAGTCACCGTGGCGTTGCTCAGCGTCAGCTCACTTGCAGCACTGAGGGAGGCGCCGCGGGCGCCGCCGATGAGCGAGCTGTCCGTGACCGTGGCTTTGGCCCCCAACACATTGCCCGTCAAGGCCAGCGCTATACCGTTGCTGGTCACGGTGCTGTTGGCGGCAATGTTTGCAGTACTATCGACCAACTCCACGCCGTTACTGGATCCACCTGTGACTGTCGTGCCATTTAGATTGACCGTGCCACCGATAGCCACCTGAATATCCTGGGTGGAGGCACCATTGGCGGTCAGGGTGGAGTTACCAAACAGCTGATAATTGTCGGGACTGCCCCCAGCGCCAATGGTCAGGTCTTCGTCCGTCAATGTACGGGCCTGAGTGAATTGACAGACCATGATAAACGGGGCAACGGAGGCCAGCGCAAGACACCGCGATATAGGGTTTAATGCAAACGTGCAATTGGAAAATATCATGCTCGATTCCCTGGAGAAGGAAAGTTAATTCCAAGTGTCATATCCAGGCTAGCAACTCGCCGGGCAACACTTAATACGGCCGGCGAGTCTATAGATTAGCCCTGTGGGCATATGTAGGACTTTTCTGATTCTCTACCGACAACTCCTTCTTTGATCACGCAAAAGTAAACAGACCTAACTCCAGCGGCAAAGGGGGCGCACCTTCACCGCCGGATACGTGATGATGATCAAGGGATTGGGCACGAGCCGTGACCTAGGAACATGGTCACCCGCGCCTCGCTCTCCTCAGAAGTAATCGTCTCTCCATCTACAACATAGGAGTAGGTGATTCGCCCTCGCCCCTCACTGCCCCCCGGACCAAATGGGTCATACGTGGGCAGAAGGTGCGTTGCGTAGGGTCGTACCAGCCAGATGAAGCCTGTCACCGGCCAGGTTGTGTCATCCAGGGTGACCGGTTCATCCTTCTCGGCCCCATCGATCGGCGTTTCTCCAGCAGTACCCGCCAGCGCGACCCAGTGCAGGGTCACCACATCCCCGATGCCCAAGTTGTAAGGCGGGCCCGATAGATCAGGCACTTGCACACGAATGGCGTAGTCGGGACCATAGAGCGAATCGCAATTCAAGAACGGGCCGTCTATATCGGGAAAGGTCGGCGCAGCGGGCTTGAAGATGACCGCGTTCACCTCGACCGGCGTGTCGTCCGAACGTTGGCGGTTGGGAGAGTTGGGAGAATTGATCCAGTACCACACCGGCACCTCGTCGCCATTGCCGCCCCTGTGGATGTAGGGCCACGGAATGACTTGCGTTTTTTCATAGCCCTCTTTATCAGTGGGCAAGACCGTATAATCGGCTTCGACGACGTGCTCGCCGTTCCAGTAAATCTTTACGATCTCGTCCGCCTGCACATTCGGGTACAACTTAAATACAAAGTTGGCATTTTTATTATTGTGCGCTCGGGTCAAAACGTTAGGCGTTGTTGAATTCTCGCCAAAGACGTCACCCAATGGGATGTCACCATTGATCGGATCAGGCCAAGGATCGATGGGCGTGGGCCCCGGTAGCCAAAAATTGGTCACGACCGTAATCCCTGTTTCAATGTCCGAACCATAGGGCTCCGTGCCTCGAAGTACGCGATAACTTACTTGAATACTAATCGGCCCGGTCGCAGTGCCGTATTCGCTTCGCAGCACGTCGGGGTCGATGCGGATGCTCTTGGTTGGGGCCAAACCCATGGTTTCCAAAGGAAGCACTGTCGTTCCCCAGGTCACCTCAATGTAATCGGTCCCCTTTCGCCCCGTATAGGTTTTGACGACTGCATCCACGCCATCCAGAGCATCTTGAAAATCGAGGAACCCCTTGAATGTCGCTTGCGGTACTTCGACTCTTTGAAGATCAGGGGGCGGCCAAGTGCCCAAGGCCACGCCCAAGGCGGTTACGTCAGACAGCGGAGTGCGATTCTGCGCTTTGTCGCGCAGTGCATACACCGCATAGCAGCCACCATCCCCCAACTCCCGAATGATGTTGACAGGTATCCGTAATGTCAGGTCATTCGGTACAAAACCTGTGACCGTAGGCGGGGTACCGGGCAGGTTATCCGGCAACGGGAGTGTTCCGTAATACAGAAAATATTCATCGCTTGCCGCGCGGTCGTCATATTCGTCAAGGATCGCCGGAACCCCAAGAGGATTAGCCGCCAAAACAGCATCGGTGATGGGGGACGTAATGGTTAACGGTTTGGGCTCCTTATGGTTATAGGGGGGCGTGCTATCGAAAATACGAGTGGTGGGTAGTGACTTGTCGCGGCCGTTGTTGTAACTCTTTAAATACGCTCTGAATGTATAAACGCCATCGAAGGCAAAGTGCTTGCGCTCAAGGGTCAGTTCAAACGGAAAAGCGGTTTGCGGGTCGACCGGAAAAGGAAAGCTTCTTTCAGCAACGTCTTCATAGTCTGCTTCAGCAGGCGTCGCACCCGAAGCGAACTGCAAATACATGATCGACGCATCATTCGGAAGTGCCGGCAAGTCAGAGAAACCCAAGAATTTGACTTGCAGATCCCTATCCAGATCTTCGCCATGGAGCGTACCGTCTGTGCTATCAACCAGCCTGGCCAGAAGCTCAGGAGGGTCCAAAGCCTTGGGTCCTGAATGCTGTTCACGTCGCTGCGCGAGGTAGTCAATACGAGCCTGCGCCGCACTGGTTTTCTTGTCCACGCTTGCCATATCCGATTCTCCTGATATTCAGACCGTCGTGATTGGAGCTACCGCCGTAAAGCTCGGCACACAATGCCCATGGACATCTCGAAGCGTTTCACATCGACCAATAGGGCCTGCGACTGATTGAACGCCCTCTTTCATATCTTGGATACTGTCAGAGTTGACAGGTCGTCCTTTTACAGAGCCCAAGCAGCGACTGCCCGCCAGAAAAGCCGGGGGTTCAAACCAAGGAACTATTCGCCAAGCCCGGGCCGCATCCCGTGCCAGCACATTTAGTTAGCCTGCTTTCTTTTATCCTCACCTCGCGCCATGATGAGGCTCTCTTACCGCCGCCCGCGAACGAGCCCCATGCCCACGCCCTCCTCTGCTCCCAGTTCCCTATCGATCACCCTGCAGATCGTCTCCATCGTTTTCTACACCTTCATCGCCTTTCTCTGCATCGGCCTGCCGATTGCCGTGCTGCCCGGGTATGTGCACGAACAGCTGGGCTTCAGCGCGGTGGTGGCCGGGTTGACCATCGGTTCACAGTACCTGGCGACCCTGCTCAGCCGTCCCATGGCCGGGCGGTTGTCGGACAGCGTCGGCACCAAGCGCGCCATCGTCTACGGGCTGTCGGGGATTGTGCTCAGCGGCGTGCTGACGCTGCTCTCGACCTTGCTGCAAAGCTTCCCGCTACCCAGCCTGCTGATCCTGATTGCCGGCCGCTTGCTGCTGGGCGTGGCCCAAGGCCTGATTGGCGTGGGTACGATCAGTTGGTGCATGGGCCAGGTCGGCGTGGAGCATACGGCTCGTTCGATTTCCTGGAACGGCATCGCCTCTTATGGCGCCATCGCCATCGGCGCGCCGCTGGGGGTGGTGATGGTCGGTGAGTTGGGCTTCGCCAGCCTGGGCGTCGCCTTGTCGTTGCTGGCCGGTGCGGCGCTGTTGATGATTCGCAACAAGCCGTCGGTGCCGGTGATTCGCGGCGAGCGCCTGCCCTTCTGGGCGGTGTTCGGGCGCATTGCGCCGTACGGGGCGAGCCTGAGCCTGGCTTCGATCGGCTACGGCACGCTCACCACGTTCATCACGTTGTTTTACGTCAGTCGCGGCTGGACCGGCGCGGCCTGGTGCCTGACGGTCTTCGGCATTTGCTTCATTCTGGCGCGGTTACTGTTCATTTCCAGCATCGCCCGCTTCGGTGGCTTCAGCTCGGCCATTGTCTGCATGAGCATTGAAACCCTGGGGCTGGTGTTGCTTTGGCTGGCGCCTTCCACCGCGTTTGCGCTGATCGGCGCGGGGCTGGCGGGCTTCGGGCTGTCGCTGGTGTATCCGGCGCTGGGTGTGGAGGCCATCAAGCAGGTGCCGAATACCAGCCGGGGCGCCGGGTTGAGTGCCTATGCGGTGTTCTTTGACCTGGCCTTGGCGATTGCCGGTCCGTTGATGGGGGCGGTGGCGTTGAACCTGGGGTATTCGTCGATCTTCTTCTGCGCCGCCTTGTTGTCCGTCACTGGACTGGGCCTGACTCTGCTGCTGCGTCGCCGAGCTATAAACGCACCTTATTGATCGGCCGTCCTCATCCCCGCCCGGGTTGGCTTGCCCAAGGCCTCGCCGAAGAAGCGACTGGCCTCGGAAATCATGGTGCGGTGGATGTCCTTGCGGTCGACACCGTCAGCATCCGTGCAGAGCGCGGGCATCGCGGCGATCTGCTCATCGGTGCAAGGTGCGAGGAAGACAAAATGGCCTGCGCCGGCCAAGGTCTTGAAATCCGGTGCGGTGGGCAGCTTGCGGGCCAGAGCGGCAGCATTCTTGTCGAAAGCCACGAGCTTGTCGCCATCGCCGCTGTACAACAGCACCGGCACATGGACATCGGC
Source organism: Pseudomonas fluorescens (assembly GCF_001623525.1). Taxonomy (NCBI): domain Bacteria; kingdom Pseudomonadati; phylum Pseudomonadota; class Gammaproteobacteria; order Pseudomonadales; family Pseudomonadaceae; genus Pseudomonas; species Pseudomonas fluorescens. The sequence goes on along the minus strand of NZ_CP015225.1, from coordinate 888,383 downwards.
CAGGGTATGACGGCCAAACTTCAGGCTCAACGGTGCCATCAACAACAATGCCCGGACCCTGGGGTCGGCCACCGGTTGCAGGTCATCGCGATCAGCGATCAATTCGCCTTGGGTATTGCAGGCATCACGGTCGTCCGGCCGCTCCACGCAGTAGCGGCGCAGGCGATTGAGGTCCGGCGTCGCACCGGACAGGATCAGCGCGGTTTCGCCACCGGCCGAATAGCCGATCACCCCGACCTGCCCGGCGTTGACGAACGGCGACAGCATCGGATCATTGAGCGTGGCGGTGATGGCTTCGGAAATCTGGATCGGCCGCCCGTACAGGTTGCTCAGGGTGCCAAGCCGGCTGTGATCCTGGGCATTGTCGCCGGGATGAATCACCGCCACCACGACAAACCCCTTGCGTGCCAGGGAGGTGGCCAGGTCATGCAGGGCCAACGGCGTGCCGGTGTTGCCATGGGACAACATCAATAGCGGGAAACGGCCGATGGCGATCTGGGCGTCCGGCGCGGCATCGATCTGGTAGCCGCCCAGCAGGCTGGATTGTTCCCGGTCGGTGGACGGATAGAAGGCGATGGCGTGCATCGGTTGCTGATCGAGCGGATCGAGAAAACTCAGCTCATGGAAACCGGCGCTCCAATGCGGATGTGGGCCCGGTGCGGCCTGCACTGAACCGAGACTGGCAAACAAGCAAAGCAGCAGCGCCGCACCAAAACGTATCATCGAATCATCCACCTTCACCAGCGCACGGGAAGGCCCCGTCGCTCGCAGTCTTGGCCGTGCATAACCTGCGCCAGAAATCCAGGCGCCGAATGCAGTAAAACCCTGCATCCCGGCCATCCAATGACGACGAGAATACAGGGTTTTACGAAGGTTGCCCGAAGCGCTTGCTGCCTTTACGCAGGTTTTACGCAGCGGCGAACTGTTCGCCGATCTGCGCCTGGGCTTCGTTCATGCCCTTATTGCGCATGTCATCGCCCTTGGCCAGCCCTTCCGCACGGACGAATTCGATGTCGGTGATGCCTAGGAAACCGAACATCACTTTCAGGTAATCCTCATGACCTGCACCACTTGGCTGCCCGGCATGCAAACCACCGGCGGTGGAAACGATCACCAGCTTCTTGCCACCGCACAGGCCTTCGAAGCCAGCTTCGGTGTAGCGGAACGTCTGGCCGGCCACGGCAATGCGGTCGATCCAAGCCTTGAGTTGGGTCGGAATGCTGAAGTTGTACATCGGCGCGGCGATGACCAGCGCATCCGCCGCCTGGAACTCTGCCATTGTCTCGGTGCTAAGGTCGGCTTCGTACTTGAGCGCAGCGTCGCGCAATTCGGCACTGGTACCAGCGGCAACCAGCGTCTGGGCGGAAAAATGGCTGATGGCGTCGGCGGCCAGGTCACGGTAAGTAACGGTGATGCCTGGCTCGGCAGCTTTCCAGGCTTCAACCACTTGACGGCTCAATTGGCGGGAAGCGGAGTTGTCGCCGAGGATGCTCGAATCGATGTGCAGTAGTTTCATATCAATGCTCTCCAAATGAGGACCGCACCGGGCGATCAATTGGCGACCATCCTACATATGAGGCCAATGATCGATAAGCCAGCATAAATGCGATAGTTTGTCCCACTGACAGGACAATCGAGTTCAACATGCAAGACCTCAATGACTTGTATTACTTCGCCAAAGTCGTCGAAGCCGGCGGTTTCGCGGCGGCTGGGCGCGCGCTGGGCATTCCCAAGTCGCGGTTGTCGCGGCGTATCGCCGAGCTGGAAGAACGCCTCGGCGCCCGGTTGCTCCAGCGCACCACCCGCCAATTGAAATTGACCGCGGTCGGCGAACGTTATCTGCGCCATTGCCAGGCCATGTTGCTGGAGGCCGAGATGGCCGACGAAGCGGTGGCGAGCATGTCCAGCGAACCCCGCGGCCGATTGCGAGTGTCGAGTCCGGTGGGCTTGGCCCACCAGTTCCTGCCGGTGATAATCGAAACCTTCCTGGTGAAATACCCTTTGGTGCAACTGGATATGACCCTGCTCAACCGGCGGGTGGACTTGATCGGCGAAGGCATCGATGTGGCGTTGCGCGTGCGCGATCTGGGGGACGAGGATCCCTTGCTGATGACCCGGCGCCTGCGCCAGGCGCGACTGATGATGGTTGCCAGCCCGGCCTTTGCCGCAGGACGGCGGATCGAAACCCCGGACGATCTCAAGCAACTGCCGGTGCTGGGGGCATTGGAAGCCGATCGCCAGGTGCACCTGCGCCTGGTCAGCGCCGATGGGCAGCGTGTGGAACTGAGCCTGGAAGCCCGCCTGGGCATCGACGACTTCATTGTGCGCCGGGCCTGCACCCTCGCCGGCCTGGGCTTCACCTTATTGCCGAGTATGTATTGCGAGCAGGAATTGCAGGACGGCACACTGGTGGAACTCTTGCCTGGATGGTCATCGCCCGATGGCTGGCTCCAGGCGGTCTACCCGCATCGGCGTGGCATGCTGCCAGCGGTGCGTGCATGGATCGATCATTTGGTGGAAGCCTTCGAGGGCTGTGGAGATAGAACGATATGAGGTTGAGCGAAGAGGATGTCGCGCAGTTTTGCCTGGGCCTGCCCGGCGCCAGGGAGGACTACAAATGGGGCGGCGTGCGGGTGTTTTCCATTGCCGGGAACAAGATGTTCGCCCTGCAGGGCCTGCGAGGCGACTCGCTGGCGTTCAAGGTCGACAAGGATCTGTTCCTGGGCCATTGCGACCGGCCGGGCATTCACCCCGCGCCTTACCTGGCGCGGGCCCAGTGGGTCATCATGCAAGTGCCCTACCCGCTGGGGGCCGAAGAGTTGCGTGGCCTGCTGCAACGCTCACACCAATTGGTGGTCAGCAAATTGCCCAAGCGCACCCAGGCGGGCTTGTTGCTCTAGTCATTCAGAACAGATAGCTGCCCAGGAACAACTGGTCGATCCAGAACACCTGGTGCAACAGCACGATGGACCAGAACACGACCTGAAACGACACTTTGCGAGTCTTGTGGCGAAACAGCTGCTGGGCCAGCAAGGCTCCGGGCCAACCGCCGGCCAGCTCCACCGCATGCAGCACATTCTCCGGGGTGCGCCAGGTGTCGGCGCGCGCCTTGCGCTTGTCGCTCCAGTACAGCAGGAATGCCACCACGCTGACGCCGCCATAAGCCACCATCGGCACCCACGACACCGCCCGCAGCCCGAACAGGAGCGAACCGAACAACGGCAAGGCACAGAGCAGCGCAAACACCATCAGTTTGAGCCGCAGGTGCTGCACGGTGCCTTCAGCATTGCGCCCGGTGTGTTTGCGGTTGCCTGATTGGTTCATGGCTTGGCAGCGGTCCAGTCCACCCAGCCGAACTGCCAGGTTGCCAGGATCAACAGGCCGAAGGCGATTCGATACCAGGCGAACACGGCGTAGCTGTGGCTGGCGATGAATCGCAGCAGGCCCTTGACCGCAATCATGGCGAAAATGAACGCGGTGACGAAGCCAATGGCGAACACCGGGAAATCCGCCGGGACAAACAGCTCACGGTATTTGTAGCCCGAGTAGACCGCCGCACCAACCATGGTCGGCATCGCCAGGAAGAACGAAAACTCGGTAGCGGTTTTACGCGACAGCCCGAACAGCAGGCCACCAATGATGGTCGCGCCGGAACGGGAGGTGCCTGGGATCATCGCAATGCATTGGGCCAGGCCGACCTTCAGCGCATCTTTCCAGGAGATCTCGTCCACCGTTGCGGCGTGCACCTGGTGCTGGCGCTTCTCGGCCCAGAGCATCACCAGGCCGCCCACCACCAACGCGGTGGCCACCGTGACCGGGTTGAACAGGTAGTGGTGGATCCAGTCGGCGAACAGCACGCCCAAGACCACGGCGGGCAGGAAGGCGATCAGCAGGTTGGCGGTAAAGCGGCGGGCGCTGGGTTGCGTCGGCAGGCCCAGCACCACGTCAAAGATCTTGCGGCGGAACTCCCAGACCACCGCCAGGATCGCGCCGAGCTGGATGATAATGTTGAACGCCATCGCGCGCTCGCCACCGAACTCAAGCAAGTCGGCAACAATAATCTGGTGCCCGGTGCTGGAAATCGGCAGAAACTCCGTCAAGCCTTCTACTACGCCAAGAATCAGTGCCGAAAAGGCGGTCCACAAATCCATTCATCCCCCAAAAAAGACGCTGTTCATGCAGGTCTTATCAATATTCAAGTGTCATGCAGGTCCCCCGCAGCGGGTGCACGATAACCGCGACCTTTCAAAAAAAACCAATGAAAAATGAGAACCGGCTCAGGTTTTGCGCTGCGGGGCCGAAATCCTATCAGACAAGCCCTGATAACGCTGCCGCGTTGTGACTCAGGTCAATGACCGATAGCGGCCGGGCGCTACAGTGCCGGCCGTCGATATGACAAGAATAAAAAACCGGAGTGACAGCGTATGAATAGCTTGCGCAGTGTGTCGATCAGCCGACGCTTGTGGCTCATCCTGGTCGTGTCCATCGTGATGTTGTTCACGCTCGGCGCCTTGATGCTTAAACAGATCCACAGCGACCTCTACCAAGCCAAGGTGCAGAAAACCCAGCATGTGGTACAGACCGCCAGCGGCGTGCTGACTTACTACCAAGGCCTGGAAGCTGCCGGTACCCTGACCCGTGACGCCGCGCAAAAACAGGCCCTCAGCGCCGTACGTGGCCTGCGCTATAACCAGACTGACTATTTCTGGATCAACGACCTGACGCCGGTCATGATCATGCACCCGACCAACCCGAAGCTTGAAGGCCAGAATCTCTCGGCCATCCGTGACCCGAACGGCTATGCGCTGTTCAACGAGATGGTTGCCATCGCCAAGTCCAAGGGCGCCGGCATGATCAATTACCTCTGGCCAAAACCGGGCGCCGAGGCCCCGGTGGGCAAGACCTCCTACGTCCAACTGTTCGAGCCCTGGGGCTGGATCATCGGCTCAGGCGTGTACGTGGATGACGTCCAGGCCGAGTTTCAATCCCAGGTGATCAAGGCCTCGGTGGTTGGACTGGTCATCACCTTGCTCATGGGCCTGCTGTTGACCCTGATCGTGCGCAGCATCGTCGGCCCGTTGCAGGAAACGGTCAACGCCATGGCCAACATCGCCAGCGGCGAGAGTGACCTGACCCGCACCCTCGACACCCACGGCCAGGACGAAGTCACTCAACTGGCGCGGCATTTCAACGCCTTTACCGCCAAGTTGCGGCAAGTGGTGACCCAACTGCAAGCTTCGGCCAGTGCGCTGGGGCAATCCTCCAGTGAATTGGGCAACGACGCGGCGCAGGCTCAGGAACGCAGCCAGCAGCAGTCGCAACAAATGGAGCTGGTGGCGACCGCGATCAATGAAGTGACCTATGGCGTGCAGGACGTGGCCAAGAACGCCGAGCACGCGGCCAATGAGATGCGCGACGCCGAATCACAGGCCCAGCAAGGCCAGGTCAACATCGATGGCAGCTTGCAGCAGATCGACCGCCTGTCCCAGACCATCGACCAGGCGGTGGAAGTGATCCGCACCCTGGCGAGTGAAAGCACCCAGATTGGCAGCGTGCTGGAGGTAATTCGCTCCATTGCCGAGCAGACCAACCTGCTGGCCCTCAACGCCGCGATCGAAGCCGCCCGCGCCGGCGAACAGGGCCGGGGCTTCGCGGTGGTCGCCGATGAAGTGCGGTTGCTGGCCCAGCGTACTCAGAAGTCCACTGCAGAGATCCAGGCGATGATCGAGCGCCTGCAAACCCATTCCGAAGCCGCCGTGAAAGTCATCGGCGACAGCAGCCGTGCTTCGCAGCTGACCATCGAACAAGCCGGCCTGGCCGGTGCCAGCCTCAACGCCATCGGCCAGGCCCTGCGCAATCTCAACAGCCTGAACGCCTCCATCGCCAGCGCCACGTTGCAACAGGCCCATGTGGTGGAGGACATCAACCAGAACGTCACCCAGGCCGCCGGCCTGTCCCACAGCACGGCCATGGCCGCCGAACAATCCAGCCAGGCAAGCACCCGCCTCAAGGCATTGAGTGAACAGTTGAACGGGTTGCTCACGCAGTTCCGGGTCTAAAGATCGGTAGCCCCCCCCCCTGTGGGAGCGGGCTTTGGATTAGATCGTTCCCACGCTCCGCGTGGGAATGCATCCCGTGACGCTCTGCGTCACATTCCAGAAGCGGAACGCAGAGCGTCCCTGGCGACATTTCCACGCAGGAGCGTGGGAATGATCGTAATCCCTTGCTCGCGATAGCGACGGCACATTCAACATTGGTATTGGAGCTGCCCACGCCATAGCGTTTACAATCGCCGCCCTCTTCTATTCCCCAAGGAACCGCCATGTCCGGGCTTGAACTGTTTGCCGCAGCCCTCGGCGTGATCGCTGTCTGGTTGACCGTCAAGCAGAACCCCTGGTGCTGGCCGATCGGCCTGGTCATGGTGTTGCTGTACAGCTGGATTTTTTTCGAGGTGAAGTTGTACTCGGACATGCTGCTGCAGGTTGTCTACGCAGTGCTGCAACTCTACGGTTGGTGGCAATGGACCCGTGCCGGGCACAATCATGATGGACGCCAGGTCAGCAGTCTCGGTGGGGCGTCAGTGCTGTCCGGCCTGGCTATCGGTGCGGCAGGCAGCCTGCTGTTGGGCGCCGCCATGGCCCACTGGACCGATGCCGCCCAGCCCTGGCTCGATGCCGCGCTCACCGGTTTCAGCCTCGTGGCCCAGTGGTGGATGGCGCAGAAACGCGTGCAATGCTGGCCGCTGTGGATTGCCCTGGACGTGATCTTCGTCGGCCTGTTCATTTACAAAGGCTTGCACCTGACTGCCGCGCTCTATGCCCTGTTCACCCTGTTGGCCGTGCAAGGCTGGCGGGAATGGCGCGCCGCCCCGGCCCTGCGCGCATGAAGGTGGTGGTGCTGACCGGCCCGGAATCCAGCGGCAAGAGTTGGCTGGCGGCGCAATTGCAGGAACATTTTGGTGGCGTGCGGGTGGATGAGTACGTACGCCATTTCATGGAGCAGACCCAACGCGACACCTGCCTGGCGGACATCACCGACATCGCCTCCGGCCAATTGGCCTGGGAAGATGAGGCGCGTGCCCGCCGGCCGGCGCTGTTGATCCTCGACACGCACCTGCTGAGCAACATCCTCTGGAGCCAGACCCTGTTCGGCGACTGCCCGGACTGGCTCGAGCCGGCCCTGCTGGCCCGCCATTATGACCTGCACTTGTTGCTGAGCCCCGAGCAGGTCGAATGGACCGGCGACGGTTTGCGCTGCCAACCCGAACTGGCAGAACGCATGGATTTCTTCGAAGCGATCGAGCGTTGGCTGGTTCGGCATCAACGGCATTTCCAGGTGATTGAAGGCGATTGGACGCAACGTCGGGACCAGGTGTTCGCCGCCGTGACCCGACTGCTCGAAATCTGACGTATCGCGAGGGGTGTGTTGCGTTCTTGAAACACCTGCCCCCCCTCAAACCCTGCCCCAGCGCCCTTTCACACAATTGTCATCCTCACTGTTAGTTTCTTGAAACACTCCCCTCCCACAGCCTGGATCCATAGCCAAACGATAGCGCACGGCCATTAACCGCCGCTGGGTTGTCTCACGAATGAAACAGATTCGACCGGCGGGTCATACAAAAAAACTCTAACCCTTTGAACTGCAAGTTATTTCAAAACACGGCACAACACATGCTCTCCCACTTCGCAACGCTGACAAGGGCCAGCCCACCGAAGAAGGAATCGATGCCGTGGGGACTTTCGAGAGAAGTTTGACCTGCCTGCTGTTGATCGGCTGCGCCGCCAGCGCAACGCTCAGTCTGCCAGTGCAGGCCGAGGGCAACGGCGTCATTGTGCTCAACCGTGACGTGCAACCCATCGCAATTGGTCGCAACGGTGGCAAAGACCCCTACCCGACTACCGTCAATGCCAACCCCTCCGAACGAATCAACCAGGCGACCGCCAGCACCGAACTGAGCGATGGCGAATTTGCCAGCGTGGCCAGCGGCTCGTCGATCCGCAACACCGTCAACCCGAATACCGGCGTGCAAGGTCTGAACGTCGTGACCAATCCCAACGGCATGCCGGGCATGAATGCCGGTCACGGTGGCGGTAGCGGCGGCGCGATCTCCGGCACCATCAACCGCTCGCTGAGTTCCGGCCTGGCCCCGCTGGGTCGGCTGGCGGGAGGTCAGTGATATGAAGCCCGTGCTGTTTCTGCTCGCCCTGTTCATGCTTTCCCTGCTCAGTTCTTTCACCGTATTTGCCGATCCAGGTGTTGCGGTGGTCAGTAACGCCAACCTGCAGGATTCCGGCAGCCATTACACCGGCAACTTCAACGTCAACCAAGCCGCCGGCGACCAGATCCAGCAAACCAACACCCGGGCCATCGCCATTGGCAGCCACGCCCAGGCCAGCACCCGCGTGCAGCAACGCGTCGACACGCCGGCCGCCCCTTCCATGACCGCCACCGCCCGTATCGGCGGCAGCTCCTTCACCAACGGCAACGGTGTGCTGGGCGTCAACCAGTCCGCCGGGGCCAACAACCAGATGGCCAATGTCATGCGGGTGGGCATCAGTGCCCATCCGCAGAGCATTGACGACAGCGCCCTGTCTCAACAGAACGTGGCGTTGCTACCGAACTCAGGAGCAACTGGCGCCCCAACCGGCAGTCGCCAGGTCGTTACCAGCGACCAGGCCTTCACCGGCAGCCGAGGGGTAATCCAGGTGAACCAGAGCGCAGGGGTGGGAAACCGCATGGCTAACACCCTGAGCATCCGAGTCGCTGATTGACCCGGAAGCTACATAAGAAAGTACTGACACTTAACCAACGACACGCAAGGAGAAACACCATGAAACCTACAATGGCACTCAAACCATTGGTTTTCGCTCTCGCCGCGGTCATGACAATGGCGGCACAGGCTGGAGGAAACGACAACAATAATGGCCATGGCAATGGTCACGGTCACGGCAATGGCCATCAGCAAGGGCCGACGCTGGATCAATTGCTCTCCATCAATGCCGGCGCTGGGGCTACGGTGCTGGATGAGCAGAACAGCGACGGTAACGTGGTGACCAACCAGGCCACCAGAAACACCGCTGAAGCCACTGACTCGCTCAATGGCAGCAACGGCAATATGGGCGCCAACATTGCCGGCGGCGACGGCAACCAGCAGGACAACGCCGCCGCCCTGGCCACCGCCGACGAAAGCTTTATCTTCGGCTCGGCTGTCGCCGCCTCCAGCGCCACGCAGGTCAATAACAACAACTACGTCAAGAACAACTCGACGCAAAACAACGCCTCGCTCACCAATGCAGGCAACAGTGGCTCCGGCAACATCGGCATCAACGTGACCGCCGGGAACTTCAACCAACAGAAAAACAACCTGGCTATCGCCGTATCCGGGGGCCGTGTCGCACAGGCCTCTGCCGCGGCTGACCAGTCCTCCACCGGCCTAGTGGTCGACAACAAAGGCGTGCGGACCTACAAGACCGACACCCTCACCAGCACCTACAGCGCCTCCGGCACGTTCAAGGCCAAAGGTACCGGTACCGCCGAAGACAACGATCACGGCGGCTGGGACAACAGAGGCGGCGGCTATGGCGGCGGTCACGATGACGACAAGTTCAAGTTCTCCGCCGTGGGGACCTTCGAGCTGGCCGGCAGCAACACCCAGCAGGTGCTGACCCGTGACGGTTGGAAAAACCCTGTGATCAACAACGCCACCATGACCAACTCCATGAACGGCTTCTCCGGTAACGGCGGTGCCAACGTGTCGGCGGGCGTGGGCAACCAGCAGAGCAACTCGCTGTCCATCGCTGCCGGCTGCAAGGCTTGCATGTAAGCGCGCATGAAACGAAGCCCCGGCAACGGTAATGCTGTCCACTCAGGACGTGAGTGAATCTTGTGGCGAGGGAGCTTGCTCCCGCTGGGCTGCGAAGCAGACCCACTGGTTATGAGTGCTTCGCACTCAAGCGGGAGCAAGCTCCCTCGCCACGGACTCAGTTCAACGCTTTGAAATGAACGACATGACACGCAAAGGGGCTTTTTTTCCCTGGATGTTCATTAGGCGTATTGATCATGCGTGTCACTGCCGTTTCCCTGCTGCTCTGCCTGGCCTGCGTGGCCGAAGCAGCGCAGATGCCGGTCGCCGCCCTGCCTGGCGGCATGCTGGTCTACAAACCGGTGCAAAGCGTACGCGAACGCAAATTCAGCGACATCGTCGAGCAGAAAACCGATTTCAGTTGCGGCGCCGCCGCGCTGGCCACGGTGCTGCGCCAGGCTTATTGGCTGGATGTCGATGAAGAGCACGTCATCAAAGGCATGTTGGTCAATGCCGACCAGAACCTGGTTCGCACCCAAGGGTTTTCCATGCTGGACATGAAGCGCTACGTGGAAACCATCGGCATGCGCGCCCGAGGCTACCGGATACCGCCAGAGAAACTCGAAGCGGTGACGATCCCGGTGGTGGTCCTGATGGAGATACGCGGCTACAAGCACTTCGTGGTGTTACAGAGGGCCGACAAGCAATGGGTCTACATCGGCGACCCGGTGCTGGGCCACAAGCGCTACGCCCACGATGAATTCGTCAAAGGCTGGAACGGCATCGTCTTTGCGATCGTTGGCCCAGGCTATGACAAGACCAATGCGCTACGCAGCCCTCCGCAACCACTGACAGCCCGTAACAAGCTGGATGGTTTCAACCCAGTCAGGGATGCGGAACTGATGGATTTCGGTTTCATACAGAGCGACTTTTTTTAATCGCCGACCCACTGCCAACATAAGTACAAAAAGGAGCAGGACGCTCCGGGAGCAGCACATGAAAACCTCACACTGGCTGTCGCTGGCCTGCCTGCTCGCGACTGCCTCGGGCTTTGCCCATGCCGGCTTCAAACCCATCGAAGTCAAGGACCAGGAGCTTGCCGAGCTGCGCGGTCGTTACGTCATGCCCGGCCGAGTCATCAGCTTCGGCATCGTCATGAGCAGTACCTGGCGCAACGCCAGCGGCGACTTGATCGGCGCCACCAGCACCATGCAGATCCAGGCCGCCACCGTCAAACCCGAATTCTACGTCTCGACCATCAAGCAGACCGGTAACGGCAGCGCTCCGGAACAGGGCAGCGGCAACATTACCGGTGGTGCCGGCCTTGGCACGAGCCAGGGCGTGACCCAGAGCGTGCGTGCCGCCGGCGACGGCAACACGGCCTACAACAACGTCAACATCAATGTGAAAGAGAGCAATCAGGCGCCTGCGCTCGTCCCCTCCCAAGGCCAACTGCTGACCAAGGGCCAGACCATCAGCGGCAGCAACGCCGCCGGCAGCGTCGCGGTCACCGCCACCGGCAATGGCGTGCAAATGGCGATCCAGGCCAGCCACAACCAGGGCGGCACCCTGCAGCAAGTGGCCCAGGGCGGCTTGCTGCAAAACACTCGCCTGCTGGGCAATAGCAACCTGGTCAACAACATGACGCAGCTCAACGTGGTGCTGAACAACAACGGCCCCAGTGCCGGGGCATTGGACTGCAATCTGACCCAACTGCGCGGCCTCCGTAACCTCGGTTATTGAACTACGCTGTTTTCCGATCATTGGGCAAATAGGGACGGCATATTTCATGTATCGATCCGTATCGTTGCGCGCTGTGATGTGTTTAAGCACGTTGTTCCCGGCGGCCGTGTTGCACGCGGCCCCGGATGCAGACATCGAGGCGCTGAAACAGGAACTTCTTGAGCTCAAGCAACGATACGAGGTCCAGCAGAAAGCCCTGGCGGTGCTCGAACAGCGGGTTCGCCAGGTGGAGGATCAACCCGCCACGCCACAGCCCAAGCGCCTGGCCAAATCCCCGGCCGACATGAAAGGCAACCAGACCGTGGCCGGCGGCGCGACAACGGCCGGCGGCAGCGGCTATGGGCAATCCCTGGCCGATGATTCCCAACCGGCCCAGAGTGTCTCCAACCTCTATGACGAGGCCAGCGGCTTCTTCGGCGGCGGCAAGTTCAGTTTCGAGACCGGCGTGACCTATTCGCGCTACGACACGCGGCAACTGATCCTCAATGGTTTCCTGGCCCTGGATTCGATTTTCCTGGGCAACATCAACCTCGACCGGATCAAGGCCGACACCTGGACGCTGGACCTCACCGGCCGCTATAACTTCGATAATCGCTGGCAGTTCGACCTCAACGTGCCGGTAGTCTATCGCGAATCCACGTATCAGTCAGGCGGCGCGAACAACGGCGCGGCGGGGGTCACCAGCGAAGAAACCGTGACCCGCGACCCGACCATCGGCGACGTCAACTTCGGCATCGCCTACAAGTTCATGGATGAGTCGATCAACGCTCCGGACGCGGTGGTCACCCTGCGGGTCAAGGCCCCCACCGGCAAGGACCCGTTTGGCATCAAGCTGCGTCAATCCCAGGCCAACACCAACCTGTTCGTGCCTGACGACCTGCCCACCGGCAACGGCGTGTGGTCGATCACGCCCGGGCTTTCGCTGGTCAAGACCTTCGATCCGGCGGTGCTGTTCGGCACCCTCTCCTACACCCATAACTTCGAAGAATCGTTCGACGACATCAGCTCCACAGTCAACCAGAAGGTCCCAGGCAAGGTGCGGATCGGCGACAGCTTCCAGCTCGGCGCGGGCATCGCCTTTGCCTTGAACGAGAAGATGAGCATGTCGTTCTCGGTCTCTGACCTGATCCAAAAGAAAAGCAAGCTCAAACAGGACGGTGGCGACTGGGAGTCGGTGACCTCCAGCGACGCCAACGCCGGCTACTTCAACATCGGCATGACCGTCGCCGCGTCCGATAACCTGACCATCGTACCCAACCTGTCCATCGGGCTGACCGACGACGCACCGGATTTCACCTTTAGCCTGAAATTCCCGTACTACTTCTAATGCCCTCAGGGATATGTGACGGGCACATATCCCAAGGGCAATGCCCCCCCTGTGGGAACGAGCTTGAGTCAGCGGATCTGATGCTTGTGCAGCAGGCGATAGAATGTCGGCCGGGACACGCCCAGCACCCTGGCGGCCACGCTCAGGTTGTCGCTGTGACGGTTGAGCACATCGCTCAAGGCCTGGCGCTCGGCGCGGGTCTTGTAGTCCTCCAGCGTACCCATCGGCGCCGCGACGCCCTGGTGGCTGGCCAGGCCGAGGTCCCGGGCTTCGATTTGACGCCCTTCGGCCAACACCAGACCGCGACGGACGCGGTTGGCCAGCTCGCGCACATTGCCGGGCCAGTCATGCATGCCCATCGCCACCAGCGCGTCGTCGCTGAAACTGCGAGGACGGCGACCGGTTTCCTGGCTGTAGAAATGGGAAAAGTGGCTGGCCAGCATCGCCAGGTCACCATGACGCTCGCGCAGCGGCGCCATCACCACTTGCAACACGTTCAAGCGGTAATACAGGTCCTCGCGAAACCGCTTGTGCTCGATGGCCGCCTCAAGGTCCACATGGGTGGCCGCCAAGACCCGCACATCGACCGCGATCGGCTGGCTGCCACCGACCCGCTCAATGTGTTTTTCCTGCAGGAAACGCAGCAGATTGGCCTGTAGCTCCAACGGCAGGTCGCCGATTTCATCGAGAAACAACGTCCCGCCGTGGGCCGCCTCGATCCGCCCGATCTTGCGTTGGTGAGCCCCGGTGAACGCGCCCTTCTCATGCCCGAACAACTCGGACTGGATCAGGTGCTCGGGGATGGCACCGCAGTTGATGGCGATGAACGGCTTGTTGCGCCGGTGAGACTGACAATGCAGGGTGCGCGCCACCAGTTCCTTGCCGGTACCGCTCTCCCCCCGAATCAAGACCGGCGACTCGGCGGGCGCCAGCTTGCTCAACAATTTGCGCAGCTCGCGAATCGGCTTGCTGTCGCCCAGCAGTTGATGTTCGGGTTGATCAATGTGGATCGAGCCCTGCCCCCGCAGGCGCGCCATGCCAAACGCCCGGCCCAGTGTCACCTGGACCCTGGACACGTCGAAGGGCAAGGTATGGAAGTCGAAAAACCATTCGCAGACGAAATCACCGACGTTTTTCAGGCGCAACACTTCCTGATTGAGCACGGCGATCCATTCGGTGCCGCTACGGCTGATCAACTCCTTGACCGCTTCCGGGCGCTCCAGATGAAAAGGCTGCAACCGCAAAAGCCCGACGTCGCACGTCCGATCGCTGGCGTGTTCGAGGGAGCAACTGTCCACATCCCAGCCAATGGTGCGCAGACCCGGCAACAGGCGATGACAATCATCGCAGGGATCAACCACGAGCAGACGACGTGACGTACTGGCTTCGATCATGACTGATCCTTGGCGTCAAAATAAGGAAATATGATTAGAAACAGTCGTTTGGCAAACCTGCATGTAACAGTAGCAAGAAGTTGACGCCCCCTTGTATCAATTGATTATCGAGGTCGCTTCAAACTGGTTATAAGCAGGCGGTTGGTTAGTTATCTCAAGTCTGTTTGTTTCAGGGTGCTTTCAAACAAAAGCCCAAAAGCCTGGTCTGAAAGAAAATCGAAATTTATTTAAATAATGTGTGACCCGCCTGCGGGTTCGGGACATCAGTACAAGTAACCAGCCGCACGGTACGCCCAACCGACGGCACATCATTTGTTTGGGCACACTTAAGAGAAAACGCCATGAACGCCCCGCTCCGTATCAACGAAGCTCTTTTGATTGCCGACCGCGCATTCCGTCCTTTCCAATGCGTGGCCTGGGCTCCACAAGACGGTAACGGTGAACTTAGCCTGACCGTCATCGACCGCACCAATACCCATATTGGCCGCACCCAAATTCCAAGCAGCGCCTATACCGACCCGGTCCAACTGGCCGATCTGTTGAAACAGGCCCGTGCCGAACTGAGCCAGGAAGGCTATACATTGCAATCCTGGTCGATGCCTGAATAACCACCGGTAAAGCCTGTTATCCATTGCAGGCTTGGCTCTGGGTTGTAAAGCCATCGTTATGGCACGAATTGCCGCTGTATCCGTAGAACATGACAGTTGTGCATTGTCACATTCAGGGATTGAATGTTGCCCTCATGCAGTCGTCGCCCTTTCGGGCTGCTCGACACGCAAGGAGAGGCAGGCATGCTCGATCAGTTCGCGTTTGTGTCCCCCAGGGCCATGGCCCACGCCGGACAACTCGACTCAGGCTTTGCCACCAACGGCAAAGCCTGGGTTCATTTCGACGACAGTATCTCTAGCCTGACCACCGGATTGACGCTCGATCATGCCGGACAAATCCTGGTGGCAGCCAGGATCGAGACAGCCCACGGCAGTCGGTTCGGGCTGGCGCGACTCAACCACGACGGTGAAATTGACCCGGACTTCGGCACCCGCGGCTACGTGATCGGCGCGTTTGAACACGGTTTCGAAGCGACAGCGGGCAAGGTGATCGTGTTGCCCAATGGGCATATCCTGCTGTCCGGCCTGCACTATGAAAGCAACGACCACACCCTTCCCGCCCTGGCGCTGTTCGACCAGCAAGGTTGCGCCGTTCAAAGCTTCGGCAATGCCGGCCGGCACATCATCAGGCTTTGCGGCAATCTCTCCCAAGGGCTGCGCGACCCCTGGCTACCGCCCGGCGTGCCGGGACTTGAGGCTTGCGACATGCAAGTACAGGCCGATGGCCGGATCCTTGTGCTCGCCAATCACCACTATCAACTCTCCGACCATGTCGGCGTACTGATCCGGCTCTTGCCCGATGGGGCATTGGATTCCTCGTTCAACGGTCGCGGTTTCGTGATGGTCCGACGCTTGTTGAAAAATACCTGGCTCGGCTGCCTGGTGCTCCAGGCTGACGGTCATATTGTCGTCGGCGGCGCCATCGACTTGCCCCAGCATGGCCTGATTGCCCGTTATGACAGCAGCGGCCAACTCGATGACAGCTTTGGCGAAAACGGCTTCCTGTCCATCCTGGCCCAGGGGCACAGCGTGATGGTCAGCCAAATCGTTCAGGATGCGAGCGGTGATCTGCAGGTGTTCGGCAGCAGCCGTGATCCGATGCATAGCCTGTCCCTGAAAGTGCGCCCCGACGGCAAGCCGGACCGTCATTGCAACCAGGGTCAGTGCCAACTCATGGCGATCGGGCGCACTGCCAGTCAGTGGACCGCCGCCCAGCTTCAAGCGGACGGAAAACTGGTGACCGCCGGCGCCACGATCGGCGGTATCGAGGCCGATTTCGTACTTGCCCGACATCTACCGGACGCCAGCCTCGACCCGGATTTCGGCCAGGGCAAGGGCTGGGTTCGCACTCGGCTCGGCTATAGCCTGGACACCGCCACTTCCCTGGCTATGCAGGCTGATGGAAGAATTCTGGTAGGCGGCTATTCGCTCCAGGGCCATTATCGAGCGGTGGTTGCGCGGTATTGGGCCTGAGCAGGATTGTCGCGAGTGAACGGTATTTATTCTTACTCTTGATATTCCTTATTTCTTACGGCAAGTTGCGCGCTTCTAAATAAAAGGAGCAGCCAATGTCCGGTTCGATGGCTCAAGCTTTCGCGCATAACTTTCTGGGGCATTCCCCACGCTGGTACAAGGCGTGCGTCATCACGTTCCTGATCCTCAATGCCGTGGTGCTGTGGACCCTGGGCCCGGTCGTTGCCGGTTGGATGCTGGTGGTGGAATTCATCTTCACCCTCGCCATGGCCCTTAAATGCTATCCGCTGATGCCTGGCGGGCTTTTGCTGGTCGAAGCGCTGGTGATGGGCATGACCACGCCCAAGGCGCTATACGATGAGCTGCTGCACAACTTCCCGGTCATCCTGCTGCTGATGTTCATGGTGGCAGGGATCTACTTCATGAAGGATCTGCTGCTGTTCCTGTTCTCGCGCCTGCTTTTGGGTGTGCGCTCCAAGGCACTGCTGTCCTTGATGTTCTGTTTTCTCTCGGCGTTCCTGTCTGCGTTCCTTGACGCATTGACCGTCACCGCGGTGATCATCAGCGCCGCCGTGGGCTTCTATGCGGTGTATCACCGTGTGGCGTCGGGCAACGATCCGCGCCAGGACAGCAATGTCGATGAAGACCATGATCTGCCGTCGAGCCATCATGAAGATCTCAATCAGTTTCGGGCGTTTCTACGCAGCCTGCTCATGCATGGTGCCGTCGGCACGGCGCTGGGCGGCGTCTGCACCCTGGTAGGCGAACCGCAGAACCTGCTGATCGGCCATGAGATGGGCTGGCATTTCGCTGATTTCTTCGTGAAAGTCGCTCCTGTGTCGCTGCCAGTGCTGGTTGCCGGGCTGCTGACCTGCGTAGCCTTGGAAAAACTGCGCTGGTTCGGTTATGGCACACTGCTACCGGACAACGTACGCACCGTGCTGGCCGATTATGCCGAGCAGGACAATCGTGAACGCACCGCACGGCAACGCGCCGCCCTGATCGTCCAGGGTATTGCCGCGCTAATCCTGATCGTGGGCCTGGCCCTGCACATTGCCGAAGTCGGCCTGATCGGCCTGATGGTCATCGTGTTGATTACCGCCTTCACCGGCATCACCGACGAGCACAGGCTTGGCAATGCGTTCAAGGACGCCATGCCGTTCACCGCGCTGCTGGTGGTGTTCTTTGCAGTGGTGGCGGTCATTCATGACCAGCAGTTGTTCACGCCGCTGATCCAGTGGGTCCTGGCCCTGCCCGCCGACCAGCAGCCCGGCATGCTGTTCATTGCCAATGGCCTGCTGTCGGCGATCAGCGACAACGTGTTCGTGGCAACCATCTACATTACTGAAGTCAAACAGGCCTTCGTATCCGGCCACATGAGCCGCGAACAGTTCGAGACCCTGGCGGTGGCCATCAACACCGGCACCAACCTGCCGAGCGTCGCCACACCCAACGGCCAGGCGGCATTCCTGTTCCTGCTGACCTCGGCGATCGCCCCGCTGATTCGCCTGTCCTATGGCCGGATGGTGTGGATGGCACTGCCCTACACCGTGGTGATGGGTGGCTTGGGCTGGTATGCGGTGACTTACTGGCTGTAGAAGTATTGCTGAGCAGAAGGAAAACCTGTGGCGAGGGAGCTTGCTCCCGCTGGGCTGCGCAGCAGCCCCAAGAAAGCATTGACACTGCGGTGTGTCAGGCAAGTACAGGGGGGCGCTTCGCGCCCCAGCGGGAGCAAGCTCCCTCGCCACAAAGGGCCAAAGCTTATCGCGGCAAGATGTAGCGTTCGATCGCCAGCGCCGCGCCGTCTTCGGTAACGGCTGCAGTGATGACATCGGCCTGGCGCCTGATCGCCTCCTCCGCCTGTCCCATGGCAATCGACAATCCCGCGCGGTGGAACATTGCCGGGTCGTTGCCACCGTCCCCCATGGCCGCTGTCTGCTCCAGCGGCACATCGAGAAACGCCGCCAGGGTCGACAGCGCTTCTCCTTTGTTCGCTTTCATGGCTGTCACATCCAGGTAGATCGGTTGCGAGCGCGACACCTGGGCCTGGCCCTTGAGCAGCGGATGCAACCGCGCCTCCAGCTCCACCAGCAGGTTCGTGTTGGCGCTGGTGGCGACGATCTTGTCGATCCGCTCAAGGTAAGGTTCGAAACTCTCGACTTCTACCGGTGGGTAGCCCAGGCCACGCGTCTCCACCGGCACCATCGGACCGTTGGCGTCGCGCACCAGCCAGTCGCCATCGGCAAATACCCAGACTTCGATGCCGGGCTGATCGGCGTACAGGGCCAGTGTGGCCAGCGCTGCCTCGGCTGGCAGGTAGTGGACGGCAAGAAAGCTGCCATCGGGATGAATCAGCGTGCCGCCATTGAAGGCCGCCGTGGGCAGGTCGACGCCGAACGCCTCGATGAACTGCAACATCGCCCGCGGCGGCCGCCCGGTGGCGAGGCTGAACAACACTCCGGCCTCACGCAATGAGCGAACCGCCTCGACGGTGCGCTGGTTCAGGCTGTGGTCGGGCAACAGCAAGGTACCGTCCATGTCGCTGAGCAGGAAACGGATGGGATGCTTCATCAGATCACTCATCCGAGGTCGTGCCAGACGCGACTGTCGCGGGCAAGCAAATCATCGGCGGCGGCCGGGCCATCTTCGCCAGCCTTGTAGGGCTGGACCGCTGTGTCCTGCTGCCAGGCATCGAGGAACGGCTGCACGGCGCGCCAGCCGTTTTCGATATTGTCGGCACGCTGAAACAGCGTCTGGTCGCCGGTCAGGCAATCGTAGATCAGGGTTTCATAACCTGTGGACGGCTGCATTACGAAGAAATCCTTATAGGCGAAGCCCAACTCGATATTGGCCATGTCGAGTGCCGGCCCCGGCCGCTTGGCCAGCAGGTCGAACCACATGCCTTCATTGGGCTGAATCTGGATTCTCAAGTGCGTAGGTTGCAATTCGTCGACGTCGGTGTCGCGAAATTGCGCGTAAGGTGCTGGCTTGAAGCAGATGACGATCTCCGTGTCCCGCACGCTCATGCGCTTGCCGGTGCGCAGGTAAAACGGCACGCCGACCCAGCGCCAGTTATCGATCATGACCTTGAGGGCCACGTAGGTCTCGGTGCTGCTGTCAGGCGCCACGTTGGCCTCCTGGCGATAACCGTTGACCGCCTTGCCGCCGACTTCACCGGCTGTGTACTGGCCGCGGACCGAGTTGGCCCGGGCCTGCTCCACCGACCAGGGCCGGATCGCCCCGACGACCTTGGCCTTTTCGCCACGCACGGCGTCGGCACCAAACGCCGCTGGCGGCTCCATGGCCACCATCGCCAGCAGTTGGAAAAGATGATTGGGCACCATGTCCCGCAGGGCGCCGGTGTGTTCATAAAAACTGCCACGGGTTTCCACGCCGACCGTTTCGGCGGCGGTGATTTGTACGTGGTCGATGTAGTGGTTGTTCCAGAACGCCTCGAACAGGCTGTTGGAGAAACGGCTGACCAGAATGTTCTGCACCGTTTCCTTGCCCAGGTAATGGTCAATGCGATAGATCTGCTTCTCGCTCATGACCTTGAGCAGGCAAGCGTTCAGCGCTTCGGCGGTGTGCAGGTCGGAGCCGAACGGCTTTTCGATCACCACGCGACGGAAGGCCCCTTCCTGCTCCTGAAGCAGCCCTGCCGCACCGAGGCGGCTGACCACTTCACTGAAAAAACGTGGCGCGGTCGCCAGATAGAAAACTGCGTTGCCGGTGCCGCTGGCGGCGATTTTCGCCGCCAGCGCCTGGTAGGTGCTCTCATCGAGGAAATCACCCTGGACGTAGCTGATGCCCTTGGCCAGCTTGGCCCACAGCACCGGATCGAGCGCCCGGTCGGCATCGCCGCCCTTGCTCGCCGCTTCGTTACGGATGAAGTCCTCGAGTTTCTTGGCAAAATCCACATCGCTGATGGCGTTGTGGTCAACCCCGATGATGCGCAGCCCATCGCCCAGCAGACCGTCGCGACTGAGGTGGTAAAGCGCCGGCATCAGCAGACGCTTGACCAGATCGCCATGGGCGCCGAACAGAAACAACGTGGTCGGCGGCGCGGGTTCTGCCTTGGATTTGCTGCCGATCGAGGTCATTTTTTCGGCGTCTCCACGTGGCCGCCAAAGCCGAAGCGCATGGCCGAGAGCATTTTGTCACCGTACGTGCTTTGCTGGCGCGAGCGGAAACGGGCAAACAACGAACTGGACAGGACCGGAACCGGCACCGCTTGCTCGATGGCTGCCTCGATGGTCCAGCGCCCTTCACCGCTGTCGGCGACTTCGCCGGAAAAGCCGTCCAGTTTCGGATCGCTGGCCAGCGCATCGGCGGTCAAGTCCAGCAACCAGGACGACACCACGCTGCCGCGACGCCAGACTTCGGCGATATCGGCCAGGTTCAGGTCGAAGCGCTGCTCCGCTGGCAGGCTTTCGCTGGATTTGGTCTTGAGGATGTCAAAGCCCTCGGCGAAGGCCTGCATCATTCCGTATTCGATGCCGTTGTGGATCATCTTCACGAAATGCCCCGAACCGGCCGGGCCCGCGTGGATGTAGCCACGTTCGGCGCGGTCATCGTCGGATTTGCGGTCACGGGTGCGCGGGATGTCGCCCATGCCTGGGGCCAGGCTGTCGAACAATGGGTCCAGGCGCTTCACCACTTCGGCATCGCCACCAATCATCATGCAGTAACCGCGCTCCAGGCCCCAAACGCCGCCGGAGGTGCCAACATCGATGTAGCTCAGGCCTTTTTCCGACAGGGCCTGGGCGCGACGGATGTCGTCTTTGTAGTACGTGTTACCGCCGTCAATGATTACATCGCCCGGCTCCAACAGCTCGCTGAGGACGTTGATGGTGTCTTCGGTGGGCGCGCCGGCTGGCAGCATGACCCAGACCGCCCGTGGTTTCTCCAGCCCGGCGACCAGTGCCGGCAGGTCCGCGACGCCCGTGGCGCCATCCTGGCGCAGGTTTTCGACAAAAGCGGCATTGCGGTCATAGACAACGGTGGTGTGCCCATTGAGCATCAGGCGCCGCGCAATATTGCCGCCCATGCGGCCCAGTCCAATGATCCCGAGTTGCATGTGCTGATGCTCCCTACTACAAATAAAGGTAAGTCAAAGGTTTAGCTCGTACGACACGTGGAGGTTAGTCCAGAGCATTGCTGCATAGTTTCCGGGTAATTCGAGCGATCACAAGGGATAACGCTCAAGATCCGGCCGAAGACACAGCGACCATGAAAAATAAAAAAGTTCCAATCACAAGCAAAAGAAATCAGAATCGGCGCCGATAGTAGAGGTGTCGACCAAATACTGGCGACATCTCTATAGTTGATGTACGCCATTTGCGAGGTGAGCAATGGGCCCTGTCGTTACCGCACGTCCTCCCCAAACCCTTTATGTGACCATTCGTCGCGATGAATTGCGCCTACTCAAGGAAGAACGCGATCTACTGCTTGATGAAGTGACGCAGTTGCGCATGCAGTTGCAATACGCACAGCTGCCCCACCAGAACCAGTCCCTGGCTCGGTAACCGTCCCCGGAGGCACGGTTGAAGAAGTGACGCTGGTCAAACAGTGTCACTTCCATGTAGTCCTGCCGTGCCCACTTGCGGCGAGAATTCTATCTGTGGGAGCAAGGCTTGCCCGCGATGAACGATAACGCGGTTCAGCGGTACGACCGCGGCGCGGCTATCGCGGGCAAGCCTTGCTCCCACAGGTCCCGCCCCTAGAGACAAATCCCCTTGCCACAGGTGCATTCGCACCTCACGTGCGTTTTGTATCCGAAAAACTCACAAAGTTTTCACAACCGACTCGTAATACTTCCCGCCTTTAAGGTTGTTCGGCGCATGCCTGCGGTCACCAATCCGGTGCCGACAGCTTCGTCGACAAAGGCTGGAGCGCTTGATGAGTTTGTTCAAACGCAGCAAAACGACTGCGAAAGGTTTCGACTGGGCCGGGCTTGGCTGGCTGTTTCTGTTCTTCTGGTACTTCTCTGGCATCACCCAACTGCTCATTCTGTTGAGCGACACCTCCGGCTTCACCGGCTTTCGCCAAGCGTTCGTGATGAGCGCGGTGTGGTTGGCGCCCCTGCTGCTCTTCCCCGCCCGCACGCGCGTGCTCGCCGCCTTGATCGGCGTGGTGCTGTGGGCCTGCTCCATGGCCAGCCTGGGCTACTTCTTCATTTACCAGCAAGAGTTTTCCCAGAGCGTCATCTTCATCATGTTCGAATCGAACGTGTCTGAAGCCGGCGAATACCTGACACAGTATTTTGCCTGGTGGATGGTGGCGGCGTTCCTGGCCCACACCGCCGTCGGCTATTGGCTCTGGACTCGCCTGCGCCCGGTGTACCTGCCCCGGGGCCAGGCCATGGTCGCCGCAGCCGTCATCGTGCTCGCCGTGGCCGGTTATCCGCTGGTCAAGCAAACCCTGCGCACCGGCAGTTTCGCCGGTGGCTTGGAGAAATTCGAGAATCGCATCGAGCCGGCCGTCCCGTGGCAGATGCTGGTGGCCTATCGTCGCTACGGTGAACAGTTGGAGAACATGCAAGGCATGCTCCACAGCGCCAGCAAGATCGCGCCACTGCGCAACCTCAAGGACGCCATGGCCGACCAACCGGCCACTCTGGTGCTGGTGATCGGTGAATCCACCAACCGCCAGCGCATGAGCCTCTACGGTTACCCGCGCGAAACCACGCCTGAGCTGGACAAGCTCAAGGACCAGCTGTCGGTGTTCGATAACGTCATCACCCCACGCCCCTACACCATCGAAGCGCTGCAGCAGGTGCTGACGTTCGCCGACGAACAGAACCCGGACCTGTACCTGAGCACCCCGTCGCTGGTGAGCATGATGAAACAGGCCGGCTACAAGACCTTCTGGATCACCAACCAGCAGACCATGACCAAGCGCAACACCA
Source organism: Pseudomonas fluorescens (assembly GCF_001623525.1). Lineage (NCBI taxonomy): Bacteria > Pseudomonadati > Pseudomonadota > Gammaproteobacteria > Pseudomonadales > Pseudomonadaceae > Pseudomonas > Pseudomonas fluorescens. The sequence continues at coordinate 865,129 of NZ_CP015225.1, read as the reverse complement.
TGCTCACGACGTTTTCCCAGCAGGCCGACGAGCAGGTGTACCTGAACAACAACCGCAATCAGAATGCCGCGCAGTACGATGGCGATGTGATCGAGCCGTTCAACAAAGCCCTGGCCGACAGCGCCCCGCGCAAGCTGATCGTGGTGCATCTGCTCGGCACCCATATGAGCTACCAGTACCGGTATCCGCCGACCTTCAACAAGTTCACCGACCGCCAAGGCGTACCGGCGGGCGTGCGTGATGATCAGGTCCCGACCTACAACAGCTACGATAACGCGGTGCTGTACAACGACTTCGTCGTGTCCAGCCTGATCAAGGACTACGCCAAGACCGACCCCAACGGCTTCCTGCTGTACCTGTCTGACCATGGTGAAGACGTGTTCGACTCCGCCGGCCACGACACACTGGGCCGTAACGAAGGCAAGCCGACCGCGCCGATGTACACCATCCCCTTCATGGCCTGGGCCTCGCCCAAGTGGCGCGAAAGCCATGACTGGAACTTTGCCGGCGACCTGTCGCGTCCCTACAGCAGCTCGCACCTGATTCACACCTGGGCAGACCTGGCAGGCTTGAGTTTTGACGAGCTGGACCGCAGCAAGAGCCTGGTCAGCGATGACTTCAAGGCCCGGCCGCTGCTGATCGGCGACCCCTATCAAACCCCACGCAAGGCCCTGATCGACTTCAGCCTGATGCAGCCCAAGGCACCGACGACCGCAGTCGTGCAGAAATAACCGAAACCCATCAAAAGCCCGCTTTTACAGGGGCTTGATCCAGAACTCCATAGGCCCGTGGGCCGGGTCGAACATGCCGGCGGCAAAGCCGAACTTGGCATAGCTGGCCTGGGCCACGGCATTGCCCTCCAGCACTTCCAGGGTAATCTTGCAGCAACCACGCTGGCGGGCGATGCCCTCAACCTTCTGCAACATCTTCTGGCTCAACCCGAGGCCGCGAAACTCCGGCATCACCGCCATGTCGTGGATGTTCACCAGTGGCCGGCAGGCAAAGGTTGAAAAACCCTCGAAACAATTGACCAGCCCCGCCGGTTCGCCGTTGACGAAAGCCAACACGCTGAAGGCATGAGGGCGCTTGGCCAGTTCCTCGGGCAGGTGCAGCAGCACCTCGGCCGGCAAGGGATGCCCCCCGCCCATCGGGTCCTGCGCATAGCCATTGAGCACATGACAGATCGCTTCTGCGTGGACCGGGTTGGTGTAGCTGGCTTGCAGTACAAGGATGTCCTTGGCTTCTTCCATGATCTTCCATCTCACTTCGTTAGTGCCGCTGGCTCGAAGCCGTCGCCGGGATACAGGTCAGGCTTGCTGACCAAAACGTTGCATTTGCATTTCCTGGAGGCGGCTGAGGGTACGGCGAAACGGGAATTGCAGATAGCCCTCGGTATACAACTCATCCATCGGCACCTGGGCCGAAAGGCACAACGGCACCTTGCGGTCATAACATTCGTCGACCAGGGCGATGAAGCGCCGTACGCCATCGTCATGGATCGACAACTGCGGCAATTCGCGATCACCGGCCACGACCCGTTCAACGCCGTCCTCGGTGCCACGGGCAATGCGCCCTTCGCGCTGTTCGGCGCTCAGGCACGGAACATCACTGAGCAGGATGACGCTGAAGCGGTCGCACAGCGCCATGAAATCCAGCGCCGAGAACGGTTGCTCGCACAGGTCGGGGTAACGGCTCCAGAGCACGCTGTCGCTGGCCTGGACCGGTTCAAGCAGGCGATGACCGACCTTGATCGGCGCACTGCTCGACGCTTGCCCGCTGGTCAACTGGTTGAAGACGTCACCCAACGGATCAGGTTGCCCGGGATCGCGCAGCCAATAACGCTGCTGTAATTGGCCAGGGTGCTGGCGATGGTCTTGCCAGCCGTTCACCGGCACGACCTGCATATATCGATTGATCGCGGTGATGGTCGGCAGGAAACGCTCACGGTTGTGGCCGTTGGCATAGAGCTCCTCCGGCGGCAGGTTGGAGGTACTGACCATGACCATCCCCAACTCGAACATCACCTGGAACAGGCGCCCGAGGATGATTGCATCGCCAATGTCGTTGACGAACAGTTCGTCGAAACACAGCACCCGTACTTCAGCGCTCAACTCCCGAGCCAGGGCCTGCAAAGGATCCGGCGTGCCTGTGAGCTGGAACGAACGCTGATGCACCCACGCCATGAAATGGTGGAAGTGTTGTCGACGGGCCGGCACCCTGAGGCTTTCATAAAAGCGGTCCATCAGCCAGGTCTTGCCACGTCCCACCGGGCCCCAGAGATAAACGCCCTTGATCGCCTTGCGACCTTCGTGCAACGCCTTGTGGCATTGCTCCAGTGTCATGATGGCCAGTTCCTGGGCCTCGTCCTGGACGAAGCCGTGGTGTTCGATGGCATGCTGCCAGGCACTCAAGGGGGAGTCGAAAGTCATACGGCCCGGGTCCGGAATACGAAGGTGGGGAGTATGCCATGCGAAACGCTCAGAAGAACCGTGCAGACTGTGGCGAGGGGATTTATCCCCGCTCGGCTGCGAAGCAGACGCCAGGCCTCAAACCGTATGGGCCTGCTTCACGCCCTGAGCTCTTCCGTCAACATGCTTTCGTTGCCTCCGGTGCTCTTATCAAAGGCGAGTCGTGGCGGGCCAAGGCTTGTAAATAGACGCTCTCGTCATACTGGGATCCAGCATTCCAGCACCGATAAACGATCCTGATCCATTTAAAAGCCAGTGCCCTCAGGGCTGCTTGATGAGAGCAGCCTTTGGCCTTCTGTTGGCGATAGTACGCCCCTGCCCATACCGATTGATTGATGCTGTGGGCAGCCCACTCGACAAATGTCTGGCGCAAAAAGGTTGAACATTGATAGCGCCAGCGAACGATTTTCTTCTTGCCACTGCGCTCGGTAACCGGAGCGATCCCGGCATATCGCTGCATAGCACCAGCATCCTTGAAGCGATCACGTTGCTCACCAAAAGCTACCATTAGCCGTGGTGCAAGCTGTTGCCCGGCTCCAGGCAAGGATTTGAAGAGGCTGTAATCGGCCAGGGTATTGGCCGTTTCTTCGATCGCCGCATCAAACTGCTTGATCGCCACCAGCATCCCACTCAGTTGCGATGCCAGGGTCCGCACATACAGCGCTGAAGGGTTAACAATCCCCGGATCCTCTGTCAGCGGCGTGGCCTTGAGGATCAAGGCCAGACGCTGCTGATTGAGTTCTGCATGGCGAACATTATGCGCGTTAAGAAACTTCAAAACGCTTGTAGGCCGAGCACGTTTAAGTGTTTCCAACGTCGACCAGCGCTCCAGGAAATCACAGAACACCTGTGTGTCATGATCGTGGAACAACTCCAGCGCCAACGGATAGTACTGCTTGAGCATGCAAACCAACCGATTACTGATTCTTACCCGCTCATCAACCAAGGTTCTCCGATGTTCAGTCAAGCTAGCCAGAGAACGTATGGCAGGACTTTGTTTCTCCTGCTGGGGAAATCTGTCGGGATGCTTGAGCAATAGCTCAAGTGCCCACTGGGCATCGCTCGGATCGTCCTTCGCACCGCTGGGAACGAAGGCCTTACGCTGCTTGGCTAAGGTGGCGGGGTTGATCGGGAACAAACAAAAAAAATCATATTTTTGCAGGGCCGCTATCAACGGTCCTTTGTCTAACTCCACGGCAATGGCGATAGGACCGCCATAACGCTGATACAGCGCATGAGCCCATTGATCAATAGCTTCGGGGTTGTGTCGGATGACCGAGAAGCACCGCTGGGCTTGCCCAGCAACCTGCAAACAGACGTCATGTTTGGTATCGGCCCAATCAATTCCGATATAAGCAGTGAATTTCTGAGACAAGAGCGTTTGCATCGCACACCTCCACAGACGCTAAAGTACATGCAGGAACATGCATGCTTGCGTCCAGCGAAGGCGATATAGAGAGCCGTGCCCGGCTTTCCCTGAGTGTTCGTTAGAGGGCGCAAGCGCACCTGCTGGGCTCGAAGGTGAAGCAGTAATCATCGAGATGCGTTGCAGCCCTATTCGTAGCTCGCAGGTGCATGTTCCTTCCTCGCAACAACCGGACTCCAGCGAGTATCAGTATGGGGGAGCAAGGAACGGACTACCTATATCGCAGTCCAGCGGGGATAAATCCCCTCGCCACAATAGTGTTCACATAACAGGGTGCAGACTGCTAAATCGAGATATCCAACCGGCTGATCTTGCCCTGCTCATCGAGCCGAAAGGTGTAGCGCAACTCCAGCGGGCTGCCGGGGAATGTCCCGGAGATCAGGTTTTTCACCAACACCTTGCCAGTGCGTTGCTGCACATTGAGGACTTCCACACGCGGCTGGAAGCGCCGGGCAGTGTCTTCCATCCATTGGGCGATGGCCTGGGTGCCAACACGGTGCTGGCCTTCATCGAATACGTTGGCATCCTCGGCGAAGAAACGCGTCACCGCCGAGCTGTCACGGGCATTGGCCGCCGCAATGTAGCCGGCGATGGCCGGGGCCAGGGAAGAGACGGGATTGGACATGGTACGGCTCCTTGTTTTATCGATCTGGCACCATGCTAGAACAGCGTTGTGTCAGTTTTTGTCAGGAGTGAACCGTCCGCTTTCGTCCAGCTTCATCAGCGCGAACCAGTCGCGCAGCAAGTCGCTGCGGCGGCCCGGATAGCGCTCGCCCTGCTCGGTGGCAGAAGCGATCCGGTCAGTGCGAAAAGTCCGATAGGCGCCGCGCAATTCGCACCAGGCCACCACCACCCGCGCCTCATTGAAAAAGCCCAGGGCTAGCGGCCAGATCAAGCGTTGGCTCGGGGTCTTGTTCACGTCGGCGTAATCGATGTGCAGCTTGGCCTGGGCACGAATGGCCTGGCGGTACACATTCAGTTCCACCGTGTTCTGCGGATAGCCATAACCCGGTGGGCCGGGCAGCACCGTGGGGTTGCGCAAAGCGTCTCGCACATCGGGGGCCAGCACTGCAGCGACCTTCGCCAGGGCGTCAGCGGCTGCCTTGCCCAACACCTCGTCGGCGCGCTGATCGACGTAGCGCAAGCCCAGCACAATGGCCTCGATTTCATCGGCGGTGAACATCAGTGGCGGCAGGAACAGGCCGCTGCGCAAGACATAACCGATGCCCGCTTCGCCCTGAATTGGCGCACCAAGGGCGGTGAGTTCGGCGATGTCGCGGTACAAGGTGCGCTCGGAAACGTTCAGTTCTCCCGCCAATGTCGCAGCGGTAACCGGGCAACGCTTGCCCCGCAAGACTTGCAGCAAAGTGAGCAACCGAGTGGTACGCGACACGATGGACTATCCAGAAGAAAAAAGTCGACGCAGATTAGCAGAGGCTGGTGTCAGAAACTGTCAGGAGCCCTCTTGCCATGTCTCGCATACATCGCTGTGGCATGGGCTTTTGTGGCTTTTGTGGCTTTTGTGGCTTTTGTGGCTTTTGTGGCTTTTGTGGCTTTTGTGGCTTTTGTGGCGAGGGAGCTTGCTCCCGCTCGGTTGCGCAGCAACCGCAAAAGCTTGGGGCCGCTACGCAGCCCAGCGGGAGCAAGCTCCCTCGCCACCAAAAGCGCCCTATCCAAGGGTTCGTGGGTTGCCATGGGGCACCTGTGGGGTATCGTGCTCAATCGCTTCCGGTTTTTTCATTCGTTGAGAGTCAAGCCATGCGCAGAATCCTCGGCCTTTCCGTTTTCCTGATACTGCTCAGTCTCAGCGCCTGCGCCCTCTTCCCGCACCGTGACCCGCTGAACATCAACGTGGTCGGCATCGAACCCTTGCCCAACCAGGGCCTGGAGGTGCGTTTCGCCGTGAAACTGCGCGTGCAGAACCCCAACGAAACCGCGATCGACTACAACGGCGTGGCGCTGGACCTGGAGGTCAACGACCGTACGCTGGCAACGGGGGTCAGTGACCAGAGCGGTTCGATCCCGCGCTTTTCCGAGGCGATCCTCAGTGTCCCGGTGAGCATTTCGGCGTTTTCGGTGTTGCGCCAGACCTTGGGCCTGAGCCAGACCCAAAGCCTGGACAACCTGCCCTATGTGCTCAAGGGCAAGCTCGCCGGCGGCGTATTCGGCACCCTGCGCTTCGTTGACCGCGGAACCCTCGACCTGCCGGGCTCCGCCGCCAACTGGTGAATCACGCCGTGAAACGCACGCCGGGCTTGGCGCGCTCGTCCACCACCAACTCGAACACATCTGGCCTGGCGTAATGCCCCACCACGTCATAGTCGTAACGCGCCCGCACCAGCTCATCGGTGTCGATTTCGGCAATCAGTAGCCCAGCCGTGTCCTTCAGCGGCCCCGCGAGTACATCGCCCATGGGGCCGACAATCACGCTGCCTCCAGCAATCAGCGGCCGCTCGGCCGGCCAGTGCGCGACCTCGATACCCAGGGCCTGCGGCGAGGCCTGGACCTGACAGGCACTGACCACAAAACAGCGACCTTCGTGGGCGATATGGCGCATGGTCACCTGCCACATCTCCCGCTCATCCACCGTCGGCGCACACCAGACTTCCACCCCTTTGGCGTACATCGCGGTGCGCAGCAGCGGCATCATGTTTTCCCAGCACACCGCCGCGCCGACCCGACCGACCTGGCTGTCGATCACCGGCAAGGTCGAGCCGTCGCCCTTGCCCCAGATCAGCCGCTCGGTGCCGGTGGGCATCAACTTGCGGTGCCGGGCCACCAGGCCCGCATCGGGTTCGAAATACAGCGCGGTGCAGTACAAGGTGCTGCCGACACGCTCGATGACGCCCAGCACCAGGCTCGCCCCCGTACGCGCCGATAGCCCGGCCAGCGCTTCGGTTTCAACGCCAGGCACGTCAATGGCATTGGCAAAATAGCGGGCAAACGCCTCGCGTCCCTCCGGCAACCGGTAACCCAGTTGAGTCCCGAACGCTTCGCCCTTGGGATAGCCACCCAGCAGCGCTTCAGGCATCACCACCAGGCGCGCGCCAGCCTCGCGAATGGCTTCTTCGTAGGAAAGGATCTGTGCCAGGGTCTCGCCCTTGCCGCCAGGCAACGAGCCGATCTGCAGGGCAGCCACAATGGATTTGGGCATGGTTTTTCAACTCCTTGATCATCAGGTGTTGCCGATTCTCAGGCAGCGGCCGATCATGAATAAAGCCCCGAATACTGCTAAATGATATGAGCCTTATGAATATCGCCGACATCGACCTCAATCTGCTGAAGACCTTCGAAGCCCTGCATGACGAATCCAGCGCCAGCCGCGCCGCCGTGCGCCTGGGCGTGACCCAGTCGGCCATCAGCGCAGCGCTGCGCAGGCTTCGCGGTTTGTATGACGATCAATTATTCGTGCGCACCGGCCGGGGCCTGGCGCCGACGCTGCGGGCCAACCAGCTCAAGCCGGTGATCAGCGAAGCACTGGATAAATGCCGCCAGAGCCTGGCGATGGTCGACCCGGATGCCAGCCATTACGAAGGCCGCTCGGTCATCGTCGGCCTGTCGGACGATTTCGAGATTGCCCATGGGCGACGCTTGATCGAAGAAGTGGCCGACCGAGCGCCGGGCCTGCGCTTGATTTTCCGCCAGACCCACAGCCAGATCGTCGGCCGGGCCCTGATGGAGCGCGAACTTGACCTGGCGATCACGGCGGGCGGTTTCGCCCAGCGGTTGCTCAGCCGCCAGGTGTTGGGCGAAGGCGATTACGCCTGCCTCCTGGACCCGGCGAGCCTGGCGCAGGGCCAACAATCCCTCAGCCTGGAGGCGTTCGTGGCCCGTGAACATCTGCTGGTGTCTTCAGATGGTTTCATCGGTATCACCGACGAAGGGCTGGCCGGGCTTGGCCTGAGCCGGCGAGTCTGTGCCTCGACCACCCACTTTGCCGCGTTGCCGTTCCTGCTCAAGGGCAGCCAGGCCGTGGCGACGATTCCGGCCCATGCCGCCCGGGCCATCGCCGACCTCAGCGGCCTGGCCTTGCTGCCCTGCCCCCTGGCCTTGCCCCGCTACCCTATCGAACTGGGATGGCGAACCCACACGCAAATGGAGCCGACAATGCTAAAGGTTCGCGAGGCCATTACGGCAACATTCACCTAAGGCTTACTTGTTGGCAGCCATCAGTCGATTGACTTCACTGCGTACCATGTTGGCGTACTCCGGCGGCGACATGCCGTCCAGTTCGGCACGCACCCACTCGGCCCACTTGCCCTTGCGTTTGGAGCGCTCGCCGAACAAGCGGGCAGCATCGCCCTTGGCTTTGCCCAGGTTGTTTTGCCACAGTTCAAAAAGTCGGGATTTTTCGTCTTCCAGCGCGGCGCGCTCGGCCAAGGGCTTGTCAGCCAGATTGAAGCTCATGGGAATTACCTGTTGCGTAAATAGGCGCCATCTTACACCTTGCAGGGAAACGTCTTAACCACGATTTGTGATGGGCTGCGCCGACAAGGCCAAACGTTGCAACTTTTGCACAAGCGCAGCACTCCATTGATCAATGCCATCATCAGCAAGGAGTACTTCAATGGCCCGTAAAAGCACCGTGCAAGCGAATGGAGAGCAAATCAAGGATCAAGCCTTCAGCGAACTGAAGGCGTTGATCGAAGAATCGGAAAAGCTGCTCAAAAGCAGTGCCTCGCTGGTAGGCGAAGATGCTGAAAACCTGCGCGGCCAGATCTCCCAGAAACTGCAACAAGCGCTTGATTCGGTTGCCAGCGCACGAGAGCGTACCCGCCCCATGGTCGACGCCACTGAAGTCTATATTGGCGGCCACCCCTGGCAGACCGTGGCGATTTCCGCCGGTTTCGGGCTGGTGGTGGGTTTGTTGCTAGGACGGCGTTAACCATCACAAACCAGCCCCCGGACCTCATGGGGAGCGAGCTTGCTCGCGATGACGGTGTGTCAGGCAACCTCTCTGCTGCTAAGCCACCGCTATCGCGAGCAAGCTCGCTCCCACAGGCGTTTGTGGATGAGTCTGCCATTCATCCACATCCACAAGGTCTTGCTTTAAGCCACAGGTCCCGCCCGCAAAATCGACGCATCCTCCCCGCGATACAACGCCTCCACCTTCCCCGCCCGCCACTGCAACACCGCCCGTTGGTTGATCGAGCCCTTGTCAGTGATTTCACCGCGGTCGATGGACGCCGGTTCATCGAGCAAGGCGATCCACTCCACGCGACTGGCATTGCCGCTGGCTTCACGGTTCAGGCGTCGCAGCCAGTCGGCGAACCATTGGCGCACCGTCGGGCTGGCAAGAACCTGGGCGTCACTGGCGTCCCCGCCCAGCCCGGACAAGCGCCGGCATTCAGCAAGCCGTGGGAACACCAGCGCCCCCAGGCACTCGCGATCCGGTGCGGTAATCACCAGGTCCTGGACGTAGGGCGTGCCCTCCAGCACCGCCCGATTGCGCAACGGCCCGACACTGACGAACACACCGGAAGACAATTTGAAATCCTCGGCGATCCGCCCATCGAACATCAGCCCCAGTTGCGGATTGCTGGCGTCGGCCAGCTTGATCGCATCCCCCGAACAGTAGAAACCATCCTCGTCGAATACCTCGGCAGTTTGCTGCGGCGAGCGCCAGTAGCCGGGCATGATGTGCGGCCCGCGAAAACGCCCTTCGAACTTGCCGTCCACTGGCACCAGGCGCACCTCGCAGCCAGGCGCTGGAAGGCCGATGTAGCCGGCCATGGACAACGGCCCGGTGGTGAAGGTGCAGGACGGCGCCGCCTCGGTCATGCCCAGGCCCGCCATCATGCGGATACGTTCGCCGCAATGCTGTTCGGCGACCTTGTCGAGCCGGTCCCAGGTACTTTGGGACAAGCCCGCCGCGGCAAAGAAGAACAGGCTGATGCGTTTGAAGAATCGCTCGCGCAATTCATCGTCCTGCTCCAGGGCGTTGACCAATTCCTCCCAGCCCTTGGGCACGGTCAGGTAGGCGGTAGGCGAGATTTCCTTGAGGTTGCGCAGGGTTTCGGCGAAGCCCTGGGCGGTGGGTTTGCCGTCGTCCAGGTAGAACGTGCCGCCGTTGTACAACACGATGCCAACGTTGTGGCTGCCACCGAACGTATGATTCCACGGCAACCAGTCCACCAGCACCGGCGGCGCCTCGCCGAACACCGGAAAGGTCTGCAGCAGCATCTGCTGATTGGCGCAAAGCATACGCTGGGTGGTGATCACCGCCTTGGGCAGCTTGGTGGAGCCTGAGGTAAACAGGAACTTGGCGATGCTGTCCGGGCCGGTGGCAGCGAACGCCTGCTCGGCCTCGGCGCCGCCGGGTTGGACCAGCAGGCTGGCGAAGCTTGTCCTCGACCGGCCGGCTATCTCGCCACGCACTGTGATCAAGGGCACGTCCGCCGGCAATACGGCAGTGATCGCGCGCTCGAACGGTGCGGCCTCACTGACGAACACCAGCCCCGGCTGCAACAGATCGCAGACATGACGCAGCTTGGCGAAATCCTGGGACAGCAATGAATAGGCCGGCGAAACCGGGCAATAGGGAATACCGGCGTACATCGCGCCGAGGGCCATTTGCAGGTGCTCGATGTCGTTGCCGGAGAGCAGCGCCAAGGGTTTTTCCGCCGATAAACCGTAACCGAGTAGGCTTTGGGCGATGGCTCGGACACTGTCGAGCATTTGGGCATAGCTGACTCGACGCCAGTCACCGCCGGCTTCACGGGCGGCGATAAACGTCTGCTCCGGGCGCACCTTGGCCCAGTGCACCAGGCGCTCGAGCAACCGCGCCGGCAGCGGGGCCAGGGGCTCCAGGGAGCGCATGTGCAAGATGCCACGCTCTTCCCGGACTTCCACGGCAGGATGACCAATCGATACCTGGCGATACCGCCCGGCCTCGGGTCGGGAGGACGATCTGGACTCGGAACTCACGTGCATTTCCTCCACCAAGGCACACTCGGGTCGCGATGCGAGCGGAGCGTGGCAGCACCAGGCTGCGGCCTTGTCATTATTATTCTGGCCTGCATCGGGGCGACGGCGTTCAAGGCTCGACCGCCCGCGATGCGACGGGTTTCAGATCGGGTAATGCCGGGGACCGTTCTGCAAAGTCACCCAACGCAGCTGGGTGAAATGCTCGATGGACGCCTTGCCGCCAAAGCTGCCGTAACCGCTGGACTTGACCCCACCGAAAGGCATCTGCGCCTCGTCGTGCACGGTCGGCCCGTTGATATGGCAAATGCCCGACTCCACCCGCTGGGCCAAGGCCAGCGCACGGGTGGTATCGCGGCTGAAAATGGCGGCCGACAGGCCGAACTCGGAATCGTTGGCCAGGCGCAGCAGCTCTTCATCGCCGTCACCGCGCAGCAACACGGCCACCGGCCCGAAGGACTCTTCGCGGTACAGGCGCATCTGAGGGGTGATGCCATCGAGCAACGTCGGCTGCAGGATACTGCCTTCCAACTGGCCACCGGTGACCAGCGTTGCGCCTTTGGCCAAGGCATCGTCGATCAGTCCCTTGATGCGCTGGCCGGCACTGACGTCGACCAACGAACCCAGTACCGAATCGCCGTCCGCCGGATCACCAGCGCGCAGGGTGGCGATCTTGGCGGCCAAGCGGGCGATGAACTCATCCGCCACACGGGCATCGACGATCAGTCGCTCGGTGGACATGCATATCTGGCCCTGGTTGAAGTAAGCGCCGAAGGCCGCCGCTTGCACCGCGGCGTCCAGGTCGGCGTCGTCCAGCACCAGCAGCGGCGCCTTGCCACCCAGTTCCAGCAGCGCCGGCTTGAGGTGGCGCGCCGACAGTTCGCCGACGATGCGTCCGACATGGGTCGAACCAGTGAAATTGACCCGGCGCACCGCCGGGTTGGCAATCAATCGCTCGACAATGGCCGGCGCATCCGCAGGTGCATTACAGATCACGTTGACCACGCCGTCACCCAGCCCTGCGTCCTGCAACACCTGGCCGATCAGCCGGTGCACTGCCGGGCTTATTTCAGAAGCCTTGAGCACCACGGTGTTACCGCAAGCCAGGGGCATGGCGATGGCGCGGGTGGCGAGAATCACCGGAGCATTCCAAGGGGCGATGCCCAGCACCACGCCGCAAGGCTGACGCAGGGCCATGGCGAAACTGCCAGGCACGTCCGAAGGAATGATTTCGCCATTGATCTGGGTGGTCATGGAAGCGGCTTCGCGCAGCATGTTCGCCGCCAGGTGCACGTTGAAACCGTACCAATTGGCCATGGCACCGGTCTCGCCGGCAGCAGCGACGAATTCATTGCTGCGGGCCTGCAACTGCTCGGCCGCACGCAACAGCCGCGTCCGGCGTTCGTTAGGCGCCAATGCGGCCCAGGCGGGAAACGCCGCTTGGGCAGCAGCTACCGCGGCGTCGGCATCTTCCAGAGTGGCGGCGGCCACGCGAGACACCACCTCGCCCGTCACCGGGTTGCAGCGTTCGAAGGTCCGGCCGTCACGGGCCGGGCACGACTGGCCGCCAATCAACAGGGGCACGTCCAGCATGGTGATTCCTCTTTATTGTCTTTATCGGGAATACATCGCAGCGGTGTAACAGTAGCGCCAGGGCGGCGCAGCGAACAGCGGGATGCGGCCCGCCATTCGCCGGTCGACTCAGCGCTTATAGGTTTGCAAGCCAGGCTTGATGCTCTTGTCGTCCAGAAACTGCTTCATGCCCTGCTCGCGGCCACCTTCGGTGTCGAGCAGGCGCGACTGATCGAGCTTGGCGTACAGGTAATCCTCGTTCTGCTCCCAGGTCAGTTCGCGGCAGCGCTTGAAACCATGCTTGGCGGCCCGCAGCACCACCGGGTTTTTCTCCAGCAGGTTGCGCGCCAGCGCCACGGTGACTTCACGCAGTTGCGCCAGGGGCACGCTTTCGTTGACCAGGCCCATTTCGGCGGCTTTTTGCCCGCCGAATGTCTTGCCGGTCATGATGTAGTACAGCGACTGGCGATGACCCACGGTATCGGCCATGGCCTTGCTGACGAGGTTGCCCGGCGGGATGCCCCAGTTGATTTCCGAGAGGCCGAAGGTCGCTTCGTCGGCGCAGATCGCCAGGTCGCACGCCACCAGAGGACTGAAACCGCCACCAAAGCACCAGCCGTTGACCATGGCGATGGTTGGCTTGGCGTACATGCGCAGCAGTTTCCATTGCCATTGCGACGCTTCGCGACGGATTTTTTCCTGGAGGATTTCCGGCCCCGCATCCACTTCGCGGAAATATTCCTTGAGGTCCATGCCAGCGGTCCAGGCGTCACCGGCCCCGGTCAGCACCAATACGCCAGCGGCCGGATCCTGCTCCAAGGTCTCGAGCACGTCGATCATCTCGCGGTTGAGGGTCGGGCTCATGGCGTTGCGTTTTTCCGGGCGATTGAGGGTGACCCAGGCGATGCCCTCCTCGATATCGACCTTGACCGTTTTCCAGCGACCTTCGTAATTGCTCATGATGCGTGCTCTCTTGTTCTTGGCTGAAGATGATCAAAAACTAAACCGGAAATTTAGTTATGTCAATTAACTATTAATCGGTTTATCTGTATTTTTCCGGGCCTGGATCGAAGGTTACAAATCTCGAATCTGCGCAAGCCCATAGCCAGGGCGTCGCAACCCCGGCAAACTGGATAGCCTTGTTAACCACTTACCTTGAGGAAGTTCACTTCGATGGCCAAGTCTTCCAAGCTTGCCGAACCCGCCGAGTCCCTGGCCGCCGGTACCGACGCGCAAGCGCCGCTGGACTCCGCACTGGATGACCTGATCGGTTACGCCCTGCGCCGCGCCCAGTTGAAACTGTTCCAGAACCTGATTGGCCGACTCGCCGTCCACGATCTGCGCCCTGCCCAGTTCTCGGCCCTGGCAATCATCGACCAGAATCCCGGCCTGATGCAGGCTGACCTGGCCAAGGCCCTGACGATCGAGCCACCGCAAGTGGTGCCGCTGCTGAACAAGTTGGAAAGCCGGGCCCTGGCCGTGCGCGTGCGGTGCAAGCCGGATAAACGCTCCTACGGGATTTTCCTGAGCAAAACTGGCGAAACGTTGCTCAAGGAACTCAAGCAAATCGCCGCGCAGAGTGACCTGGATTCCACGGCGACCCTTTCAGGGGCTGAGCGTGAGGAGTTGCTGCGGTTGTTGAAGAAGGTTTACCAACAGTAAGGCCAACGCTCCCCTGTGGTGAGGGGATTTATCCCCGCTGGGCTGCATAGCAGCCCTACTCCAGACACCTCGATCAATATGAAGTACCGAGGTAGCCGTTTGGGGGGGACTGCCGCGCAGTCCAACGGGGATAAATCCCCTCGCCACAAGAGCCATTATGTCCCCCGCTCCGAACAGAGCTCCCTTCGCCCAACAATGCATCACCAGATCGGCACGCTGTACGTCACCAGGAACCGGGTCTGGTTCTCGTCGCGAAACGCCGCCGTACCCGGGAAGTTGTTGCGATAGATCGATTTGCGTGCCAGCAGCCCGACGTTTTTCAGCGGGCCGCCCTGGATCACGTATCCCAGCTCCATCTGGAACTCACGCTCCTTGCGATCCTCGGCATTGAGGGCCGCCAGTTCGATGTGATCACCACGCACATAACGCAGTCGACTGCGCAGGCCCGGCACGCCCACGGCGGCAAAGTCGTAGTCATGGATCGCCTGCCAGGTGCGTTCCTTGGCATTGAGGAAATCCGAACTCATGGTCATTTCGCTCAAGCCCATCAGCTCGGTGCCGGACACATAAGGCGTGGCCGTATCACCACTGGAATGCATGTAGCCCAGGCTCACGCGATGGCCGCCCAGGCGATAGCCGACCAGCGCCGAAACGTTGCGGTTATCCACTTTGCCAGCCTTGGCCGCGCCGTCTTCGTCGCTGAAAAAACTGCGCAGGTCAGTGGTCAGGACACCATCGCCCAAGGGCAGGTTATGCAATAACGCCAAGGTGTTCTGTTCATACAAATCCGCCACTTCGGCGTGGTAAGCCCGCAGGCTGAGGTCTTTGTTGACCTGGTAGTCGCCGCCCCCATAAGCCATATGGGAAGAAGTCGCCGCACCGTTGAAACGACGGTTGGGCGAGGCGATGCTCATCGGTTGGTAGTCGGTGGAATCGCGCCGGGCGATGCGATCGATATAACCGGTGTTCAACGTCAAGCCGTCGATGTCCTTGGAACTGAGGGTCGTCCCGCGAAAAGTCTGCGGCAGCAGCCGCGATGGGCTGGCAAAGGCAAACGGCAGGAAGATCGACACATCGCCGGTCTTCACCGTGGTTTGCGCGAAACGCAGCTTACCGGTCACACCCAGGCGCGAATACTCATCCGCCGCACGCTTGTCGCTGCTCGATACCGGTAACAGTTCGGTGCCGCTTCGGTCAGGCGATGAGTCGAGCTTGATGCCCAGCAATCCCCTCACATCGAGGCCGAACCCAACCGTCCCTGGGGTAAACCCCGACTCGACGTTCATGAACACACCTTGAGCCCACTCCCTGGCCGCGGTCTTGGCGCCGCCGTCCTTGTAGTCGCGGTCCATGTAGTAATTGCGCAGGGTCAGGGTACCGTGGCTGTCGTCGATGAAGCCCTCCGCCCGCAAGGCAGGAGAACCCAGGCTCAGCCCGAGGCAGGCCAGCAGACTGGCGAACGAGAAAACAGGGCGCGCCATCGAGGCGTCCCGGGCAAGGTTTGGCATGTTCGATATCCACTTATTGTTGTTGTTTTGATCGGCCCAGCCTTGGTGATAGGGGCCGTGGGAACCAAGAATGGAAACCGCGAGGGCCCTTCGTCAATCAACACTGACCGATAATCGAACATTAATATCATTAACTAATTTACCAACTGACTTGAATATTCGTACCAAGCCCATGATTTTCATAGTGATCTGGCCCGTTTATGGCTCGCCCTTGGCATCCTTCATTTTTTAGTTAGCTTTGTTAATCTTAAATGCGCCTGCCGGTTATCCTCCGAGCCGGTGTCCCTCACAAAAACAATAAGAGGATTTGCCATGAACCGTCCGGCGCATCGTGCGACGCTGACTATCGCCTTGTGTTTCATCGTCGCGTTGATCGAGGGTTTCGACCTTCAGTCAGCCGGTACCGCAGCCGCAGGGCTGCGACAGACGTTTGCCCTCGACCCGAAAATGATGGGCTGGGTATTCAGTGCCGGGATCATCGGGCTGTTGCCTGGTGCGTTCTTTGGCGGCTGGATCGCTGATCGCATCGGTCGCAAGAAAATTCTCATCGCCGCTGTCTTGCTGTTCGGCGTGTTTTCCCTCAGCACCGCTTATGTCGAACACTTCTCCAGCCTCTTACTGGTGCGTTTCATGACCGGCCTGGGCTTGGGCGCCGCCCTGCCCAACCTCATCGCCCTGTGCGCCGAAGCCGTGGGCGAGCAGCGCCGGGGCACGGCCATCAGCGTGATGTACGCCGGCGTTCCGTTGGGTGGTGCGTTGGCGGCAGTGGTCGCCATGTTGTTTGGCGAACACTGGCAGATGACGTTTTTCATCGGCGGGTTGGCGCCCCTGTTGGTGGTCCCGCTGATGCTCTTGTGGCTCCCCGAATCCAGCGCCTTTCGCCAGGCGCAGGATGGCGGCACAGCGCGCGGCTCCACCACTCAGGCGCTGTTTGGTGAAGGTCGCGGCCGTACCACCTTGGCGCTGTGGCTGAGTTATTTCTTCACCCTGACGGTGATGTACATGTTGCTCAACTGGCTGCCGTCGTTGCTGCTGGAACAGGGCTTCAGCAAACCCCAGGCCGGCCTGGTGCAAATGCTGTTCAACATCGGCGGAGCGCTGGGCTCGTTGCTCGGTGGCCTGTTGCTGGACCGTTGCAATGGCATCAAGGTGGTGCTGTTCGTCTATGCCGGACTGCTGAGCGCCCTGGCCGGGGTCGGGTTTTCGGTCGGCATCGTGCCGATGGCCATCGCCGGGTTCGCCGCTGGGTTGTTTGTTATGGCTGCGCAATTGGTCCTCTATGCCTTGGCGCCGCCCTCCTACCCTACCTCCGTACGTGCGACGGGGGTTGGTGCAGCGGTGGCCATCGGACGCCTGGGGTCGGTGGCCGGGCCGCTGGCTGCCGGACAGATCCTGGCGGCTGGGGGTGGGACCACGGCCGTATTGCTGGCGACGTCTCCTGGGTTGGTGGTTGCGACGCTGGCGGTTCTTAGTGTGATTCGTTATTCGACCGGGCCGCGATTGGGTGCTTCTGAGCCGGTCGCTGGGAACTCCTGACTTGGTGTGTATATCCGTTATTTAGGTAACGGCGGCTTAGGGTTCCGCCCTTAGCACAGCCAACATCACCACAAGCAGACCCACCGCTATCGCGAGCAAGCTCACTCCCACAAGGGATTGTGGGACTGAGGCCCTGACATTGATCGGCCTAGACCTTGAACCGCGCCACCGTCTCATGCAGTGACCCGGCCATCTGCGCCAGGTCCTGGCCCGCCGTATCGGTATGCCGCGCGCCCAGCATGACCTGTTCGGACAGGTTGCGAATGTCCACCAGGTTACGATCCACCTCTCGCGCCACCAGCGCCTGCTGTTCCGTGGCGCTGGCGATCATCAGGTTGCGCTCGTTGATCTGCGAGATCGAATGGGCGATTTCATCCAGGGCATCGCCGGAGCGCTGGGCCACCAGTAGCGTGGCTTGCACCAGTTCGCTGTTGTTCTGCATGGAGCTCACCGCATGCCCGCTGTCCAGGCGGATATTACCGATCATGCCCTCGATTTCCCGAGTCGAATCCTGAGTCCGATGGGCCAGCGCCCGGACTTCATCGGCCACCACTGCAAAACCACGCCCGGCATCACCGGCGCGGGCGGCTTCGATGGCGGCGTTCAGTGCCAGGAGATTGGTCTGCTCGGCAATGCTGCGGATCACATCCAGCACCGAACTGATGTCCTGTACCCGCCCGGCCAATTGCTGGATTCGGCCGGAACTGTCCGTCACACCTTCGGCCAGCGCGGTAATGGAAGCCACCGTTTCCTGGACCTGTTCACGACCACGCTGGGCCGTTTGCTCGGACACCCGCGAGGCTTCGCTGGTGCTCACCGCATTGCGCGCCACTTCGTCCACCGCGGCGGTCATCTGGTTCACGGCCGCGGCCGCCTGTTCGATTTCATGCCCCTGCAACTGCAAGGTGCTGCTGGTCTGGCTGCTCACCGCGCTCAGTTCTTCGGAGGAACTGGCCACTCGATCCACCGAGGCCGCAATATGCCGGACCATGCTGTTGAGACTCTGCTGCATGTCGTGCATGTTACTCATCACGCTGTCATTGGCACCTACACCCACGGGCACGCGGATCGTCAGGTCGCCCTGGGCGATGAGGTTAAGCACCCGCGCCGCGTCATTGGGTTCACCACCCAGGGGACGGGTCACACTGCGGGTCACCAGGATCGCCACGGTCGTCACCAGGGCCAGGCAGGCCAGCACCAACGCCAGCATGTTGCGCCGCGCATCGTTGTAACGTGCCTGGGCCAAGTGCTCACGTTCGACAAAGACCTTGCCCTGCATCGCCATCATCCCTTCGAGGCTTTTGTACACCTCAAGCTCCGCCGGAATCACGCCCTGCTTGAGCTGCGTCATCGCCTCGTCCGTCGCGCCCTGGCGGATCAACGCCTGCACCTGGACGAACGCCGCCACATAGGCCTCGCGACGTTTCTTCAACTCGGCATACGCGGCCTTGCCTTCAGGCTGATCGAACAGCGGCTCCAGCGTGGCGAAGGCCTGGGTAATCCGTTGTCGGGTGGCGTCGATGGATTGCTGGACTTGCGCATTGTTCTTGTCGATCAACAAATCCCGGGTATTCCTGGCGTTATCGCGCACGCCCGTGGCGATCACCATGATCGGGTCGATCTTCGGCCAATCCTGCCTGACGATCTGCTCGGCCTGGTCGCGCAGCATCGCCAGGTCGCTCAAGGCGTAAAGCGCCAGGGCAATCAAGGCCAGTGGCGCGATGGCAAAGCCGATCACGATGCGTTGGGCGGTGGTGAGTCTGGTCATATCAAATGCTCCCTGTTCAACTACCTGCCGGTTGGCAGCGCATTTGAAAACCTAAAAAAGTGTGGCCCGGTCATCCCGGGCCGCTGTCGGTCGTTCATCCCGGCGCTCGCTCAACTGCGTAAGACGAACGAGGGGAACAACTCGCGCATGGCGGCCCACAGCTCAGGCTGCAAGGCTTGTGCCGAAACGCTGGAAAGGTGGGGATCGAGCATCCGCGCAGTGCGCACCAGTTGCACCGCGAACCGCGTGACGCCGCGTTCGCTCAAGCGTCGGGCCAGGTTCAGCAACCGTTCGGGGTCGAACAGATGCCAGTGCACCGTTGTGCGACATT
This sequence comes from Pseudomonas fluorescens, assembly GCF_001623525.1. NCBI lineage: Bacteria > Pseudomonadati > Pseudomonadota > Gammaproteobacteria > Pseudomonadales > Pseudomonadaceae > Pseudomonas > Pseudomonas fluorescens. Next base: position 845,934 of record NZ_CP015225.1, on the reverse strand, counting down.
CATAGTCCACGCCGCTGGCCAGCAGGTGGTCGAGGCTGCGCCAGTTGGCGGCGCCGCTGCCTTCGACACGGGTCACGTCCAGGGCATCTTCGGGCAAGGCCTTGACGTCGAAACCGACCCAGTCGGCAAGCCCGACCACTTTGGCGAAGGCCGCCGGCTTGATGCCGGCGCTGTGCAGGCCGATGCGAAAGCCCATCTGCCGCACTTCCTCCATGGCCGGCGCCAGGCCGTCCTGCAAGGTTGGCTCGCCGCCACTGAACACCACGGCGTCGAGCAGATCCTGACGGCGCTGCAGGAACGCCAACACCCGGCACCAATCCACCTCCTCGCTACCGCGCGGCGGGATCAGTTGCGGGTTATGGCAATAACGACAACGCCAGGCACAGCCCTGGCAAAACAGTACGCACGCCAGTTGGCCCGGATAATCGAGGGTGGTCAGGGGCACCATGCCCCCGACCCGTAGCACTCGACTCATGGACGCCCGGCCGCGCGTTCGGTGAAGTGCACCCGCTCGCGATGCTCGGACTGCTTACCTGGGTTGAAGGCCGCCACCGGGCGGTGATAACCCATCACTCGGGTCCAGACTTCGCAGCGTTGACGCTGTGCTTGTGGAAGACTTTGCGATGCATTCATGGGTGAAGCTCCTTGCGGTCGATGGATCGGATCAGTGAACGCTGCCCTGGCGCTGTTGTTGCAGCAGCAAGGCCTCGTCGCATTTCGGGCAAAACTCATGTTCGCCGGCCAGGTAACCGTGCACCGGACAGATGGAAAAGGTCGGCGTGATGGTCAGGTACGGCAGGCGGAAACGTCCCAGTGCCTTGCGCACCAGTTGCTTGCAGGCCTGTGTGGAGGAAATCTGTTCTGCCATGTACAGGTGCAACACGGTGCCGCCGGTGTATTTGCATTGCAGTTCGTCTTGTAGCTCCAGGGCTTCGAACGGATCCTCGGTGAAGCCCACCGGCAGTTGCGACGAGTTGGTGTAGTACGGTGCGACCGGGCTGCCGGCCTGCAAGATATCCGGATAGCGCTTGAGGTCTTCCTTGGCGAAGCGGTAGGTGGTGCCCTCGGCGGGCGTGGCTTCGAGGTTGTAGAGGTGGCCGGTTTCTTCCTGGAATCGCAGCAGCGTGGCCCGCACGTGATCCAACAGTTTCAGGGCGAATGCCCGGCCTTGCTCGGTGTGCAGGCCTTGCTGGTCATCGGTGAAATTGCGCAGCATTTCATGCAGGCCGTTCACGCCGATGGTGGAGAAGTGGTTGCGCAAGGTGCCCAGGTAGCGCTTGGTGTAAGGATACAAACCGGCATCCATGTGATGCTGGATGACCTTGCGCTTGACCTCCAGGCTCTCTTTCGCCAGTTCCATCAGGGTATCGATGCGTTGCAGTAACCCGCTGGTGTCGCCTTTGTACAGATAACCCAGGCGCGCGCAGTTGATCGTCACCACGCCCAGGGACCCGGTCTGCTCCGCCGAACCGAACAAGCCACCGCCACGCTTGAGCAACTCGCGCACGTCCAGCTGCAAGCGGCAGCACATCGACCGCACCTGATTGGGTTGCATGTCCGAGTTGAGGAAGTTCTGGAAATACGGCAAACCGTAACGGGCGGTCATTTCGAACAGCCGGTCGGCGTTCTCGCTGTCCCACGGGAAGTCGTGGGTGATGTTGTAGGTCGGGATCGGGAAGGTGAACACCCGCCCTTTCGCATCGCCGGCCTGCATCACCTCGATGTAGGCGCGGTTGATCAGTTCCATTTCCGCTTGCAGGTCACCGTAGGCGAACGGCATCTCTTCGCCACCGATGATCGGGATCTGTTCACGCAAGTCCTGTGGGCAGACCCAGTCGAACGTCAGGTTGGTGAACGGAGTTTGCGTGCCCCAGCGCGACGGTACGTTGAGGTTGTAGATGAACTCCTGCAACGACTGCCGGACCTCGTCGTAGCTGAGCTGGTCCTTGCGCACATAAGGTGCCAGGTATGTGTCGAACGAGCTGAACGCCTGGGCGCCGGCCCATTCGTTCTGCAGGGTGCCGAGGAAATTCACCATCTGTCCCAGGGCACTGCTCAGATGCTTGGGCGGCCCGGCCTCGACCCGCCCTGGCACGCCATTGAGACCTTCGTGCAACAGGGTACGCAAGGACCAGCCGGCACAATAGCCGGCGAGCATGTCCAGGTCGTGGATATGCAGGTCCGCCTCGCGGTGCGCCTGGCCGATGGCCTGGCTGTAGACCTCGTCGAGCCAGTAGTTGGCGGTGACCTTGCCCGATACGTTGAGGATCAGCCCGCCGAGGGAATAGCCCTGGTTGGCGTTGGCCTGCACGCGCCAGTCTTCGCGGTCCAGGTATTCGTTCATCGACGTGGCGACTTCCACCAGCGTACGGCGATCCCGACGCAGGCGTCCGTGTTGCTCGCGATAGACGATGTAGGCACGCATGGAGAGAAAGAAACCGGCGTCCATCAACACCCGCTCGACACGGTCCTGGATCTGCTCGACGTTCAACCGCGTCTGCCCTTCCAACCGCGCCAACACCGCCTCCAGCAACGCCTCGGCCTCGGCTTCGGCGTATTCGCCAGTGGCCTTGCCAGCGGCGATCAGCGCCTGGCGGATCTTGTCCGCATCAAAGGCGACCACACTGCCATCGCGCTTGTGCAAGCGGTTACACCCTACTGAGATCAACGTGCTCTGCATTTTGGCTCCAGACACTACATATAGGCTTTTTGATTTAAATAAACACAATATGCAGTGGATGGTACGGAAAAAGGCTTGGGTTGCAATTGATCGATATCAAGATTGGGGGTGACCCGGAAAGCTGTTTAATACCGTGGCGAGGGGATTTATCCCCGCTGGGCTGCATAGCAGCCCCCTAAGAGGGCAACTTGACTTGTCTGACACATCGGGTTGTCGGCATTTAGGGCCGCTTCGCGCCCCAGCGGGGATAAATCCCCTCGCCACAAGGCCTCTACACTTACCCGCCACTCATGTTCATGAACCGCACGATCTGCACTTCCCCACCGGGACTGAAATCATGCTGCAAGGGCTTGCCTTTGAGTGCCTGCTTTATCGACTGAATGATCGATTGGTCATCCAGTGGATACCGGCGCAGCAAGCCGCGCAGGTCAAGAGAGTCTTCTTGTCCCAGGCACAACAGCAAGCGCCCTTCAACGGTCATGCGCACGCGGTTGCAACTGGCACAGAAGTTGTGGGTATTGGGCGAAATGAAACCGATCCGGGTATCCGGATGACGCTCCAGACGCACATAGCGCGCCGGCCCGCCGCTGCTCTCGGCGCTGTCGAGCAGGCGATGATGGCGAGCGATCTCGGCCCGGACCTCATCGCTGGAACAGAACGACTCGCCCCGGGAACGCCCCACCTCCCCCAACGGCATCTCCTCGATAAAACTGATGTCGATGCGTTGATCGATGGCGTACTGCACCAGCGCCGGGACCTCATCGAAGTTGCGTCCTTTCATCACCACGCAGTTCAACTTGACCCGCTCGAACCCAGCGACCTTCGCCGCTTCAATCCCGGCCAGCACCTGATCGAGGTTGCCGTTGCGGGTGATCGCCCGAAAACGTTCGCCGTCCAGGCTATCGAGGCTGATGTTCATGCGCTTGACGCCAGCATCGACCAGCGGCTGGGCCAATCGCCCCAACTGCGAGCCGTTGCTGGTCATCACCAGTTCCCGCAGGCCGGGCAACGCCGCGATCTCGCGACACAACCCGACGATGCCCGGACGGATCAGCGGCTCTCCACCGGTCAGGCGGATTTTCTTCACCCCCAGGCCGACGAACAGCCGCGCCAGGCGCTGCAACTCCTCCAAGGTCAACACTTGCTGACGCGGCAGGAACGTCATGTTTTTCGCCATGCAATACACACAACGAAAATCACAACGATCGGTCACCGACATCCGCAAATAATCGATCTGGCGCCCAAATCCGTCCTGCAACACCGCATTCATGAAGACCTCCTGATTGAGCCCGTGCTCACTGCACCAGCGGCGAGTCGGCGCCCTGAAGGTGAATGCCGCGAATGTCCGCCGCACCGATCAGGGTTTGCAGGTACTGCACCAGCGCTTTTTGCCACACGCCCTGCTGCAACTGGGTACGAATCGCCGTCGCCACCGCCTCGTACGGCAATGGCTGGCCATCGATGCGCTGGTCGATGCTGATCACGTGCCAGCCATAGCGACTTTCCAGCGGTTTACCGGCCAGGCCCGCTGGCAAGGTGAACAACTGGCGCTCCAGCTCAGGCACAGTCTGGCCCTTGCTGATCTGCCCCAGCGAGCCGCCCTGCTCCTTGGATGGACACGCCGAATGCTTGAGCGCCAACTCGGCAAAACTGCCCGGGAACTGATCCAGTCGCTCCAGCAGCAGCTCGGCCTGGACATGGGCCAGGCTGCGCGCCTCGGCATCGTCCGGCGCGCATTCGAGCAGGATGTGCCGCACCGCCAGCAACGGTGCGCTGTGAAACCGCGCTCGGTTGCTTTCGTAATAACGCAGGCAGGTGGCCTCGTCGCACTGCGGCACCTGCACCTCACGTTCGAGCAATAGCCGCGTGGCCGCTTCCTCTTCGTTTTCGCCGGCGCCGACCTGTAACGCCAGGCCCAGTTCGGCGATGCGTTGCTGGAGCAATTCGCGAATCACCAAGGCCCGTGCCGCCTGATAAACCGCCTCCTCGCGGCTTTCCGCCGGGTGGTATTGCAGCTCCTGGGCCATCGCCTGCGGGGTGATCGACACCCCGTTGACGCTGATGATCGGCCACTCCTGTTCACTGCTGGCAATCAACTGTGGCGCTTCATCCTCCGCCACCGGCCCGGCCTGGGCCGGCTCGAACTGCACCGCCCCCGCCGGTTCGGCATCGGCCACCGGCGCGATCACCGGTGCCGCTTTTGCCGAAGAACCGCAGCCGCCGCTGCCGCCACCACTACCGCCACATCCGCATCCACTCGCCATGATCTTCTCCTCAAAACTTCTGCCGAACGATTTGATAACGACGTCCCAGGTACCAGACCGGCGCACTGACGATATGGACCAGACGAGTGAACGGGAACAACACGAACAGGGTCAGGCCCAGCACCACGTGGAGCTTGTAGACCAGGCCTACCGGCGCTATCGAGGTAGCGGCTTCAACCGGACGCAACAGCACGGTGTTCTGGGCCCAGTCAGCCAGCATCACCATTACCGAGCCGTCCATATGGGCGGTAGAGGCCACGATGGTCATCAGCCCCAGCACCAGTTGCACCAGCAGCACCACCAGCACGAGGATGTCCGACGCATTGGAGGTGGCGCGAACCCGTGGGTCGGTCAGGCGACGGTTGAGCAGCATCACCAGGCCGATCAGGCCCAGTACGCCGAAGAAACCACCGGAGACCATCGCCAGCAACTGCTTGTTCTCGGTGCTCAACACATGGTGATAGATCGCCGAAGGTGTCAGCAGGCCGACGAAATGGCCGGCCAGCACGAACAGCACACCGATGTGAAACAGGTTGCTGGCCACGCGCATGCCGCGCTTGTTCAGCATCTGGCTGGAACCGGCCTTCCAGGTGTACTGGGACAGATCAAAGCGTGCCCAACTGCCAAGCAGGCAAATCGCCAAGGCGACGTAGGGGTAGACCCCGAACAACAACAGATCCCATTTAGACATTACCCACCTCCCCGGCTGGCGCTGCGGCCAGCCCTTCATGCTGAAAATCCACCCAGTGCAGCGGCACCGCGCTTTCGTCCCGCGCCTTGCCCGGCGCGCCGGGCATCGAGCTGCAACGGTCCTGCTGTTCGGCCTTCATGAAATCCACCGCCTCTTCTTCCCAGACCTTGTCCAGAGCCTCGAGGGAGTCATCCCGTGGCTCGGCCTTCACTTGCTCACGCAACTCGGCCACCGCCACCTGAGGCTCGGCCCCGGCGATTTGCAGCAAGGCCCGGAAGCAACTGGCGTAGGCGCTTTCACGTTCGTCCAGGCGCGCCGCGAGCAAGGCCAGCAGGTGCGCCACATCGGCCAGGCCCTCGCGGGCCTCGAGGTCTTCGCGGGTGGAGAGAAACTCCAGGTACAGCGGGATGTAGTCAGGTAGTTCCTTGACGCCGATGGCAAAACCGGCCTCTTCGTACTGGGCCATCATGTCGACCATGGCCTGGCCACGGTCGCGGGATTCGCCATGGACATGTTCGAACAGCAGCAGCGACAGCGAACGACCGCGGCCGAACAGCGCACCGTAGTGCTCCTGGCCATCCATCAGGTCCTTGCCGCAGATCACCTCCAGCAATTCAAACAGCCCGGCGCGCTGGTTGGGGCTGATTTCCCGTGCCTGGAGAATCGCTTGTTCCAGCTCATCCCGACCGGCCACCAGGGTCTCGGTCGGATAGTCGAGCAGCAACGAAATCACCTTGAGAATGCGCATGCTCATTCCTCCCACAACTGCACGGTTTTGATCACGTCGCGGCGGTTGGCCTTCTTGCCACCGAACATGTTGGTGTCGGAGCTGCCACTGCAACCGCTGCCAAAGCTGAAGCCGCAACCGGAGCGCTCGGCGAACGCGTCGCTCATGGCGTCTTCGCGGTGGGCACTCGGTACCACGAAACGGTCTTCGTAGTTGGCGATGGCCAGGTAGCGGTACATCTCTTCCACTTGGTTCACGCTCAAGCCGACGTCGGCCAGCACTTGCAGGTCCTGCACGCCGTCGACCTGCTCGGAACGTTTGTAGGCACGCATCGCCAGCAAGCGTTTCAGCGCAAGTTTGACCGGTTTTTCATCGCCGGCTGTGAGCATGTTCGCCAGGTAGCGCAGCGGGATGCGCAGGCTGTCGACGTCCGGGATCACCCCGTTCATGCCCACGGTGCCAGCCGTGGCAGCGTTCTGGATCGGCGACAGTGGCGGCACGTACCAGACCATTGGCAAGGTGCGGTATTCCGGGTGCAGCGGCAGTGCGAGTTTCCAGTCCACGGCCATTTTGTAGACCGGCGAACGTTGCGCCGAATCGATCACCGACTGCGGCACGCCATCGGCCAGGGCTTGGCGAATCACTGCCGGGTCGTTGGGGTCGAGGAAAATCTCCAGTTGCTTCTCGTACAGGTCCTTCTCATCGGCGGTGCTTGCCACTTCGCTGATACGGTCGGCGTCGTACAGCAACACGCCGAGGTAACGGATCCGTCCAACGCAGGTTTCAGCGCAGACAGTCGGCATCCCGGCTTCGATACGCGGGTAGCAGAAGATGCATTTTTCCGACTTGCCGCTCTTCCAGTTGAAGTAAATCTTCTTGTAAGGGCAGCCGCTGATGCACATGCGCCAGCCGCGGCACTTCTCCTGGTCGATCAGGACGATGCCGTCCTCTTCGCGCTTGTAGATCGCACCGCTCGGGCACGACGCCGCGCACGCCGGATTCAGGCAGTGCTCGCACAGGCGCGGCAAGTACATCATGAAAGTGTTTTCGTACTCGCCGTAGATGTCCGCCTGGATCTTGTCGAAGTTCTTGTCCTTGCGCCGCTTGGCGAATTCAGTGCCGAGGATTTCCTCCCAGTTCGGGCCCCACTCGATCTTCTGCATGCGCTTGCCGGACACCACCGAGCGGGGTCGCGCGGTGGGCTGGTGCTCACCCAGCGGTGCGGTGTGCAGGTGCTGGTAGTCGAAGTCGAACGGTTCGTAGTAATCGTCCAGGCTCGGCAGGTCCGGGTTGGCGAAGATGTTCGCCAGTACGCGGAATTTGCCGCCGATGCGCGGGTTGATCGAACCGTCGGCGTTGCGGATCCAGCCGCCCTTCCACTTGTCCTGGTTTTCCCACTCCTTGGGGTAGCCGATGCCAGGCTTGGATTCGACGTTGTTGAACCAGGCGTATTCCATGCCTTCGCGGCTGGTCCAGACGTTCTTGCAGGTAATCGAGCAGGTGTGGCAGCCGATGCATTTGTCCAGGTTCAGGACCATGCCGATTTGTGAGCGAATCTTCATCTCAGTTCTCCTCGATATCAGTCGGCAGTGGACGCGGCAAATCATCGCCACTGGAACCATCGAGCCAATCGACCTTGACCATCTTGCGCACCACGACGAATTCGTCGCGGTTGCAACCGACCGTGCCGTAATAGTTGAAGCCGTAGGCCTGTTGGGCGTAACCGCCAATCATGTGGGTGGGCTTGAGCACCACGCGGGTCACCGAGTTGTGGTGGCCGCCACGGGTCTTGGTGGTTTCCGAACCCGGCACGTTCACGATCCGTTCCTGGGCGTGATACATCATCACCATGCCTTCCTTGACCCGTTGGCTGACCACCGCACGGGCGGTCAGCGCGCCGTTGACGTTGAAGCATTCGATCCAGTCGTTGTCCTCGATACCGGCGCGCTTGGCGTCGATTTCCGAGAGCCAGACAATCGGTCCGCCACGGCTCAGGGTCAGCATCAGCAGGTTGTCGCTGTAGGTGCTGTGGATGCCCCACTTCTGGTGCGGGGTGATCCAGTTCAGGACGATCTCGGTCTCGCCATTGCTGCGCTTACCCTTCACGCCGGCGATGGTGCGGGTGTTGACCGGTGGCCGATAGCTCATCAGCTGCTCGCCGAACGCCTGCATCCACGGGTGATCCTGGTAGAACTGCTGGCGACCGGTGATGGTGCGCCATGGGATCGACTCATGGACGTTGGTGTAGCCGGCGTTGTAGCTCACGTGATCGTCTTCCAGGCCAGACCAGGTCGGGCTGGAAATGATCTTGCGTGGCTGGGCCTGGATGTCGCGGAAACGAATGGCCTCGTGCTCCTTCGAGACGGCCAGGTGGCTGTGGTCGATGCCGGTGAACTCCGACAGCGCCGCCCAGGCTTTCACCGCGACATGGCCGTTGGTTTCCGGGGCCAGGGACAGGATCACTTCGGCAGCGTCGATGGCGCTGTCGATCTTCGGCCGCCCTTGGCTGATGCCGGCCTCGACTTCCTTGTGGTTCAGTTCGCCGAGGAATTTCACTTCAGTCTCGGTGTTCCAGTTGATGCCCTTGCCGCCGTTGCCGAGTTTTTCCAGCATCGGGCCCAGGGAGGTGAACTGCTTGTAGATGTTCGGGTAGTCGCGCTCCACCACCTGCAGGTTCGGTGCGTTCTTGCCCGGGACCGGCGCCACACCGGCACTTTTCCAGTCGGTGCCGCCGAAGGGTTGGGCCAGTTCGCCGACGCTGTCGTGCATCAGCGGTACGGTGACCAGGTCTTTCTCGACACCCAGGTGACCGACCGACATGGCGGAAAACGCCTTGGCGATGCCCTTGTAGATTTCCCAGTCCGAACGCGATTCCCAGGCCGGATCGATGGCGGCCGACAGTGGGTGAATGAACGGGTGCATGTCCGAGGTGTTCATGTCGTCTTTTTCGTACCAGGTGGCGGTCGGCAAGACGATGTCGGAATACACGCAGGTCGAGGACATGCGGAAGTCCAGGGTGGTCACCAGGTCGAGCTTGCCAATGGCGCCCTCGTCGACCCATTCGGCTTCGGTAGGCTTGCACTCGGTGCTATGGCCGATGTCTTCGTTCATCACGCCGTTCTTGGTGCCCAGCAGGTACTTGAGCATGTACTCGTGGCCCTTGCCCGAGGAGCCCAGCAGGTTGGAGCGCCAGATGAACATGTTGCGCGGGAAGTTCACCGGGCTGTCCGGCTGTTCGCAGGCAAAGCGCAGGGAACCGTCCTGCAGCGACTTGACCACGTAGTCCTTGGGTTCCAGGCCCGCGGCGGCGGCATCGCGGCAGATGTGCAGCGGGTTGGTGTTGAGTTGCGGCGCGCTCGGCAACCAGCCGGCCCGTTCGGCACGGATGTTGTAGTCCAGGGCGTGCTCGGGGAACTGCGATTTGTCGGCCAGGGGCGAGAGCACGTCGTGCATGCTCATCTTCTCGTGGCGCCATTGCGAACTGTGGCCATAGAAGAAGCTGGTGCCGTTCATCTGCCGTGGCGGACGGTTCCAGTCCAGGCCGAAGGCCAGGGGCAGCCAGCCGCATTGCGGACGGAGTTTTTCCTGGCCCACATAGTGGGCCCAGCCACCGCCGGTCTGGCCGACGCAACCGCAGAGCATGAGCATGTTGATCAGCCCGCGGTAGTTCATGTCCATGTGGTACCAGTGGTTCATCGCCGCACCGACGATGATCATCGAGCGTCCACGGGTCTTGTCGGCGTTATCGGCAAACTCCCGGGCGATCTGGATCGCCTTCTCGCGGCTCACACCGGTGATCTGCTCCTGCCAGGCCGGGGTGCCGGGCACCGAAGCGTCGTCATAGTCCTTGGCAACGTTGGCGCCGCCCAGGCCACGGTCAATCGCCAGGTTGGCTGCCGACAGGTCGAACACGGTGGCGACTTTCGCCACGCTGCCATCGGCCAACACCACGCTGTGCACCGGCACCCGACGGAACTGCACCGCATCACCGGCCACGTGCTGGAAATACTCCTGGGCTTCGCCGGCAAAATACGGGAAGGCCACCTCGGCGACGTCGCCGCCGATCAGGCTCAGCTTGAGGTCGATCTCACGTCCCTCGCCGCCCTCACGGGGCAGGATGTTCCACTTGCCCTTCTCGCCCCAGCGATAGCCGATGGAGCCTTGGGGCGAAACCAGTTCGCCGGCGGCATCCATGGCGATGGTTTTCCATTCCGGGTTGTTCTCTTGGCCGAGGTTGTCGGTCAAGTCACTGGCCCGCAGGAAACGGTCCGGCTGGTAACCCGCGCCCGGCGCAGCGCCAAGCATCGGCTTGAGCATCACCAGTACCGGCAGGTCGGTGTAGCGCTTGGCGTATTCGGTGAAATAGGCGCTGGGCTTGTCCAGGTGAAATTCTTTGAAGATCACATGGTTGAAGGCCTGGGCCAGTGCGGCGTCGGTGCCCTGTTTGGGGTTGAGCCACAGGTCGGTGAGCTTGGCGACTTCCGAATAGTCCGGGGTGATCGCCACGGTCTTGGTGCCCTTGTAGCGCACCTCGGTGAAGAAGTGGGCGTCAGGGGTACGGGTCTGCGGGACGTTGGAGCCCCAGGCAATAATGTAATTGGAGTTGTACCAGTCGGCCGATTCCGGCACGTCGGTCTGCTCGCCCCAGACCATCGGCGAAGCGGGCGGCAAGTCGCAATACCAGTCGTAGAAGCTCAGGCACACGCCACCGATCAACGACAGGTAACGCGAGCCGGCGGCATAGCTGACCATCGACATGGCCGGGATCGGCGAGAAGCCCACCACCCGGTCCGGGCCGTGCGTCTTGACGGTGTAGACGTTGGCGGCGGCAATGATCTCGTTGACTTCTTCCCAGTTGGAACGGATGAAGCCACCCATGCCTCGCTTGCTTTTATAGGAGTCGGCCTTGGCCTTGTTCTCGACGATGCTGGCCCAGGCTTCCACCGGCGGCAGGGTCTGCCGGGCTTCGCGCCACAGTTTGAGCAACGGCTTGCGAATTTTCGGGTACTTGAGCCGGTTGGCGCTGTAGATGTACCAGCTGTAGCTCGCGCCGCGAGGGCAGCCGCGCGGTTCGTGGTTGGGTAGATCGTTGCGGGTACGCGGATAGTCGGTCTGCTGGGTTTCCCAGGTGATCAAGCCGTTCTTGACGTAGATTTTCCACGAGCACGAACCGGTGCAGTTCACCCCATGGGTGGACCGCACGATCTTGTCGTACTGCCAGCGCGAACGATAGACGTTCTCCCAGTCGCGGGACTCCTTGCGGGTCTCGCCGTGCCCATCGGAAAACTCGCCTTGCTTACGGTTGAAAAACCGCAGTTGATCCAATAAATGACTCACAATGTGTTCCTCTCAGGCTTGCTCCGCGGGGTCTGCGCCCCGCCCACGCAGGTTTAGGTTCGGCTTAGCAAGGTGTCGCGGCGCCCTTGCGGGCGTACCACCACCAGGTCACCACGATGCAGCTCAGGTAAAAGCCGACGAACATGTAGAAGGCCATCTCCGGGCCGCCCGTCAGGGCCATCGAAGAGCCGAATGATTTAGGAATGAAGAACGCACCGAAGGCGCCCATGGCCGAGCTGAAACCCAGCACCGCCGCCGACTCCTTGCCCGCGTCCTTGATCGCTTGTTCGCGCACCTCGGGCTTTTTCCCCTGGGCGGCTTTTTCATGCAGGGTGCGGAAGATCACCGGGATCATGCGGAAGGTCGAACCGTTGCCCACGCCGGTGGTGATGAACAGCAACATGAACATGCCCAGGAAGCCGTAGAAGTTGCCGCCCTGGCCGCCTTGCGGCAGGAAGTGCAAGACGCCGAACACCATCACGATCATCAGCACGAAGTTCCACAGGGTGACCTTCGCGCCACCGAGCTTGTCCGCCAGCCAGCCGCCCAACGGCCGCACCAAGGCACCGACCAGCGGGCCGAGGAAGGCGAATTTCAGGGCGATGACGTCCGGGAACGAGGTTTTGATCAGCAGTGGAAACGCCGCGGAGAAACCGATGAACGAGCCGAAGGTCGCCAGGTACAACCAGCACATCAGCCAGTTGTGCTTGCGCTTGAAGATCACCGCCTGCTCGCTGAACGACGCGCGGGCGCTGGACAAATCGTTCATGCCGAACCAGGCAATCAAGGTTACGGCGAGGATGAACGGTACCCAGATGAAACCGGCGTTCTGCAACCACAGCGAGCTGCCGTCCGCCAATACCTGGGGCTGGCCGCCCATGAAGCCAAACACGCCGAAAGAAATCACCAACGGCACGCTGAACTGCATCACCGACACCCCGAGGTTACCCAGCCCGGCGTTCAGGCCCAGGGCCGTGCCTTGCTGGGACTTGGGGTAGAAGAAGCTGATGTTGGACATGCTCGAGGCGAAGTTGCCGCCGCCAAAACCGCAAAGCAATGCGATCAGCACGAACACGCTGTAGGGCGTGGCCGAGTCCTGCACGGCGAAGCCCATCCACAACGCCGGGATCAGCAACGATGCGGTGCTCAGGGCGGTCCAACGCCGGCCGCCGAAGATCGGCACCATGAACGAGTAGAAGATGCGCAAGGTCGCCCCGGACAGCCCCGGCAACGCCGCCAGCCAGAACAGCTGGTCGGTGCTGAAACTGAAGCCGATGGCATTCAGGCGCACGATCACCGTGCTCCAGACCATCCACACCGCGAAGGCCAACAGCAGCGCAGGAATCGAGATCCACAGGTTGCGCCGGGCGGTCAGCTTGCCGCTACTGCCCCAGAAAGCAGGGTCTTCCGGACGCCAGTCATGAATGACCGGGCCCTTTTCAGGCGTTTGCAGAACGGACATGTTCTTCTCCTTGGGCAATGCTGGAAAACGGGGATTGAGTGGCCGGCGGCTGTTTACCCAGCAGCGGGCGCTTGCGCATTTCGCTGAAGTACATCCAGGCCAGGGAGACCCAGACCACGCCGTACATCAACATGAAGCAGGACGAGCGCACGCCGGTGAGGTCCACCAGGGCGCCAAACATGATTGGCAGCACGAACCCGCCGAGGCCGCCGGCCAGGCCGACGATGCCGGACACCGCACCCATGTTTTTCGGGTAGTCGTTGGCGATGTACTTGAAGACCGAGGCCTTGCCGAACGCGAAGGCGATGCCCATCACGAACAGCAGCACAGTGAACAGCGTCGGGCTGAGGCCGATGTGGAAATCGACGATGCCGTTGACGGTCTGCACTTGCAGTTGAGTCTGGGGATAGGAGAGCAGGAACAGGCAGATCCAGCTGACCCACAGCACCCACCAGGTCACGCTCTGGGCGCCCCAGCGGTCGGACATCCAGCCACCGACGGCCCGCAGCACGCCGCCAGGCAGGGAGAAACACGCCGCCAGCAACGCCGCGCTTTGCAGGCTGAAGCCGTATTCCTGCACGTAGTACTTGGTCATCCACAAGGCCAGGGCCACATAGCCGCCGAAGACGATCGAGTAGTACTGGCAGTAGCGCCACACGGCGGGCTCTTTCAGGGTTTTCAATTGCTCGCGCAACGTCGCCCCGCCAGTGCCGCTGTGTTCCTTTTTCTCGCTGGTGAGAAACCAGAACAGCAGCGCGGTGATGAACAGGATGGCGCTGAACACCTTGGGTACCAGGTGCCAGGAGCCGAACGCGATCAGCGCCGGGGCGAGGAACTTGGTCACCGCCGCACCGGCGTTGCCGGCACCGAAGACGCCCATGGCGAAGCCCTGGTTCTGCTTGTCGAACCATTTGGCGACGTAGGCAATGCCCACCGAGAACGAGCCGCCGGCCAGGCCGACGAACAGGCCCAGCACCAGGAACTGCCAGAAGGCCGTGGCCAGGGTGATCAAGTACAGCGGCAAGACGCAGGACAGCATCAGCAGGAAGAACACGATCCGCCCGCCAAAGCGGTCGGTCAAAAGCCCCAGGGGCAAACGCACCAGCGAGCCGGTCAGCACCGGCGTGGCCGCCAGCAGGCCGAATTGGGTCTCGTTGAGGGCCAGCAGCTCCTTGATCGGAACGCCGAGCACGGCAAACATCATCCAGACCATGAAGCACACGGTGAAGGCCAGGGTACTCATCCCTAGTACCAGCCCTTGTTGCACTTGCGCTCGCATCACGATGCACTCCGTCAGTTCGATGAGCGCAGCCTAGTGATACGAACCCCGCAAAAACTTGACTTGGGTCAACGTGTGCCGGGGCGGTCCAGGCCTATGCTTGCCCCGTCTACCTCCAAGGAGGTAGACCCGGATATTGATACAACCCTTTATTTATCAATATCTTGAACAAGTCTGCCGAAGCTTTTATGGAAATGGAGCGGCCGACAACTCTTTAGAGGTAGTGCGCCCAGGATTGGCTGCTACACCCCCCAGGTCCAGGGCGCCCCTATGCTCGCATCACAGTTTTGCCCCGCAGGCCCGCGTCGATGATGCGCTGGCTGCGCAGCTCCCTGCCCGCTCGCGCCGGGCTGGCGGTGATCCTCATCGCCATCCTGGCCCTGGCCAGTTCCTTGAGCGCCGGATTGATCGCCTGGTTCAGCCAGGGCGACGCTGCCGCTATCAATACCGCTGGCTCCGTGCGCATGGAGACCTACCACCTGAGCTGGAAACTGGCGGCGGGGGCCAACGACGACATCCCCGCGATCATCGCCAGCCTGCAACAACGCCTCGACAGCCCTGCCCTGCGCGCCGTGCTGGAAGATGGGCCGGAAACCTCCCTGCACAAGAGCTATCGCGACCTTGTGCAGCGCTGGAACCAGACTTTGCGCCCGGCCATCGAGCGTGGTGACTCGGCATTTTTCCAGGCCAGCGCCAACACCTTCGTCGATCAACTGGACCAGTTCGTCACCCTGCTGCAACGTCAGAGCGAGCACAAGCAAGGCTGGCAGCAGGTGATCCAGGGCGCGGCGCTGTTCAGCACCATGATCATCCTGCTGATCGGCCTGTATGAATTGCAGTACGGCGTGGTCACGCCCTTGCAGGAACTGGTGGACGCCACCCAGCGCTTTCGTCGTGGCGAATTCCAGGTGCGGGTCAATCACCAGTCCGAAGATGAACTGGGCCAGTTGGCGACCAGTTTCAACACCATGGCCGAGACCATCGAGCAATCGCACCGCACCCTGGAAAACCAGGTCCAGCAAAAGACCCTGAACCTGCAACAGGCCAACGCAGCCCTGGAACTGCTGTACCAAAGCAGTCGCAGCCTGGCGACGCGACAGGCCAATGCCGAAGGGCTGGATGAACTGATCCGACGCTTCCAACAACGCCTGCCGGGCCTGCGCCTGACGCTGTGCCTGCAAGGGCAATTGCAGGCACCGGCCAGGCACTTGCTGGCGTTGCATGGCGCCGACAGCCGCCAGGTCTGCGCCAGCAGCGATTGCGCCAGTTGTCATAAACACAACGCGGCACGCCCGCAAGCCTTCAGCATCAGCAACCAAGGCAACGAACTGGGTGAGCTCAAGGCCCATTTTGTCGACGGCCACGCCGCGCAGCCCTGGGAAACCGCATTGATCCAGGCCCTGGCCAACCTGATTGGTACGTCGCTATCGCTCAAGCGCCAGCGCGAACAGGACCATCGTCTGCTGCTGCTCGATGAACGCACGATCATTGCCCGCGAACTCCACGACTCCCTGGCCCAGGCCTTGTCGTACATGAAGCTGCAAGTCAGCCGCATGCAGACCCTGATGCGTCGGGGCGAACCGGTGCAGACCCTGGAGACCGTCACCGGTGAACTGCGCGAAGGGCTCAACAATGCTTATCGCCAGTTGCGCGAGTTGCTGACCACCTTCCGCTTGCAGATCCACGATGACGGCCTGGTCGAAGAACTCAAGGACACTGCCGAGGAGTTCTCCAACCGCGGGGACTTCAAAGTGCATCTGTTCGTCGACACCCTGGCCTTCGAGCTGTCGGCCAGCGAGCAGATCCACATCCTGCAGATCACCCGTGAGGCCCTGTCCAACTGCCTGCGCCATGCCCATGCCGAAAACGCCTGGCTCGAACTGCGCCAGGAAGGCGAGACCGTGCGGCTGTCGATCGAAGACGATGGCCGGGGCTTCAGCGGCGAGGTGGACCAGCGCGAACACCATGGCCTGAACATCATGAACGAACGGGCCCGCAGCCTGCGCGGCCAGCTCCAGATTCACTCCCGTACCCCCCAGGGCACCCGCATCCAGGTGCATTTCCAACCGGAATTCCTGGGCCAACACACCGAAGGCCTCGCAACATGAACGCCCCCCTGCACCACACCCTGCTACTGGTCGACGATCATCCGATGATGCGTCGCGGCATCCGTCAGATGCTTGAGCTCGAAGACGATTTGCAGATCGTTGGCGAAGCCAGCCACGGCGAAGAAGCCCTGACCCTGATCGAACCGCTCAAGCCCGACCTGGTGTTGTTGGACAACAACATGCCGCAGATGAACGGCATCGAGACCCTGCGCCGGCTGCGTGCCATGCACTACACCGGCAAGGTGCTGCTGTTCACCGTGTCCGATGCCGAGGACGACATTCGCGATGCCCTGCGCCTGGACGCCAACGGCTACCTGCTCAAGGACATGGAGCCGGAGTTGCTGATCCAGTACATCCGCGATGCCCTCAACGGCGCCCTGGTGATCAGCCCCGGCCTGACCCGCGTCATGGCCCAGGCGCTGCGCTCGCCACCGCGCCAGGCCGATGTGGAACTGACCGAGCGCGAACGCCAGGTGCTCAAGACCATCGCTGGCGGCTACAGCAACAAGGTCATCGGGCACAAGCTGGGCATTACCGAAGGCACGGTCAAGGTGCATGTGAAGAACCTGCTGCACAAGCTCGGTTTGCGTTCACGGGTCGAAGCGGCCGTATGGGCGATGGAACATCTGCGCGGGGCGGGTTAGGCCTGGCGAATAGATCCCATGAGCAACACATAACCTGTGGCGAGGGAGCTTGCTCCCGCTGGGGCGCGCAGCGCCCCTGTTTTTTGGGGCTGCTACGCAGCCCAGCGGGAGCAAGCTCCCTTGCCACAGGGATAGTCATCAGGCCTCCCTCCCTCTTCCGAGGTAGGCCTGCCGAGGCATAGGCCGGCGACGATTTGGGCTCTACCATGACGGCACGCGGAGGTACGCCATGCTGACCCACCCTTCCATCGTTTTACTGTTGCGTCGTCATCACCTGTTCAGCCAACTGCCGGAGCGGGTCTTTGAAGATGTCTGCAGCCTGGCCGTCCTCAGGCGCCTGGACAGCAACAGCACGCTCATGCACCAGGGCGACCCGGCCAAGCGGTTTTTCCTGCTGGTCAGTGGCCAGATCAAGCTGTTCCGGGTCACCGGCGAAGGCCAGGAGAACCTGGTGGAGATCATCCAGCCCGGACAGACCTTCGCCGAGGCCCTGCTATTCAGCGAGGCCCGGTGCTACCCGGTCAGTGCGTCGGCAATCAAGGACAGCGTACTGGTGAGCATCGAGGGCACCCACTACCGCAAGGCCCTGGAGGACCAGCCCAAAGTCTGCCTGGCGATCCTGGCGAGCATGAGCATCCACCTGCACCAACGCCTCAAGGACATCGACAACCTGACCCTGGCCAGCGCCAGTCGGCGGGTGATCAATTTCCTGCTGCAGGAGCGCGATCCACGCAACGGTCAGTTGGTGCTGCAGGTGTCCAAACGCCTGGTGGCCTCCAAGCTGGGGATTCAGCCAGAGACCTTCTCGCGCATTCTGCATCGCTTGGTGGACGGTGGCCTGATCGCCATGGAACGGCGCAACATTCGCATCCTGGCCGAGGAAGCGCTGGAGGCTTACCAGCAATAGCCCGAGCAAGCGCACCCTCTGTGGCGAGGGAGCTTGCTCCCGCTGGGCTGCGCAGCAGCCCCAAAAAGGCCAGACGCAATCAATCTGACACACTGCTGTGGCAAACTTGGGGGTGCTTCGCCCCCCAGCAGGAGCAAGCTCCCTCGCCACGGGATTGGTGTTTGGCTCAGGGGCGTTGATCAACCCCTATTTGCATCCTGGCCGAGGAGGCGTTGAAGACTTACCAGCAATAGCCCGAGTCAGTGCACCCTCTGTGGCGAGGGAGCTTGCTCCCGCTGGGCTGCGCAGCAGCCCCAAAAAGGCCAGACGCAATCAATCTGACGCACCGCTGTGGCAAACTTGGGGGTGCTTCGCCCCCCAGCGGGAGCAAGCTCCCTCGCCACGGGCCACGGTGTTGGCCAATTGCGCAACGTTGGAGCAACCGGAGCAGGAATACACCAGGGGCAATGCAGTCGAAGGCTTCATCACACGGTCGCCAACCCCTTGCCCGCCCGCTCCAGATTGCGCCACAACCAAGGCGGCAATACCTCCGGATCAAGGCTGTCGATCAGGTTCTTCAGCGCCAGCCCCAGCTCCGTGTCCCCCTCGATCACCAGCCGTCGCCGGAAGAACAACGTATCGGGATCCTCCTGACGGCTGGCCAGCAACAGGAATTCGCGCCAGTTGCCGCTGATGGTGACCTGGGCTTCGGCCCGCTCGGCGATGCGCAATCCATCCCGCGCCAGGGTCAGGTACCAACACAACTTCAGGTCCGGCACCCGCAGGCACAACCAGCGTCCACGCAGCACATCGAACCCGCCATCGCGCAACGGCTCGGCCAGGCAACGATTGAGCGCCTGTTGCAACGCCAGGCGCTGCACCACGAACGGCACCTTGCCCACCAGGGGCAGCAAGCGGTCAGCGCCCTTGAGCACCCACTTCTTCGGACTCAGCACAGGCCCGCCTCCTCTACTTTCAACATGCCGGCATGGCCGTGCCAGTAGCCGTTGCAGCCCTCGACAAACAGCGGCGGCGCCTCCCCCTGGCGCACGCGATCAAACGCGCTGACCACCTCGGCCATGCCCTGGGCTCGCGGACTCAAGCGCAGGATGTCAGCCCCGCAAGCCACCAGGGCGTTGTAATCAGCCAGCAGGTTGCTCACCTCACCGGACATCGTCTGGATGCCATTGAGCGTGAACAACGGTTGGCCCTCCTGACTGCTCAGCGCCAGGCCGTCGGGGTAGTTGATGCAGCAGAACTGGCAGTCGTCCTTGGGCCGGTTTTCGGCCCGAGCGGTGAAGCAACGCGCCGAGTACGCCAGGGGCAGATGGCCGTAGGCAAAGATCTCGACTTCAGGCACCTCACGCTCCATGTCTCGCACTTGCTCCAGTACATCGCCGATCAGCGCCGCCGAACATTCCACCGGTGGCACCCAGCGGATCATGCCGCTGTCGAGTAATTGGCCCAAGGCGTGACCGTTGTACAAATTCAACGCCGGACCGCCCACGAAAGGCAGCTTGCGTTCGGCCAGCAACTGCACCGCACCCATGTCATTGGCTTCCACCAATAATTGGCCGTTGTCACACAGACGGCGCAGCGAAGACAGCTCCGAAGCCGCTTCGATCAGTGTCAGGCTCGACAACACGATCTGTGCCTGACTGCACGTCTGCAGCTCGCGCGCCAGACCCAGCCATTGATCCAGAGAAAAGGCCCGGCGCTTGGAGCACACGGTTTCCCCCAGGTAAATCACGTCCAGCGGCAATGCCGACATCTCGGCATAGAAATTCCCCAGTTGCGCTTTGTCCCAGTAAAACAGGACCGGTCCCAGGCTGAGTTTCATCTGGCCTCCCCTCATTGCCATGATCGATGGTAGGCACCCAGGGTGGTCTGGCTGCCTTCGGACAAGCCAGCCAGCACCTGGCGCCATTCTTCCTGCACCCGGAACCGTTGCGGCGCGACCTGGTGGGCATCCAGTGCGGCGCGCCAGACCCGGGTCACTTGTTCAACATAGGCCGGGCTGCGTTGGCGACCTTCGATCTTCACCGCTTCGACGCCGATGGCCGCCAGCTCCGGCAGCAGGTCAAGGGTGTCGAGACTGGTGGGTTCTTCCAGCGCATGGAAACGCTTGCCGCCCACCAGGAATCGGCCTTTGCACAGGGTCGGATAACCGGCCGGTTCTTCGGGGGTGTAGCGGTCGATCAGCACCTCGCTCAGGCGTGCGCTGAGGCCTTGGGCATCCTCGCTCCAGCGCACCGCCTTGGCGGGCGAGCAGACGCCGCACAGGTTCGGCGATTCGCCGGTGATGTAGGAAGACAAGTGGCAACGGCCTTCAGCCATGATGCACAGGCTGCCGAAACCGAACACTTCGATCGGCACCGGGCTGGCCGCCGCCACCTGTCGCACCTGGGCCAGGGACAGTACCCGCGGCAGCACGGCGCGGCGGATGTCATAGCGCTGGGCGTAAAAAGCCAGAGCCGCGGCGTGGGTCGCCGAGCCTTGTACCGACAGGTGCAGCGCCAGTTTCGGGTGGCGCTGGCTGGCGTAGCCGAGCACGCCGGGGTCGGCGGCAATCAGGGCATCCACGCCGAAATCGGCGGCACGGTCCACCGCCCGTTGCCAACGTTCCCAGCCCTTGGGCTGCGGGTAGGTATTGACCGCCACGTACAGCTTGCGTTGGTGTTGACGGATGTGTGCGACAGCCGCGTCGAACTGCTTGTCGTCCATGTTCAGCCCGGCGAAATGCCGGGCATTGGTGTCATCGCGAAAGCCGACATAGACGGCATCGGCGCCTTGGCGCACCGCCGCTTTGAGGGCAGGCAGATTCCCTGCCGGGCAAACCAGTTGCATGGGGCATCCTCATGAGAAAAACTCAAGCGCCGCCAGTCTAGCCAGCCCTCGGCCGGCGACCTTGACGGCAATCAATTGCCGTCAATGCATCAGCTCGGCGAATGGCAGGTACAGCACTTTGTCGTGCTTGTGCAACTGCGCCTCACACTCCACCACCGCCAGCCCATCGGCCCAACAAGCGGCCGTCAGCATCGCCGAACTTTGCTGAGGGTGCAGTTCCACACACAGGTGGCCGTTGGCATCCGGGACCAACCTGGCCCGTAGGTACTGCCGGCGTCGGTTGCGCTTGAGCCAGTCGAACCCGGCCGGCAGTTGCAACGGTACAGGCAGCACGTCGCGCATGCCTTGGGCGCGGAACAGGAAGGGACGCACGACGATCAACGCGGTAATCAACGCCGCTGAAGGATTGCCCGGTAGCCCAATCCATGGCTTGCCTTCCACATCCCCAAAGGCCAGGGGCTTGCCCGGCTGGATGGCGAGGCGCCAGAGGTCGATGCTGCCCAAGGCTTCGATGGCTTGCTTGAGGTGGTCTTCTTCACCCACCGAGACACCGCCCGATGTGATCAGCACATCGCATTCAGCGGCGGCCAGGCGCAACGCTTGTCGACTGGCCAGTAGCTGGTCGGGCATGACCCCGAAGTCATGCACCTCGACACCCCAACCGCGCAACAGTGCGGCGAGGCTATGACGATTGCTGTTGTAGATTTGTCCTGGCGCCAGTGGCTCGCCCGGCTCGCGCAGCTCATCGCCGCTGCTGAGCAATCCCACTTGCAAGGGGCGATAGACGTCCACCTGGCCGACGCCGGCACCGGCGAGCAAACCCAACTCCTGGGCACGCAAGCGCGTGCCGGCTTCGAGCAGCCGATCTCCTCGACGCAGTTCCTCGCCTTCCTTGCGAACATGGTCACCGCCGTTGACCGACGGCAACCAGACCCGCTCGCCATCGACGCGACAGCTTTCCTGCGGCACCACAGTGTCGGCCCCCGGTGGCAGCGGCGCGCCAGTAAAAATCCGCACGACGTGCCCGACCTGCAACGGCTCGCCCGGCTCGTCACCCGCGGCGATCCGCCCGCCCAACAGCAGGTAGCCGCCGTCACCCGGCAGGTCAGCGGCCCGCAGGGCATAGCCATCCATCGCGCTGTTGTCCCAGGCCGGCAGGTTCATCGGGCACAGAATGTCGGCGACCAGCACACGCGCCAGGGCCTGGTCCAGGCCAACCCGTTGCACGGGCGGTGGCGGCGGGGCCTGGTCGAGCAGATGACGGATCGCCTCATCCACCGGCATCAGCACGCCGCTGTCGCACACCTTGCCGCTCACGAGCGTGTCTCGCAGGCGGTTGGAGCAATGCCGGCCTGCGGCTTGAGGTGCGGGGTGAAATTGCACGGGCCAGTGCGGCTGTCCAGTTGCCCGACCAGGATCTTTTCCCAGCCAGTCCGGCAAGCCCCCGGCGAGCCTGGCAAGCAGCACACCAGCACGCCATTGCTCATGCCCGCCAAGGCGCGCGATTGCAGCGTGGACATACCGATTTCCGCCAGGGACACCTGGCGGAACAACTCACCAAAACCGTCGACGTGTTTGTCCAGCAACGGCGCCACCGCTTGGGGGGTGTTATCGCGCGGAGTGAACCCGGTGCCGCCGGTCATCAGCACCACTTGCACTTTCGGGTCGGCGATCCATTGGGAAACCTGGGCGCGGATCTGGTAGATATCGTCCTTCACCAGCCTGCGGTCGATGAGCACGTGTCCGGCTGTTTGCAGCAGGTCCGCCAGGGTTTGGCCCGAGGTGTCGGTTTCGAAGGTTCGCGTATCGCTGATGGTAAGGACCGCGATGTTCAGTGGTTGAAAGAGGCGTTGCGTCAGATGGGCCATGATCAGCCGTCCTGTCAGAAAAGATGGCCCAGCCTGAACCGCAATCGTTGCCGGGCCTATTCCTCCTTGGAGGTACCTCCCTCGGCGCTCAAGGCGCCAGGCGGCTGCGCTGCCAGGCGCCATCCTGCAGGCGGTAGTCGAGGCGATCGTGCAAACGGTCGGCACGGCCCTGCCAGAATTCCAGTCGCTCGGGCCGCAGGCAATAGCCGCCCCAATGCGCGGGACGTGGCACCGGTTGATCGGCGAAACGTTGTTCGGTTTGGGCCAGCAAGGTCTCGAGTGCGGCCCTGTCCTCCAGTGGTCGGCTTTGTGGCGACGCCCAGGCACCGAGGCGACTGGCGACGGAACGGGATTCGAAATAGGCATCCGACAACGCCGGATCGAGTTTTTCGACCAACCCTTCGATGCGTACTTGCCGCTCCAGCCCCGGCCAGAAAAACGTCATGGCCGCCCACGGGTTGGCCGCCAGGTTCTGTCCCTTGGCGCTGTCGTAGTTGCCGAAAAACGAAAAGCCCTGGGCGTCGAAGCCCTTGAGCAACAACACCCGACAGTGAGGCCGGCCCTGCTCATCCACCGTCGCCAAAGCCATGGCGTTGGCTTCCACCGGCGGGCTTTCGGTGTCTCGGGCCTGTTGCATCCAGAGCCTGAACAAAGCCATGGGGTCGTCGGGTGCCTGGACTTCATCCAGGCCATCGAGGGTGTACTGGCGGCGCATTTTGGCCAGGGAAAGGGGCATGACGGTGATCTCCACGATGGGTTTGGGCCAGTGTGGATTCTGCGGCGATGGCGGGCCTTGATCGTTGTCAATGGTGGTTCTTGTGGTGAGTTGAAGGGTGCTATCGCGAGCAAGCTCGCTCGCGATGAAGGCAACGCGGTCTAACAGACCAACGGCTACTTGAGCCCCAACCGCCGCGCCAGCTTATGCAGGTTACTCGGATCAACCTCCAACAACCGCGCCGCCCCCGCCCAGTTCTGTCCGCAGCGTTCCAGAGCCTTGAGGATCGCTTGTCGCTGACATGCATCAACGATCTCGCCCAAGGGCTGCACGGGCGCCTCCAGCGCTTGCAGGGTCTGTTCCGGTATCGCCTGCGCCGAGGCTACGCCGGCATTGACATCCAGATCCAGCACCTGCGGCTCCAAGGTCATGATCAGGCTGCGACTGGCGCCCCGGCTCAGTTGCTTCAACGCCGCGCGACTGATCACATGTTCCAGCTCCCGCACGTTGCCCGGCCAGGAGTACGCCAGCAGCGCCTGTTCAGCCGCCGGTGACAGGCGCAAGCCACGCAAGCCCAGGCGCGTGCGGTTCAGTTCGAGGAAGTGCCCGGCCAGCATCAACACATCGTGGCCACGCTCGCGCAACGGAGGGATCGGCACCGGGTAGACCGAGAGCCGGTGGTACAAGTCGGCGCGAAATAGCCCGTCGCGAATGCTGTCGGGCAGGTGTCGGTTGGTGGCGGCGATGATCCGCACATCGACGTGCAACGGCTTGTCCGCGCCCAGGCGCTGGATCTCGCCGTTCTGCAGGGTGCGCAGCAGCTTGGCCTGCACGCTCAACGGCAACTCGCCGACCTCGTCGAGAAACAGCGTACCGCCATTGGCCGCGTCGAAACGCCCGGCGCGGTCAGTGGTCGCGCCAGAGAACGCGCCTTTGACGTGGCCGAACAATTCGCTTTCCGCCAGGGACTCCGGCAACGCCGCGCAATTGACCTGGACCAACGGCTTGTGGCCGCGCCGGGACAAGCGATGCAGACGCCGGGCGAACAATTCCTTGCCCACGCCGGTTTCGCCCAGCAACAGCACCGGCAGTTCGGAGTCGGCCAATACATCCAATTCGTTGAGCAACTGTTGCAGCCCCTCGCTACGGCCGAGGATCTCACCCTCCTCGGCCGGCAGACGCAGGTCCGCCGGGTCGCTGCGCGAGGCCCTAAGGCTGCGGTTTTCCTGCTCGAGCCGAGTGACTCGCACCGCGGCCTCGATCTGCAAGGTGCAGCGCTTGAGTTCCTCTCGGGCGCGGCTGTCGAAGGTGCCGGCGTGCAACGCATCGAGGGTGATCGCGCCCCAGAGCCGGCCTTCCACATACAGGCTCACGCCCATGCAGTCGTGCACCGGCAGCGGCTCGCCGACATGGTTGTCGAGCAAGCCGTCATAAGGGTCCGGCAAGCGACTGTCGGGCTCGAACCAAGTGGGTTCGCGCGAAGCCATGATCGCCGCCAGGCGTGGGTGTTGGGCAATCACGAACCGACGGCCCAGCGCCTCGTGGACCAGGCCCACGGTCGCCACGGGCCTGAGGCTGTCGTCGTCCAGGCGCAACAATCCCACGGCGCCACTGTTGAAGTATTCGCGCAGGGTCTGCACCAGGCGCTGCAATCGCACCGCATTGGGCAGCTCGACGATCAGGTCGGCGGCCAGGCTTTCACGCAGCATGGTAGTGATGACCCTCCAGGGTTCGTTTGACCCTCAACAGTCAGGGTGACAATCACCCTGCCAAAAATTTAATGCTTTATTTTCAATCAGTTGAAACTGGCACGTCGACTGCAAAGTCCGTTCATCCGTCCCTGCCGGGATTCAACCCCAAGGAAACATGATGAGCCTCGATTTGCTGGAACAAAGCCTCGGCCAACTGGCCTGCGATATTCCCGGTGCAACCCGTACCTTCCATCATTACAACCTCGACTTCTGCTGCGGCGGGCAAAAGTCCTTGCGTGAAGCAGCGCTGGGCAAAGGCCTGAACCCGCTGCTGATCGCCGACGCCCTGCGCACCTTGCAAGCCGCTGGGGAGCTGGGCCATGACTGGCGCGACGAACCCCAGGCGACCTTGATTGGCCACATCCTGGAGCGCTACCACGCACGCCATCGCGAACAGCTGCCGGAACTGATCCGCTTGGCCCGGCGCGTCGAGCAGGTCCACGGTGCGCGACCCAGTTGCCCGAACGGCCTGGCCGATCACCTGCAGGACATGTACCAGGAACTCGAAGGCCACATGCTCAAGGAAGAACAGGTGCTGTTCCCGATGCTGCAACAAGGCCTGGGCGAACGGGCCTCGGCGCCGATCCAGGTGCTGCGCTACGAACACGACCAGCACGGTGAAGCCCTCGAAACCATGCTCGCCCTGACCGACCAGATCACCCCGCCCGCCGACGCCTGCAACACCTGGCGCGCCCTGTATCGCGGGCTGGTGGAGTTTCGTGATGACCTGATGCAGCACATCCACCTGGAAAACAATGTGTTGTTCGTCAATGCGATGAAGCCTGCCCGTTAACTCTCAAACATTGCCCATTACGCCTGTGGGAGCAAAGCTTGCTCCCACAGGC
Organism: Pseudomonas fluorescens; assembly: GCF_001623525.1. Classification (NCBI taxonomy): domain Bacteria; kingdom Pseudomonadati; phylum Pseudomonadota; class Gammaproteobacteria; order Pseudomonadales; family Pseudomonadaceae; genus Pseudomonas; species Pseudomonas fluorescens. Next base: position 819,830 of record NZ_CP015225.1, on the reverse strand, counting down.
ATTCGTTGCTCTCATCCCTGCTCAAAACTGCCAATAGAACATTGCCTTGGCCAACACCACGATCAACACCATGTGCCCCAGGATACTGCGACGCAACCAGCAGGCTCGGTTCGGCGTCAGGCGACCGCGCTTGAGCCAGTACGCCAGCCACAAATAGTGACCGATGATGCTCAGGGCCAGCAGGATCTTCAGGCTCAGCAGCAGGCCGAAGCTGTTGCTCAACGGCTGGCTCAATGCGCCGCGATGCTGCCAGGCCAGGGCCATGCCGGCGCCGTACAGCACCAGCACGACGCCGTGCAGCACGTGCCGCGAGCGCTGGGCGATGGCCTGGTCGGCAGCGTCCTTGACGCCTTGGGCCAACGGCCGACGGGCGCCATGCCAGATGAAGACCTCGAAAAACAGCGTGCCAATGAAGGCGATGGCCGCCAACAGGTGGGTAACCAGCAAGACCCCGTACATTATCGATTCCCTCTGCCCAGTCGGCTCATCCCGGATGCCCATCCACCCGAGCCTTGAGCAGCATCGGCCCATAGCGCCAGGCGTATAGACCGAACGCCAGTGTCCAGCACAGCGCCGCCAGCCACAGCCCGGCCAACGGCAACAGCAGCACCAACAGCACGCGGCTCAGGCACGCCAGGTTCAGCAGGATGAACGCCAGGGTCATGCCCGTCGGCGGCTCGAGGGCGCGCCCGGTATGGCCCAGGCTGACACGGGCAACCATCGCCAGGATCAACCCGGCCATGGCGCCGATGGTCAGGCCATGCACCGCCAGGCTCGGGTTCACTGGCACGCCGAAGTGCCACAGCGCCATGCCCAGGCAAGCCACCGCCAGCCAGGCGTAGGCCAGGTGCAACGACCACAGCAGCGGCACCCGCCACAAATCCCGATCATGCCAACGCACCAGCCGAATCCCGTGGCCCACCGCCAACGCAGCGAACAACAGGCCGACCCAGACGCTGGTCACCAGCGCCGGACCGAAGGCATACAACAACGCCACCAGCGCCGCCCCTGCCAGCAACAGGCGATCGAGCCACGGCCAAGGGGTAACGCCCTCGACCCGACCGAGGCCGCGCTGGGTAAAGAATGGAATCACGCGCCCGCCGATCAACCCCATCATCGCCGCCACCAGCCACAGGCCGGTGAGCACGCTCTGGCGTTGCAAGCCCTCGTCGTGCTGCACCAGGCCGTATACGGATAACGCATCGGCGGCGGCCAACAGCAGCAATACCAGCACAATTGGGTAATTGCGCTTCTGCCGCACACGCCACAACATCACGCCCATCAGCGCGGCGACCGCCAGGGCAAAACCCAGCTCCAGCAGCGTCAGTAACGGCCAGGGCGCATCCACCAACCAGGCCAGCCGCGCGCCCAGCCACAACAACGCCAGCGTTGCCAGGCGCTTGCCGCTGAGGCCGGGGATTCCGGTCCAGGTTTGCACCGCCGTCAGCAGGAACCCGGCAATGATCGCCAGGCCGAAACCGAACAACAGTTCATGCCGATGCCAGGCCAACCAGCCGCCGGCCGGCTGCCAGGTCGACAAGCGCCCGGTGAAGGCCAGCAGCCACAGGGGAATGGCCAACAGCGCCAACACGCAGCCCGCCAGGAAGAACGGCCGAAACGCCAGGCGCCACAGCGGCAGAATGGCCATGGCCTTACGACGGTCAAGCACTTGCATACATCACTCCTTTTGCCTCGCTGAACCGCCAGCGAAGTACGACAAACCAGGGTTCGAATGATCGGCTATCGGCGCTGGCAGGCCTTGTCTCAGATCAAGCCAGCCAGGTGCCTCGACCAGTCACTTGCAAGGGGCTTGCCGAACCGGGTCGAGCCATTCGCTAAATACCCCTACCCCCCCTGTGGAAGCGAGCTTGCTCGCGATGGCGGTGGGCCAGACAACTCAATACTGACTGATCCGACGCCATCGCGAGCAAGCTCGCTCCCACAGGGACTGTAGCCTAACGGGGTACTTATGACCCTTTCGTGGTTGTTTTAACCTGATTGCGCCAGGGTCATTTTTACCCTCACTGACTCTAACGTCCCATGAATCAACGCCCGCAGGCATGGCCCGTCTCTTGCTCAGGCACGGCATCACCTTTCTTGTCGGGGTCACCCATGAAATCCGTCGTTCTGCCGTTTACCTGGTTCGTCTTGCTCTCCTGCGTCGTGGCGCTGGCCAGCGGCCTGTCCCTGAGCCTGGTCTGACCCCGACCACCTCTTTCGCCCTTACAAGGATTCCATGCCATGGTGCTCCACCGCGTCCATCACCAGATTCTGCGCAGCCATCACCTGTTCGAGCCGTTGAACGAAGAAGAGCTCAACGAATTGATGAGCAACAGCCAACTGCTGAACATCGACCGGGGCGATCCGCTGTTCCGCCAGGGAGAGCCGGCGCAGGCGTTTTACTTCGTGATTTCCGGTGCCGTGAAAATCTACCGACTGACCCCGGATGGCCAGGAAAAGGTCTTCGAGGTGATCGGCGAGCGCCAGACCTTCGCCGAAGCCATGATGCTGATGGACACCCCCAACTACGTCGCGTCCGCTGAAGCCGTCGGCCCGACCCAGGTATACCGGCTGTCCAACGCTACCTACATGCGCCTGCTGCAAAGCAACAGCCGGCTGACCTTCGCCCTGCTCGGCAAGCTCTGCGTACGCCTGCACCAACGGGTCAACGAGATTGAAACCCTGTCACTGAAGAACGCCACTCACCGTGTGGTGCGCTACCTGCTGACGCAACTGGTGCGCCTGCAAACCGTGGACAGCCAATTCGAATTGCCGATGGCCAAGCAGTTGATCGCCGGGCACTTGTCGATCCAGCCGGAAACCTTCTCGCGGATCATCCGGCGCCTGATCGATGAAAAAATCATCACCCAGGACGGTCGCCAGATCGCCATTCTCGATCGCCTGCGCCTGGAGCAATTCGAATGAGCGCGCAGCCCACTTGCCTGTATTGCCAACAAGCCAACCCGATACACGAAACCGAATGTCGCCAGTGCGGCATGCCCCTGCCAGTCGAGGCCGCAAAGGCCAGCGAGCGTCGGTTGCGACGCTTCACCTGGTTCTGTGTCGGCTTGACGATCTTCTGCATCGTCATGTTCTTCTGGCTGCCGCGCAGCATCGCCTGAGCCCTCAATCCTGAGTCAATTGCCGGTACAACTGCGGTAAACGCAGCGGCAGTTGCTCGGGCTGGCGAATCAAGGTGTAGCCGTTGGCCCCGAACATGTACGGCAGGTAATCCCCCGCTTCGCGATCGATGGTGATGCAGAACGGCGTCAGCCCTTGGCGCCGGGCTTCCAGCACCGCTTGGCGGGTGTCTTCCACGCCGTAGCGTCCTTCGTAGAGGTCCAGGTCATTGGGCTTGCCGTCACTGAGCAGCAACAACAATTTGCGCCGCCGCTTGCAGCCCGCCAACCGTTGCGTGGCCTGGCGAATCGCCGCGCCCATGCGCGTGTAGTAACCGGGCTTGAGCCCTTGGATCCGCCCCCGGGTGTGGTCGTCATAACGCTGGTTGAAGGCCTTGAGTTCATGCATGCGCACCTGTTGGCGGCGCAAGGAAGAGAACCCGTACAAGGCAAAATCGTCCCCCAGCACCGACAGGGTTTCGCCGAACAGCAACAGGCTGTCGCGAATCACGTCGATCACCCGGTGTTCGTCGTTGAGGTGGGCATCGGTAGACATCGACAGATCGGCCAACAGCAGGCAGGCCAGGTCGCGGCGGGTCTGACGCTGGTCCATGAACAGCCCGCGTTCACTGCACTGCCCATGCTGGCGCTCGACGTGGAAATCCAGCCAGGCTTGCAGGTCCAGTTCCGAGCCTTGGGTTTGCTGGCGCAACCATTGGCGATCGTTGCGCAAGTGTTCGAACTGGCGACGCAAGCGCTGGGCCGAGCTTCGCAGGCGTGCGGGCAACGGCTGGGGCTGGCAATCGCGAGGGGTAAAGGTTTGCAGGCTGACGAAGTCGTCCTGCAGTCGTTGCTTGCGGTAATCCCATTCCGGCAACAGGATGCCTGCGCCCAACGGGAGGTCATCCACATCGGCCGGCGGCAGGTCCAGGTGCAGTTTCAAACCACCGCCCTTGCGTATGCGGGTACGTGACAAGGTCAACTGGTCCAGGTCCTCGGCGACGCGAGCGGCGTCCGGGTCTTCGCTGTCGTCCGCCCAGCGATCCAGGTCCACGTGTTCGGTCCAACTGAACAGGTTTTCCAGGCGCACGATCAGCAGCCCACCGTCACGGGTGGTGTCGTCGATTCGCTCGGCGCGCTTGCGCCCGCCCTGCTGTTCACCGGGCGGCGTCGCCAGGTATTGCTCGGACTCCTCAAGGTTGGCGGCCTGGGGATTGGCCAGGTGTTGGGGTGGGTAGAGCCACAGCGGCAACGGCCAGGCCGCCCGCTCGCTGCGTGGAAAATGTTCGACACTGCCCGGTTCGCGCAAGGCCTGGCACAACGCCCGCTCCAAGGCGGCTTCGGCCGGGTTGAGCGTGGCCGGATCGGGGCGCAGGGACAGGTGCGCCTCCACCAGTCGCCGGTAGCGAGGGCGCAGCGCCGGGTAGCGCTTCAACACCGCCAGGGTCCAGCGTTGATTGTCCCGTCCCCAGTGCTTCATCGGCCCCGACTGCGCGGCCAGCAACGCAAGCCAGCGATACAGCTCTTCGTTGAGCCCGACATCGGGGAATGTCGCCAGGCTCGCCGGCAGCCGCAGGTTATCGCCATCGCAACAGGCCAGGGGCACTTGCTTGCAGGTGCCGGCAATCTGCTGCAACAGGTTGCGACGCAACAACAGATCGCGGTCGCTGACCGCTTCGACCCCCAGGTGAGGCGCACCGCCAGTGGCGCGAAACAGCACCTGCAACGAGCGTTGCCGGGGCACCAGCTCGACCCGGGCCTCAGGAAAATCAGCACTGGCCCGACGGGTGATGAAACGGTGCCAGACACTGCCGACCCATTCTTCCAGCTCCAGGGTGAATGCCATGGTTATTCTCCTCTTAAGCCGAACCCATTGTGGCGAGGGGATTTATCCCCGCTGGGCTGCGAAGCAGCCCCAAAATGTCTGCTGCTGCGGTGCATCAGACAGGATGTAGGGGGCCGCTTCGCGCCCCAACGGGGATAAATCCCCTCACCACAAATGAGTCCGGCTCAGTCGCTGTGGTGACTCACGAAGGCACCACCGCCGCTGGTGCCCGCAGGGCCGCACGGCCACGTTGACGGAAGCTGAACAGGTAGCAGAGCAACCCGGCCAGGAACCCGATACCGCTGACCAGTCGTGCCCAGAACAGCGGCTTCAAATGATCCATCGTGGCCATGAACGGCAAGGCACTGCCATCCGTCATCCAGCGTTGCAACCACACCTGGACCACACCGGCAGCGGTGAGGAACAAGGTGATCATCACCATCGACAAGGTCATCAACCAGAAGCCCCAGATCTCCAACCGCTGGGAACGTTCGTCCGCTGCTTCACCCAACCCACGCAAGCGTGGCATGGCGTAGCTGATCAGCGTCATCACGATCATTGCGTAGGCGCCGTAGAAGGCCAGGTGACCGTGGGCCGCAGTCAGTTGTGAACCGTGGGTGTAGTAGTTGACCGGTGCCAGGGTGTGCAGGAAACCCCAGACGCCCGCACCGAAGAACGCGGTGACCGTGGTGCCCTTGGCCCACAACGTGGCGGCGCGGTTCGGGTGTTGCCGACGACGGTTTTTCACCATGCTGAAGGCGAAGACCACCATGGCCAGGAACGGTAGCGGTTCCATCGCCGAGAAGATCGAGCCCACCCACAGCCAGACCTCGGGTGCGCCGATCCAGAAGAAGTGGTGGCCGGTGCCGATGATCCCGGTGATCAGTGCCATGGCGATAATCACGTAGAGCCATTTCTCGACCACTTCGCGGTCCACGCCGGTGATCTTGATCAGGACGAAAGCGAGCATCGAACCCATGATCAGTTCCCAGACACCTTCGACCCAAAGATGCACCACCCACCACCAGTAGAACTTGTCGCGAGCGAGGTTTTCCGGGTTGTAGAAGGAGAACAGGAAGAACACCGCCAGGCCGATCAGCCCGGTCATCATCACCATGCTGACCGTGGTCTTGCGACCTTTGAGCAGGGTCATGCCGATGTTGTAGAGGAACCCCAGGCACACCACCACGATGCCCATCTTGGTGATGGTCGGCTGCTCCAGGAACTCGCGCCCCATGGTCGGCAGCAAGTCGTTGCCGGTGAACTTCGCCAGCGTTGCATAAGGCACCGAGAGGTAGCCCAGGATCGTCGCCACGCCAGCGGCGGCGAACACCCAGAACAGCAACAGCGCCAGTTTCGGGCTATGCAGTTCGCGGTCGGCCTCCTCCGGTATCAGGTAATACGCCGCGCCCATGAAGCCGAACAGCAGCCAGACGATCAGTAGGTTGGTGTGGACCATGCGGGCCACGTTGAAAGGGATCAGCGGGAACAGGAAGTCGCCGACCACGTATTGCAGCCCCATGATCAAACCGAACAACACCTGCCCCAGGAACAGCATCAGGGCAAACACGAAGTAGGGTTTGGCAACGGCCTGCGAGGCGAATTTCAGATGCGGATTAGCCATGCTCATCTCTCAGCCCTCCTTGTTTGGCGGCCAGCCATTGGTATTGATTTTCGAGCTCCATTTGAGGAACTCGGCGATGTCGTCGACCTCCTGCTCGCTCAGGTTGAACTGCGGCATGGCCCGACGCCCCGGAACGTTCAGCGGCTGCATTTTCATCCAGGCCTGCAGGAACGGCTTGAAGGCTTCATCGCCACCGCGCCGGTTGATCACATTGCCCAGCTCCGGCGCAAAATACGCGCCCTCGCCCAGCAGGGTATGGCAGCCGATGCAGTTATTGCGCTCCCAGACGCCCTTGCCGCGTATCACCGACTCCGTCAATTGCGCCTGGTTGCTGCGTTCTGGAAAGGTCTGTTCCGTGTGGTAGGTCAGGGCCAGGAATATCAGGAAAAAGAAGATGCTTCCCCCGAAATAAATATTCCTGGCCATGCCTTTGGTGAAAGTATCTGACATGGTCACTTCCTCATTGCTTGGCGTGTTCATTCTAGGAAGCGAGGGGTCGGAAACCGCTTGATGGCGATCAAGAATCTCCGATGGTTTTGGTGGGTTGTTCCTGCAGCACCGATCCCGTGGCGAGGGAGCTTGCTCCCGCTGGGTCGCGAAGCGGCCCCAAAACCTGCCGGCACGGTGTGTCAGGTAGAGTGAGGTTGTTACGAATGGGGCTGCTGCGCAGCCCAGCGGGAGCAAGCTCCCTCGCCACGGGTTATGTGCCTGACAGAAGTGTCGAGGCGATCAGCACCGCCAACAGCACCGCCCAGCTCAATATCAACCCGCGCCACAGGCGCGGCGCATGGCGCAGTTCCATGAAGCCGTCGGCGATCAGCCAGGCCTTGGTCACCGCGACCACCAGGATGGCGATGGACACCAGCCCGGCAGCCGCGATCTGGCCCAGGGCAACGGTGCCGGTGCTCAGCACGGCCAGCGTCATCCAGCAAGCAATCAAGACACGGGAAGCCGACATGAGCACCTCCGCTCAATCAAGGATGTAGACCACCGGGAACAGCAGCACCCAGACCAGATCGACCATGTGCCAATACAGCACGCCGGATTCCAGCCCACTGTTGCGCTGCGCCCCATAGCGACGGCGCCGGCAGCCCTCGGCCAGCCAGCCAAGGATCACCATGCCCAGCAGCACATGGAGGAAATGAAACCCCGTGAGGATCCAGTACAAGGTGAAGAAGGTGTCGTGCTCCATCCCCAGGCCGTTCGCCAACAGATGGGCGTACTCCGTGAGCTTGATCCCCACATAGCCCGAAGCAAGCAGCAACGCCACCCACAGCAACAACGCCCCCCGACGTGGCCGGTCTTGCCTGACCTGCTCCTGGGCCAGGGCGGCGAACAACCCGGCCGTCAGCAGGCTGAGGGTCATCGCCAGGCCCGTGGAGCGGTCCAGCAATTGCCGGCCTTCGCTGAAAGTCTGTGGGTACAACGCCTGGGCGACGGTGAACGTCAGGATCAACAACGCGAACACCGACAACTCGGCGAGGATGAAAAACCACATCGCCAGGTCCCCGGGCAAACGTCGGGGCACGGCAACGGTTTCAGCCAAAGTGGACATCGACCACATCCATCAACGCTGCAACGGTCTGCGGGTCGTCACTCAATGGCTCGGCCAGGCACGCCAGGCAGGCCTGGCGCGGGTCCATGCCGGAGCCGATCATGCGCGCGGCGAAAATCAGCAGGCGCGTCGAGGCAACTTCCTCCAGGTCATGCTGATCGAGCCGGCGCAGCGCCTGCCCCAATCGCACCACCTGAGCCGCCAGGGCCAGATCGACGCCCGCCTCGCGGGCAACGATACGCTCTTCATCGGCCACCGCCGGATAGCCAAAGCGCATCGCCACGAAACGCTGGCGAGTGCTGGGTTTCATGCCCTTGAGCAGGTTCTGGTAACCGGGGTTGTACGACACCACCAGCATGAAGGACGGCGGCGCCTGCAGCACTTCGCCGGTGCGTTCCAGATACAGCTGCCGACGATCATCGGCCAGCGGGTGCAACACCACGGCCGTGTCCTGGCGCGCTTCGACCACCTCATCCAGATAACAGATACCGCCCTCGCGCACCGCCCGGGTCAAGGGCCCGTCCTGCCACCAGGTGCCCTGGGCGCCGATCAGATGACGGCCCACCAGGTCGGCCGCGCTCAAGTCATCGTGGCAGGCCACGGTGTACAGCGGCAGTTTCAGGCGGTGGGCCATGTGCTGGACGAAACGGGTCTTGCCGCAGCCGGTCGGGCCTTTGATCAGCACCGGCATGCCGTGATGCCAGGCCTGCTCGAACATCGCCTGCTCGTTGTCCTGGGGTTGATAAAAGGGTTCGTCGGGGTGCTGCAAAGTGTGGATAGCGTTCATGGCAAGACCTGCTCGGACAACACGATTGCAGGCCACGCTACGGTGCCCTGCGACAACCTGGCAAGGGCTGCGGCCGGCAAACTTGATCGCCGTCAAGCGGCTAACCACCGGCCTGGGCATAGCCTTGCACCGCACCAAGAACCTGCGCGCCGAACGTCAATTACAGCGCAGCGCGGGTCACGCCTGAGGAGAAATGGAATGCTGATCAGCCACAAAAAATCGTGGGCCCTGCGGGTCACGGCGCTGTGTACAGCGCTGGCCGCCCCCCACGCCTTCGCCGACCAAACCGCCGCGCCGGAGCAACCCCGCGTGGTCAAGACCGAAGGCGCGCCCGACCTGAGCCAGGCCGACTTCGACACGGCCAAGGAAATCTACTTCCAGCGCTGCGCCGGTTGCCACGGTGTGCTTCGCAAAGGCGCCACCGGCAAGCCGCTGACACCCGACATCACCCAATCGCGCGGCCAAGCCTACCTGGAGGCGCTGATCACCTACGGTTCGGCCGCCGGCATGCCGAACTGGGGCACCTCCAATGCCCTGACCAAAGACCAGATCACGGTGATGGCCAAGTTCATCCAGCACACCCCGCCGACGCCACCGGAATGGGGCATGGCGGAAACCTGCAAGACCTGGAAAGTGCTGGTCAAGCCTGAAGACCGGCCGACCAAACAGATCAGTACGCTCAACCTGCAGAACCTGTTCTCGGTGACCCTGCGCGACGACGGCAAGATTGCCCTGATCGACGGCGACAGCAAGAAGATCGTCAAGCTGATCGACACCGGTTATGCGGTGCACATCTCGCGCATCTCGGCGTCAGGTCGCTACCTGTTGGTGATCGGCCGGGATGCCAAGATCGACATGATCGACCTGTGGCCGAAAGAGCCGACCAAGGTCGCGGAAATCAAGGTGGGCATCGAGGCTCGCTCGGTGGAAACCTCCAAGTTCAAGGGCTACGAAGACAAGTACACCATCGCCGGCTCGTACTGGCCGCCGCAGTTCACCATCATGGACGGCGAGACCCTGGAGCCCAAGCAGATCGTCTCGACCCGCGGCATGACCGTCGACACCCAGCAGTACCATCCCGAGCCTCGGGTCGCGGCCATCATCGCCTCCCACGAGTGGCCGGAGTTCATCGTCAACGTCAAGGAAACCGGCAAGGTGATGCTGGTCAATTACCAGGACATCAAGAACCTCACCATCACCAGCATCGACGCCGCACCGTTCCTGCATGACGGCGGTTGGGACAGCAGCCATCGCTACTTCATGACGGCCGCCAACAACTCCAACAAGGTCGCGGTGATCGACTCCAAGGAACGCAAGCTCACCGCCCTGGTGGACGTTGGCAAGACCCCGCACCCGGGACGCGGCGCCAACTTCAACCACCCCCTCTACGGACCGGTCTGGGCCACCAGCCACTTGGGCGATGCCGGCGTTTCGCTGATCGGCACCGACCCGGTCAATCACCCGCAATACGCCTGGAAACAGGTCGGTTCGCTCCAGGGCCAGGGTGGCGGTTCGCTGTTCATCAAGACTCACCCCGCGTCTCGTCATCTGTATGTCGACACCACCCTCAGCCCCGACGCCAAGCTCAGCCAGTCGGTAGCGGTGTTCAATATCGACAAGCTCGACGCCGGCTACACCGTGCTGCCGATTGCCGAGTACGCCGGTATCAAGAAAGGCGCGCTGCGTGTGGTGCAACCGGAATACAACAAGGCCGGCGACGAGGTCTGGTTCTCGGTCTGGAGTGGTCAGGAAGACGAGTCGGCCCTGGTGGTGATCGACGACAAGACCCTCAAGGTCAAGAACGTGATCAAGGACAAACGCCTGATCACCCCGACGGGGAAATTCAACGTCTACAACACCCAACACGACATCTATTGAGCCCCATCAATAAGAGGAAAAACCATGAAGCCTATTCTGATTGCCTTGGCCTTGACTGCCGCCTACAGCCTGCCGGCGTTGGCGCAAGACGGCCCGACGCTGTTCAAGAGCAAGCCCTGCGCGGCCTGCCACTCCATTGATACCAAGGTGGTGGGCCCGGCGCTCAAGGACGTCGCGGCGAAAAACGCCGGCGTCGCCGGAGCACAGGATCTGCTCGCCAAGCACATCAAGGAAGGTACGCAAGGCAACTGGGGACCGATGCCAATGCCGGCCAACCCCGTGACGGAAGAGGAAGCCAAGATCCTCGCGGCGTGGGTCTTGACCCTTAAATAAACCCGGCAGGGAGACCTGTCTGACACAAACCCTGTGGCGAGGGAGCTTGCTCCCGCTGGGCTGCGCAGCAGCCCCCCTGGTTTTGCCTGACACACTGAGTCGTCAGGTCGTTATCGGGGCTGCTTCGCAGCCCAGCGGGAGCAAGCTCCCTCGCCACAGGACCGCGCACGACTTTAATTCAGGAGGCGTCATGGAACGACACAGCGCTGCAATCTCGATGACGGCTCTCCTCTTCGTTTTTTCGTCCTGCGTGCTGGCCGCTCCCGACAGCCAGCGCCAGGCCCAGCTGCAACACCTGCTGGACCAGGATTGTGGCGCCTGCCACGGCCTGTACATGACCGGCGGCCTCGGCCCACCCCTGACCCACGGAGCCCTGGCCGGAAAATCCCGCGACAGCCTCATCGCCACCGTCACCCTCGGACGGCCCGGCAGCGCCATGCCCGGTTGGGCACCGTTGCTTGCACCCGACGACATCCGCTGGCTGGTGGACCGGCTCCTTCAAGGAAAACCCGCCTCATGATCCGTTCTGTCCTCTCCTCCACCGCCATCGCCCTGCTGCTCTGCGGTTGCGCCCAGACACCGTTGCGCGGCACCGGCGATTTGGGCGTGGTGGTGGAGCGCGCCACCGGCAGCCTGCAAATCATTGAAAGCGACACCCGCACCGCCCTGGGCCGCGTCGAAGGCCTGGGCGACTTGTCCCACGCCTCGGTGGTGTTCTCCCGCGACCAACGCTACGCCTACGTGTTCGGCCGCGATGGAGGCCTGAGCAAAGTCGACCTGCTGAGTGCGCGCATCGAGCGGCGCATCATCCAGGGCGGCAACAGCATCGGCGGTGCAATCAGCCAGGACGGCAAGCTGATCGCCGTCTCCAACTACGAGCCCGGCGGTGTCAAGGTATTCGATGCCCGGACCCTGGAACAGGTCGCCGACATCCCGGCCACACCATTGCCCGGCGGACAAAAGCGCTCACGGGTGGTCGGCTTGGTGGACGCACCGGGGCAACGCTTCGTGTTCAGCCTGTTCGACACGGGTGAGATCTGGACCGCCGACTTCAGCCAAGGCCTCACCCCGCGCATCGAACGGTTCACCGCTATCGGCCAGCAACCCTACGATGCCCTGATCACCCCGGACGGGCGTTATTACATGGCCGGCCTGTTCGGTGAAGACGGCATGGCCCAACTCGATCTCTGGCACCCGGAGCTTGGGGTGAAACGGGTACTGGGGCATTACGGTCGCGGCCAGGAGCGGCTCCCGGTGTACAAGATGCCGCATCTGGAAGGCTGGGCCATGGCCGACCAGCAAGCTTTCGTGCCTGCGGTCGGGCATCACCAGGTGTTGGTGATGAACGCCCAGGATTGGCAACAAACCGACGCCATCGCCGTGGCCGGTCAACCAGTATTCGTCACGGCGCGTCCGGACGGTCGGCAGCTGTGGGTCAACTTCGCCTACCCGGACAACGACCGCGTCCAGGTCATCGACACCCAGACCCACGCCATCGTCGCGGATCTGCGGCCAGGCCCGGCGGTGCTGCACATGGAGTTCACCGCGCGGGGTGACCAGTTGTGGTTGTCTGCCCGGGACGGTGGCGAGGTCCAGGTCTGGAACCCGTATCGGCTCGAGCGCCTGAGCAGCCTGCCGGCCCTCAGCCCCAGCGGCATTTTCTTCAGCAGCCGCGCGCACAAGCCGGGGTACTGACCATGACCTCCAGCTCACTGGCCCGGCGCCTGATCGATCAATTCCAGCATGGCCTGCCGTTGTGCGCCGAGCCCTATCGGGCCATGGCCCAGACCTTGGGCTGCAGCGAAGCCCAGGTCATCGACTGCCTGCAACACCTGCAAGTGGCCGGGACCTTGTCGCGGGTCGGCCCGGTGTTCGAACACACCCGGGCCGGGGCCAGCACCCTGGCCGCTCTGGCCGTACCCGAAGAGCGCTTGCACCAGGTGGCGGCACGCATCAGCCAATACCCGGAAGTCAATCACAACTATGCCCGCGAACATCGCTACAACCTCTGGTTCGTGCTGACCGGCCCCAACCGCGCCCACCTGGAAAACATCCTCCAGGAACTGGAGAACGACACCGGTCTCACGCCACTGGACCTGCCCATGCTGACCGCCTATCGCATCGACCTGGGCTTTGCCCTGGAGGCCACCCCATGAAAAACGCCCTGAGCGAACAACAGTCACTGGCACTGCGCCGCTTGCTGGAAACCGGCCTGCCCCTGACATCGCGCCCCTTCCAGGCCCTGGCCGAGCAGATCGAGGCCAGCGAGCAACAGGTGCTCGAACAGGTGCAGCATTGGCATGAACAGGGACTGTTCCGCCGTGTCGGCCTGGTGGTCAACCATCGCGCCTTGGGGTTTGCCGCCAACGCCATGCTCGTGCTGGACGTGCCGGACGCCTTGGTCGATGAAGTCGGGCGTCGCCTCGGGCAAGCGCCCGGCATCAGCCTTTGCTACCAACGCCCCAGGCGCCTGCCCCAGTGGCAGTACAACCTGTTCTGCATGATCCACGGTCGCCAGCGCGACCGTGTCGAGGCCCAGATCCAGGCGCTGCTTGAAGAACACCGGCTGGACGACTTGCCCCACCAGTTGCTGTTCAGCACACACCTGTTCAAGCAATGCGGCGCACGTTACGCCGCCCCGGTCGGAGCCCATATCGATGGATGACCTGGACCGCCGCCTGATCAATCGCCTGCAACTTGGCCTGCCGCTGGTGCGCCACCCTTGGCAGGCCCTGGCCCAAGAGCTGGACAGCAGCAGTAGCGAATTGCTCGATCGCCTGCATGAGTTGCTCAACGACGGTGTACTCACCCGCTTCGGCCCGATGTTCGATATCGATCGCCTGGGCGGTGCGTTCACCCTGGCGGCGCTGGCGGTGCCCGAACAGCGCTTCGAGGCCATCGCCGAACTGCTCGCGGACATGCCCGAGGTCGCCCACAACTACCGCCGCGAGCACACCTGGAACATGTGGTTCGTGCTCGCCTGCCCCAGCGAACAGGCGATCAACGACACCCTGCTGCGCATCGAACACCTGACCGGCCTGGTGCCGCTGAACCTGCCCAAAGAGGAGACCTACCATGTCGGCCTGTATTTCCCCGTCTGAGTCTTTGTGGCAAGCACCGCCACGGCTGGATGAAACACCCTTGGCGCTGCGCCTGGTGGAACTGACCCAGGCCGGCCTGCCCTTGCTCGAAGACCCTTGGGCCTGGCTGGCCGAGCAACTGGAACTGAGCGTGGAATCCACCCTCGACCTGCTCAAGTGCCTGCAGGCCGACGGTGCGATCCGCCGCATTGCCGCCGTGCCCAATCACTATCGCCTGGGCTATCGCCACAACGGCATGACGGTCTGGGACGTGGCCGATGCCGACATCTCGCGTCTCGGCGCCCTGCTGGGGGCGCAGCCCTTCGTCAGCCACTGCTACCGGCGCCCGCGCCAGCCCGGCTGGCGCTACAACCTGTTCGCCATGGTCCATGGCCGCAGCCGCGAAGAAATCGACAGCTACCGCGAACACCTGCGCTACCTGCTGGGGGACGCCTGCGCCGCCGACGACATGCTGGTGAGCAGCCGCATCCTGAAAAAAACCGGCCTGCGCCTGTCACCCGCCTCGCGCTGAACCCGCACGCCGACTGAAGGAGCGCCTTATGTTGAGGATCAGCCATTACCTGCGAGCCCTGGCCGGGCATTGCCCCGCCCCACGTGTCGCGCCACCGGGCGGCAGTCGCCCGCCGGTGGTGATCTGGAACCTGCTCAGGCGCTGCAACCTGACCTGCAAGCACTGCTATGCAACGTCGGCCGATAGCGTGTTTCGCGATGAACTGGACACCCCGGCGGCGCTCCAGGTCATCGACGACCTGCACGATGCCGGCGTGCGCGTGTTGATCCTGTCCGGCGGCGAACCGCTGTTGCGCGAGGACCTGTTCCAACTCAGCACTTATGCCCGCGACAAAGGTTTTTTCCTCGCCTTGTCCACCAACGGCACGCTGATCGACGCTTCCAATATCGAACAGATTGCCGCGGCGAACTTCGATTACGTGGGCATCAGCATCGACGGACTGGAAGCGACCCACGATGAATTCCGTCAGCTCAAGGGCAGTTTCGCCAGCTCCATGGCGGCCATCCGGCTTTGCCGCGAGCAAGGCATCCGGGTCGGGTTGCGCACCACCCTCACCCAGCAAAACCATGCCCAGTTGCCGCGCTTGCTGGATTTGATGAATGAGTACGACGTACAGAAATTCTACCTGTCGCACCTCAACTACAGCGGCCGGGGCAAGCGCAGTCGCAAGCTCGATGCCCAGCAACAGATGAGCCGCGAGGCCATGGCCTTGATCTTCGAACGGGCCTGGCGCGACATCGAACAAGGCCGTGACAGTGACTTCGTCAGCGGCAACAACGACGCCGACGCAATCCTGCTGCTGCAATGGGTCGCCCGGCGTCTGCCCCAACACTGCGCCGCACTGGAGCAGATGCTGCGAGCCTGGGGCGGCAACGCGTCGGGTAGCGGCATCGCCAACATCGACAATACCGGCGAGGTTCACCCCGACACGTACTGGTGGCAGCACTCGGTGGGCAATGTCCGCCAGACACCATTCAAGACGCTCTGGCTCAATCGCCCCGATGCCCTGCTGCTGAAGCTACGCGAACACCCACGGGCCGTTGGCGGTCGCTGCGGGCAATGCCGCTGGCTGGCGATCTGCAACGGCAATACCCGCACCCGGGCCTGGGCCGACGGTGACCTGTGGGGCCAAGACCCCGGCTGCCACCTCAGCGACGAAGAAATCGGCTTGCGCGCGATCCCCAGCGTTGCGATGCCCTGCGCCTGATCAACCGACGGCGCCCCTGATACCGAACCAAGGAAGTCCCATGCCTGCCTCCATCGTTTTGCCCGCTGCCCTGCAATCGTCCTTCAGACCGGGTGAAGTCGCCCTGGTCGGCGCCGGCCCCGGTGACCCGGGCCTGCTGACATTGCGCGCCTGGAGCCTGTTGATGCAGGCCGACGCGGTGGTCTACGACCGCTTGATCAGCTCGCAATTGCTCAGTCTGATCCCCCTGACCTGCGCCCGCCACTACGTCGGCAAGGCCGCCGGTTGCCACAGCCTGCCCCAGCCACAGATCAACGAACTGCTGGCCGACCTGGCCGACCAGGGACAGCGGGTGGTGCGACTCAAGGGCGGTGATCCGTTCATCTTCGGTCGCGGTGCCGAGGAACTGGAGTATCTGCTGGCCCGCGGTATCGATTGCCAAGTCGTGCCCGGCATCACCGCCGCGGCCGGTTGCAGCACCTATGCCGGCATTCCCCTGACCCATCGCGACCTGGTCAATTCCTGTCGCTTCATCACCGGTCATTTGCAACGCGAAGGTGACTTGAACCTGCCCTGGCAAAGCCTGGCGGATGACAGCCAGACCCTGGTGTTCTACATGGGTCTGTCAAACCTCGGCACCATCGCCGCACAACTGATCGCGGCGGGCCTGGCGGCTGATACGCCGGCGGCGCTGATCAGCAACGGCACACGCCCCGACCAGCAGGTCTTGCGCGGCACCCTCCAGCAATTGCCAGAGATGGCGCTGACGTGCGCCGAAGGCCTGCCGACCTTGACGGTAATCGGCAAGGTGGTTGGCTTGTTTGCCCATCAACTGCTGGAGCATCCGGCCCGCCTGCACCCGGCCCTACCGCTCCAGCCAACTGTCGCGAGGGTGGCCTCATGAGGATCGGCTGGCTTGCCCCATTACTATGGATCGGTGCCGTCCACGGCGCCACGGCGCCTGAACCGGAGCTGGCGTTGGCCGAACAGAACTACCAGCAACACTGCCAGCAATGCCACGGGGTCAATCGCATCGGCGGCGCCGGGCCGGCGCTGTTGCCCCAGAGCCTGAGTCGGATCAAGCCCGACGAAATTCGCCAGGTGATCGAAAACGGCCGTCCGGCCAGCCAGATGGCGGCATTCGGCGCGGTGCTGGAGCCCGCGCAGATCGATGGCCTGACCCACTATCTCCAACGTCCGCCTGCCGTCGAACCGACCTGGAGCGAGGACGACACTCGCCACAGCCATCGCCTGCTGGCGGATGTCGCGACCCTGCCCGACAAACCCCAGCACCATGCCGATCCGCTGAACCTGTTCGTGGTGGTGGAGGCTGGCGATCATCACATCAATATCGTCGACGGGGATCGTTTCGAGGTCCTGGCGCGCTTCGCCTCACATTTCGCGGTGCATGGCGGACCGAAGTTTTCGCCGGACGGACGCTTCGTCTATTTCGCCTCCCGGGACGGCTGGATCAGCCTGTATGACCTGCACAACCTCACGCTCATCGCCGAGGTGCGAGCCGGGCTCAATACCCGCAACCTGGCGGTGAGCAAGGACGGGCGCTGGGTGCTGGTGGGCAACACCCTGCCCGGCAACCTGGTGGTGCTGGATGCCCGCGACCTGTCATTGGTCAAGACCGTTGCAACGGTGGGGCTGGACGGCCAGGCGTCGCGGGTCAGTGCGGTCTATACCGCGCCGCCGCGCAACAGCTTCATCGTCGCCTTGAAAGATGTGAAAGAGGTCTGGGAGCTGTCCACCGGCCCGAATCCGGATTTTGTGCCCAGGCGTATCGAGGCCGAGGATTACCTCGACGATTTTTCCTTCTCGCCCGACTACCGGCAGTTGCTCGCCACCTCGCGCAAGGCCCAGGGCGGACAGGTGA
Organism: Pseudomonas fluorescens; assembly: GCF_001623525.1. Classification (NCBI taxonomy): domain Bacteria; kingdom Pseudomonadati; phylum Pseudomonadota; class Gammaproteobacteria; order Pseudomonadales; family Pseudomonadaceae; genus Pseudomonas; species Pseudomonas fluorescens. The sequence continues at coordinate 802,029 of NZ_CP015225.1, read as the reverse complement.
TCGACCTCGACACAGGGCGGATCGTCACCGACATCGCACTGCCGGGCATGCCGCACCTGGGCTCGGGGACCTATTGGAAACGCGATGGGCACTGGGTGTTCGCCACACCCAACATCAGCAAGGGGCTGATCTCGGTGATCGACTTCGACACCTGGAAAGTCATCAAGCAGATCCCTACCCTGGGGCCGGGTTTCTTCCTGCGCAGCCATGCCAATTCCCGCTACGCCTGGACCGACGTGTTCTTCGGCCCGGACAACGATGCCATCCACCTGATCGACAAACAGACCCTGGAAATCGCCCACACCCTACGGCCCATGCCCGGCAAAACCGCCGCCCACGTCGAGTTCACTCGCGACGGCCGCTACCTGCTGCTGAGCATTTGGGATACCGATGGCGCGCTGATTGTCTACGACAGCAACACCCTCGAGGAAATCAAGCGCCTGCCCATGAACAAGCCGTCGGGCAAGTACAACGTCGGCAACAAGATCGAGTTCGCCGAGGGGACGTCACACTGAAAAAAGGGGGCTGATGCGCAGCCCCCAATATCAATCAGTCTCGGGGCCGCTTCGCGCCCCAGCGGGAGCAAGCTCCCTCGCCACAGGATTGCACCGTACTCAAAAATGAAGTCGAACACTGCTCTTGTGGCGAGGGAGCTTGCTCCCGCTGGGCTGCGCAGCAGCCCCAAAAGCCGACCTGACACATCTCAGTTGAAGGGGGGTCACCCTTACCAGGTGAGCACCGCCCCCCACCGCGAAGGTATCGGTGTCTTCGTTCTGGGCGCTGGTGTCGTGGCCGTTGATTTCGAACTGGTTGTACTCGGCCACGAGCTTGAGGTTGTCGTTGATGTCGTGGAACAGCGCGATGCCACGGGTTTCGTAATCGGCGCCACTGCCCACCACACCGTTGCCGTCGTCATCGGTCTTGCCGTAGGACAACGCCAGGCGGTTCTTGCCCAGCTTGTAGGAGCCCTGCAACAGGTAGCCCTTGCTGTCGACATTGCGCAGGGTGGCTTCACCGGCGTTGTTGGTGAAGAACGGGTTGATGCCCTTGGCCTGGAACCCCGAGCCGGTCAGCGACAACCCGCCCATCTTGGCCTGCACACCATACCCCAGGCCCTTGGAAGTGACCGATTCGACGGTGGAGTCGGTGTTGTCCGAGGTCTGGTAGCTGCCGTTGAGCCAGCTGTAGATCTTCGCCCCGCCCAGATCGAACTGATAGGTGATCTCGCTCTCGGTGCGCGGGTTTTCCTGATAGGCCTTGCCCGTGGCGCTGTTGTCGTTGGTGTCCACCGGGTCCATGATCCCCACCGCCACCCGCAAGCCCTCCATCACCGGCGTGCGGTAGGTGATCTGCGAGGTCGGGAACGGATACGGATAACCGCTGCCGATGTTGCCGAACGAGACGCCACCGCCGTCCACCAAACCGAGGCTGTCACTGACCTGACCGTAACCGGCGAGCAACTCGTCCAGCAGGATGTTGGAGCGGGCAAACAGGCCGAAGTCCTTGCCGATCAGCACCTCACCCCACTCCGGGTTCGCCACGGTACCGTAGAACTGGCGCACGTCGATGGCGGTGTCGGTGCCATTGGTTTCACTGTCGTTGATGGTCACCCAGAACGAGGCCCGGGCACCGAGCTTGAGGTCATCGACCTGCTTGCCCATGTTGAAGCCCAGGTAGTTGGGCAAGAAACCCATCTTGACCCGCGCCTGCCGACGGTCGTACTGCTCACCCGCGCGGTCGACGTCACTGTTGACGTAAAAGGCGTTGATGTAGCCGTCGGTGGAAAAGGTCGTCTGGTCCTTGTCGTACAGCATGATTTCGGCGTTGGCCCAAGGCATCAGGCCCAGGCTCGAAACACCTACGATGACCGCAGGCAAAAAACGTTGGCGGGTATTTTTATTGTTGTGCATGGCGCGCTCCGCAACAGGGGACGGGATGTCGGAGGCGATTATCGAAAGGCGCCAGGGCGTGTCATACGCTGCCTTGGAGGCAATTGGCGGGTGCTTTGGAAGCGCCGGCCCGGCGCGGCAGTTTGGGTGTAAGACGGCGAGGCTGGCGGGTGCGATAGCTTGGGTGTAAGACTGCCTTGCCGACGGGCGCGGTACTTTGGGTGTGGGCCGCTGGGTGGGCTGGGAGGATCAACTCATTGGTCAGTCATAGCGAGTTGTTTGGTTTGGGGCTGCTGCGCAGCCCAGCGGGAGCAAGCTCCCTCGCCACTGGGGTCGCACCCACACTCAAAATTGAAGTCAAATCCAGCTTTTGTGGCGAGGGAGCTTGCTCCCGCTGGCCTGCGCAGCAGGCCCCCTCGCTGTCTCCTCAGAACCTCGGCTTGACGGTCTTCCACTCCGGCCGGTAACGCTGCATCTGCCGCACATCGTCGCGCTGGCGGATGCCGCAACTGAGGAACTGGTCATGCAGCTTGCCCAGTTGATCCCGATCCAGTTCCAAGCCCAGGCCCGGCGCCCGGGTGATCTTCACGCAGCCGTCGACAATCGGCAGCTTGCCACCCTTGATCACTTCTTCATCCGGCTCCTGCCACGGGTAATGGGTGTCGCAGGCGTAGTCCAGGTTCGGCACCGCTGCCGCTACGTGGGCCATGGCCATGAGGCTGATGCCCAGGTGCGAGTTGGAATGCATCGACACGCCAAGGCCGAAGGTGCTGCACATTTTCGCCAGGGCCTGGGTGTCGCGCAGGCCGCCCCAGTAATGATGGTCCGCCAGTACGATCTGCACGCTGTCCAGCGCCACGCTACGGCGGAACTCATCGAAATCGGTGACCACCATGTTGGTCGCCAGCGGCAGCCCGGTGCGCTTGTGCAGCTCGGCCATTCCCTCCAGCCCCGGTGTCGGGTCTTCGTAGTACTGCAGGTCATCTCCCAGCAGCTCGGCCATGCGAATCGAGGTTTCCAGGGACCAGTTACCGTTGGGATCGATGCGCAACGGATAGCCGGGAAATGCCCGTTTCAGCGCCTTGATGCAGGCGACTTCATGCTCCGGATCGAGAGCGCCGGCCTTGAGCTTGATGCTCTTGAAGCCATAGTCCTGGATCATCCGCCGGGCCTGGGCAACGATCTGTTGTTCGTTGAGCGCCTCGCCCCAACTGTCGGGCGGGTACGGCGAATCGATGTGCTCGGCGTACTTGAAAAACAGATAGGCGCTGAACGGAATCTCGTCGCGGATCGCGCCGCCCAGCAGGTCCACCAACGGCACGTTCAGGTAATGGGCCTGCAAATCCAGGCAAGCCACTTCGAACGCCGAATAGGCATTGCTCACCGCCTTGCTCGCGTGGGAACCCGGCGCCAGTTCGGCACCGGCAATGCTCACCGGTTTCTGCGCGGCGACGGTCGCCTGGACGATAGACCGCAACTGGTTGAGGTTGAACGGATCCAGGCCGATCAACTGGCTCTGCAACTGCTGCTGGATCGCCAAGGCCGGCGCATCGCCGTAGCTCTCCCCCAGGCCGATGTAACCGTTGTCGCTCTCGATCTCGATGATCGAGCGCAACGCGAACGGCTCATGGATGCCGCTGGCGTTGAGCAAAGGTGGATCGCGAAAAGCGATGGGTGTGACGGTGACGCGTTTGATCTTCATACAGCGGCTCCCGATGGGCCAGGTTTCAAGGCTTGAGAGGTTTGCGACTGACTGGCTTCGGCAACGGCTTCGGGCCGGCCGGACAGTGAGTTCGGGGTATCGCGCTTCGGTGCGGTGCGAGCGAAAAAGATCACCACGGCGGCGACAAGCGAAGTGGCGGCCAACCCATACAGGCCGCCCTCGATGGAACCGGTGGTCTGCTCCAGGAAACCGAAGGCCGTCGGCGCCACAAAACCGCCGAGGTTACCGATGGAGTTGATCAAGGCGATCACCGCCGCCGCGATGCGTGCATCCAGGTAGCCTTGGGGAATCGGCCAGAACAACGCCGACGCCGCCTTGAAACCAATCGCCGCAAAACAGATCGCCACGAAGGCGAAGATCGGCCCGCCGGTGGTGGACATGAACATGCCGAACGCAGCGACCACCAGCGTCACCGCGACCCAGGCCTGCTGGAATTTCCATTTGCCGGCCAGGGCGGCAAAGCCGTACATCGCGATGATGGAAATGATCCACGGAATGGAGTTGAGCAAGCCGACCTGGAAGTCTCCCAGGTTGCCCATTTTCTTGATCATGCTCGGTAGCCAGAACGTGGCACCGTAGATGGTCAGGGCGATGGAAAAGTAGATGAAACAGAACAGCGCGATCTGCCGGTCAGCCAACAATTTGAATATCGACGGCTTGATCACCTGGGCCGCCTCCCGGGCCCGTTGCTCTTCGGCGATAGCGGCGATCAATACGGTTTTCTCTTCACTGCTCAGCCATTTCGCCTGACTCGGATGCGATTGCAGCCAGAACCAGACAAACCCGCACAGCACGATGGAGGCGAAACCTTCGATCAGGAACATCCATTGCCAGCCATGCAGCCCCATCCCGCTGATGTGCAGCAAGGCGCCGGACACCGGGCCGGAAATCACCGACGCGATGGCCGACCCGCTCAGGAAGATCGCCATCGCCTTGCCGCGCTCGTTGGCAGGTAGCCATTGGGTGAAGTAGTAGATGATGCCGGGAAAGAACCCCGCCTCCGCCGCGCCGAGGATGAAGCGCAGTACATAGAAACTGGTTTCGCCGCGCACAAAAGCCATGGCCATGGCCGCCGCGCCCCAGGTGAACATGATGCGCGTCAGCCAGGCCCGCGCGCCGTAGCGTTGCAACAGCATGTTAGACGGCACTTCAAACAGGGCGTAGCCGACGAAGAACAACCCGGCGCCAAGCCCATAGGCGGCAGCGCCGATGCCCAGGTCGGTTTCCAGGTGACTGCGCACGAAACCGATGTTGACCCGGTCGATGTAGTTGACGATGAACATCACCACCACCAACGGCAGTACATGACGTTTGACCTTGGCCGCCGCAAGCGCCAGGGTGCTGTCATGGGTGGAGTCCGTTACGTTATTCAAGGGGTGCCTCCCGATCATTGTTTTTGTGGGGAACGGGCCGATGATGGACGCGGGGGATTGTTCCCGTCTAATCTAACTTGGCACTTGATTGATACCTGGATTGAATCAATGTTTGAACTGGCCCAGCTGCGCTGCTTCACCACCGTGGCGACCGAACTCAACTTTCGTCGTGCCGCCGAACGCCTGAACATGACCCAGCCACCGCTGAGCCGGCAGATCCAATTGCTGGAGCATCACTTAGGCGTCGAACTGTTCACCCGCAGCACCCGCAGCGTGGCGCTCACTGCCGCCGGCCGGGCGTTTTTCATCGAAGCGCAGAACCTGCTGGAACAGGCCCAACAAGCCGCCATCGCCGCCCGGCGCTTTGCCCAGGGTGACATCGGTTCGGTGACCATCAGCTTCGTCGGCAGCGCGGTGTACGAGTTTCTGCCCAAGGTGATTGCCGAGGCCCGGCTGAAACAGCCCCAGGTCAAAATCGTCCTGGCGGAGATGAACACCTACCAGCAGCATGAAGCCCTGCGCGCTCGGCGCATCGACCTGGGCATCGTCCGCTCGCCACTGCTGGAGACCGGCTACGCCACCGAATGCCTGGTGCGCGAACCCTTCGTACTGGCGGTGCCTGCCGGACATCCGCTGGCCAGCGCCGAGACCGTGAGCGTCCAGGATCTGGACGCCCAACCGTTCCTCATGTACTCCCACGCCGCCTACCCGCCCTTCAACGAACTGCTCACCGGCATGCTGCGCTCGGCCCGGGTCGCGCCGCAATTCGTGCAATGGCTGGGGTCGTCGCTGACGATCCTGGCACTGGTCAATGCCGGCATGGGCCTGGCGCTGGTGCCGCGTTGCGCCAGCAGCGTGGTGTTCAAGCAGGTGGTGTTTCGCGAGATCGACCTGGGCGAAGGGGTTCAAAGCGAGTTGCACCTGGTGTGGCGCCAGGACAACGACAACCCGGCGTTCACCATGCTGCTGGAAGGGATTCGGGGAGCGGTTCGCGAGGGCCTGTGAATACACCACCACAGCTAAAAGCCCCCCCCCTGTGGCGAGGGGATTTATCCCCGCTGGGCTGCGAAGCAGCCCCAAAAAGACAACGCAATAAACCTGACACACCTCAGTGCCGATTCCTGGGGCTGCTGCGCAACCCAGCGGGAGCAAGCTCCCTCGCCACATTGTTGGCCATCCCCCGATGTTCTTTTGACCAGACCTGGCTGATTTCACAAATGGCCTAGCTGTCTGGCTATTCCCGTTGCCTTCGACAAGTTGTACGATGACCGATGAGCGCAAGCGCTTGTATGTTCCGGATACCTACAACAACAAGGAAATCTCCATGAAAAAAGCGACATTGATCGTCAGCTTCTTGTGCCTGTTCAGCGGCTACGCAGCGGCAGCCCCTTCTTCGGCCGAGCAGGAAGTGGCCGAGGCCGTCGACCACCTGACCCAAGCCATGCTGCACAAAGACATCCCACAACTCCAGGCACTGGCCGCCGAGAACCTGACCTACGGGCACTCCAGCGGCAATATCCAGGACAAGAAAGCCTTCATCGCCGACATCGAAACGGGCAAGAGCGCGTTCAAGACCCTGGAAATGCAGAACCAGAAAATCACCTTGTCCGGTGACGTAGCGCTGGTGCGCAACCACTTCTCGGCCCAGGCGCTCAAGGGCACCGAAGTGGTTCCGACGGAAATCGAGAACTTCCAGATCTGGCAGAAGCAGAAGAATGGCAAGTGGCTGCTGATTGGCCGTCAGGCGTTTCGGTTCTGACAGAAAAATTTTCCGCGCAAAGCGTCCTGTCAACTTGAAGGCGCTGTGATTCATTGTGGCGAGGGGATTTATCCCCGCTGGGCTGCAAAGCAGCCCTGAACCTGATACTTCGATGCGCCTGATTGATTGCATCGCTGCTGTTGGGACTGCTTCGCAGTCCAGCGGGGATAAATCCCCTCGCCACAGATCACAATCACCTCAATCCGCGGCCCACTGCTCTCGGTACTGCAGCAGGAAATCCACAAAAGCGCGCACACGCTGCGGCACATACCGGCCATGGGGATACAGCAAGGTGAACGGCCGTGAGCGCCCCGCGAAGGGTGCAAGCACCTCTACCAGTTGCCCGTTGGCCAGTTCCTGCTTAACGATGAATTTGTAGGTCTGGAACAACCCAGCGCCATGCTTGGCCAGCGTCACCCCACCCAGCACATCATCCGAACAGCAATAGTTGCCTTGGCCGAATACCTCCTTCTCCTTGCCATCCACCTTGAACAACCAGGAAATCCGTCGTCCGCTGCTGGGCAATTCGAACTGGATGCACTCGTGATCGTCCAGGTCTTCAAGGGTCTGCGGCGTGCCGGCCTTGCGCAGGTAGTCCGGTGAGGCGACCACCGCCAGATTCGCGTCTTCCAACAACCTGGCGATCATGGAGGAGTCCGGCTGGGCCCGCACCCGGATGGCGAGGTCATAACCTTCGGCAACGAAATCGATGTTTCGATTGCTCAAGTGAAGGTCGACGCTGACCTGCGGATACAATGCCCGGAAAGCCGGCAGCAAGGGCAATATCCGATGATGACCATACGTGGTGGGCAGGCTGATGCGCAGTTGCCCGGACGGCACCGATTGCGCGCCCATCATTTCCTGTTGCGCCTCGACCAGTTGCGTCAACGCCTGCCGACATTGCTCGAAATAGGTCTTGCCGGCTTCGGTCAGGCGGATGCTGCGGGTGGTGCGCACGAAAAGCCTTGAACCCAGGCGCTCTTCCAGGCGAAAGATCGAGCGGCTCACCGCCGCCGGGGTAACCCCCGCCAACTGCGCCGCCGCCGTGAAGCTGCCCGCCTCCGCCGCCAGGCAGAACAGTTCTATGCTGCCCAACTGCAGGTCTTCGAAATGACGCTTCATGATTCATTACACCGCGTATCAACTGAAGTTTCCAAAGGCCTGTTTATCAGTCTGCGGCGTATAAATACAGTGGCCTTCCACCGCGCAGGGTTGTCCTGCGCTCATTTCCATCAGTTGGAGTGCAACATGCCTTTCGTCAATGTGCGAATTACCCGAGACGGCGTCACCCGTGAACAGAAAGCCCAGGTGATTTCCGAAATCACCGAAACCCTCCAGCGCGTACTGGGCAAGGACCCGCATTTGACCCACATCGTGATCGAGGAAGTCGACACGGATAACTGGGGATACGCGGGGATGACGACGACGGAGTATCGAAGTCTTCCCAAGGAATAACGCCCTGCCCCTCCCAAGCCCGGTCCAACTGACCGGGCTTTTTTCTGCCTGCGACAATCCTGTGAGCGTTACCGGCGAACCTGGGTTTGCGATCAGCCGGGAACATTGTGTGCGGCCCCGACCATTGATTACACGACGTATCAACTCAAGTACCAGAAGCCTTATTTATCAAACCCTGGCGCATCAATACCCTGAACTCAACCACCGCCAACACAGGCGCACCGGTTCAACTCAATGTGATCAGGAGTCAATCATGAGCCTCAAAAAAACCGTCATCATCACCGGCGCTTCCAGCGGGATCGGCCTGGGTTTGGTCAAAGCGTTCCTGGGTCGGGGTTATAACGTGGTGGGCAATGCCCGCTCCCCGTCCGGCCTGGAGGCTGCCGCCGCTGACCTCGGCCACCCGGCAGGCTTCATCGGCGTGGCCGGCGACATCGCTGACCCGACCACTTCAACCGCCCTCATCACCCAAGCCGTCGCGGCGTTTGGCACCGTTGACGGGCTGGTGAACAACGCCGGCTTCTTCCTGCCAAAACCCTTCGTCGAATACAGCCCCCAGGATTTGGACGCGCTACTGGACACCAACCTCAAGGGTCTGGTCTACGCCAGCCAGGCCGCTGCCGCGCACATGATCGGGCGCCAGCAAGGCTTCATCATCAACATTTCAGCCGCCGTGGCCCTGCAACCGAACATCCAGGTGCCGGCAGCACTGCCGGTGTTGATCAAGGGCGGCGTCAACCAGATGACCCGCGCCCTGGCCCTGGAGCTGTCGCCCCACAACATCAAGGTCAACGCGGTCGCCCCCGGCATCATCGACACGCCCATGCACGACCCGGCGCACCGCGCATTCCTCGACAACCTGGCCCCAGCCGGTCGCGTGGGCACCATCGAGGAAATTGCCGAGGCCGTGTTGTACCTGGCGGGCGCCGATTTCACGACTGGCGCGATACTGCCGGTGGACGGCGGGATGAGCACAGGCAAGTGGTAAAGAGGCAAGTGGTAAAAAGAAAACCCCGAAGGCAGAACCTTCGGGGTTTTCATGACGCATCGAATTCAGAGCGTGTAGGAGATGCCGGCCTGCACGGTTCGCGGTGCGCCTGGGTAGGCATAGACGCCCCCGAATGCACCCTCTTCGTAGTCGGCGTCAAACAGATTCTTCAGGTCCAGGTTGAGGCGGATCCGCTCGTTGACCTTGTAGTAACCGAGCAGGTCCACGACGGTGTAGCTGTCCATGGAAAACGGGTTGACGCCCATCTTCCCGGCCCGCTCATCGACGTACCTGGCCCCCAGTCCCAAGCCCAGCCCTTTAAGGCCTCCGTCCTGGAACTCATAGACGTTCAACAGGCTGAAGCTGTTCCTTGGTACGTTGAGCAGTCGGCTACCCTTCTCGAAGGTGTTGTCCTTGACCACTTCGGCGTCCACATAAGCGTAGCCGCCGATCACGCGCCATTCCGGCGTCAGGTTTCCCGCCACGTTCAGGTCAAAACCACGACTCCGTACTTCACCGGCGGCCACATTAAGTGTCGAGTCCTGTGGATCTGAGGTGAGCACATTGCGTTTTTCGATTTGGTACACCGCGGCATCTACGCTTACCTGACGATCCAGCGCTTCCCACTTGATGCCCATTTCATAAGATTTGCCCTCTTCAGGCTTGAATCCACCACCCTGCGCATTGCGTCCGGTGTTGGGTTTGAAAGAACGAGCCGTATTCGCGTAGACAGCCACCGTGTCGGTCAAGTCGTAGATCACTCCCAGACGCGGAGTGACGGCGTTATGGCTGGCATCCCAGTCACCATTGGCGGTAGCAAAATTCTCGTACTTATGCTCGAACCGCTCGAAACGCGCCCCAGCCAACAACTTCAAGCGCTCAGTCAGCGTCACCTGATCCTGGACGAACACGCCAAACGTCTTGAGGTTTTCCTGGTCATCGGTGGGCTTGCGCGTCAATGCCGGGCGTGGCTGGCCATACACCGGGTCGAAGATATCGATCGGGTAGGCCCCGACAGCGCCGGAGGAACGCTGGATGATGGACTGGTAGTCGTAGTCTTCATACTCGATACCCGTCAGCAACGTGTGCTCGAACCCGCCAGTGGAAAAATGCCCGGTGAGGTTGAGTTGGGTGTCGCGGTCGGTCCACTCCAGCTTACGGTAGTTGAAGTTGCGACCCAGGGTGCGTCCATCGGCGGCGATGCCGTTGCCTTCGATGGCATTGCCCTGCAAGGTGCCGTCGAGCCATTGGGTACCGCCGGCCAGGGTCCAGTCGTCGTTGAGCATGTGCTCGAAACGCACCTGCAGCATGTTGTTGTCGTTATGCAGCTTGCCGACGTCTTTTTCACCGAAGAACGTATCCCGCGACGCGGTGCCGCGCTGGCCGGCGTAATGAGTCAAGCCACGGTCCAGCGGCGCATTGTTGCGCATGAAGTCGCCTTCGAAGGTCAGGCGCGTGGTGTCGTTGACCTGCCAGGACACCACGGGTGCAACGCCGTAACGCTCGGTCTCGACGTGATCGCGGAACGTGTCGCCGCCCTCGCCGATCACGTTCAGGCGATAAGCCAGGCGCCCTTCTTCATCCAACGGACCGGACGCGTCCAGCGTACCGCGACGCATCCCCTGGTCGCTGACCTGGCTACCCAGGGTCACCGTGCGCTCGGCCAACGGCTGCTTGGACACCACGTTGAAGGTACCGCCGGGATCGCCCCGGCCATAGAGCATGGTGGCCGGGCCGCGCAAGACCTCCAGCCGCTCGATGGTGTTGGCGTCAGGCATGTTCGGGTAGCCACGGTTGATCGGGAAACCGTTGCGGTAGAACTCTCCGGTAGTGAAACCGCGTACGGTGAAAGTAGTCAGGCCCTGGCCGCCGAAGTTGTTACCCCGGCCGACTCCTCCAGCGTAATCGAGGGCGTCCTGCAGACGCGTGGCGCCAAGGTCTTCGACGACGTCGCGAGACACCACGGAAATGGATTGCGGGGTTTCATGGATCGCCGTGTCGGTACGGGTGGCACTGGCCGAACGGGTGGCGTGATAGCCCTTCACCGGTCCCTGTGCTGATTCATAGTCGGCGCTACCGACGATATCCGTGGCTTGCAACTCAAGGGAAGCCGGCTTGGCAGGGACTGGCTGTTCAGCCCAAGTGGAAACGGAATAAGCCTGGAGCACACACAGTGAAACGAGAATCCGACGCATCGATGCACAATCCTAATGGAAAAAAGCCTCCACGTCGGGAGGCTGACAAGAATGTGTCGCGAAAGATACAGCAACTCATTTCTGTTTGATATCTATTCCCATTAACGTCGATATTTTTTGTGACCGGTCAGTCCGTCATCGCGAGCAAGCTTTGCTCCACAGGGGATTGCTCGCGATGACGCAGAACAATCTCCCAAACCCTACTGAGCCACCGCAGTCGACTCCTGCTCCACCCGCTGGAAGAACACCTGCGCCCGATGATCCTGGGTATAGGCCACATTCAACCGCAACCAATCGCACGCCTCGCCCTGGGGCAGGAACGTCGAGCCTTGGGACAGTTGGATTTTCAGCTCCCGGGCGATCTGCTGCACCCGTTGTGCCGCCAGGTACCGAGGCCTGGCCCAGACGAACATCCCCCCCAGCGGCTCGGCAAACACCTCCCAGTGGGCTGGGTCCAGTTGGCGCAGCGTACTTGCCATCTGCTTGTTCAGGCGCTGGCGCAAGCGCTGGATCAACTTGCGATAAGCACCGTTGGCCAGCAACGTCGCCACCACGTTTTCTGCCAGCAGCGAACAACCGATGCCGGTAATCATCTTGACTTCGGCCAGGCGCTGGATGATCTCGGGATGGGCGACCACGTAACCGATGCGCAGCGAACTGGACAGCGTCTTGGAAAAACTCGCCAGGTAGATCACCCGGTCCAGGGCATCCAGGGAGGCCAGGCGTGAGGTCGGACCATTCTGGAAATCGGCGTAGATGTCGTCCTCGATGAGGCGAAAGTCATGGGCCGTTGCCAGTTGCAGCAGACGATAAGCCACGCTTGGCGCCAGGCTGGTGCCAGTGGGGTTCTGGTACATGCTGTTGATGAAGAAATACGAGGGCTTATGCTCGCCGAGAAGCTGTTCCAGGCGGGCGATGTCCGGGCCTTGGGCGGTTCTCGGCACCGCCACGGTCTTGACCCCATGCAGCTTCAGCAGATTGAACAGGTTGTAGTAGCCAGGACTTTCCACCAGCACCAGGTCACCGGGCTTGAGCAGGGTTCGCACCAGCAGGTCGAGGCCCTGGCTGGCGCCTTGGGTGGTGATGATTTGCGTCGGGTCGACATGAATATCGATCAGGCCCAGGCGCTTTTGAAGGTGCAGGCGCAGATGAGGCGAGCCCAGCGGGGTGCTGTAGTTGAACAACGCATGGTTGTCGCTGCGCACCACTTGGCGGATCGCCTGGCCCAGGTCGGTGTCGTCGCGCCAGGCATCGGGCAGCCAGCCACACCCCAGCTTGAGCTGCGTCGACTCATTGTCGAACAACCGCCACCGCGCGTTATCCGTTTCCGGCTCCGGCTCCACGGGCCGGAACAACTGCTGCGCGACAAAAAAACCCGCGCCATGTCGAGACTCCAGCACCCCGCTGGCAACGAGTTGGTCATAGGCCTTGATCACGCTCGACAGGCTCAAGCTGTTTTCCCGGGCCAGTTGACGAATGGACGGCATGCGCGCACCGGGGCGGATGCCATGGGCGTTGATCCAGCCCATGAGGTGCGTCACGAGCTGCCGGATCACAGGCTCGGCAACGTTGCGATCAATCTTCAGGTCCACGGCTGGCACTCTTGGCTAAGTGTTCTCGGATTTCGAGCGAACAGTTAAGCACAAATGGCCTGGGTCTGTTCCTTGTTTGCGCTGTGCCCGGCAGTGATAGTCCTCGAGACTTCATGCACACCCTCTAAGGAACACCCTTGAACCCATCGCATCGACATTCCTGGGGACTGGCTTTCGGCCTTTGCCTGATCACCCTTGCGGTCAACCTGCAGGCGCCGCTGTACACCACCTACGCGCAGTTGTCCGGCTACGGGGCCGGAGCCACGGCGGTGGCGTTTTCCGGTTATGTGCTGGGCGTACTGCCGGTCCTGCTGGCGTTCGGCGGGCTGGCCGACCGGGTGGGACGCAAGCCGTTGATCCTGGTCGCCCTCGGGCTGTCGATGCTGGCGACGCTGGTGACACTGCTCTGGCCGAGCCTGGAAGCCCTGGGCGTGGCGCGCCTGATGATGGGGGTCGGCACAGGGCTGGCCTCAGCCACATCAACCGCCTATATGGCCGAGCTCATGGCAACCCGCGATCCGCGCTCGCCGGCCAACCGGGTCACCGCCAGCACCTCCCTGGGCTTTGGCCTGGGCGCGGCGTTGACCAGTCTGTTCCTGTTCGTCCATCACAGCGCCACGCCCGGCAGCTTCTGGTTGCAGCTGATGTTGGCTGCCATGGCAATGGTGGTGGTCTGGCGGTTACCGGACCCGGCGCTGAAAATCAAAGATGCACCGTTGCTGCGCCTGCCGTTGTTTCCCGCCGGCAGCCTGCCCTACAGTTTTTCCATGCTGTTGGCCTGGGCGACCTCGGGTCTGGTCATCGCCATATTGCCATCAGTGCTGGCGACCCACGACTTGCAGCGTTGGTCGGGCCTGTCGACCTTTACGGTGATCAGTTGCGGCTTGCTCTTCCAGCCCTGGGTTCGACGCATGCAGCCGGCCAGGGCCACGGGCTTGGGCCTGTTGATCCTGCCTGCGAGCTACGCGTTGCTGGCCTGGGGCGCGAGCGCCGGCTCCCTGCTCGCCGTGTTGCTGGGAGCGCTGGGCGCCAGCAGCGCTTGCTACGGTTTCCTGTACCTGGGTGGGTTGTCGGCCGTCACGGCCTTGGCTGGCGCGGAAAAGGCCCGGGTCAGTGCCGGTTTTTTCCTGTTCGCCTATGTCGGGTTCAGCATCCCGGTGGTGGTGACCGGGTTGCTGGCCGATCATTTCGGCGCGGACGTGGCGTTGATCGTGTTCGGCCTGGCGTTATTGGCTGGGGTGTCTGTTACCGGATGGCGCATCGTCCGGACCGAGGCTTATGTGAGCCACCTGTCCCACGGCTGAAACAACCAACCTGTGGCGAGGGAGCTTGCTCCCGCTGGGTTGCGCAGCGACCCCAACATTCTGCGATTGCTGCGCAATCGAGCGGGAGCAAGCTCCCTCGCCACGGAGGCTGACTGAAGGATTGGGGAAGCCTTGGACAGCTCGACACCGCGCTCGGCAAAGTCGTATACCATATCCCCACCTAAGCCGAACGACCCGCCGCCGTGACTTTATCCAAGTTCAACCTGCCTGATCTGGGCAACACCCCTTCCACCTCGGAAATCATCACCCGCCATCTGCGCGATGCCATCGTGGCTGGGCACTTTGCCGAGGACGAGCCTATTCGCCAGGATGACATCGCCCGGCAGTTCAACGTCAGCAAGATCCCCGTACGCGAAGCCCTCAAGCGCCTGGAGGCCGAAGGCCTGGTGATGTTCCAGCGCAATCGCGGGGCGATGGTGACGCGCATTTCCGAGGCGGAGCTGGCGCAAATGTTCGAAGTGCGGATGCTGCTGGAAGACAAAGTACTGCGCCTGGCGATTCCCAACATGACCGAAGCCACCTTCGCCCGCGCCGAAAGCATCTGCCGGGAGTTCATCGGTGAAGACGACGTAGGGCGTTGGGCGGAACTGAACTGGCAGCTGCATGCCTGCCTCTACGAACCGGCGCAGCGGCCGTTCATGGTGAGTCTGATCCGCTCGGTCCACGACAAGCTGGAGCGTTATTTGCGCATGCAGATGAGCCTTTCGGCCGGCAAGGAGCGCGCCGATCACGAGCACCGGGAAATCATCAAGGCCTGCCGCGCCGGTGACGTCGAGCGAGCAGTGATGCTGCTGGACGAACACATCGCCGGGGTCTGCGAGACCTTGTTCAAGTTCCTGCCGTCCAGCCATTGATGGGCCAGCACTGTGCCGATTTCGTCATCGGCGACAGGTAAAACTATCAAGCCGTCGCCCCCTGGCGCGGGCCACGCTTACCGTCATTCACCTGAACGGACGTGGCCCTCCCATGAAACGCATCACCGTGATCGACTCCCATACCGGCGGCGAACCGACCCGACTGGTCACCGACGGTTTTCCTGACCTGGGCCAGGGCAGCATGGCCGAGCGCAAGCAACGCCTGGCCACGGAACACGACGCCTGGCGCACCGCCTGCGTGCTGGAACCGCGGGGCAGCGATGTGCTGGTGGGGGCGCTGCTCTGCGAGCCGGTGGACCCCAGCGCCTGTGCCGGCGTGATCTTTTTCAACAACAGCGGCTACCTGGGCATGTGCGGCCACGGCACCATCGGCCTGGTGGCGTCACTGGCCCACCTGGGCAGGATCGGCCCCGGCGTGCACAGCATCGAAACCCCGGTGGGCACGGTACAGGCAACCTTGCACGAAGACCGCTCGGTCAGCGTGCGCAACGTGCCGGCCTACCGTTACCGCAAGGCACTGGCCCTGGAGGTGCCCGGCATCGGTCAGGTGGTGGGCGACGTGGCCTGGGGCGGCAACTGGTTTTTCCTGATCGCCGAACATGGCCAACGCGTGGCCGGCGATAACCTCGACGCGTTGACCGCCTACACCTACGCCGTACAGCAAGCCTTGGAGCAGCAGGGTTTTCGCGGCGAGGACGGCGGCTTGATCGACCACATCGAACTGTTTGCCGACGACCCGCAAGCCGACAGCCGCAACTTCGTACTCTGCCCGGGCAAGGCCTATGACCGCTCCCCTTGCGGCACCGGCACCAGCGCCAAACTGGCGTGCCTGGCGGCCGATGGAAAACTGCAACCCGGCCAGATCTGGCGCCAGGCCAGTGTCATTGGCAGCGAGTTCGAGGGCTCCTACGAGCGCTCGGGCGAGCGCATCGTGCCGACCATTCGCGGTCGCGCCTACATCAGCGCCGAAACCACACTGATCATCGAAGCCGATGACCCGTTCGCCTGGGGCATTCGTCCGTGAGCGAGGGCCATGTCGCCGACGTGATCATCATCGGCGCGGGCATCATCGGTGCGGCCTGTGCCCAGGCATTGGCCCGACGCAACGTCAACGTGTTGGTGCTGGACGCCGGTTGGCACGGCGCCACGGCGGCCGGCATGGGGCACCTGCTGGTGCTCGATGACAACCCGGCGGAGCTGGCCCTCAGTCAATATTCCCTGCAACGCTGGCGCGAGCTGGCCCCAGCCCTGCCCGACGGCTGCGCCTGGCGCAACAACGGCACCTTGTGGCTGGCGGCCAATGCCGAAGAAATGGCGGTGGCCCATAGCAAATACCTGAACCTGCTGGCCCATGGCGAAGCCTGTGAACTGATCGGCCACGCCGCGCTGCATCAGCGTGAACCCGAGCTGCGCCCGGGGCTGGAAGGTGGGCTGCTGATCAAGGGTGACGGCATCCTCTATGCCCCGGCGGCCGCGCGCTGGATGCTGGACGCGCCCAACATTCGCCAGCAACGGGCGCAGGTCAGCGAAGTTGACGGCCATCGCGTGCGCCTTGATGACGGTCGCTGGTTGAGCGCCGAAGCGGTGGTCCTCGCCAATGGCATCCAGGCCACTGAATTGTGCCCGGAGCTGCCGATCGTGCCGAAGAAGGGCCACCTGCTGATCACCGACCGCTACCCCGCTACCGTCACCCACACCCTGGTGGAACTGGGCTACGTCACCAGCGCCCATAACGCCAGCGGACCGTCAGTGGCGTGCAATATACAGCCGCGCCCGACCGGGCAATTGTTCATTGGCGCCTCGCGGCAGTTCGGCACGCTTGACCCTCAGGTGGAAGGCTGGATGCTGGCGAAGATGCTCAAGCGCGCCGTCGAATACCTGCCAGGATTGGCGCATCTGAACGGCATCAGGGCCTGGACCGGTTTTCGCGCAGCGAGCCCCGACGGCTTACCCCTGGTGGGCCAACATCCACAGCGCCAGGGACTGTGGCTGGCGGTGGGTCATGAAGGCCTGGGGGTCACCACGGCACCGGCGACGGCTGACCTGCTGGTCGCCCAACTGTTCAACGAAACCTCGCCGCTGGCGCCTCAAGCTTACCTGCCGCAGCGTTTTCTTGGAGAGCCGGCCCATGCCTGAAGCCCGACACAAGTCCTTGTGGCGAGGGAGCTTGCTCCCGCTGGATTGCGCAGCAGTCCCCTGGATTGGCCTGACACACCGAGTTGTCAGATCGTTGTCGAGGCCGCTGCGCGCCCCAGCGGGAGCAAGCTCCCTCGCCACGGGATGGGCGTTTGGCGCTGATATCCCTTTACCCCTGGAGGATTGCTCCCATGCCTGATCTATTCCTCGACGGCCACCCATTGTCAGTGGCCAACGGCACCAGCGTCGCGGCGGCATTGGCGCTGGGCGCGGATGGTTGCAGTCGCACCTCGGTCAGCGGCCAGCGCCGTGCGCCCTTGTGCGGCATGGGTATCTGCCAGGAGTGCCGGGTGCTGATCGACGGTCGTCGACGCCTGGCCTGCCAGACCTTGTGCCTCGACGGCATGCAGGTCCAGACCCGACCATGAACGAAACCACCGACCTGCTGATCATCGGCGCCGGCCCCGCCGGCATGGCCGCCGCCCTCGCCGCAGCCAGCAGCGGCGCGCGCATCGTGCTGCTGGACGACAACCCGCTGCCCGGTGGGCAGATCTGGCGCGACGGCCCCCAGGCCAACCTGCACAGCGCCGCCCGACGCCTGCGCGAGCAACTGCAAACCTGCGCCAACGTACGTTGCCATGCCGGCACCCGTGTGATCGCCTGCGCGGCGGATAAAACCTTGCTGGTGGAAGATGCCGAGCGCGGCTGGCAAATCAGCTACGAGCGCTTGATTCTCTGCACCGGTGCCCGCGAACGACTGCTCCCGTTTCCCGGCTGGACACTCCCCGGCGTGACCGGTGCTGGCGGCTTGCAGGCGCTGATCAAGGGTGGCTTGCCGGTGCGCGGCGAACGGCTGGTCATCGCCGGCAGCGGCCCCTTGCTGCTGGCCAGCGCCGCCACGGCAAAGCATCAAGGTGCACAGGTGCTGCGCATCGCCGAGCAGGCCCGTCGCGGCGCCGTCGCCGGTTTCGCCGCACAACTGCCGCGCTGGCCGGGGAAGTTTTTCCAATCGTTCAGTCTGTTCGACCGGCACTACCGCACCGACACCCACGTGGTGGAAGCGCTCGGTCGGGAACGGCTGGAGGGCGTGCGCCTGTATCAGCAAGGCAAGACGATTGAATTGGCCTGCGACCGGCTCGCCTGTGGTTTCGGGCTCATTCCCAATACCCAATTAGGCCAGGCCCTGGGTTGCGCGGTTGAAGACCAGGCGCTGGCGGTTGACGCCTGGCAAGCGACCACTCGCCATGAACATTATGCGGCAGGCGAATGCACCGGTTTCGGCGGCAGCGAACTGGCGCTGGTGGAAGGCGCCATCGCCGGCCATGCCGCCGTCGGCAATAGCGCGGCTGCCCAGCAACTGTGGCCGCGCCGCGCACGTTGGCAGAGTTTCGCCGGGGCATTGAACCAGGCCTTCGTCCTCGATCCACGGCTCAAGGCCCTGGCCCGCAGCGACACCCTGGTCTGCCGCTGCGAAGACGTACCGTACGGCGAACTGGTCGGCCACGAAAACTGGCGCGAAGCAAAACTGGCAAGCCGCTGCGGCATGGGCGCCTGCCAGGGCCGAGTGTGCGGCGCCGCCCTGGAACACCTGTTCGGCTGGACACCGCCCGCCCCCCGCCCGCCCTTCAGCCCGGCGCGGATCGAAACCTTGCTGGCCCTGGAAGAAACCCCACCCACCTGACTGATCTGCACTCACCCCAATCCCCGGTGGGAGCGAGCCTGCTCGCGATAGCGGCGTGACAGACGGCGCATTTTCGATTGACACTCCGCCATCGCTCCCACAAAAAAGACGACGTCGGCCATGTACCCCTCGCTCACCCCCTTCGCCCCCTGCGACCTCGACACCCTGCTGCGCAGCCTGCAGCCCATCGCCCCGCTGCTGGATACCCTCGCGGACGTGGTGTTTTTCATCAAGGACAAGCAGGCCCGCTACGCCTTCGTCAACCAGACCCTGGCCCGCCGCTGCGGTTTCAAACACAGCGGCGACCTGCTCGGCCTCACCGCCGAACAGGTGTTCCCCGAGCGCTTCGGCCCGCTGTACACCGAACAGGACCGCCGGGTGCTGGCCAGCGGGCGGGAGTTGGCCGACCAGCTCGAACTGCATTTGTATTACGGCAACCAACCTGTATGGTGCCTGACCCACAAGCTCGCCCTGCACGATCCAAACGGCCAGATCGTCGGCCTGGCCGGTATTTCCCGCGACCTGCAACTGCCGCAATCGGGCCATCCGGCGTTCCACAAACTGGCGGCGGTGGACGCCCATATCAAGCAGCACTTCGCCCGCCCCATCAGCCTTGCCGAGCTGACCGCCATTGCCGAATTGTCGGTGGCGCAATTGGAGCGGCACTGCAAACGCATCTTCCAACTCACGCCGCGACAGATGATTCACAAGGCACGGCTGGAAGAAGCCTCGCGGCTGTTACTCGACAAAGACCTGCCGATCACCGAGATCGCCCTGCGCTGCGGTTACACCGACCACAGCGCCTTCAGCCGCCAGTTCCGGGCCCTGACCAGCCTGTCCCCCAGCCAATATCGCGAGAATCAGCGCTGACCCTTGTTCCCTCTTGGGGCATCGAGCCCCGTGGGTGCTCCCATCTGTAACACCCTGGCGCCAGCACCACCCTTGCCCTGCTGGTTACCGCCCGGCATGAAAGCCTCTAGTCCAGCCCTCCGGTGGCATTGCTGTGGCGCTACCAGAAACAGGCACGCTGATTGCTTATCTAATATCGTATACGAAATCCTCAATACGATATCTCACCGCATTTATTCGACAGCGAGGCATTTATGAAAAACCCTGCATTGGCCGTAGCCCTCAGCGTTGTCCTCACTCCGCTTTTCATCGCCCCCGCCCACGCCGACAAGCTCGATGACATCATCGGCTCCGGCAAGCTGCGTTGCGCCGTGACCCTGGACTTCCCCCCGATGGGCTTTCGCGACGAAAGCAATAAACCGGCGGGATTCGACGTGGACTATTGCAACGATCTGGCGAAGGTCCTCGGTGTAGATGCCGAAGTGGTGGAAACCCCATTCTCCGACCGAATCCCCGCGCTGCTGTCCGGTCGCGCCGATGTCATCGTCGCCTCCACATCCGACACCTTGGAGCGGGCCAAGACCGTGGGCCTGACCGTGCCCTACTTCGCCTTCCAGATGGTCGTGCTGACCCGCGACAACACCGGCATCAACAGCTACGCCGACCTCAAGGGCAAAGCCCTGGGCAATACCAGCAGCACCTACGAAGCCATCGCCCTGGAGAAGGACCAGAAGAGCTGGGGCAGTGGCAGCTTCCGCGCCTACCAGTCGCAGAACGACACCTTGCTGGCCGTCGCCCAGGGGCACATCGATGCCACCGTGGTGACTAACACCGTGGCCGCCGCGACCATCAAGTCGGGCAAGTACAAGGGCCTGAAGATCGCCGGTGACGCGCCCTACGTCATCGACTATGTGTCCCTCGGTGCCAAGCGCAGCGAATACGGCCTGCTCAACTACCTCAACCTGTTCGTCAACCAGCAGGTGCGCACGGGTCGCTACAAGGAACTGTTCGTCAAATGGGTGGGCAGCGACATCCCGCCGGCCAACCTGACCGTTCCCCAGGTCTATTACTGAGGATCGGCGCATGCCAAGCACGCCTGTCCGTGTGAAAGGCCGCAGCCTGGTGGAGGGTGCCGCCCAGGGCGCCCTGCTGTTCGCCGAGGTGGGGCTGAGTTTCTGGGGCGGGGTCGATCCGGCCAGCGGCGAAGTCATCGATCGCCACCATCCCTTGAGTGGTCAGCGCCTGGCGGGGCGCGTGCTGGCGATCCCCAGCGGACGCGGCTCCTGCACCGGCAGCAGCGTCTTGATGGAGCTGATCAGCAACGGCCACGCACCCGCGGCCCTGGTGCTCGCCGAAGCCGATGAAATCCTGACCCTGGGCGTGCTGGTGGCGCAGGTGATTTTCCAACGCTCGCTGCCGGTGCTGTGCGTGGGGCATGAGGCCTTCAATGGGCTGCGCGGCCAGGGTTTCGTGCGCCTGGAAGGCGACGTCCTGACACTGTCTGGCCGGCCCCCAAACGACGGTTGGCAAGGTTCCGACGCAGCGCCGCAGCCGTCCACTTTCTCAACCCTGGAGCTGAACGAACAGGACCGGGCGTTGCTCGACGGCACCCACGGCAAGGCTGCCCAAGTGGCGATGCAGATCGTGCTGCGCATGGCCGAGATCCAGGGCGCCACGCAACTGCTGGACGTCACCCAGGCCCACATCGACGGCTGCATCTACACAGGTCCAGCCAGCCTGCGCTTTGCCGAGCAACTGGTGCAGTGGGGGGCAAAGGTTCGCGTCCCCACCACGCTCAACTCCATCTCCGTGGACCAGCGGCGCTGGCGGGAACTGGGTGTCGATCCGGCCTTGGGCGAGCCGGCCAGTGCCTTGGGCGATGCCTACATGGCGATGGGCGCGCAACTGAGTTTCACCTGCGCCCCCTACCTGCTGGACACCGCGCCAAAGGCCGGCGAACAAATCGTCTGGGCTGAATCCAACGCCGTGGTCTACGCCAACAGCGTGCTGGGCGCGCGTACGCAGAAGTACCCGGACTTTCTCGATATCTGCATTGCCCTGTGCGGGCGAGCGCCGTTTACCGGCTGCCATCTCGACGACCCGCGCAAGGCCCGGCTGATCGTCGACGTGCCGGCGCTGGGTCACGTCGATGACAGTTTCTATCCGCTGCTGGGCTATCACATCGGCGGCCTGGCAGGCCGGCGCATTCCGTTGATACGTGGCCTGGAACACGCCGCGCCCACCCTGGACGACCTCAAGGCCTTTGGCGCCGCGTTCGCCACAACCAGCGCTGCGCCGCTGTTCCACATCGCCGGGGTGACGCCCGAAGCCCTCGATCCGGCCGATGTCCTGCAGCGCGACGTCACCTTGGCGCAGGAAAGCGTCGATGCCGCAGGCCTGCTTGCCAGTTGGCGTGAGCTCAACAGCGCCCGGGACAACTGGGTGGACGTAGTGTCCCTGGGCAATCCGCATTTCTCCCTCAGTGAATTCGCCACCCTCGCGACCTTGTGCGCCGGTCGGGTCAAGCATCCGTATGTGGTGCTGGCGATCACCTGCGGTCGGGCGGTGCTGGAGCAGGCCCGTAAAGCCGGGTATCTGACCGCCATCGAGGCCTTCGGCGCGGTGCTGGTGACCGACACCTGTTGGTGCATGTTGGGTGAGCCGGTGATCCCGCCCCACGCCACCACGCTGATGACCAACTCCGGTAAATACGCCCACTACGCACCCGGCCTGGTCGGTCGCGGCGTGCACTTTGCCGCCCTTGCCGAATGCGTCGAGGCCGCGTGTACCGCCGCCACCGCCGGCCAGCCGCCGACGTGGCTGCAACCCACCCGCACCGGGAGCCAGCCCCATGTTTGACTACAGCTTCCAATGGCGCCCGGCCTTGCGTGCGCTGCCCGACATGCTCGCCGGGGCCTGGGTGACGTTCGAGACCGCTGCGCTGTCGATGATTTTCGGCGTACTGATCGCCCTGGTGCTGACGGTAATGCGCCAGGCCCAGAATCGCTTGCTGCGGGGCGTGGGCAATGGCTGGGTGTCCATCGCCCGCAACACGCCCTCGCTGTTCCAGATCTACATCCTCTACTTCGGCCTCGGCTCCCTCGGGCTGCACGTCAGCTCCTGGCTGGCCTTGCTGGCCGGGATCACCTTCAACAACGCCGGCTACCTGGCGGAAAACTTTCGCGGCGGTCTCAAGGCCGTGCCCGGTACGCAAATGCGCGCCGCCCGCTCCTTGGGGATGAGCGCCTTCCAGGCGTACCGGATGATCATCGTCCCGCAACTGTTGCGCATCGTGTTCTACCCGTTGACCAACCAGATGGTCTGGGCGGTGTTGATGACGTCCCTGGGCGTGGTCGTCGGCCTGAACAACGACCTCACCGGTGTCACCCAGGAATACAACGTCAAGACCTTCCGCACCTTCGAATACTTCGCCCTCGCGGCGGTGCTGTATTACCTGATCGCCAAGCTGATCGTCGGGTTGGCCCGGCTGTTGTCCTGGCGGCTGTTTCGGTATTGAGGAGCGTGGGTCATGTTCTCTACAAGCCTCAGCGTTAACGACCTGCTGTATTTGCTCGAAGGGGCCTGGGTCACGCTGCAACTGACCGTCTGGTCGATCCTTTTGGGCACCCTGGCCGGGTTGCTGTTCGGTCTGTTGCGGGCGTTGTTGCCACGGGCCAGCCTGCCGTTGGCCTGGTTGCTGGACGTGTTCCGCAGCGTGCCGCTGCTGATCCAGTTTGTGCTGTTCAACTCGCTCAAGAGCATCGCCGGCCTGAACCTCAGCGCCTTCGCCGTCGGTTGCATCGTCCTCGGCGTCTATGCCGCGGCGTACTTCACCGAGATCGTCCGCGGTGGCGTGCTGGCGGTGCCGTCGAGCACCCGTCGAGCCAGTCGGTCGCTGGGCCTGAGCTATGTGCAGGACCTGCGCTTCATCGTCCTGCCGATTGCCACGCGGGTGGCGTTTCCCGGCTGGCTGAACCTGGTGCTGGGCGTGATGAAGGACACCGCGCTGGTGATGTGGATCGGCATCGTTGAATTGCTGCGGGCATCGCAAACCATCGTCACGCGCATTCAGGAACCCCTGCTGGTGCTGTGCATCGCGGGCCTCATTTACTACGTCATGAGCCTGGTGGTCGCCCGCCTTGGCGCACGCCTGGAAAGAAGGTGGCAGGAAAATGATTGAGATCGAAAACGTGCACAAATCCTTCGGTGACCTGGAAGTGGTCAAGGGTGTGAGCCTGACGGTGGACAAGGGCGAAGTGGTGTCGATCATCGGCGGTTCCGGCTCCGGTAAGTCGACCCTGCTGATGTGCATCAACGGCCTGGAACCGATCCAGAAAGGCAACATTCGCGTGGACGGCATCGAGGTCCATGACCGCGCCACCGACCTCAATCGCCTGCGGCAGAAGATCGGCATCGTGTTCCAGCAATGGAACGCCTTCCCTCACTTGACCGTGCTGGAAAACGTGATGCTGGCGCCGCGCAAGGTGTTGGGCAAAAGCAAGCAGGACGCCGAAGCACTGGCGGTGCAACAGCTTGAGCACGTGGGCCTGGGGGACAAGCTCAAGGCCTTCCCAGGCAAGCTTTCCGGCGGCCAGCAACAACGCATGGCCATCGCCCGAGCGCTGGCGATGTCACCGGACTACATGCTCTTCGACGAAGCCACTTCGGCCCTGGACCCGCAACTGGTGGGTGAAGTACTGGACACCATGCGCATGCTCGCCGAAGACGGCATGACCATGGTGCTGGTGACCCACGAGATCCGCTTCGCCCGGGACGTGTCCGACCGCGTGGCGTTCTTTTGCAATGGCCGGGTCCATGAGATCGGCCCGCCGGACCAGGTGATTGGCAACCCGATGCAGCCCGAGACGGCGGCGTTTCTCAAGTCGGTGAAATAGCGGATGGCCTGCTCGCGAAGGGGCCCGAACAGACAACACAAGGATTGATCCATGCGCTCATCAAAAATCATCCATGTAGTCAGTTGCCACGCCGAAGGCGAAGTCGGCGATGTGATCGTCGGCGGCGTCGCCCCACCACCCGGCGCCACCGTGTGGGAACAGTCACGCTGGATCGCCCAGGACCAGACCCTGCGCAACTTTGTCCTCAACGAACCCCGTGGCGGCGTGTTCCGTCACGTCAACCTGCTGGTGCCAGCCAAGGACCCGCGGGCGCAAATGGCCTGGATCATCATGGAACCGGCCGACACGCCGCCGATGTCCGGCTCCAACTCGCTGTGCGTCGCCACCGTGCTGCTGGACAGCGGCATCCTGCCGATGACCGAACCCCAGACCCGCCTGGTGCTCGAAGCGCCGGGCGGTCTGATCGAAGCCGTGGCCGACTGCCGCGACGGCAAGGTGCAACGGGTCGAGATCAAGAACGTGCCCTCCTTCGCCGACCGCCTCGATGCCTGGATCGAAGTTGAAGGCCTGGGCTCCCTGCAGGTGGACACCGCTTATGGCGGCGACAGCTTTGTCATCGTCGACGCCCAACGCCTGGGCTTTGCCATTCGCCCCGACGAGGCCGCCGAGCTGGTGGCCGTGGGCTTGAAGATCACCCGCGCCGCCAACGAACAATTGGGCTTCGTGCATCCGCTGAACCCCGACTGGTCGCACATCTCGTTCTGCCAGATCGCCGCGCCCATCGTCCAGGAAAACGGCATCGCCACCGGCGCCAATGCCGTGGTGATCCAGCCCGGCAAGATCGACCGTTCTCCCACCGGCACCGGTTGCTCGGCACGTATGGCGGTGCTGCACGCCAAGGGCTTGATGCAGGTCGGCGAGCGTTTTATCGGCCGCTCGATCATCGGCTCCGAATTCCACTGCCGCATCGACTCTTTGACCGACGTGGCCGGACGCCCGGCGATCTACCCGTGCATCGCCGGACGGGCGTGGATCACCGGGACCCATCAGCTGTTGCTCGACCCGGCCGATCCGTGGCCCCAGGGCTATCGGCTTTCGGACACCTGGCCTGGCGCATGAATTTCGAATCTTGCACATCCCCTGTGGCGAGGGAGCTTGCTCCCGCTGGGTCGCGCAGCGGCCCTCTGGATCTACCTGACACACCGAGTCGCCAGGTAGTGATTGGGGCCGCTTCGCAGCCCAGCGGGAGCAAGCTCCCTCGCCACAAAAGCTATGTACTCGACTCAACTTTACCTGCGTATATGAAAAATCCCCTTAACCACCGGAGACAACCATGAGCAAACGCATCAACTGGAGCGGCGTCTTCCCTGCCGTCACCACCCAATTCAACGATGACTTTTCCATCAATCTGGAAAAAACCCACCAGGTGATTTCCAACGTCATCCGTGATGGCGTTTCCGGCCTGGTGGTCTGCGGATCGGTGGGGGAAAACACCTCCTTGAGCGCCGAAGAAAAAATCGCCGTGACTGAAGTGGCGGTAGACGCCTCTCGCGGCCGCGTGCCGGTGATCTGCGGCGTGGCCGAGTTCACCAGCGTGCAGGCCGCCAAGGTCGCCAACGCGGTGCGCAAGGTGGGCGTCGACGGGGTGATGCTGATGCCGGCGCTGGTCTACGGCTCCAAGCCCTTCGAGACCGCCGAGCATTTCCGCTACGTGGCCCGCCACGCCGATGTGCCGCTGATGGTCTACAACAACCCGCCGATCTACAAGAATGACGTGACACCGGACATCCTGATTTCCTTGGCCGATTGCGACAACGTGGTGTGTTTCAAGGATTCCTCCGGTGATACCCGGCGCTTCATCGACGTGCGCAACGAAGTCGGCGACCGTTTTGTGTTGTTCGCAGGCCTCGATGACGTAGTGCTGGAAAGCCTTGCCGTGGGGGCCGAAGGTTGGGTCTCGGGCATGTCCAACGTGTTCCCGCAGGAAGGCGAGACCATTTTCCGCCTGGCCCGCGCCGGACGCTTCGCCGAGGCGATGCCGATCTACGAATGGCTGATGCCGATCCTGCACCTGGACGCCCGCGCCGATCTGGTGCAATGCATCAAGCTGTGCGAAGCCATCGCCGGTCGCGGCAGCGCCCTCACCCGCCCACCGCGCCTGGCCTTGCCAGAGGAAGACCGGCTGTACGTGGAACAGATCATGGCCAAGGCCATGGCCAATCGGCCGGTGTTGCCGGATGTGGGGCTTTAAGGTCCAGCCTAACCCGCAAGCCCAGCCTGTGGGAGAGGGCTTGCTCGCGGTAGCGGTCTGCCAGAGCCGGCTATGCTGGATGTGCCGTCCCTCTTCGCGAGCAAGCTCATTCCCACAACGTTTCGATGAGGCTTTCCATGAATTACTTCCTGGCCCAGGCCCTGAACAACCGATGGGCCAACCACAGACTGCTCGGCGCCTGCACGCAGCTGAGCGAGGCAGACTACACGGCGCCGCGCACGGGGTTCTTCCCGTCCATCCAAGCCACGCTGTGCCACATCCTGGAAGTGGACCGTTATTACCTCACCGCTCTGGAAGGCGACCGGGACGGCCAGATAAAGGACTTTTCTGAAACCCTGGCCTTTGCCCAACTGAAGCAAAGCCAAACCCAAACCGACCAGCGGCTGGTGGCGTTCTGCGAAGCCCTGCGGGAAACAGACCTCGCCCGCTGCGTCGACCTGGTGCGGGCCGACGGTGTCGTGCGCGAGTGCATCGACCGGCTGCTGTTGCACCTGTTCGAACATCAGATCCATCACCGCGGCCAGGTGCATTCGATGCTCAGCGCTACCGCCATCAAACCACCGCAGCTTGATGAGTTCTTCCTTGATTGCGACCGTACGTTTCGGCAAGAAGAAGAGCAGCAACTGCAACTCAACGAAAGGACCGTCTGGCAAGGCTATCGGCTGGACTGAAAGTCTCCCCAGGCCGGAAAAAATGCGATGGCCGCTGCCGGCCATCGCCAAATCGCCCACCCGGGCGCTCTCAGATCCGTGCAGGAGACACGATGATCTTCACGTTGTGTTCCTTGTTGTTCACCAGTTCCTCGAAGCCCTGCCCGACGATCTCCTCCAACTGGATGCGCCCGGTCACCAGCGGCGAGATGTCCAAGCGCCCATCGGCAATGAAGGCAATCACATCGGCGAATTCACCATTGTAGGCCAGCGCACCGAGCACCTGTTTTTCGGTGGAGACCAGTTCGAAGAAATTGAATTGGCTGGGTTCCTCGAAAATGCCCACCAACACACATTTGCCGGCCTTGCGGATCAAGTCGATGGCCAGTTTGGCGGTGTGCTTGTTGCCGATGCATTCGAAACTGACATCGGCCCCCAGGCCACCGGTCAGGCGGCGGACTTCGGCCAGGGCGTCGCATTCGTTCGGATCGATCACATGACTGGCCCCGACTTCCAGGGCCTTGGCCTTGCGGGCGCCGGACATTTCCAGGGCGATCACCTGGGCCGCCCCGGCGGCCTTGGCGCACATGATGGTGCACAGGCCGATGGTCCCGGCGCCGACCACCACCACGTTCTGGCCCAGCAGGCTCCCGGCTTTTTTCACCGCATGCATACCCACCGCCAACGGCTCGATCAGCGCACCGGCCTCGGCAGGGAAATCGGCGGGCAGTTTGTAGAGCAGATTGGCTGGCACGTTGACCAGTTCCGCGAACGCACCGTTGTTCATCAGCCCGGTGAAGGCCAGGTTCTCGCAGATGTTGTAGAGCCCGTGGGTGCAGTAATAGCAGGTGCCGCAGTGCTGGCAGGCGTCCGCCGCCACCGGTTCACCGACACTGAAGCCTTCGACACCGGCGCCCAGTTCGACGATTTCGCCGCAGAACTCATGACCGAGGATGCACTGGCCCTTGATCCCGGTCAGCGGGTGTGGCGCGTCCACCGGGATGAACACCGGCCCGGCCACGTATTCATGCAGGTCGGAACCGCAGATTCCGCACCATTGCACACGGATCTGCACCCAACCGGCGGGCGGCGAAACCGGCAGTGGCACGTCTTCGACGCGGATGTCGTTGCGGCCATGCCAGACAGCGGCGCGCATGCTGCGGGTGGGCTTGATTGAAACGTTCATGACGTTGCCTCCAGAAGTTTTGTTGGGGCGACGAATCACCTCGCCGCCCGCTTGATCAGTGCTGCTGAATGAATGCCAGGATCAACGAGTTGACCTGTTCGGCCGCTTCCATCTGCACCATGTGGCCCTGACCGGGCAGCACCTCGACCTGTGCGCTCAATCCTTCGCTGTGGGTCACTGGAATGATCGCGTCGTCGCTGCCCCAGACCACCAGGGTCGGCACCTGGCCGGCCTGTACCACTTCGCGCAGGTCGGTTTGCTGGCGGCCATCGGCGAATAACCTCGAGGACAGCTGTTGCAACGCGGCGTCCACTCCCTCCAGGCGCTTGTACTTGAGCATGTCGTCAAGCATTTGCCGGTTGACCAGTTCGGCATTGGAAAACAGTTGCACCAGTTGCGGCTTGAGGGCGTTGCGGTTGGCCGCTTCGACAAAACCTTGCAGGTAGCTGCCGTTGATCTCCGAACCCAGCCCGGCGCTGCCGATCAAGGTCAGGGAACGCACCCGCCGGGGCGCCAGCCGTGCCGTGTTCAGCGACACGGCGCCGCCCATGGAATGCCCGACGAGGTGCACAGCGTTGATGTCCAGGTGATCGAGCAAGGCCAGCACCACGCCGCTCAACTCATCCAGATCGCCCCGTTGCAAGACCTTGCCGGACTCACCATGGCCCGGCAGGTCCAGCGCAATGACCCGGCGCCCGGCCGCCAACGCCTCATGGTTGAACAACCAGTTGTTCAAGTCGCCGCCGAAACCATGCACCAGCAACAACGGCGTACCGCCCTCGCCGCGCTCGAAATAGCGGATCAAGCGGCCATCCAATTCGACTTTCTGCGGTTTCGGCCCACTGTCTTCGTCGGCCGTGTCGCCAGGCACAAAGGTCGATTGGAACTGTTCGATGACCGCGTCGATCTCGGCATCGCTGGCTTCGCCGTCGACCACGATACCGAGCAAGGCGCCGACCGCCAGGGTTTCGTCCTGCCGGGCGATCTGGCGGCGCAGGACTCCGGAAAACGGCGCTTCGACGCTGCTGGAGATCTTGTCGGTCTCGACGTCCATCACTTCATCGCCCTTGGTGATGACCTGGCCCTCCTCCTTGAGCCAGGCATCGACCCGGCCCTCGGTCATCGACAGGCCCCACTTGGGCATGGTCAAGGTATGAATCTGGCTCATCAGCGCTTGCTCCACTCGATCACGTTGAGCACGGCTTGTTCGATCTTCGCCGCGTCAGGGATGTACAGGTCTTCCAGCGAATCGGAGAACGGCACCGGGGTGTGCGGCGCGGTGACCATTTCAATCGGCGCCTTGAGCGCGCCAAAGGCTTTCTGCGCCACCAGCGCCGAAATATCGGTGGCCATGGAACAGCGTGGGTTGGCCTCATCGATCACCACCAGGCGCCCGGTCTTCTCGACACTTTCGAGGATGCTGTCCTCGTCCAGCGGGCTGGTGGTGCGTAGATCGATGACTTCGCAGTCGATGCCACGCCCGGCCAGGCTCCGCGCCGCGTCCATGGCGGTGTTGACGGTGCGCCCGTAGGACACGAGGGTCACGTCCTTGCCGTCGCGCAGGAAATTGGCCTCGCCAAAGGGGATGGTGTAGAGCTCTTCCGGCACCTCGCCCTGCATGCTGTAGAGCAATTTGTGCTCGCAGAAGATCACCGGGTCGTTGTCACGGATCGCCTGGATCAGCAGGCCCTTGGCGTCGTAAGGCGACGATGGGCACACTACTTTCAGTCCCGGAATGTGCGTCCACAAGGACGTGAGCATCTGCGAATGCTGGGCGGCGGCGCGCAGGCCGGCGCCAACCATGGTGCGGATCACCAGGGGCGTGGAGGCCTTGCCGCCGAACATGTAGCGAAACTTCGCCGCCTGGTTGAGGATCTGGTCCAGGCAGCAACCGGCAAAGTCGACGAACATCAGTTCGCACACCGGGCGCACGCCGCAGGTGGCGGCCCCGACCGCCGCGCCGACGTAACCGATTTCCGACAGCGGCGTGTCCAGCACGCGTCCGGGGAACTGGTCGTAAAGCCCCTTGGTAACGCCGAGCACGCCGCCCCAGGCGTCGTTTTCACCGGGTGCGCCGGCGCCACCGGCCACGTCCTCACCCATGATGAAGACGCTGGAGTCGCGGCGCATTTCCTGGGCCAGGGCCTCGTTGATTGCCTGCTGATAGCTGATTTTTCTCGCCATGATGGGATTCTCTATTGTTGTTATTCAGGGGGGCGTTCAGGGATAGCTGACGTAGACGTCGGTCAGCAGGTCCGCCGCGGAGGGCTTGGGATCGGACTTGGCCTTGTACACGGCGTTTTCAATCAGCATGTCCACCTCCTTGTCGATCTGGTCCAACTGCTCGACGGTGAGCAAGCCGGCCCGAGTGGTGCGCTCGCGGAACTGCATCAGGCAGTCCTGGTTCTCGCGAAAATGCTTGACCTCGTCGGGCGCCCGATAGGTTTGAGCGTCGCCCTCGAAGTGGCCGTAGTAGCGGGTCAGCTTGACCTCGATCAGCGACGGCCCTTCCCCGGCACGGGCGCGTTCGACGGCGGCCCCGGCGGCTTCATGCACGGCAAAGAAGTCAAAGCCATCCACCGTCACTCCGGGCATGCCGAACCCGGCCGCACGGTCGGCGATGTGATCGCAGGCCACTGACCAATTGGAGGCGGTGGCTTCGGCGTAGCCATTGTTTTCGGCGATGAACAGGCACGGCAGGTTCCACACCGAGGCCATGTTCATGGCTTCGAACACCGCGCCCTCGTTGGAGCCACCGTCGCCGAAAAACACCACGGCGACGCTATCGGTGCCCTTGAGCCGGGCCGCCAAAGCCGCGCCGACCACCAGCGGCGCGCCGGCACCGACGATGCCATTGGCGCCGAGCATGCCTTTCTCGAAATCGGCGATGTGCATCGAGCCGCCCTTGCCTTGGCAGACGCCGGTTTTCTTGCCGTAGATCTCGGCCATCATCCCGTAGACGTCCACGCCCTTGGCGATGCAATGGCCGTGACCACGGTGGTTGGAGGCGATGCAATCGTCATCGCCCAGGTGGGCCATGACGCCGGCGGCCGAGGCTTCTTCGCCGGCATAGAGGTGGACGAAACCGGGAATTTCGCCGGTAGCGAACTCCACGTGCAGGCGCTCTTCGAAGGCGCGGATGGTGCGCATCACCTGGTAGGCGTGCAGCAGTTGATCGTGGGTGAGCGGTGTCGACATTTTTATTCTCCTGGGGTGTCTTCTTGAAGATTCAGAGGGTGTTGCGGGTGTTCGCGGCCGATGGCCAGCAAACGGTGTTGCGCGGCGTAGGCCAGCACCGCGTTGACGTCGATGCTCAGTGGACCGCCGGCATCGAGGGTGACCGTGGGCCGGTCCTGCGCGTTGAATTCGATTTCCCGTTCGCCATCCAGGGCCAGAGTGCCGCTGGAGAGCGACAGGCCATGGGCGACACCGGGTTCCAGGGAGCCGGCGGCGAGCACGCCACAGCCCTGCAACAGCCCCGGCGCGAGCGGCACCAGCAGCGCTTCGGGGGATTGCGGGTCCAGGCGCATCCAGGCGCCACCCGGGGCCTGGCGTGAAACCGGAAACCACAAGCCGCACAGCGCCGACAGGCCAATGGATTGCGGTTCGGCGAAGGTCACGAAGACTTCGGCCAGGTCCTGTGCCCGACTGATGGCCCGGGCGCCGACAAACCGCAGGGGCGACACGGCGACGTCCACCAGGGCGACTTCGCGCAGGCCACGTCCGGCATCACAAACCAACAAGCGCTTGTTGCGGCGCAAGCCGATCGAGTCCGGGATTCGACCACTGGCGTACAACCCTCCGGCCAAGCCGGCACTGGTGGCCTCGCGCAGTTCGGGAAAGGCGTTGTTGGTGCCGGTGGACAGGGTTAGCAATGGGATGTCCCCCACTTCGGCGGCCACCGCCTTGTGGGTGCCGTCGCCGCCAAGCACGGCGATCAACGCCACCTCGCGCTCGGCCATCAGGCGTGCGGCCCGACGGGTGTCTTCGACGGTCTGGCGCAAGGTCAGGTCGAGGAACTCCAGGGCCGGCCAGTGGCTGCTGCGGGCCTGGCGGCTGTGGCTGTTCTTCAGCACGGCGGCGGCCATGCCAATCATGTCGGTGGGCATCAACACCTGTTCGACGCCGGTGGCGCCGAAAGCGGCCAGCAAGCGCTGGATCACCGACACCTTGTCAGTGCTGGAAAACAGCCCGGCATTGGCGGTCAGGCGCCGCACGTCACGGCCCGATGCGGGGTTGGCGATGATGCCCACGGTCAATGGCCGGCGACTCATGACACCACCGTGGAGAGAGCAGGCACACGGCCTGGGCAGGAAACCATAGACACCTCGTTGTTATTATTGGATGACCCGTCGAGCGGGCTCCAGAGGTAGAGCAAGGGCGGTGCCAGTTGTGAAAAAAACCTGCTCAAAGCCCGGGCCAGAGCGGCCCCCATGGGATTTTCGATGCAGCGAACCGAGCCCCGGTGAGACGCTCCATGTCAGCCTGCACGAGGTTGCGGCGAGACCCTGAGACGTGGCGTCTCACACCACCCGAAGAACCCGTCGAGCTTGTCTGCACCCGGGGAACGGCGCTTAATGTGCGCACAACGATAAGAAGCTGAATCGGAGGCCCCTATGCTTTCCGCTCACTCCCGGGCGCACGTGGATTGCGTCAGCCGCGTGGTGAAAAACGCGAACCAATTGCCACAACTGCCCGTCCCGGACCTGATCCTCGACTCCTGGCGTCGCTCCCTGGAGCAACATCACCTGGACCCCGGTTCACTGCAGGGCCCGCGCATCCTCTCCCAGGACGTGCTCAAGCAATGCCGTGAACGCTCCGAGCTGTTCCTCAATATCGCCAGCGAAGAAGTGGCCCGCCTCCATGGTCGGGTCCGCGATGCCGACTACTGCGTGCTGTTGACCGACGCCCAGGGCCAGACCATCGACTATCGGGTGGAAACCACGATTCGCAATGACTGCCGCAAGGCCGGGCTGTACCTGGGCACCTGTTGGTCGGAGGGCGAGGAAGGCACCTGCGGCGTGGCGGCAGTGCTCACGGCCAAGGCCCCGGTGACGGTGCACAAGCGCGACCATTTCCGGGCGGCGTTCATTGGCCTGACCTGCTCCGCCGCACCGGTCTTCGACCCCCAGGGAGAATTGCTCGGAGTGCTGGACGTCTCGGCAGTGCGCTCGCCGGATGATCGGCGCTCGCAGCACCTGATCCGGCAAATGGTGGTGCAGAGCGCCCGGGAGATCGAACAGGCGTTTTTCATGAGCAGCGCCCAGGGTTACTGGGTGCTGCGGGCCCATCGCAACGCCGGCTACGTCGACAGCCAGCCGGACTTCCTGTTCGCCTGGGACGACGACGGTTGCCTGCAAGCCTTGAACCCGGCCGCCCGCCAGTACCTGCTGCAACATTACGGGCAGTTGCCGCAACACATCGGCCAGGTGTTCGACCAGCAGTTGCTGCACCGTGCCCGGGACGAAAGCCTCTGCTCGCTCGATCACGCCATGCACGGGCGCTTGAGCGCGCCACGCCAGCGGGCCAGTTCACGTTCGCGGGTGGCGGTGACCCCGCTGGAAATCGATCCACGCCTGGCCGACAGCCTGCGCCTGGCGGTGCGGGTCAAGGATCGCAACCTGCCGGTGCTGATCCAGGGCGAAACCGGTTCCGGCAAGGAAGTGTTCGCCCGGCAGTTGCACCAGGCCAGCCAGCGCCGTGATCGCCCTTTCGTGGCGTTGAACTGCGCCGCTATTCCCGAAAGCCTGATCGAAAGCGAATTGTTCGGCTACGTCGCCGGCGCCTTCACCGGCGCCTCGGCCAAAGGCATGCAGGGCCTGTTGCAACAGGCCGATGGCGGCACCTTGTTCCTCGATGAAATCGGCGACATGCCGCTGGCCTTGCAGACCCGCCTGCTACGCGTATTGGCCGAGGGTGAAGTGGCGCCACTGGGCGCATCCCGCCGCAAAGCCGTGGACATCCAGGTGATCTGCGCCACCCACCGCGACCTGGAGACCCTGGTGGCCGCTGGTGAATTTCGCGAGGATTTGTATTTCCGCCTCGGTGGCGCACGTTTCCAACTGCCACCGTTGCGCGAGCGCAGCGACCGGCTGGCGCTGATCAATCGAATTCTTGCCGAGGAGTCGGCGCTCTGCGGGGCAACAGTGCAACTGAGCGGCGCGGCCCTGGAATGCCTGCTCGGTTATCACTGGCCGGGCAATGTGCGCCAGTTGCGCCATGTGCTGCGCTATGCGTGCGCGGTGTGCGAAGCCAGCGTGGTCCAACTCAGCCACCTGCCCGAGTCAATGCACCACACGGACGCCGCCGATCACGGGCCGGAGCCGAGCGCCAGCCCGGAACGCCAGGCACTGCTCGATGCCTTGGTGCGCCACCGCTGGAAACCCACCGCCGCTGCCCGGGCCCTGGGCATTTCCCGGGCGACCCTGTATCGACGGGTAAACCTGCATGGCATCGAAATGCCAGGCCGCAGCCCGGCCTGAAGGCCTATCGTCGCGCCAGTTCATGACGGACACATTGTTCGTAGTAGGTCTGCTTGACCGCGGCCGGCTTGAGACGCGAGGCGCTGTTGTAGGTCTGCTCGGTAATGCCCAGGGCGGTCATGCGCATCCAGGGCCGGGGAAACTTGCGCACTTGCAGCTTCTTGCGCGCGCCGTACAGGCTGACGCCGGAAAGCTTCGACGCCTGCGCCCCTGCCGCGATGTCCGAACCCCAGCGGCACACCGACTGCTGGTTTTGCGTCAGCGCCCTGGCCTGGACCTCAAGCGAAACGGCGGCCAGGAGAAACGTCGCCACGACCCACATAGAAATACGCATAGGTTTGTCGCCCAACTTTCTGAAAGAAAAGAAGTTTGACCTTATGCAAATGAGCAAGGGGCCAGCACCGCTGCACCGACATGTGGCTATGTGAGCTTTTGTGGCGAGGGAGCTTGCTCCCGCTGGGGCGCGAAGCGGCCCCTTTATTTTCCTGCCGCACCCAGTTGTCAGGTCGATTTCGGGGGGGCTGCTGCGCAGCCCAGCGGGAGCAAGCTCCCTCGCCACAGGTATCACTGGCCTGCCTTCGCCTCCTGCAACAACTGCTGGATCACCTGCTCCTGCTCGCCGTAGCGCCCTTCGCCAAAGTGGCTGTAGCGCACCTGCCCCTTGGCATCGATGAAGTAATGGGCCGGCCAGTACTGATTGTTGAAGGCGCGCCAGATCGCATACTGGTTGTCGATCGCCACCGGGTAGTGGATGTCCAGTTTGCGTACCTGCTCACGGACGTTGTCGATGATCTTCTCGTAGCCGTATTCCGGGGTGTGGACACCGATCACCACCAGCCCGTCCTTTTCATACTTCTTCGCCCAACCGTTCACATAGGGCAAGGTGTGCTGGCAGTTGATGCAGTCGTAGGTCCAGAAGTCCACCAGCACCACCTTGCCCTTGAGTGATTCGCTGCTCAGCGGGGGTGAGTTCAGCCATTGCACTGCGCCGTCCAGCGCAGGCATGGCGCCCTGGGATTCGAGGGCCGGCATGGAACTTGCCCCAGCCTTGCTCACCACATAGTCGATGGCCTTGGGCACGTTCTCCAGCAGGCTTTTTTCCAAGGTGACCGATTGTTGGGAGGAAGTCGCCGCCAACAAGCGGTCATCCGCCCCGGTGCCAATCGCCACGGCCGCCAGCAACACCACCGCTCCCGTTCCCCGGCGCAGCCAGGTGGTGATCGGCAGCGAGAGTTTCAGGCGTCCGACCAGCCCGCGCCCGGCCAGGATCAGCGTCCCCAGGGACAAGGCACTGCCCAGGCCGTAGGCGAGCAGCAGCAGACTGGTTTGTGCGCTGGCGCCTTGCAGCATGGCGCCGGTCAGGATCACCCCAAGGATCGGTCCGGCGCACGGTGCCCAGAGCAACCCGGTGGCGACCCCGATCAGCACTGAAGCCACAGGCCCGGCCATCCGCCCGGCGCCGGCGTCCAGGCGATTGCCCAGGCTGACCAGCGGTCGCGCCAGCCAGGTGCCGACCCGACTGAAGATCAGCGACAAGGCAAACACCACCATCACCACCAAGGCGACTTGCCGGCCGACGCTGCTGGCACGCAGCACCCACTCGCTGCTGACCACTGCCAGGCTGGAGACCAGGGCAAACGTCAGCACCATGCCGCCAAGGGTCAGCAGCACCGAGCCACGGGAGCGATCGGCCCGGGCAAACAGAAACGGCACCACCGGAAGAATGCAGGGGCTGAGGATCGTCAGGATCCCGCCGAGAAAAGCGATCAGAAGCATGGCAACACCTCAAAATAAAAAGCTGACATAGACCCTGTGGCGAGGGAGCTTGCTCCCGCTGGGCTGCGCAGCAGCCCCCGAAATCGACCTGACAACTGGGTGCGTCAGGAAAATAAAGGGGCCGCTTCGCGCCCCAGCGGGAGCAAGCTCCCTCGCCACAAAAGCAGGTCAGTTCTGGTTGCTGCAGTTGTCGGAAAACTTGCGGTAGTCCAACACCTGCTTGTGGCCTGTCGAATCCAGGTAGGTCATGTGGGCGTTGACCACGCCGCAGGTCGGCTCGGTGTCTTCGCTGAGGGACAGCACTTTCTGGATGTCCAGGTGGGTGCCGTAGGCGTAGGTTTGCGCCTGCACGTTGCTTTCGGCCCGGGCCGACAGTGTGCAAATGTTCAGTGCAGCGAATAGGCAGGCGGCGTAGATGGCTTTGCTGTTCATGGCGATTCCTCGATTCAATGGGTTTACCTGCCGAGGCCTGTTGTGTTGCCTCGATAGACGCCATTGAATGCCGCGCAGGTATCGCGCCTGTATCGAGCCAGGTGGCTTTTTGCATCGCTGTGTATCCGTCGCGCGCCAGATACACTGCAATACAAACCGCCGCGAGCCAGGCCGGCCGGCGCCTGTAGACTGCTCACAACGAAACGCCGAGGAGCTGGACACCATGGATCATGTCGATCACGTGTTGATAGTGGATGACGATCGCGAGATCAGAGAGCTGGTTGGCAACTACCTGAAAAAGAACGGTCTGCGCACCACTGTCGTTGCCGATGGCCGGCAAATGCGCGCCTTCCTGGAAACGACCCCGGTGGACCTGATCGTGCTGGACATCATGATGCCCGGTGACGACGGCCTCGTGCTGTGCCGGGAGCTGCGTGCCGGCAAGCACAAGGCCACGCCGGTACTGATGCTCACCGCGCGCAACGACGAAACCGACCGCATCATCGGCCTGGAAATGGGCGCCGACGATTACCTGGTCAAGCCCTTCGCCGCCCGTGAGCTGCTGGCCCGCATCAATGCCGTGCTGCGCCGCACCCGCATGCTGCCGCCCAACCTGGTGGTCACCGAAAGCGGCCGCCTGCTGGCGTTCGGGCGCTGGCGCCTGGACACCACCGCCCGCCACCTGCTGGACACCGACGGCACCATGGTTGCCTTGAGCGGCGCCGAATATCGTTTGTTGCGAGTCTTCCTCGATCATCCGCAACGAGTGCTCAACCGCGACCAGTTGCTTAACCTGACCCAGGGCCGGGACGCCGACTTGTTCGATCGCTCCATCGATTTGCTCGTCAGCCGCCTGCGCCAGCGCCTGCTGGACGATGCCCGGGAGCCGGCCTACATCAAGACCGTGCGCAGCGAAGGCTACGTGTTCTCGCTGCCGGTGGAGATCCTCGAGGCCTCGGTATGAGCCTATCGTTGCGCTGGCCGCGTACGCTGGCCTCGAGGCTATCGCTGATCTTCCTGATCGGCCTGATCCTGGCCCAGGGGCTGTCCTTCGGCGTCCAGTACTACGAGCGCTACCAGAGCGCCAAGTCGACCATGCTCGGCAACCTGGAAACCGACGTCTCGACCTCCGTCGCCATTCTTGACCGTCTGCCTGCCGCCGAACGCCAGGCCTGGCTGCCGAAACTCGCCCGGCGCAACTATAGCTACCTGCTCGACGAAGGCCAGCCCGGGCAACCGATGGATCTTGCCGACGCGCCGATCTCGGTCAGTTCGATCCAGGAAGCCATCGGCCAGGCCTACGGCCTGACCTTCAAACAGATTCCCGGACCGAAAATGCACTATCAGGCGCACCTGCGCCTGGGGGACGGCAACCCGCTGACCATCGACGTACGCCCGGCAATGACGCCCCTCTCCCCCTGGCTGCCGATGGTGTTGCTCGGGCAGTTGGCGCTTTTGATCGGCTGCACCTGGCTGGCCGTGCGCCTCGCCGTCGGCCCATTGACCCGACTGGCCGAGGCGGTGGAAACCCTCGATCCTAACGCCCACGGCGTGCGCCTGGACGAGAAAGGCCCGACCGAAGTGGTGCATGCCGCCAAAGCGTTCAACGCCATGCAGGACCGCATCGCTGCCTACCTCAAGGAGCGCATGCAGTTGCTGGCGGCGATTTCCCATGACTTGCAGACCCCCATCACGCGCATGAAGCTGCGCGCCGAGTTCATGGACGAAGGGATCGAAAGGGACAAACTGTGGAGCGACTTGAGCGAAATGGAACATTTGGTGCGTGAAGGCGTGGCCTATGCCCGCAGCATCCATGGCGCCACCGAGGCCAGTTGCCGGATCAGCCTGGATGCATTCCTCGACAGCCTGGCGTTCGACTACCAGGACACGGGCAAGGACGTGCAATTGACCGGGAAAAACGCCGCCGTCATCGACACCCGCCCCCATGCCCTGCGGCGGGTGCTGGTCAATCTGGTGGACAACGCCTTGAAATTCGGCGGCGCGGCGCAGATCCAGGTGCAACCGGCCGACAACGGGCAACTGGCGATCCAGGTGCTGGACCGTGGCCCCGGGATCAGCGAGCAGGAACTGGCCGAGGTGCTCAAGCCGTTCTACCGGGTGGAAAGCTCGCGCAACCGGGAAACCGGCGGCACCGGCCTGGGCTTGGCCATCGCCCAGCAATTGGCGATCGCCATGGGCGGCTCACTGACCCTGAGCAACCGCGACGGCGGCGGCTTGTGCGCCGAGTTGCGCCTGGCATTCGCAAGCTGACACAGCCCCTGTGGGAGCAAAGCTTGCTCGCGATGGCGGCAGCCCCATCAATGGCGTTGTCGACTGGCTCACCCCAATCGCGAGCAAGCTTTGCTCCCACGGGTTTGAGGCTTAACTGACTGGCATTAGTCCCTGCTCCTGGCTTTCTGCGTGGTGTGGGGGCGGCGCCCAACAGGACCCATGGGACTCACAAAAAGACATGGCCCTGGCGGCGCTGGCCGCGTTCATGACCCTGCTGGCCGCCGCCGGGGTCAGTTACCTGCGCCAGCGGGACTTCGCCCTCGAATGGACGTTGCGCTTCAAGGCCCGCACCTGACGCAAGCCCCCATATCCGCCAGTTCCTGTGTGATCACGACTAAGTAAATCAGCTCACCAGCCGATATAAGACAGGTGCGGGTGAAATCGCTTTTTGGCTGATGACTTATTTTTATGATTGAAATTGCTGGCAATGACTCAACTGTCCTTTCCCCGGGTTCGCCAACCCGAAGTTTCACCCGTCGCACTTTTCCGGCCATCATGCTCCTGCTGTTTGTCATGTCCGCACTGGCGATCGCCGTGCTGCTCAACATCACCGGCGTCCAGGACCGCCGCGCCCGTGAACAGAGCCTGTTTTTCGCCCAGCGGGCCGTCGAGGGGATCCGCAAAGGTATCGGACGGGACCTGAGCGATTATTCCAAGTGGAGCGACGCCTACCGGCATCTGCATGTCCGCGTCGACAAGGAATGGGCCTATGACCAGGAAAACGTCGGTAGCAGCGTGTATTCGCTCTATGGCTACCAGGCCGTGTTTGTCATTTCGCCGACCGGCCAGACCGTCTATTCGGTGATCGACGGCCAGATGAGTGAGGTCAATGCCGACACCTGGCTGACCGGCGACTTGCGAGCGCTGTTGAAAAAAGCCGCCGCTGCGCAAAATCACGACGAAGTGGTCGTCGAGATGCTCCATCACGAGGACGCCCCTGCGTATGTCGCCGCGTCCGCCATCACCATCGGCACGGACAGCAGCGTGCCCGAAATCCCCGGCCCGCCCAGCCTGATGCTCTTCGTCAAGGTCCTTGATCCCGGCGCCC
The DNA here is from genome assembly GCF_001623525.1 of Pseudomonas fluorescens. Taxonomy (NCBI): domain Bacteria; kingdom Pseudomonadati; phylum Pseudomonadota; class Gammaproteobacteria; order Pseudomonadales; family Pseudomonadaceae; genus Pseudomonas; species Pseudomonas fluorescens. The sequence continues at coordinate 761,195 of NZ_CP015225.1, read as the reverse complement.
TGGAAAACCTGGCGCGGGACTTCGCCCTGCCCGATGCCCATATCGCCAGGACACCGGGCCCCGCCGATACCGCCCAGCTGCTGCTCGACAACCTGACCCTGGAAGCCTTGGCCTGGCGGCCGCAGACCCCGGGCCAGGATCTGCGCAAAATCCTCCTGCCGTTGCTGGCCGTGGCGTTATTCGTGCTGGGCATTCTGGCCCTGGCCGTTCTGCGCCATGCCTTGGCCATGCTCCGCGCCCAAGAACGCCAGTACGCCAGCCTGCTGGCCCATCGCAAGGCGCTGGAACGCAGTGAAGAACGTTTCCGCGACATTGCCGAAGTGTCATCCGACTGGTTGTGGGAGGTCGATTCGACCGGGACCCTGACCTATCTGTCGGAACGCTTCGAACAAGTGACCGGCTTCAGTCCCACGCAGTGGCTGGGCAAACCTCTGCACCGTCTGCTTCACCCCCATGGCGGCTCGATCTCGATTGCCCAATGGCTGCTCGGCGGTGCCAACAGCGACTCCTCGGCGCCGCTGCTGTGCGAGTACACCGCACGCAACCAGCGCATCCGTACCTGCAAACTCTCGGTGCGAGCCATCGAAGCGGGCACCCTGGGTTTTCGCGGCACCGCCACCGATATCACCGACGAATTGCGGGCACTGGCCCAGATCAAGCACCTGTCCCTGCATGATCCACTGACCGGGCTGGCCAACCGCAACCGCTTGTTCGATTGCCTGCGCGAACACCTGGACCGAGCCGATCGTCGGCCCTTGGCGCTGCTGAACCTGGACATGGACCGATTCAAGCCGGTCAACGACTCCCTGGGGCATGCCGTGGGCGATAAAGTGCTCAAGGAGGTGGCGCATATCCTCCAGCAAAACGTGCGCGGAACTGATCTGGTGGCACGTCTGGGCGGTGATGAGTTTGTCATTGTCATGCCCGACCCGGGCGATGCCGACGATCTCGATCAACTCTGTGAACGGCTGATCGATTGCATGCAACGGCCCATGCACCTGGACGGCAATACCCTGTACCTGGGGGTCAGCATCGGCGTTGCCTGGTCGCAACCCGGAGACGAACGTGCCGATGAACTGTTGCGCCACGCCGACATCGCCTTGTATGCGGCCAAGGCCGCCGGCCGCAACACCTGGCGCGTGTATGTGGAAGCCATGGGCAACCTGGCCCGCGACCGGCGGCAATACGAACAGCAACTGCGCGACGCCATGCAACGGGATCAACTGGAGCTGCGCTACTTGCCTCGCTTCGACGTGAGCGCCGAGCAATTGCACGGTTTCGAAGCCCAGACCTTCTGGCACCACCCCGAGAAAGGTGAACTGGGTGGGGCCGACTTCATACCGGTGGCCGAAACCTCGGGCCAACTGGAAGAGCTGGGTACCTGGATGCTGATCAACGTCTGTGAAGAGGCCGCCACCTGGCCGAGCGCCGTCAATGTCTCCATTGCGGTTTCACCCCGGTGGTTCAACAGCAGCTTCCTGCTCGACCAGGTACAAGAGGCCCTCCAAGCAAGCGGCCTGGCGCCTCACCGGTTGACCCTGGAAGTGGCCGAAGGGGTTCTGCTGGCCGACCACAAGACCGTCGCCAGCACCCTCCATGCGCTCAAGGACCTCGGCGTGCGGATCAACATCGACAAATTCGGCACCAGCATCGCCTCCCTGCGCGAGGTACTGGACCAGCCGTTCGATGGCATCCGCTTCGATCGCAACATCCTGACGCAGCTGGGCCTGGAGGATGACAAGGAGGGCGTCCTGGCGATGATCCGATTGAGCCGCAGCGTAGGGCTCATGGTCACCGCCGAAGGCATCGAAAACGCCCGGCAATTCAGCCAACTGCGCAACGTGGCCTGCGACCATGTCCAAGGCCCCTACTTCGGCGCCGCCCTGGCCCGCTCGGAAATGGCCTCGTTCTTCACCACCCCACGGTGGCTGTAACCCACTTCCCACCGCTATCGCGAGCAAGCCCACTCCCACAATAGTGGGCCCGTGGTGAACACAAGACTCATGAACACCCAAGATCACCTGTGTAAGCGGGCTTGCTCGCGATGACGCCGGCACAGCCAACCTCCCTGCACACTGACCTCCTTACAAACTCAACCGCCCCCGCTCTTCCTCAGTCAGCCGCTGGCGGTTCTGTTCGTCCAAAGGCCCCGCACCCAGGACCTGCACCGGGCTGGCCGGGTCGTAGGCCCGAGGCGCTTCGCGGCTGGCGCCGTCGCGGGACGGGGCCAGTTGCTCGGAGCCAAAACTCACCACTTGGACGGTAAACACCGACGCCTGGTTCTGCCGCGCCGCATTCTGTTGCTGACGGGCCACGTCTTCAGCCGCCTGCGTCGCCGAAGACGCCGCCGAACTGGCCGAGGTGATGGCCCCGGTGTTCACCGAGGCCGCCAGCGGCACGCCGGTGGATTTGCCCTGGGTCTGGATGTTGGCCGCGTTCACCACGGTCAACGCCGCGATGTTGACGTTGCCCGACACCCGGATCCCCGCCTCGCCCGCATCAATGGTGCCCAACGGCGCGATCAGGTCGATATCCCCCGGCGCCACTTCGGCAATCGGGTTGAGGGTAGCGATACCCGCGCCAGTGCTCGGCACCGACGGCGACAGGGTCACGTTGCCCCAGGTGTCGTACAAGCGCTTGGGCGGCGTGTACACCACGGTGGTCTTCGAACCGCGACCCGCGTTGATGTCGCCCTGGGCCGACCAGCCTAGGATCGAGCCGCCGAAGGTGGTCATGATCCGGCTCTGCCCCAGCAGGATGCTGTTATGCGCATACAACTGGATATCGCCCTCACCCTGGGTGATGACACCTGCGGTGGACGGCGGCGCGTTGCCCTCGATACCGAAAGTCTGGCCGCCGCCCGGGGTCAGCATCTGGATACTGCCGCCGAAATCGGTGTGCACCCCCGCCCCGCCGAACATCGTGATGTCGCCCTTGTAGGTGATCGGATTGCCCGCCACGTCCTTGGTCGGGAACAACAAGTCGATAGCCTCGCGCCCGCGCAGGTAACTGCCCTGGCGCACGCCGCCCACTTCGTTGTATTCACGCCCACCGGCCTTGAGCTCGGCGAAGTACACGTCGCGGGCAAACACCCGCTGCTGCTCGGCCGGCAGTGCCGCGAAGTAGCTGCGGGCCTGCTCGGTGTCGCCGCTGAAACCGAAGCGCTTCTCCAGCCAATCCACCAATTCGGTTTCATAGGTCTTGGCGACCTTGCCGTCCTGGTTCGCCAGCGGTACACCGGCCAGGGCCTGGTTGGCCGGGTCCAGGTAGGCCTTGACGAAGCGCTCGTAATCCGCGCCGTTGAGGCCCGCGCCAGCTTGCAGCACCAAGCTCGCGCCAGGGCGCGAGTCTCCCGGCACCACGGCGCCGAGGCTGGTGATGCTGACCTTGTCGTCCATCAGGATATTGCGCCCGGCGGTGATTTCCAGCAGGCCGGGACCGGCGACGTTGAAGTTGCTGTAGAGGATGTCGCGCCCGGCCGAGACAATGGAGATGTCGGTGGGGTTGTTGTGGATGAAGAGGTTGCCGGCGCTGGTGTACTGCCCCGTGACAGACTCGCCACCCTGGCCGCCACTCAGCGGTGTTCCGCTGCTGACAATGTCCCGCCCGGCCATCATCCACACCGACCCGGTTCCTTCGTAATAAGTCTGGCCGAATCGGCTGTCATTCGGGGTGGTGAACGTCATCGTCCGCCCGCTATTGACGGCCAGCAAGTCGCCCTTGAGCGCATAGAAACGGGCAGGATCGGTGTTGCTCGCCCATTCATCGGACGCGCTGCTGCTGTCAAAAGCAAACAACGGCAATGTATTTGCGCCTATAGAGACACGATTGGCATCGGCGGAGAGATTACTGACCACCACAGTGTTACCGACAAGCCCCATGAAGGCCGGCCGAAATGGTGTGGCCATGGCCGTGGACGAGGCACCAGAGCGACTGACCGTCAGGTCACCGCCATAGATGGAGTCACCAGCGAGGAACTGCAACTCGCTGTTGATGCCGGGGGCAAGCAGCAAGGCTGAGCGATAGCCGTTACTGGAGTTACCGGAGCCTGCGACCTTGGCCTGGCCGTAGTAAAGACTGCCACTGGCCGCAACGGCCCGCAGAATCGATGGGTAGACTACCGCCAAGTCCGTCTCGCTCCCAGAAATCAGCGGCGTCAGATTGCCCCCCGATGACCAGAGATCAATCGCAGTATTAGCCGTCCACAACGAAAACCAGCTCACGCCCGAGCCGTTAGTCGCACCATTTTTGAAGGGCGACACGCTCATCATCGGCGCCCGGCCCGGGTCGGCAACGTCCATCACGACCAAGTCGCCCAACGTACGCAGATCGAAGGTAGCATCACCAGGCATGAGGGTCAGTCCACCGGTTGCAGAGCCTCGTGTGGACTTGAAGGAGTCGTAGGCCCGTGTTTCTCCAGGGGATTGCACTGGGGCACTGTTGCCGTAGAGCAGGTCGATACGACCAATGGCACCACCATCGATTTGGGCGTGTCCTCGCAAATTGATGACCGCGCCGTTGAGATGCCCCATGGTGAACGAGCTCTCGGGATTCAAAACACCACCCACACGCAGGTTGAGATCGCCACCGCCGGTCAATTGCAGGCTGCCATCAGAGCCCACACGTCCGGTGCTGCCCACCGCCAACAGCAGCCCCTGGCTACGAGGGTTGATGTTTGAGTTGAAGTCGTTACCGGCGAGCCGGTTCAACACCCCCGCATCACCCTTCACCTGTACATCCAGATCACCGCCACCCAAAGTCCCGAACCCGGTGAAAGCGGCCATTTGATCAGCGCCACCCGACACCGTCGACGCGGTATGACTACCAAAGTTGATCCACCAGGCGGTCGGCTGGCTGCTCGCTGAATCACCATTGCCCTGGCGCCAGAGCCAATTGCCTACATTGGCCGAATCCTGGCCCATGTCGGTAGGGTTCGGTCGCCCGTTAGAGTTGACAGGCGCGGTCAGGTTGCCACTGATGTCACCGCCGACCTTAAGCAACAGGTTACCGCCCGCGTCCGGATACCAGGCGCGATAGAGACTTTCAGCGCCGCCATCGACCAGCTTTTCGTTACTGCCATCCTCGTCGGTGAGCACCTTGCCGTTGGCGCCCAGGGCCTTGGGCTGGTTGTAGGGATCGCCTGGGAACGTCGGTGCCGACGAGGTGCCGGCGGTGTAGATGCCGAACAACGAATCCATGCGCAGGCTGCCACCGCTGAGCAGTTCCAGGTCGCCGGTGCCGGTGCGGATGACGCTCGGACGGACACTGCCGGCAACCACTTCATACTCCACGTCTGCGGGGGCACAGACACTCGGCGCCGCGTCGCAGAGTGACTGGACCGAATCAAACTGGAAAAACTGCGCAGCGGCCTGGCTGATCAGCTCGCCGGCCTTGACCTCAAAGCCGGAACCTGCCAATTCCTCCTCCGCTGCCTTGGTCCATCTGTAAGAAGCTTGAAGCGCGCAAATACCAGCGAAATCCGCACAGAACGCGTCAACCGAGTCGTAGCCAAAATTGCTCACGATTGTCAGGTCGACGGTTTGTCCGAGCGCTACCGTGAACCCCGCGCCCGCCAGCTCATCGACCCCTAGTTGAGTCCACTGATAGGTGCCCTTGGCCGGCACGGATTTGCCAAACATGCCGTAGTGGCTATCGGCAAGACGCAAGTCGCCTTGTACCGGATCGGGCTGGACGATCCGGCTGTCCGCCGCCGTCGTATCGGCCCCGGCCACCAGCCGCAGCGACCAGGATTGCGAACCCTCGGCGAGCATCGGGGCGATAGCCCACATGCGGCCATCGCTGCCGGCGATTTCCGGACGTAGCTGGATCGACTCGACGCCATCCGGCAACTTCACATCGGTGCCCGAGGGGATCAGCGAACCACGGTTCAGCGCCAGGCTGCCGTCCAGCTTGAGAATATTGCTCTGGACATTGCCCGCGTCGGCCACGTTGGGCAGCGCCACGCCCTTGGGCCAGGTGAAACCGAGCAAAGCGGTGGCGCCGCTCAACACGCTGCCAGCGCCCAACTGCGAGCCGGCTTCGAGGGTCTGGGCCCGGCTCAGCAAAGTGCCGGCGGCAAACAGCAGGTTGCCGGAGGCGTCGTGCACCGCAGCCGCCAATACCGTGCCGGCCGGCAGTTCCAAGGGTTGTTCCAGGATCGCCGCCACTGGCAACCGGGTGCCGGCCGCCAGGGTCACGTTTTTGATGGGTAAGTCGTAGTTGAGCGTGGTTCCCGCAGGGAACGCCGTACCGTCGGCCAGGGTCACGCCGGCACCGGGGACGACGATGTCGCCACCGGTGAAATCGATGCCGGGCAGCAACACCCAGCCTTTGTCATCCTGAGTGGCGGGCGGCGGAGCGAATCCGTCGTTGATGCTGCCGTAGATGCTCAGGTCGCCCCCGGCGCGCAGGGTCAGCGCGCCGGCCTCACCGGAGCCGTACACGGCGGTTTGCCGAGTGTGCGGGTTGACACTGGCGTAGCGATAACCGGACAGGTCCAGGTCGCCCTGCACCACCAGGTCACCGTCGGCCGTCGCACTGACGATCTCGACGCCGGGCCGCAGGTGGAACGTATCGGCGTAACGGGCGTTGTTCAGGCCGGCGAGTCTACGTTGCATCAAATCGCTGTTGGCCAGCGCCGCGTTGATGAAGGCGAGGCTATCCTGATGCTTGCCATCCAGGTAGGCCTGGTCGATGACCTGATAAGGACGGCCACTGGCCGCCGGATCGCTGCCAAAAGCTGCATCGTTGTACTGCCACATACCATTGACGGCGATGGACCGCGCGCCCTGGATATCCAGGTTGCCGCTGGCGTCGATGGCGATGTCACCTTGGGTGGCATCCGGGCCGGCGCGCCGGGCATTGAGCTCCAGGGTGCCGCGAGCGCGACCATCATGCTGCCCCGCAGGCGCCGCGGTGCCATGGCGCAGATCGATGCGCGCGCCGTCGGCCAATGTCAGCACGCCGCCCCGGGAGGTCAGGTCGACCATGGCGCGGTTCGGTGAGTCGATGATCTTGCCGTAGCTGTCCACCCGCAGGCGATTGCCGTGGGCGTCGAGCACCGCGTTGCTGCCCAGGGTCAGAGAGCGCCCGGCGGCGAGCCGGATGCTGCCGACCCGTTCGCCGCTGGCGTCTACCTTGCCGTTGACCAACAGGTTTCCGTTGTCGACCGACACACTGATGGTCGAGGCCTTGAGTTCGTTGCCGATCACCAGGTCGCCCTGTTTGAGCTGGAAGCCACGGGAACCGAACACCTGTCCGTCATCCAATCGTTGGTTCAAGGCCGCGAACTGCTCGCTGAGGCTGCCGTTGCCGCCCAGGCGCTGGGCCTGGACTTCCACACCGCCGGCCAGGTACGGCATGGCGGTGCCGCCGGCGTCATATTCGCCCGTGCTGCTGCCGAGAATCCGACCCTGCAAATCAACGATCCCGGCGGCCTCGTCCAGGGCCACGGCACTGAGCCGGCCAGCCTGGTTGTTACGGGCCGAGAGGTCGATGCTTGAACCATCCGCCTGGCGGATGTTGCCGTTGCGGCTTTGCAGGATCACCTCACCACCGGCGCTGTAACGCGTCACATCGTTGAAGGTGACTGCGCGCCCAGCCAGGTCGATCTGCGCCGCATCCGTCAGGGTCAGGTCATCCGTCGCGCTGAGGGTGAGCTTGCCGCTGGGCAGCACCACTGCGCTGGCGAGGTTGAGGCTCGCGCCCTTGAGGGACAGCTCGCCCCCTAGCCCGGAGACAGCGCCAGGCTTAGCGGTTGTGCCCGTTACATTGACCACGCCGCCTGCAGTAATGCGGTTGACCGATCCGGCTTCACCAGTGAGCAACGGCGTGAGGATATTCAGGTTGCCGCCGCTGTAGACGTAGCCTGTTTTTGCGTCATAGGCGCCCTGGCTTTGATACACCGCCAGGCTGCCCTTGTGATTGGCGGTCAGGCGTTCGCTGGCGCTGAGGTTGACGTTGGCGAATCCCAGGGCCAGGCGGTCCAGGGTGGTGACCGAGCTGGGCTGGGCGAAGTCACCGTAGCCGAATTCGATGCGCTGGGCCTGGATGTCCAGGCGACCGGCACCGGTACCGGCCCCACCGGCAATCACCGGACCCGGCGCGCCGACAGCGCCGTTCCAGATCAGGTTGGTGGTGCGAATGGTCGCCACATCGTTGGCGCTACCGGCACCATAGATGGCAGGGGTGCTGAGCATCAGATTATTCAGGCGCGACTTGCCTGTTGTCGGGTCATAGGTGTCGAGACTGACGGTACCGTAAAAATTCAGCGCCTGACTGGCCGACAGTTCGAGGGTTTCCAGGGCCGGAGCACCGTACTCGGTGTCCCCGCGCAACAGGCGATCGAGCACGGTCTGGCTCAGGGTCAGCCCCGCCGGCAAGACCTGGTGCGTTGCCGCAGCGCTCAGGGCCTGGGCGGTGCCAACGTTGATGTTGCTCAGGGCCAGCGTCAGGTGACGGGTGCCATAGCGCACTTGGTCGTCCAGTTCCAGGCTGCTGCCCGAGGCGGCGACGATACTGCCTTCAGAGTGAATCTTCGTCACGCCTGTGCACGGTGTCAGGCTGCAACCGCCGATACTGACCGAACCCGTGGCGCCCGATTGCGGAGCCAGCACGTTGAGCAAGCCGTTGGAAGCCGCCAGCAAATTGTAATTCTGGTTCCTCACATTGAGGTTATAGATAAAGCCATCACGGGCATCGTACGCTGCCTTGCCTTGCCCGAGGGTGTTGATGGCGGCGCCTTGTTCCACCAACAGCTCGCCCCCGTCGGTCAGCAGGAAAACCTCCGGTGCCGCCAGAGTCGCGCCTTCACGCAAAGTCACACTGCGGGAGACCCTTTGTGGCGTGACGTAGTTACCCCCTTGGCCATAAAGAATTGAAAACTGGCCGCCGATCACTTGGCGCGAGGCGTTCAATGCATTGAGGCTTGCGGCATTGAGGGTCACACCTTCGAAACCGGCCGTGGCCCCGCGCCCGTCGGCAACTATCTCCAGTGCGCTACCGGTGCCCCCCACCACTGCAACGGTACCGCCGTATCCACCCGTCTGAGGCGCGAACTTGCCAATACCCTTGAAGGAGAACGCCTGATCCCCAGCGCCCCTGGCCAGGTTCAGCTTCAAAGTCTTGGCATCCACTGGCAATAAAGCCCTGGGGACACCCAGGCGTCCGGCGTCGGCCACGGCAAACTGGGCGTAGCTGGTTTCGTTGTATTGCGAGTAGCGGCGAAGCACATCTCCCGACGTCAGAATGACCTGACTGGACAAACTGTTGCGCTGCCCGGTATTAGCCACAGACAGTACCCCAGCGGTGGTCCAGGAGCCGTTGCGCATCTGTTGCGCAGCCGTTGTCACCCCCTGCCCCGCCAGGCCATTGACTTCGACCCGGAACGCTCCCGGCAACAAGGCGTAGGTGGAGGGCATCAAGGTATAGGTACCCGCGGCCAATCCCGGAACGCCAGCACCAATGGTAATTTGCTGGCCTACCCTGGGGTCCACTGCGCCGCCTTCGGGGGCGACTGGTGCATATTGGCTCTGGTTGCCCGGCACGATGGCATAGACCGGGTTGCTGGATAGGCCCGGCAAGGTAAAACCGCCGTTCGCGCCGATTTGTACCAGCGGGTTGAAGCGAGCATCGGTGGAACCGCCACGGCCAGAGATAAAACCGGCGCCAAGCAGTTCACCGCCACCAGAGAGATCGAGCACCGAGCCTTCCTGGGCCGCCACCGACTTACCGCCGAGAATCACGCCGATATTCAGGTCACCATTTCCGGAAGCCGCTCCTTGCCCTAGCAACACAACCTTCTTTCCAGCGTACTGATAACTCTGGCCATCGACAGTGCCACCATAAGGCAGCACCAACCCCAGGCCGCTGACCGAGGTCAGGCTGCCCGGCAACAAATCTACTCGAGCCGAGACGCCCGCCAAGCTGTCGTTTGTACCGATTTCAAGCAACCCCAAAGGTGCACGGACAACACCACCTTGTTCGATCTTCGCGCTACCGAGCTGCAAGCGACCGAATACCGAATAAGGCACTTGAGGTACTACCTGGGTGGTGCGTCCGATAACCAGGCTACGCGCCGGGTCATAGAGAATCATGCCGTTACCGGGTTCATTGCCCCGGCCATATCCTGCCAACACCCGAGCCCCAACCCCCGTCGCGGGATACAGCTGCGCCGCTTGCAAGATCATGTCCGAAGGGGTCAGCAATTGGGTAGTGATGCCAGCAGGCAAATATTCGCCAGAAAACCCGGCAAGGAATCGTAAATCACTCCGACTGCGTAGCTGGACCCGGTCGAAACCGGCGTGTTCCAGTTCTACGGTACTGCCGTCGGCCTGCCTCAGCGTGCCTTTGCCGCTAAATATCACACTGCCCTGTACATCCAGCAGATCTGCGTTAACGGAAAACATTGCCTTGTTTGCCAACAGCGACACACCGCCGCCCTCGACTACTGGCCGGGTATACCCGTCCATATTCGGTCGACCGGCCGCCGGCCCGGACAGCAGCACATGGGAGGCATTGAGTTGAACCCGGGTATTGGCCGGCGCGTTTGCGCTCGGCCCAAAGCTGCGGGCATACAGACTCAGGCTTTGGCCGAGAGACAGTGACACGTCGCCATCGACGCTCAACAGGCCGTTGCTCAACAAGGCAAGGCTGTCGAAGCCGCCCGACTGGACCTGGTCCACGCCCAACCGACCGTGACCGTAGACAAGTGAATCCGCCGAAGTCTCGGCCGTGTCGCCCAGCAGGGTCGCCTGGGCGTTTTGCCCCAGCACCAGCTCACGCACCTGCAAGACCCGGTCACTGACTGCATCGTTGCGGTAATACGGCGTTTCCAAGGCTACTGACAAACTGCCGCCTGCCGCCCCTGTGCCACCCGAACGAGCGCTGAATTCGCCATCCAGGTACAAACCATTGGCCGACGCCAGGGAAATACTGCCGCCATTGCTCGCCACCGACGTACGTCCCTGGCCGGGAATATCCAGCACGGCCTGGCTGCCATCCGCTTGCAGACGCGCACCGTCGCGCACCACCACGAACAATTCGGACGCTGAAGCCGATCCTTTCGCGGCATCGATCTGGCCGCCGATGACAATCTGGCCGCCATCGCGCACCAGGCCGTAGGTCTGGCCGCGCATGTCCCGGGCGGTCACGGCACGACTGGAGACGTCGATCAGCGCCTGTTCACCGAGCCAAATGGAACGACCGTGGCCCTGGGCATTGACCCCTTCGCCCGCATCAGTGACGCTCAACCCGGTGAGGCTGACCCGCCCACCCCAAGCATTGAGGGTGCCGTTGGCGGTCAGTTGGCCGATGCTGCGCACATCGATGCCCTGCCCCGGATCGACGCTGATGACACTGCCCTTGCCCAGGTTCAATACCGTGCTGGCCATGTCGGCGGCGCTGGAGTTCGCGGTACCGGCGGTGAGGCTCAAACTCGCGCCGCGACGCTGGGTGAGAACGCCTTTGATCGCATCTTCCTGATACAGCTCCGGTGTCCAGCGCTGCAACGCATCCACCGGTTCTGCGCCGCTGCCGGTGCTCAACGCCTGCTCGCCAAAACGGTACACCGGCATCGTCACATCGACCTTAGTACCTTCGGCCACCGTCAGGCCTTCGTTGCCGGTGATGTCATAGGCCGAGAAGCCTTTGTCAAAGAAGTCGCCGCCCAGTTGCAAGGTACCCGGTTCAAGCAGCGAGCCGCTGTTGCCGATCAGCACTTTATTGGCCGCCAGCTTCAAGGTCCCGCCAGCGCTCACTCCGGTGCCGCGCAATTCACCACCGAGGCTCAAGTCGCCGCTGTCTGACGACGTACTGGTAACCGCCGTCAGCGTCAGGTCCCCGCCCTTACCGCCGCGGGTCTTGCCATCGGCCATGACCGCGGCACCGGAGTTGACGTTGATCAGGCTGCCCTGGCGCACATCGATATTGTCGCTGCGCACGGACACGGTGCCGCCGTTGATGAACGGCAGGCCTTGGCGGTCGTTGCCGTCGAGCAGCAGATTGCTCCACCGTCCGGCGGCGTTCAGCTTGGCGCCTTCTCCCAATGTGACCACTGCCCGCTGTCCCGTGGCGGGTGAAAGCGTGACGTCTCCAATCTGGAAGTTATCGGTCCTGACCTGTTTGAGCACGTTGCCCAAGGCAATACGACCGCTGCGGGCAGTCAGGTCGGCGTTCACCTCGACCTGCGGGGCATAAAGCGTGATGTCGCCGCCGTCGGCGACCTTGAGTGCACCGTCGACCTGGATGCCTTCAGCCGCCGCCACCTTGACCGCGCCGAGCTGGAAGCCATTGAGCAGTTCGTTATCCAGCACCAGCTTGCCTTGCCGATCGGTGTCGACCACCGAGGTCAGGTCCAGGCCCGCGGCAATCTTGTCGGCCACCTTGCCGACGGTGACCTGATCGAAGGTGGGGTTCAGGCCACTGTTGATCATGCCGCTGGTCTTGTCGTAGATCGGCGTGTAGCTGCCCACCCACAACTGCGCCCGTCGGGCCACGGCGTTTTGCGATTGCTGGTAGCCGTCGAGGTTGAGATTGGGTGCCTGGGTCTGGCGTTCGCCCTGGTAGACCTCACCGACAATCTGGCCTTCCAGCACCGCGTTGCGGGTCGACACCACCAGCTTGCCGGCGTCACGGCCGACGGTGTAGCCCGCCTCAAAATGCTCGCGAGGGGCGATCAACGGGTTGTAGTAGTAATCGGTCTGGCCCCAGCGTTGGCTGTGATCTTCGTAGCCTTTGTAGATGCCGGTATAGAGAATGTCCCCCGGCGCCTTGGACAATTCATACAAACGCCCATTGGGGCCTTTGAGCCAGGTCTGACGCAGGTAGCCGCTCTGCACATCCAGGGTGCCACCGGACAGGTTCAACTGCGCCGCCTGCTGAGTCACGACGTCGCTGCCGGTGAACGTCAGCGTGCCACCCTGGGCGGCCCATTCACCCATGCTGTGGCTCCGCGTGCCCATGTAGCCGCCGACTTCCAGCAGCCCACCCGCCGTGTACCAACGGTCGGTGGCGTAGCCATTGGTGCCTGCCGGCACGTAGATCAAGTCACGCACATCCACCCAAACATCGTTGTTGGTCAGCTTGCCGTCCTCGCGGTTGACCGGTGCGTCGCGCTGTTCATTGCCCTGCACGTTGACCTTGATGGAGTTGGACTCCATCGCCACCTTGACGCCAATGGCGCCGGATACGTCGATCACCGCGCCATCGCGCACCAGGCTGCGCCCGGCGGCGCTGACCGCGACCTGGCCGCCGGTGGCCAGGGTGATGGAGCCGTTCTGGAAGTCAACGCTACCGCCACTGACGATCTCGACCCGCGACTGATCGGTGCGGTCGACCACGCTGCTGAGGTTGTTGAACTGGCCGGTGATCAGGTTGTTCGGCGTGCCATCCAGGCCGGCCGGTCCGGCATTGCGCTGACTGTCCAGGGCACTGCCGCCGGCGGCGTCGAGCAACACCGCCGTGGCGCTGCCCAGCCCCAGGGTCACGCTGCCAGTGCTGTCGCTGAAGGCGTTGAGCAGGTGCACGGTGCCGCGGGTGTCCACTGAACTGGTGGCGACGGCCACGCCGTTCTGCTCGACCCGGTGTCCGGTGAAGGTGATGTCGCCGGTGCTGGCCTGGATCAGGCCGCTGTTGATCACCGTGCCGGCGCTGCTGCCCGGTTTGAGGGATGTCGCGACCTCGTTGCCACGGGTGGTGGAACGCAGGTTGCCGCTGGTGCCCTGGCCGCGCCGGATGTAGAAGCTGTCGCCTGCCGCCAGGGTGGTCTGGCCCTTGGCGGTGATGATGGAGCCGGCGTTCTCCACTTCGCTACCCAGCAGCAAGGCATAGCCGCCCCCCGCCGTGGAGGTGGCGGCACGATGGGTTTCGATCAGTGCGCCCTGCTGCACTTCGACCTTGCCCGCCGCGTCGGTGAAGGTCGGCTGGGTGCCAGTGGCATCGACGTACAAGCCGCGCTTGCTGAATTGCTCATCGCTGATGTTGGCCGCCACCGCCGCCAGGTTGCGCACGTTGACCTGGCTGCTGCCGCTGAAAATGATGCCATTGCGGTTCACCAGCATCACCGTGCCGTTGCCCTTGATCTGGCCCTGGATCTGGCTCGGTCGCGCCTGCGGATCGTTGACCCGGTTGAGCACGGCCCAGTCCGACTGCTGCTGGAAATCCACGGTGGTGTTGCGCCCGACGTTGAAGGTTTCCCAGTTGAGAATCGCCTTGTCGGCGGTCTGCTCGATCTTCACCGTGGTCTTGCCGCCGGCCTGGGTCTGCTGCGGTCCCTTGGCGTTGAGCCAGCCCTGGGTCAGGCTGTTATCGACCTTGAGCCCGCCCTCGCCCAAGCCGTCGGGCACGGTCTGGATTTGCCCGAACGCGGCCTGCCTTCCTGCCGCTTGCGCCGCCTGCTGGGCTGCGATGGCGGCCACGGTGTTGTTGAGGTTGGTCAGCGACCGCTGCAACTGCGCATTGGCCCGTTGCTGCTGCGCCAGGGGTGGTGGCATGCCCGGCTGCGCCGTCGTGGGCCGCCCCGTACCACCAGCCTGGGACGCACCCTTGGCGGCAAACCAGGCCGAACTGAACGCGGTCGCCGCCTGGGCATTGCCAGCCACCATCAGCAGGGCAATGGCCTGGGCCAGCGGCTTGAGCCGCAACATCGACAACTCGCCATCGCGACGTGGAGCATTCAGGTTCGTCTGGGGTTTGCAGCGCAGCATCCTACTCATCCTTTCGGGTTCGCTCTAAGGGGGCGCAACGCAGTGCTATCAAGCTGCCAGCGTTGGTTATAGGGGATAGGCGGTTACAGCCGCTCGGGACCGAACGGATGTCATGAAAATTTCATGTGGCTGTGTTGGCGCGGGCATGACGCAAAAAGTCAGCAACGGCTTTCACCGTTGCTGACCGGGTGTTGCAGGTCGTTCAAGCCTGGGCTTACAACGGACGACCGATGGCGTTGCAGACACTGGTGTTGCCGATGCTCAGACCATTGGAAGCCGTGACGAAGGAATCACGAATGGCAGTTTTCCAAGCCGAAGGCAGTGGCACGAAACGGTTGGCGGTGATGGCCGAGTCGTTGTTGGTCAACGAACCGTAGTGACGGCTGAAGAAGTTGCGAACCTGAGTGGTCTGGGTCGCATCGGCGTAGCACTGGCTGAAGATCACGTTGGTGAAACCCAGGATTGGGTAGCCGGTGGTTGGGTAGAGGCGCAAGCTAGGATCAGCCGGAATGGTTTCATCGATCACTTTTTGGGAAGTGAAAATAGGCACCCAGGCGTTTGGTTTTGACCGGTCGGCAACAGCAGGAACCGTAACGGCATTGATAGCTGCCGACACGTTGGCTGGTGCAGGGGAAAGACCGCCAACACGAGCGACCTTGGTGGCGTCGTCCAGACCGGCCAGGGTAGTAGCGGCGTAATCCGGGCTCATATAGGTGATACGACCCTGCGCAGCGTTCAGTGCAGTCATCACGTTAGCACTGCCGGAGGCGGAAACGGCACCAGCTGGCAGGCCACCGCTGTAGCTGGAGGCGAAGGTGGTGGTGACACTGAAGGTGCCGGTTTCAGCGCACTTGGCATTCAGGAAGCGGGTGAACAGCTCGGTGGTGCCGCTGCTTTCTGAACGGTAAACCACGGTGATTGCGCCAGTACGGCCCGAACCAGTGATCTGGCTCCAGTCGGTCAGACGGCCGGAGAACACGCCGCACAGTTGGTTGACGCTCAGGTCGACGTTGGCGGTGCCAGTCTTGTTGAACGGAATGGCAACCGAAGTGGCGACCGAAGGCACCTGGATCAATGGACCCCAGGCGGCACCGTGGGCACTGACGTAGGTGCTCAGTTCAGTGGCGCTGAGCTTGGAGTCGCTACCAGCCCAGTGGACTTTCTTGCCGCTGGTGTCGCCAGGCACGAACTTGGTGTAGTCGTTGGTCAGGAAAGCAGCCTTGCCAGCACCGCTGCCCACGCCGATGTAAGGGGCAAAACCGGCAGTCAGTACGCCGGAAGTCTGATAGAGCGGCTGAGGCAAGGTAGCACCACCGCCGTTGACATCAGCCATGGCGGCCTGAGCGGCGCAGAGGCCGGCGAGGGTCAGGGATACCGCGAGAACGTTGCGCTTAAACATGAAGAATCTCCTTTCATCGTGTTCGTACGAAGGTTGGGTGACGCGTGCTTGCCGTCATGGCGCTCGGTCCTGTGCCGGTGGCGATGGGGTGAGGCCATGGGTTAGAAATTCGCAGTTTCCGGTGACAGATAAAGGAAAAAACCTCGGGAGCTGGGGGCTGTTTTTCGAGTTTTTTCCTCGGGTGTTCGAGGGCTCTGGATTGGGGTTTCAAGCAAGTTTTGCGGTTGTCCGATGTGGGGGCGCGATGGAGATGACGGTGGGTAGTTGCCGGGCAAGTAAACATGACAGAACGAGGAACCCGAGTTTGGTGCGGTCAAGGCTCGGGAGATGTCCGCAGTGCCGAAAAAATTTCTGACCGGTCGCCGCTTTTGTGGCGAGGGGATTTATCCCCGTTGGGCTGCGCAGCAGCCCCCTCCTGCTGTCGTCTCGATGTGTCAGACAAATTGAGTAGGTTGTCTTGGGGCTGCTGCGCAGCCCAGCGGGGATAAATCCCCTCGCCACAAGATCAATGTTCGCCACGGGTTGCGTGTGCTTACTGAACCAACTGATTGATCTCGATAATCGGCAGCAACACCGCCATGACGATCACCAGCACCACCCCGCCCATGACCACGATCATCAGCGGCTCCAGCAGCGCGGTCATGCCCATGGCCCGGCGTTCGATGTCGCGGGACAGGGTTTGTGCGGCGCGTTCGAGCATCGGTGGCAGGCAGCCGGTTTTCTCGCCGCTGGCGATCAGGTGGATCAGCACCGGCGGGAAGACTTTTTCCACCCGCAGCGCCGCCGCCAGGTTGACGCCTTCGCGAACCTTGGCCGTGGCCTCGCTGACGCTCTGGCTCAGACGGTCGTTGGACAGCGTCTGGCGTGCGGCCTCGAGGGCTCGCAGCAACGGCACCCCGGCTCCGCCGAGAATTGCCAGGGTCGAGGCAAACCGCGCGGTGTTGAGGCCCAGTACAAAACGCCCGATCAGCGGCAGGCGCAACACCCGCGCGTGCCAACTCAACCGCGCCGCCGGTTTGCGCAAGTACATACGCCAACTCCAGAAGCCACCGGCCAGCACGCCAAAACACAACCAGCCCCAGGCACGAATGAAATCACTGGCAGTGAGCATCGCCACGGTCAGCGCGGGCAGGTCTTGCCGGGCCTGGGAGAACGCGCTGACCACCTGCGGCACCACATAGCTGAGGAGGAAAATCACAATGGCGATCGACACCAACCCCACCACCCCGGGGTAGATGAACGCCGTAAGAATCTTGCCCCGCAGGTTGTTGCGCTCCTCGATGTAGTCCGCCAACCGCTCCATCACCTGGGCCAGGTCGCCGGACTCTTCGCCGGCGGCAATCAATGCTCGATAAATTTCCGGAAAGTCCCGGGGCCGCGCCGCCAGGGCTTCGGCCAGGCGCATGCCGCTGCGCACATCGGCGCGCACCGCGCTCAGGGTCTGGGCGATGTGCTTGCGCTCGGCCTGCTCCACCGTAGCGCTCAACGCCGCTTCCAACGGCAGGCTCGCACCCAGCAGGCTCGCCAGTTGGCGGGTGGCCCAGGCCAGATCGTTGTCCGAGAGCTTGGCGCTGAACAAGCCACCGCCATTGGCCGGTGTCGTGTTGCGCTCGACCTGCACCTGCAATGCCGTCAGCCCACGGCTGCGCAACAGGTTGAAGGCTGCCCCCTGGCTGTCGGCTTCCAAATGTCCGGATTCGATCTTGCCCTGGGCGTCGGCGGCCTCGAAACGGTAGCGATTCATCAGGCGTCCCGTGTCACGCGCAGGATTTCTTCAGGGGCCGTGGTGCCACTGCGCACCCAGCGCTCGCCATCCTCGCGCATGCTGAACATCCCGGCTCGACGGGCAGCGGCGCGCAGTGCCTGCTCCCCTGCCCCCTGGTGGATCAGCGTGCGGATGTCATCGTCAATGCAGAACAGTTCATGGATCCCGGTGCGCCCGCTGTAGCCGGTCTGGTTGCAGCTCGGGCAACCCACCGGGCGCCAGGTGCCGGGCGTGGCCGGATCCGGTTGCTTGCACTGCGGGCAGAGCCTGCGCACCAGTCGCTGGGCCAGCACGCCGAGCATCGACGAGGCCAGCAGGAACGGCTCGACGCCCATGTCGATCAAGCGGTTGATGGCCGACACCGCGTCGTTGGTGTGCAGCGTCGCCAACACCAGGTGACCGGTGAGGGAGGCCTGCACGGCGATTTGCGCGGTTTCCAGGTCGCGGATTTCGCCGATCATGATGATGTCCGGGTCCTGGCGCAGGATCGCCCGCAACGCCAGGGCGAAGGTCATGTCGATCTTGGCGTTGACCTGGATCTGGCTGATGCCCGGCAGATCGTATTCCACCGGGTCTTCCACCGTGAGGATGTTGTGGACGCTGGCGTCCAGCCGGGCCAGGGAGGCATACAGGCTGGTGGTCTTGCCGCTACCGGTGGGACCGGTGACCAGGACGATGCCGTGGGGCTGACGGATCAGGTGATCGAGCTTGCCCAGCACGTCCGGGTCCATGCCTAACGTTTCCAGTTGCAGGCGTCCGGCCTGCTTGTCCAGCAACCGCATCACCACCCGTTCGCCGTGGCCGGTGGGCACCGTCGAGACGCGGATATCGATCGGTCGCCCAGCCACGCGCAGGGCGATGCGTCCGTCCTGGGGCAGGCGTTTTTCGGCGATGTCGAGCTGGGCCATGATCTTGATCCGCGACACCAACGCGCCGTGCAGGGCCTTTCGCGGCGAAACCACGTCGCGCAGGGTGCCGTCGACGCGGTAGCGCACCACCGAATGGCTCTCGTAGGGTTCGATGTGGATGTCGCTGGCCTCGTCTCGTGCGGCCTGGGTCAGCAAGGCGTTGATCATGCGGATCACCGGCGCGCCGTCCTGGGTGTCCAGCAGGTCGGTGATCTCGGGGATGTCCTGCATCAACCGGTCGAGGTCCACTTCGTTTTCCGCCGCGCCCACGACGGCGGCAGCACTGCCAGTGTCGGCATAAGCACTGTTGAGCAGCCCATCGAGTTCCTCGTCGCGCACCCGCTCCAGCCGCACTAGGCCGAACTGACGGCGCACTTCACTGATGGACCAACCCGGCGTGGACGGGCACACCATCAGCACCGCCCCCTCTGCGGACTGACGCAGTACCAGGCGCTGGGCCTTGGCCCAGGCGTATGGGAGGGTGTTCATGGGCACACTTCCTCTACGACTGACCCACCCACCACTGTGGCGAGGGAGCTTGCTCCCGCTGGGCTGCGCAGCAGCCCCAAAACCAGGCACCTCGGTGTGCCAGGCAAATAGCATGCAATCTTTTTGGGGTCGCTTCGCAACCCAGCGGGAGCAAGCTCCCTCGCCACGGAATTCATTGTCCAATCGGCTCCATCACAGGCACCGCCTTGATCACCGCCCTGGGCATCTGCACCCCGGCAGGCGCCGTCCCCGGGATCGCCCTCGCCGAGGCCGGCAACTGCGGGGCCTGCATGTCCGGCATTGCCCAGCTACGGTCTGGTTGCAGCAGGCCTTGGGCGCGACGCATGAAGTCGTAGCGGTTGAGGGTAATGCCGCGTCCCGCCGCCGTGTCGCGGATAATGTAGGGCCGCAGGAACACCATCAGATTGGTCTTGGTGATCTGCCGCCGTTCGTTGCGAAACAGCGCGCCGATCCCCGGAATGGTCGACAACCACGGTACCGCGTCATTGCTCTGGCTGTAGCCATCCTGCAGCAACCCGCCGAGGACCATGATCTGCCCATCGTCCAGCAGGATGCTGGTGTCGATGGCGCGCTTGTTGGTGACGATGCCGGTGGTGCTCGAAGCACGATTGTCGACGCTGCTGACTTCCTGATAGATGTCGAGCTTGACCGTCCCGCCTTCGGAAATCTGCGGCCGGACATTGAGCTTCAAACCCACCTCCTCGCGGGTCACGGTCTGGAACGGGTTGTTGCTGGTACCGCCGCCGCCGGTGACATAGCTGCCGCTGACGAAGGGAATGGTCTGGCCGACGAAAATGCTCGCCGCTTCGTTGTCCAGGGTCAGCAGGTTCGGCGTCGACAGCACATTGGTGCCACCCTTGCTCTTCAAGGCCCGGGCCAGGACCTTGAGATCGAGAATCTTGCCGATACCCGGAATGTCCACCGTGCCGTTCACCACCCCCAGGTTCAGGCCCTGGGGCAAGACATCGATGCTGGTCTTGCCGTTGAGGTTGAGCGCGGTGCCGCCGAGGTTGACCCCGCCGATCACCCCGCTGCCACCGAGGTTGCCGGTCTGCCATTGCACGCCGAATTCGCTGGCGTCGTCCTCGCCGACCTCGACGATCAGGCTCTCGATCACCACTTGGGCGCGCCGCTGGTCCAACAGGTCAATGACTTCCCGCAGGTTGCGGTACAGCGGGTCCGGCGCGGAGATCAGCAAGGTGTTGGTGGTGGCGTCGGCCTGGATGGTCACGCCGCCGGCGCTGAAAGCGGTGTTCTGTTCGTTTTTCGTCGAAGCAGGAGTCGTGCCGTTGCTGCCTTGGCCGTAGCCGTTGCCGCTGGTCGAAGCATTGCCGCTGGTGGTGCCGCTGGTGCCATCGCCACTGCTGCCCTGCCCACTCTGTCCGTTGGTACTGGCGCCCATGCCACTGAGCACCGAGCGCGAGTTGTCGCTGCTCTCGCCTTCGCTCTCCCCGGTGAGCAAGCCGCGCAGGGCCTGGGCCAGTTTGCCGGCCTGGGCATTGCGCAGGTACACCACATGCAGGTTGCTCGGGTTGTTCTGGGCGTTATCGAGCTTGTAGATCAGGTTGCGCGCCAGCTCCGTGCGCTCGGGGCTGCCGGCGCGGATGATGATGGAATTGGAGCGCGGGTCGCCGATCACGTTGATCTTCTGGGTCTGGTCGCCGCCCTGGGTTTCCAGCAGGTCAGAGACCATTTGCGCGATGTCGACGGCGATGCCGTTGTGGATCGGCACCACATCGGTGTCGATGGCACTCGGGGTGTCGATGCCTTCGATGAGTTGCGCCACCCGCGACAGGTTCTCGGCGTAATCGGTGACGACAATGGTGTTGTTGCCCGGGTAGGCATTGATCGGGTTGTTCGGCGACACGATCGGGCGCAGCACCGGGATCAGATTCACCGCGTTCTCATATTGCAGGCGGAAGGTGCGGGTGAGCATGCCGTTGCCGGCCGGTTTGTCGGCACTGTAGATCGGCCCACCCAGCAGTTTGGCATCGGCCTCCGGCACCACCTGGGCTACGCCACCGACGTCGACCACGCTGAAGCCTTGCATGCGCAGCGCGGCCAGCAGCATGTCGTAGGCTTGGTGGGCCGGGACCTGGCCTTCGGACACCAGCGTCAGGTTGCCCTTGACCCGCGGGTCCACCAGAAACTGTTGGCCGGTGGAGCGGGACAAGGCCCGCACCACCGCCTGGATGTCCGCCTCGACGAAATTCAGCGTCACCGGTTGATCGCCCAAGGGCGTACGCGCCGGCGCATTGCTGCGCGGCTCGCGAGCACGGGTGGTGAGGTCGACCTGATGCCGCACCGCGGGCTTATGTTCACGCAGGTCCTGGGCCCGCTGACGATCGAGCACTGCATCACCACTGCGCTGGGTACTCCCCAACGGAATGCCCAACTCGCTGTCCACCAGCAACGGTGGCTGCGACGCGGGTGGCGTGCTGTTGCACGCACTTAACGCGAGCAACAACAGCGGTGCAGCCTTGCGCCAATGACGTGGGTATCGGGCCCCTTTCATGAAGCTTCCTTAGCGCCTTGCGCCTGATCCATGCGAACGGTTCCGGACAGTGTGCCGGCGGAATTGTCGGTGTCGTGGTTGTCGGGATTGGCAAGGGCGGTGCGCTGCAAACGGGCCTCGATCACTTCCAGGGAGAATTGCCGTGGGTTGCCCAGCAACCAGCTGATCACCGCCTCCGCTGGGGCCTGGTCGAACGTGAGCTGCCAGGTGTTGGGGCGCTCGGCGCCTGGCGCTTGCAATAGGTAATGCTGGCTCAAGCCACTGGCGTCCAGGCTCTGGCGCAAGGCGGTATCAAGAGGTTGCTCGGGTGCGGGCCCTGCGACGTCGCGCAACAGCACTTCGAGGGCTTCGGTCTGTGAACGCAGCTTCGGGGTTTCGGCTTGCCAATAGGCGATAGTCTTGAGCGGCGGCTGGATCAGTGCGAGCCAGACCAGACAGCCGCCCAACACCAGCGCAGCCAGGGCCACGGCGGCTTGCTCACGCACCGCCAGCCCCTGCCAGAACGTGCGCAAACGCGTGCGATAGGTTGCCCAGCGCCCCCACATCAATGCCAGAGAATGCTTATTCATCATCGGCGTCCGGGTTTTCGTCGGGGCTGCCCTGGCCGGCCGGTGCCACACGCAGGGTCCAACCCTGATCGATGGCGGCGACGTCAATGCCGGCCTGGACCAGGGGGATTTTCCAATCCTCTTCGGCGGCGGTTTTCTGCGCCTCGGCCACGACACTCAGGCGCAACTCACCGTTCTCGAACACCAGCGCCTGGACATTGCCGCTCATGAACGGCATGGCACTGCCCGCCTGTTGCACCAGGCTGGCAAAGCGTTGGGCCGGGTCGGTCGCCGCACCGTCCTGGCGCGCAGCGATTTGCTGACGTGCCTGTTGCAGCGGGTTGAGAATCACCGGCAACTCGGGAAACGCCTGCTTCACTCGCTGGCTCATCTGCGCCTTGAGCCGTTGACCCTGGGCCGCTTCACGGGCGGCGTAGAGGTTCAGCCCAATCACCCACACCGCCAGTGCTGTCGCGCAGATCGCCGCCGCCCGGCCCCAGCCACCGCGCTCGACGGCGTTGCGTGCAAGGCCGGCATGCAACCCCCAGCCTGGCGCAGGGCCCATCCAGCGATGGGTTTCGGCCAAGGCCTCGATCGAAGGTTGCGGCGGCGCCTCGCCCACCCAATGCACCCCGGGCCCCGTTTCCAGTAGCCACTCCTCCAGCGCCTCTTGCTGCAACGGTTGCACCACGGCGTGCTGCAGGTCATGGCGCACCAGCAGATGGTCGTCCTCGATACAGGCCACCGGCCCCGACAGCACCGGCAAGACGTAGGCCGCCGGGTAGAGGCCACGCAGTTTCATGCCGGCCTGGTGCACAAGCCGCCCGAGATTGGCGAGGGATTCACGGTCCAGCCAGGCGATCTGCACCTGCCCATCGACCCCACGCGGGCCATGGGCCACCTGCATCTGTTCGCTGGCTCCGAGCATCAGGGCCTGGGCCGCGCACGTCACCGCTGCGGTGATCCTGGCCGCTGGTAACAGCGGCAACTCCAGGCGGGTCAACACGCTGTCGCGGGGGTGAAGAAAACACTCCACCGAAAGGTTTTTACCACTCTGGCCCAGCGCCCGAAGGCTGCTGCGGCCTTGCTCACGGACCTGGCCTTGGCGATCCAGCCAGGCAAACGCCACCGGGCTGTCGAGGTCCAGGCTGTCCAGCGGCGCCAGGGCGATGCGCAAGCGCGTCATACCCCCACCCTCGACCAGATCACCTGGGGCAAGCGGTCCTCGGTACGTTGCAGCAACGCCTCCAGCTCGACCCGCCGCTGACCGCTGCGTGCCTGGCCCCGCAGGCGGAACCAATCACTGGTGATGCCGACCTTGACGCTGGCCGTGTCCAGCTCCGGCATGCGCAGGCGATTGACGAAATCCCCGCGATTGATAAACCAGTGGCCGCCGTCGCGCTCCCTGACCAGAGCCTCGGCCCGTTGCAGCGACAGCCCCGGCACGTAGGCGGCCAGCACCGGGGCGCTGGCGGTGTTGCCATTGAGCCAGGTGTTGGTGGGCAGGATCGTCACGTACGGCGCCAGTGTGTCCAGCAACCGCACATTGACACCCTTGACGCTGCGCAGGTCTTGCAAGGTGCGCAGCATCGGGCGCGTCGGGGCCTGCGGCGTGTTGTCGGCCTGCGGCGAGGTTGCGCGACCGCTGTTGAAGGTATTGGCCTTTGGCGCCTGGTCCACCCGCTGCGGACTCAACAGGCGCGGATAGGCCTCGACCACCCTGTCGACGATACGCGTGCGGACCATCGCGGCCACGCCCAATTGCTGGCACAGGCGTTCGAAGGCGCGCACTTGTTCCTCGTCCACCCGCTCATTGGCGACGAGGTTGCGCAGGTTGAACTTGCCTTGCTCATCTTCCAACTGGCCTTCGAAGGGTGTGTCGATCTGGCCTGAACCCGGTATCACGATAGGTTTGGCCCAAGGTTGGCCGAAGCGCGTCAGTGGATCGCGCTGCCTGGCATCCCAGAGCAACTGGCGACTCAGTTGCAGGCCACCCTGCAACCGCGCCGAGCCCTGGACACGCAACTGCTCGGCCTCCAGGCTGCGAGTGAACAGGGTCTGGCGGGTCAGCATGCCACCGGCAATGACCGCCACCACGGCAGCAATCAGCAAGGCACTGATCAGCGCCATGCCGCGCTGCTTCGCCGCGAGGGGCGAATCCGTTCGCATCACGGCCCTTACAACTGCCAGGAGCCAATGTCGGCATTCACGCCGTCGCCGTCAGGCTGGCCGTCGGCCCCCAGGGAAAAGATATCGACTTCGCCGTTGGCACCCGGGTTGAGGTAGTTGTAGGGGCGGCCCCACGGGTCGTTGGGCAGGCGCTCGAGGTAGGAACGCCAGGTGCCGTTTTTCGCATCGGCCGGTTTCTCCACCAGCACTTTGAGGCCCTGGTTCATGCTCGGGTAACTGCCGTGGTCCAGGCGATACAGCTTCAGGGCTTGCATCAGGCCGCCAATGTCCTGTTTCGCCGCCGTTGCCCGCGCCTGGTCGGGACGGTCGAGCACCTTGGGCACCACCATCGCCGCCAGGATGCCGAGGATCACCACCACGACCATGATTTCGATCAGGGTGAAACCCCGCTGCCCACGAGGGCCTTGGGAACGGGCGTTGTAACGGGCGATCTGCATCTCGACGGTCCTTCGCTGGATTCGATTCGAGGCGCAGTGTTGCAAGAAAATATGTCAGTGATATTGAAATTGCTCAGGAGCTTGCGTCGTCAATTGGTCACGAACGCCGGCTAATCTTCAAGGCTGCCCTCACCCCGAGCCCGCGCCATGCCACGCCTCGCTCCACAAGCCGGCTTCACCCTGATCGAAGTGCTGGTGGCCCTGGCGATCATCGCCGTGGCCATGTCGGCCGCTGTGCGCGTGGCGGCGGTGATGACCCAGAGCAACGGCCTGCTGCGGGACAAATCCATCGCCCTGCTGGCCGCCCGCAGCCAACTGGCGCAGTTGCGTCTGGAAGGTCGTTTTGCCCAGGGCTCGAAAGTGTTCGAATGCGACCAGGGGCGATTGCTGTTGCGTTGCGAACAGAACCTGCGCCCGGCGGAAAACGGCCGGCTGCTGCGGGTTGAACTGAGCGTGTCGGATCGCAGTCGCGAAGCACCGCCGTTGGCTCGGCTGGAGACGTTGGTCAGCCGGGAAAAATAAAGGCAGCCCCTTGTGGCGAGGGAGCTTGCTCCCGCTGGGTCGCGAAGCGGCCCCAAAATCTTGCGGTTGCTGCGCAACCGAGCGGGAGCAAGCTCCCTCGCCACAGAGGTTCAGCGCTGGTTTTCGGGGCGTGTCAGGGACGGCAAACTCACCGAATCCGGCAACCGAGCCAGGACCAACCGGGTCTGCCCATTACCGCGTTCGATGACCACCGCCTGCGCCTCGATCGCTACCAACCGTACGCCTTGGGCCACCCTTTCACCGACCAGGAAACTGCGCGGCGGTCCGTCGTTGAGACTGAGGATCGCCACGGGCGTGTGCGTGCTGGCCATCACACCGCTGACCTTGATATCCACCGCTGCCGTCTGGTTGGAGAACCATTGCAGCGCCGGGTTATCGGAACGTTCGGCCATGCGTTGCGGGGCGACATCCGGCGTGCGCGACTCGGCCGACGTGAGCAGCAGCGAAGACCAGGTCGCCACCCCGGCCAACGCCGCCAACAGACCCACGGCCTGGACGATTTGCGCCGGGGACACACGCTCGATGAACGCCATGGCCTGAATCTCCTTTTTTTTGTTCCAGCGTCCAGCCTACGCGTCAATTCTCTCCGTTTTATTTCACATCCTTATCATCTTCACCGTGCAGGATGGTTTCACGCAAAGGAGCGCGCATGAACCTCGGCAAGCAACGCGGTTTCACCCTGATCGAACTGATGGTGGTGCTGGTAATCATCGGCATTGCCAGCGCCGCCGTGAGCCTGAGCATCAAGCCGGATCCGTTGAAGTTGCTGCGCCAGGACGGCGAGCGGCTGGTGCAACTGCTGCAACTGGCCCAGACCGAAGCCCGCACCGACGGGCGACCGATTACCTGGCGCTGGGACGCCAAGGGGTTTGGTTTCAGTCGTCGCGCCGATCAAGGCACCGGGTTGGATCGTTTCAAGGATGACCCGCAACTGCATCCACGTCGCTGGCAGAGCCCGTCGATGGAGGTTCGCGTGGAGCCCAGGCAGCGGGTCGTGCTGAATGCCGAGTGGCTCGGCGAGCCCTTGCAGATCCGCTTGTCGGACGGCGTGAACAGCCTCACGGTGCAACGCAGTGCCGCCGGGCGGGTGCAACTCCAATGAGCGCCCGGCAGACAGGCTTCACCTTGCTGGAAGTGATGGTGACGATCCTGCTGATGGCGGTGGTCAGCCTGATCGCCTGGCGCGGGCTGGACAGCGTGACTCGTGCCGACAGCCATTTGCAGGCCAGTACCGAGCAGACCGAAGCGCTGCTGCGGGTGTTGAACCAACTGGAGCGCGACGTGGCCCTGCGCGCCAGCATCGAGCTGAGTGAACCGGTCAAACCCGGCGTCGACGACCAGCCCTCGACCGCCCCGCCCGCCCTCACCGTGCGCAGCACCGAAGGTCGGGGCTTCCGCCTGGATGTGATTCGCGTGGCGGCGACCCAGGAGGGCGAGTTGCAACGGGTGCGCTGGTGGCTCAAGGGTGACACGCTTTACCGCGCCCAAGGCCAGGCCCGCAGTCGCTACCCACTGCCCGCACCCGGCCCGGGCGTGGCGGTGCTCAGTGACGTCAGCGATGCCGGACTGCGGTATTGGGACACGGAAAAAGGCTGGCGCAAACTCAGCGGCAACCGCCAGGAAAACCCGATGGGCATCGAAATCAGCCTGACCCGCCAGACACCCCAAGGCGCCGAGCAGTATCGACAGGTGCTGGGGCCGCTGGATTAGCTCGCGATAGCGGTGGGTCTGTCAAGGATGATGTCGAATGTACCGGCCTCATCGCGAGCAAGCTCGCTCCCACAGCGTTAACGGGTGACCTCAAGATTTGGGCACAACACAGGGCCCCTTGTGGGAGCGAGCTTGCTCGCGATGGGGCTCGCCAAGCGCCGCAGGCCTCAGCTCAGCACCACCACGCCACCCGGCAACTCGGTGCATTTGGCGCCGTAGGCATCGCGGATCAACAGCGCCACGCCCGCCAACTGGTCGAGGCGAAACCGCGCCTGGACCTTGCGCTGCCCCAGTTCGCGGTTGAGCAGCAGCAACATGCCGGGACGGTAGCGGTTGATTTCGTCGATGACGCTGGCCAGGGTCGCGTCGTTGAACACCAACACCTGCTCACGCCAGGCAATGGCGGCCGACACATCGGCACGCTTGGGCGCGCCCACCTGGTGAGGCTCGTAAGTCATCTGCATGCCCGGCTCCAGGCGAAACCGCCGGCCTTGCACCTCGACCTGCACCACGCCCTCCAGGCAGGTCGCGCAGACGCTCTGGTCGGTGTAGCGGATGTTGAAGCGTGCCTGGGCGGCGCTGATCCAGCCGGCGCCGGCCTGGACGCTGACCACCTGGGCACTGCGCCCCTGCACTTCAATCTCGCCGCTGAGCAATTCCAGTCCTTGTCCGCCATCGGCCAGCGCGCGGTGACTGAGGCGGGTCTGGGTATTGAGTTCCAGGCTGACGCCTTCGGCCAGTTCCACGCGGCGCTGTTCGCCGACGTCGGTGACGTAGTCGGCTCCCAGCCCGGAAACACCGCCTGGCACCGTGGCGCGGATCAGCAGGAAGGCCGCCGATGCCGCGATGGCGCCACCCAGCAACGCCCGGCGGCCGAAATGCCGGGGCGCCTGCAACGCTGCGGCGGCCGGTTGCAGCCCCTGCCACAACGCCTTGGCCTGTTCGAAGGCCTGCGCATGTTCGGGGCTCTGCCCGCACCACAGGCGCAAGGCCCGGGCATCGGCCACGGTGGCGCGTCCCGAGGTCAGCAGGATCAGCCAGTCTCGGGCCTCGCCGGCCAATCGGGCCTGGGGCGTGGCGTCAGGGGAAGCGATGCTGAAGATGTTCAAGCGCACACACACTCACGAAAGGGTCGGGTCTCTACTCTCAAGACGGTTTTCCCGCGCCGGGACCGAACCGCTGAATGACTTTTCTTTCCAGGCGCAGGGCGCAGTGCCCCAACGCAGCCTTGATTTCCTTCTCCACCATGCGCGTGGAAATACCGAAGCGCTGGGATATTTCCAGGTGCGGTGCTTCCTCCAGGCGTGCGGCGATGAAGATCCTGCGGCGGCGTGCCGGCAGTTCGTACAAGGCCTTGAGCAGGGTCTGCAGCTCCTTCTGCCCACCCACCACACGGGCCGGATCCAGCGCTTCATCCGAGACCTGCAGCAATTCCTCGATTTCATCGCCCGTGAGCAAACGCGCATCGGCCTGCCGGCGGTCGGCGGCGATATTCAGGGCCATGCGATACAAATAAGCGTTGGGCTGGGCAATCTCCTGGGTATCGACCATGCGATCGACCCGCAGGTAGGTTTCATGCAACACATCGTTGGCCAGTTCCTCGGAGCCCAGGCGTCTGCGCAGGCGCACCTTGAAATCCTCATACGAGGTGAGGAACAACCTCACCAACGGGCTGCGACCGGAGTCTTTCATCGCCCGGACACCCCTTCCCCTGCTATGCATTCCATGCTTCTTCCTGATAAGTCGGGTAACAAAAGCAGGGTCACCGGCTGGCGCAACGAGCTGGGCGCCGGGCGGTCGATCCTGAGGTTCTGCAAACTGTTGACCAAGGCCTTGTCCCGCATCAGGTCGCCCGTGGAACTGACCAGGCGACTGTGCTGGACCACGCCGTCCCGGCCGATCCACACTTGCAGCACCGCCCGGAAACTGCCTGGGCGGGTCAACGGTGAACGACACAAATTGCGCTGGATGACCGCCTGGATCGCTGCCGCGTAGTTGCTGTCACTCAAGCCTGGGGTGACGCCGGGAGGCAGCGGCACCTCTCGGACCCGCACCGGCTGCAATGTGAACGCATCCGCCCGGGCATAGTGCGCCGCCAGTCCGGTGCCGCTGAGCAACACCCTCAACCCTTCGGAAGGTGTGAACTGCCCCTGGACACCCAGCGTATGACGCTGGCTCGACAACTGATGGTCCACCAGCACCGCCATGCCC
Organism: Pseudomonas fluorescens; assembly: GCF_001623525.1. Lineage (NCBI taxonomy): Bacteria > Pseudomonadati > Pseudomonadota > Gammaproteobacteria > Pseudomonadales > Pseudomonadaceae > Pseudomonas > Pseudomonas fluorescens. The sequence continues at coordinate 731,757 of NZ_CP015225.1, read as the reverse complement.
GTCGCCCGGCTGAACTGCTCCAGCGCCGTGGTCAGTTCCTGGGGCGCGATGTCCAGGTCCACCAGGCCGACCGCCTGGATCGGCCCGGCCAGCAGACACAGCAACACCATCAGCCACCCCAAGGGCGCCCTGGTCAATCCACGTCCGCGTCCGCCCCCGGCTCTGCCCTGCTGCACGACTGACGTATCCGTTGAAAATCGTCATCCTGAGGGGTGTTTATGAATGTCGTATGACAACCGATACAAATCCTCCAGGCCGCACTAGACTGGTGCCCTGACAACGCACCGTCCGCTGCGGCGGGCCAGGAGGTCGCAGATGAAACCGTGGATGAACATGATGGCAGGCCTCGGGCTGTTCATGGCCCTGCCCGGGGCCCAGGGTGAAGAAGCCCCGACCTGTATCGAGGTAACCGTTGGCGGTTACAAGACCCCCGACTACAACTGCCTGAGTCGGCAGATGGGCAACGACCCCCAGGCCGCGAAGGCGGCGCAACAGGCCCAGGACGCCATGAATGTGCCGGTCAACGAGCGCGCTCCGAACAGCATTGGCCTGGCTACCCCGGCGGCCACGGGGGTGCGCATGGGCAATACATTCGGCACTTCGGTCAAGCCCCAACGGCCGCCGGCTACCTCGGGGACCTCGCCGCTGCTCAAGTAACGACGCCGCTTTTGTGGCGAGGGGATTTATCCCCGTTGGGGCGCGAGCGGCCCTAAAGCCTGACAGCTCGGTATGTCAGATAGATTGAGTTCTTTGTTTTTTGGGCCGCTACGCAGCCCAACGGGGATAAATCCCCTCGCCACAAAAGCAGCTCGCCACAGTCTCCTTCAGGATTGGCAATCAAGCACTGGGACTCTGGCGAAAACTCACCGCCAGCCGGTTCCAGCTGTTGATGGTGCTGATCGCCAGGGTCAGGTCCACCAATTCCTCCTCGCTGAAACAGGCCCGGGCCTGGGCATAGATTTCGTCCGGCACCTGGCTTTCAGCCAACAGCGTCACCGCCTCGGTCCAGGCCAGGGCGGCGCGTTCACGGGCCGTGAAAAAACCGCTGTCGCGCCACACCGCCACCGCGTAGAGCCGGCGCTCGGTCTCGCCCTGGCGTCGGGCCTCCACCGAATGCATGTCAGTGCAGAAGGCACAGCCATTGAGTTGTGAAGCGCGGATCTTGATCAAGTGCAGCAGCGCAGGTTCGATACTCAGGCGGCTGGTCAGGGCTTCCAGGCCGATCATGGCTCGCATCGCCCCGGGGGATGCAGTGTAGTAATCCAGACGCGGGCTCATGGCGGGCTCCGTGGTGTTCGAGACTTTCACGGTAGGCCCTGGTGCCGGTCAATAACAGGTCCAATTCGGCGAAAAAACCGGGGACAAGTCCAATGCACAGGATTTTCCCTACGCAACTTCTATGCAGTCGCACAATGCGGGTAATCTTGCGCCTTTGACGCTGGCCGCCAAACAATCGCCCAGGAGCTTGCGGGTATGGAACTTCATGTTGTCATCAACGGCCGCAAGGACCTGTCGGGCCAGTTGTATCAACAATTGCGCAGCGCCATCGAAAGCGGTCGCCTGGCGGCCGGCACGCAGCTCCCACCCAGCCGCCTGCTGGCCGAGCAACTGGGCGTCTCGCGCAAGACCGTCTCCGACACCTACGCCCAACTGACCTACGAAAACCTGCTCACCGGCATCATTGGCAAAGGCACCTACGTCAACGCACGGCCGGCCAGGATCGTGCGCAAGCAGAGCCACCGCGAGCTGGCCGGTGCCGACGTCGTCGAAGCCTGGCGCACCATGCCCGACCTGATGCGCCATCCCACCCTCGAAGGTGCGTTGCGCTACGACTTCATCGGCGGCGCCACGGGCAAGGGTCAGTTTCCGCTGGACGACTGGCGCCGCTGCACCGCCCATGCGCTGCGTCAGATTGCCAGTGCCAAGGGCTTCTACAGCCAGCCCGAAGGCCTGCCGTCGCTGCGCAATGCCATTGCCCGGCACATCGCGTTTTCCCGCGGGGTCAATTGCCAAGATGAAGACGTCGTGGTCTGCAACGGCGCGCAACAGGCCCTGGATCTGATCTCGCGGGTCTTGACCCGATCGGGCAGCCTGGTGGCCATGGAGGACCCGGGTTATCCGCCGGCGCGCCTGCTGTTTGGCTCCCACGGCGCCACGGTGGCCGGGATTCCGGTGGACGAGCAAGGCATGCGGGTCGACCTGATCCCCGACGGCACGCGGCTGATTTATGTGACGCCCTCCCACCAGTTTCCCTTGGGCATGCCCATGAGCCAGGCCCGCCGCAACGCCCTGCTGGCGCGGGCCTATGAGCTGGGGGCAATCATCATCGAAGACGACTACGACAGCGAATTCCGCTACGAAGGCCGGCCCGCCGATTCGTTGCAGAGCCTGGATGAGCGCGGGATCGTCGCGTACGTGGGCACCTTCTCCAAGACCTTGTTGCCGGAACTGCGGCTCGGCTATGCGATCCTGCCGCCAGCGATTCTTGAAGCAGTGATCCTGGCCAAGCGCCTCACCGACCAGCACACCTCCACCCTGCCCCAGTGGGCGTTGGCGAAGTTCATCGCCGAGGGCTGCCTGCTCAAGCACATCCGCCGTTGCCACACGCTGTATGCCGGGCGCCGCGAGCGAATCCTGGCCCGCATGGGCGGGGATTTGTCGCCCTGGTTCGAGGCCGTACCCACCACCGCGGGCTTTCATATGGCGGTGTTGTGCAAGGTCCCGATGGACCTGGCGCTGGTGATCGAGCTGGCGAAAAAAGCCGAAGTCGGGCTCTACAGCCTCGACGGCTTTTTCAACGAGGCCCCGGTGCGGTCGGGCCTGTTCTTTGGTTTCGGCGCTATCGAAACCCTGGACATCGACATCGCCCTCGACCGTTTGCGAGATATCTTGCAGCAGGTCGCCTGAGGCGATTGGACTGGGCATTTATCCGCCCATTGGCTGTTTGAGCCTCGCACCGCCAGGCCTATCCTGCACGGGTGTGGTTGAGAGCGTCGAGCAAACCCATTCGACTTGATTCAGGAGCCTGAACAATGTCTCGCCAAGTGATCAATACCGTACAGGTGCAAGCCGCCGCCGGTCGCTCGGAAGAACTGGGCCGGCAATTGCAGCAAATCGTCGAGACCTTGCGCGCCATGCCGGGCTGCGACGCCTATATGGTCGACCGTTGCCCGGACGATGGCGACCGCTGGAACGTCAGCGCCCGCTGGCAATCGGAGGCGGCCATGCAAGCCCACTTCAACTGTCCGGAAGTGCAAGGTTTCATCAGCCTGATCGACAACCGCCTGGCCAGGAGCGTGGACTTCAATAGTTTCCCGGTGGTCTGAGCGCTCTTACCCCGTGGCGAGGGAGCTTGCTCCCGCTCGGCTGCGCAGCAGTCGTAAACCGGCTGATGCGGTTTACCTGGACAGTGGCGGCGCTCCGGTTGGGGCGGCTTCGCCACCCAGCGGGAGCAAGCTCCCTCGCCACGGGTACGAGCCAGCCTGATGGAAATTCTCCGCCCCCCATTGGTCTACCCACCTTCCGAAAGATTGGACGTTTGTTTGCACCACCGTGGGGCTTAGGGTGAATCCATCGCCGCGCCAGCGCGAACTCACTCAAACCCACGAAGGTCATTGCAATGAAAACCCTCTGCCTGATCGCCACCCTCAGTCTGCTGCCCCTGGCCCCGGTCTATGCCCACGAAACCGCGCCTTCGGAAAAGGTCAACGTACTGCAGGAGAAGATGCTGAAGAACCTGCCGGGTAAAAAAACCATGATGCTGACGGTCGACTACGCCCCCGGCCAGTCGTCCGTTGCCCACAAACACGAAGGAACGGCCATGGCCTATGTGCTGGAAGGCGCCATCACCTCCCAGGTCAAAGGCGAGCCGGCGACGACCTACAAGGCCGGGGAGTTTTGGTACGAAGCAGCGGGTTCCGAGCATCTGGTTTCGAAAAACGCCAGCTCGACAGAGCCGGCGAAACTGCTGGTGTTCATGGTGATGGGTGAGAAAGAGGCGGTGTTGATTCCGCTGAAGAACTAACGGATCAACGCAGTCCCCTGTGGGAGCGGGCTCGCGAAGACGGCGGCATATCCAACACTTGTGCAAGCTGACCCGACGCATTCGCGAGCAAGCCCGCTCCCACAGGGGGCCACAGTGAATCTTGAAAGCAAAAAAAGCCCCGCATCTCTCAATGCGGGGCTTTTTCATTCAACGCCGGATCAGTTGGCCGTCACGACCGCCTGACCGCTCATTGCCACGTCCAACAGCTCGCGGTTGGCGACCGCGTACATGGCGTAGTCGGTACCGCTGGCAGCACGGATGTCCACCAGCATGGCACGCCAGCGCTCGACCATTTCGTGGTGCTGCTCCAGCCACAGTGCCAGGCGAGTTTCCACGTCCTGGGCGCCATCGCCCTCTTGCAGGACCGAGATGGTGATCGCCCGCTGTTGCCAGTCGACATCATCACGGAACGCTTCACGGGCCAGTGCCTGCCAGTTGTTTTCCACCGGCAGTGCGCTGATCTGTTGCAGGTACCAGGTGATGTCCAGGGCGCTGCCCACGGCGAAGTAAGCCTTGGCCACATCGGCGGCGTTCTGGCCGGTGACGTCGGACGCCTCGATGATCGGCAGCAAGGTGTACAGGTGCGTGGTGCCGGCAACCATGCGCGCCAGCAGCTCCGGCACACCAGCGGCCACGTAGGCCTGGTAGCGGGTCTGCCAGCCTTCGCGGGTCGGACCTTCCAGCAGTTCGTCAAGCTTGAGGCCCAACGCCGCCAGGTGCGGACCGAAGTGCGCCACGTCACGGGCAGCGTTCTGCTCGTTGCGGCGGCTGCGCAGGAACCAGCGCGTGGCGCGACGCCCCAGGCGCATCAGCTCGTCCATCAGCTCCAGTTGCACGTCGGCGGACACCTGGTGGTCCAGGGCTTCGATCTGCCGGAACCAGTGCGGGAGATGGAAAATATCGCGCACGATCACATAAGCGCCCGCCACGTTCGCCGGGCTCATGCCCGTCGACTCCTTGAGCCGTTGAACGAAGGTGATGCCCATGTGGTTGACCAGGTCGTTGGCGATCTGGGTGCTGACGATCTCGCGCTTGAGGCGATGGCGACGCATGGCCTCGGAGAACTTGCTCACCAGTGTCGGCGGGAACGCGGTCTCCATGTCACGGGTCAGGTAGTCGTCGTCCGGTACCAGGGAGTTGAGCAGCGCTTCCTTGAGGTCGATCTTGCTGTAGGAGATCAGCACCGACAGTTCGGCACGGGTCAGGCCATGGCCCGCCGCGACACGTTCGGCCAGCTGTTCTTCGGTCGGCAGGAACTCGATGGCGCGGTCCAGCTTGCCACGGGCTTCCAGGTCGTTCATCAGGCGCTTGTACTCGGCGATCCGCACGAAAGCGCGACGGGCCGCCAGGGACAGGGCCTGGGTCTGCTTGTAGTTGTTGCCCAACACCAAGCCACCGACTTCGTCGGTCATGCTCGCCAGCAACTGGTTGCGTTGCTTGTCGGTCATGTCGCCGGCCTGCACCACTTCGTTGAGCAGGATCTTGATGTTCACTTCGTGGTCGGAGCAGTCCACGCCGCCGGCGTTGTCGATGAAGTCGGTGTTGGAACCGCCGCCATTGAGGCCGAACTCGACGCGACCCAGTTGGGTCATGCCCAGGTTGCCGCCCTCGCCCACGACCTTGCAGCGCAGTTCGTTGCCGTTCACGCGCAGTGCATCGTTGGCCTTGTCGCCGACATCGGCGTGGCTTTCAGTGCTGGCCTTGACGTAGGTGCCGATACCGCCGTTCCACAACAGATCCACCGGTGCCTTGAGCAAGGCGTTGAGCAGCTCGGTCGGGGTCAGTTTGTCGGCCTTGATGTCGAAGCGTTCTTTCATCTGTGGCGAGATGGCAATGCTCTTCGCGCTACGCGAGAAGATACCGCCGCCTTCGGACATGATGCTGGTGTCGTAGTCGGTCCAGGCCGAACGCGGCAGATCGAACAGGCGCTGGCGCTCGGCAAAGCTGCTGGCAGGCTCCGGGTTCGGGTCGATGAAGATGTGCAGGTGGTTGAAGGCCGCGACCAGTTGCAGCTTGTCGGACATCAACAAGCCGTTGCCGAACACGTCGCCGGCCATGTCGCCGACACCCACCACGGTGATGCTGTCTTCCTGGACATTGATGCCGCGTTCGCGGAAGTGGCGCTGCACGCCGACCCACGCGCCCTTGGCGGTGATGCCCATTTTCTTGTGGTCGTAGCCCGCCGAACCGCCGGAGGCGAACGCATCGCCGAGCCAGAAGCCATAGTCGATGGCGATACCGTTGGCGATGTCGGAGAAGGTCGCAGTGCCCTTGTCCGCCGCCACCACCAGGTACGGGTCATCGTCGTCATGACGCACGACGTTGGCCGGCGGTACCAGCGCGCCGTCCTTCAGGTTGTCGGTGATGTCCAACAGGCCCGAGATGAAGATGCGGTAGCAGGCGATGCCCTCGGCCGCGATCTCGTCCCGGCTGCCGCCCAACGGCAGGCGACGTGGCAAGAAACCGCCCTTGGCGCCCACCGGCACGATCACCGAGTTCTTCACTTGCTGGGCTTTTACCAGGCCGAGCACTTCGGTGCGGTAGTCTTCTTCACGGTCGGACCAGCGCAGGCCACCGCGGGCCACGTTGCCGAAGCGCAGGTGCACGCCTTCGACCCGTGGCGAGTACACGAATATCTCGAACTTCGGTACGGGCTTGGGCAGTTCCGGGATCAGGTGCGGGTTGAACTTGAAGCTGAAGTAGGACTTGTTCTGGCCGTTGGCGTCGGTCTGGTAGAAGTTGGTCCGCAGGGTGGCCTTGATCAGGTCCAGGTAGCGACGCAGGATGCGGTCTTCGTTGAGCACCTGGACGTCGTCCAGGGCCGAGAGAATCGCTTGCTCCAGGCGCAGTTGCTTGTCTTCCAGGTCATCGCCGGTGAGTTTGCGCGCCAGGTAGAAGCGGGTCTTGAACAACCGGGTCAACTCGCGAGCGATATCGGTGTGGTTGTTCAGGGTGCTGGCGATGTAACCCAGGTCGAAGCCCAGGCGGATCTGCTTCAGGTAACGGGCATAGGCACGCAGCAGCGCCACGTCGCGCCATGGCAGGCCGGCGGTCAGCACCAGGCGGTTGAACGCATCGTTCTCGGCATCGCCACGCACGATGTGGACGAAGGCGTCCTGCAAGGTGTCGTTGAGTTGCTGGATATCCAGGTCCAGGCCTTCGGCGGCGGTGAACGCGAAGTCATGGATCCAGAACTCGCGGCCATTGGTGTGGCGCAGGCGGTACGGGAATTCACCCAGCACGCGCAGGCCGAGGTTTTCCAGGATCGGCAGCACGTCGGACAGCGCCAGTGGCGTATCGGCGTGATACAGCTTGCAGTGCAGCTCACGCTGGCCGGAGACCTGGCCCAGCGGCTGGTAGAAGCTCATGACCAGCGGATTTTTTTCGCTCAGGCTCAGCAGGTGCTGCATGTCGACCACGGCCGAGTGCGCAGCAAAGCGCTCGCGGTAGCCGGCCGGGAAACCTTTCGGGAAATCCGACAGCACGTTGGTGCCCTGGGCTTCACCGAAGCTCTCGACGACCAGGCTGGCGTAGTCGTCCTTCCAGCTGCGGCACGCCTGCACGACTTCTTTTTCCAGCAGCAACGGGTCGATGTCGATGCGGTTCTTCGGGTCCACCCGCAGGATCAGTTGTACACGGGCCAGTACGGATTCGGAGAAGAAGGTCCAGAACTCGCAGTCCGAGGCCTTCAGGCGATCCATCAGTACTTGCTGGATCTTCTGGCGCACTTCGGTGGAATAGATGTCACGTGGCACGTAGGCCAGGCAGTAGCAGAAACGGCCATACGGGTCTTTGCGCAGGAACACGCGGATCTTGTTGCGTTCCTGGATCTGCACGATGGACATGACGGTGCTGAACAGCTCGTCCACCGGCGTCTGGAACAGGTCGTCACGGGGCAGCACTTCGACCACCTGGGCCAGTTCCTTGCCCAGGTGCGCCTTGGCCTGGAAGCCCGAGCGACGCTCGATTTCCGCGACCTTGCGGCGGATGTACGGGATGGCCCGCACGCTCTCGCCATACACCGAAGAGGTGTACAGGCCCATGAAGCGGCATTCCTTGATGACCTTGCCGTCGGCGTCGATTTCACGGATCGACACGTAGTCCGGATAGGCCGGACGGTGTACGCGGCTCGGGTGCGCGGCCTTGGCGAACGACAGCGGCGTCGGTTCGCGCAGGTAATTGACCGCGTAGTCTTCGATGCGCAGGTCTTCGGCGGTCAGGCCGGCGCGCAGCAATTTGGTCAGGCCCAGGAACGAATCGGGGTTGTACTCGATGTGGCCACCATCGGCCTCGTCACGAACCACGAACTCTTCGTAGCCCAGGAAGGTGAAGTGGTTACCCACCAGCCATTCCAGGAAGCTCTTGATCTCGCTCTTTTCATCAGCCTCGATGGCGTAGGCGCTGCTGTCCAGGCTGTCGAGGATTTCCTGGACCTTGGCTTTCATCGGTTCGAAATCAGCCACGGCCACGCGCACTTCGCCCAGCACTTGCTCAAGTTCCTTGCTCAGGACGTTGAGTTCGGCGGCGTTGGCGCAACGGTCGATTTCCAGGTACATCAACGACTCTTGCAGGATATCGTCGCCCTGGGTGCCTTTAGGCAGGATTTCCAGCAACTCGCCCTTGCTGCCGCGACGCACGCTCAGCACGGTGGTTTGCAGGGTATGAATGCTGTAGCCGCGACGGTTCAGCTCGGTGCGGACCGAGTCCACCAGGAATGGCAGGTCGTGGTGCAGCACTTCCACGGCCGTGTGGGTCGACTGCCAGCCGTGGCGTTCGTAATCGGGGTTGTAGACGCGCACCTGCGGCTGCGCGTGATCGAAGCGCTCAAGCAGGCGCCAGGCAGACAGGGTGCAGCCGGCGAGGTCGGACAACCGGCGCTGGGTAAGTTCATCGAGGGAAATGATGCCGAAGAATTGTTCAGCGAACAGCGCCACTTGTGGCAGTGCCTGTTCACTGATGTGCTGCGCCAGTGCCGCTTGCAGTTGATGCTGGAAGTCGGCCTTGCTGGCTGCGGTGAAGAACGCCATCTGTGGTACTCCGCTTGGGCTTGTTATTGATGAAAGCGTCGCGTGCAACCCCTTGCGGGGTTATCGGCCATCCCGTTCCTGATTCTCGGGCAGAGGAAACAGGATGACAGGTGGATGAAGCTGGACAGGACCCGCAGGTCACATCCTTTTCCATGTAATTTCATGTCATGGGCACCTGCAAAAAACACCCGTGGGATGGCCTTTGCAGGTGCACATCCGTTGCGCAGCTTAACGAGTGCGACAACCTGCCTGCTTGCAGCGCTGCGACATATTCGGTCATCGGCTAGCTAAACAGCCGGTACGCACCGGACAACCCTAGCAGGCTGGGGGCCAAACGGCACCCCGAGGCGGTAAACCAGCAGAAAATCCTTCGCGCTGGCAGAATCCACTTTTTGCACCCCGCAGGTGCACTCGATCCTGGAGCCTTCACCATGAAAATGACCACCGCCCTTCTGATCGCCAACCCGTGTGATGAAGAAGAAGACAACATGGCCATGCTCTGCTGCCACAGCACCCAGGGCGACATGTTCCTGATGACGCGCTACCCCGACGAAGACGAACTGGAAATCGCCCTCGATGGAGAGCCTTCGACACTGGACGGCGTCAAGGTCACCCTCAGCCCGACCCACTTGCTGATTGAAATTGCCCCGGCGGATGCCGATGCGCTCAACGGCGACGATGTGCTGGAGATCACCCACGACACCGATACGGCGGACCTGGCGGAAGTGGAACTGACGTTGCAGAACATCCTCAAGGGGACGGGGACCTATATAAGCCAGCTCTGAGATCCGGACACGAACACGCTCCTGTGGCGAGGAATCAGTGCGTCCGCCTTTATCCGTCTTTCTTCACGAGATTGCCATCGGCGTCATAAACCAGGTACTCGTCACTGTTATTCGGATCCCTCACGTAATAACGAGCCTCATTGCCGTTATCCGGCACGTCCAGGCTGGTGTAGGACCCCAGTTCCTTGATCACCTTGTTGTCCCGACTGATCAAGACCAGGCCGGAACCACCATCGGCCCGGATGGCTGCGGCGTAGTGGGTCTGGAACGCGCTGATCTGGTTGTAATCCAGCGGCACCTGCAACCTGCCCGCCAGGTCGATGGCACCGTAGCTGCCATCGCGTCCGACCACCGCCATGCCGTTGGAAAACGGCGTCACTTCGTCATACGGCAACTTGATGGGTAGCCGCGCGCCCTGGCGATCGATAAAAGCGAATTTCCGGCTTTTAGTGTCTTGCACCAATAGCGGTTGTTGCCCGACAAACCGGCCTATCACGTTGTCCACCTGAAGGTTGATCCGTTTACCTTGCAGGTCGAACACGTCTTGACGACTCCGATCGGCGGAGCTGGCGTAGAGCAACCCCTCGCGGTACTCGATGCCCGAGAACTGCGTCGGCAGGATCTCTTTGCCGTCCAGGGTATAGGCGCCGTACAGGCCTTCCATGACATCGGTTCGCTTGCCGAGACGGGCGATGAACACGTTGTCGGTCACGGTAGGGTTGACGAATTTCATCGGCAACACGAAACGATGACGCTTGGCATCATAGAGCCCGTAAGGGCCGTTGGTTTCGCGCTCCACCAACAGCAGGCCATTGCTCAACGCCTCGGTGATGTATTCGAACGGCAGGTCTACGAGTTTGTTGCTACCGGCGGGGAAGTAGGCGAGCTGGCTGCGCAACGCCTGCCACTCCGACTCCGGGTCGCTGGACTTCTCCGGGGAAAACAACGTGTAGGTATCGGCCATCTGGCTATCTTGCACCTGCACCCAACGGGGCTTGATCAACCACTGGCCAGCCTGATCGATGAAACCATAGCGCTCGGCGTTCCGGTCCAGGGCGATGTAACGCGCTTGTGCTGCAAGGACGTTGTCGACCTGGGCGAACTCAACGGTGTTGTCTTCCATCGGATCGAGCACATGGATGACGATACGTTGCGGGGTGGCCTCGAATCGATAGTCGACCTCGGTGTTTTTCAACGGCCCCACCTGAGCGGCCAGCACCTCGGTCAAGCGCTGCAATTGCTGTTGCACCGCCTGGCCGGTCTTGAGCTGCTTGAGATCGTCCTTGGTCTGCAACAGCGCGTTGTAATACTCGTGCAACGCCGCGATATCGCCATCGGAGGGGAACGCCCGGGAGTTATTACCGTCGCTGTAGAGCGCCCTGCCCGCGTCATCCAGCCCCTGCACCACGAAGGTCGACAATTTCGGTGTACTCAACCGCACGGACGCGCTGTCATCACCCAGGGCAGTGAGCTGGAAGGACTGACCGCCGTCCAGGGTCACTTTCGGGTGATCCTTGTCCAGTACCACTTTCTTGAACGCCGGGTAGCTGCGGTAAGCGACCGTGAGGCCGAGGCTCGCCAGGGATTTGTTCACCGACAGGGCGAAGGCGTCATGGGACGAGATCGTGTCGTCGGACTCGACCTGGGGCGACACCTTGAGCTCGGCGAAGGTTGTTTCGCTGCCATCGCGAAAACGCAGGCGCTGCGGCAGGTACTGCTCCGCCGCCGGCTCCTCCGGCGTGGCGGCGCGCTTCCAGAGCGGATCGAGGCGGCTGGTATCGAGCCGCACCTCAGAACCCTCGGCAAACAGCCGCTGGGTAAAACGCAAGCCTTGAATCGACGCCAGCTCAGCTTTCAGTTGCGCGCTGGTGAACGGGACAAACAGCGGCTCGTATTGCAATGGCTGCTCGTCGTCGGGCTCGCTCGTCGAAAGGGTCAGGCTCAATTGCGCGTCGCTGATCAGCTCCAGGGACCTGAGGGTTTCACCGGTGTCCTGAATCAAGTAATTGAGGCGTTTTTCCACCTCGGGCGCTGCCAGCGTACCGATGTCTTCCATGCCCCCTTCGTTCAGTTGCTCGGCGGCGAAACCTTCATCTACCGGCGCGCCGCTGTGGCGAAACAGGTAATAGGACGCACAGCCCACCACCAACAAGGTCACACTCAGTATCGACAGCAATCTCAAACGAGGCTGGGTAAAGTTCATGGTGGTTTCGGCAGTCAACGGGCTGGGGAGACAGGCAGCTAACCACACGGCCTTGCGCGCTGCAAATCGCCTGGGTGGCCCGGTTCTGATGAAGACCTGTCTGGATCGTCGCCCTGTCCGACGCAAGCGAACCACCGCTGGTCGTGCCTGCGACACGTCGCCCTTGACGACCGATTGGGTTCTGGTGTTTCCTGAAACCGGTTTCAGAACCACTAATAAATCCAATAAGCAGGTTTCAATCCGTGACTTCTTTCTCCGCCGCCCAGCGCAACCGCGTGACCATGCTCGATGTCGCCGAACGCGCCGGGGTCTCCAAGGCCAGTGTCTCGCGTTTCATTGGCGAAGACCGGGCCCTGCTCTCCGAGGCCATCGCCCGGCGCATCGAGCAGGCCATCAGCGAGCTGGGCTACCGGCCGAACCAGATGGCCCGCGGCCTCAAGCGTGGGCGCACACGCCTGATCGGCATGCTGGTGGCCGATATCCGCAACCCTTATTCGATTGCCGTGATGCATGGCGTGGAAACCGCCTGTCGTCGCCATGGCTATAGCCTGGTGGTGTGCAACACCGACCGCGACGACGAGCAGGAACGCCAGCACCTGGCGTTGCTGCGCGCCTACAACATCGAAGGGCTGATCGTGAACACCCTCGGTCATCACCGTGAGGAACTGCTCGAACTGCGCGGCGAGATGCCGCTGGTGCTGGTGGATCGCAAGGTCGATCGGCTCGACAGCGACCTGGTGGGACTGGATAACCCGGCCGCCGTCGCGATGGCGCTCGACCACCTTGAACAACGGGGTTATCGCGATCTGCTCCTGGTCACCGAGCCCTTCGACGGCACCAGCTCGCGGATCGAGCGGGTCGACAGTTTCAAGGCCGGCATCGAGCGTCGCCCTGCCCTGACCGGCGCCGTGGTGGAAACCTGTGATCGGTTGACCGCCCGCATCAAGACCTTCCTTGCCCAGCCGGGCGCTGGCCCCAAGGCACTGTTCTGCGCCAACGGCATTGCTGCGTTGGCCGCCACTCAAACCTTGCGCGACCTGGGTTGCCATTTGTTCGACGACGTAGGCCTGATCGCCCTCGACGATCTGGATTGGTACCCGTTGGTGGGGAGCGGCATCACTGCCCTGGCCCAACCCACCGCCGAGATTGGCGCCAGTGCATTCGAATGTCTGCTCAAGCGCTTGCGTGGCGACAACGGGCCGGTGCGGACCCTGGATTTTGCGGCGCGGTTGATTGAGCGTGGGTCGACGCTTGGGGTTTCTCGATGAGGCCCTGAAGCACACCCCCTTTTTTTAAATAAAACTGAAACCGGTTTCAGAGGTGTAATAACAATGAACAAACCACCCGTTTCCATCAGCCTTTCCAGCTACGGCGCCGACCTGGTACGGCAACAAGGCCAAGGCCGTTTCATCGATCTGCTGGCCGCCGCCGGCGCCTCACGCATCGAATGGCGCGAAGAATTGCTCACCACCGAACAGCCCGCCGAGCTGGCCGCTCGCGCTCGCGCCCAGGGGCTGCAAAGTGTTTTCTCGTCGCCACTGGAGCTGTGGCTCGCCGGGCAGTCCAGGCCCAACCCGGCCTTGGCACTGACCCTGCAACGGTCCGAGGCTTTCGGCTCGGCATGGCTAAAAGTCTCCCTCGGGCACTTCACCGACTCCCATGACCTGTCGGCACTGGCGGATGTGCTCGGCGCAAGCCCGGTGCAGTTGCTGGTGGAAAACGACCAGACCTTGCAAGGCGGACGGATCGAACCGTTGCAACGTTTCTTCACCGCTGCCGAAGAGCATGCATTGCCCGTCGGCATGACCTTCGACATCGGCAACTGGCAATGGCAGGACCAATCGGCCGCCGTGGCCGCCCGCCAGCTCGGGCGGTATGTGGCGTATGTGCATTGCAAGGCAGTGGCCCGGCGCGCCGACGGCAAACTCGTCGCCGTGCCTCCGGCCATGACCGACCTGCACCTGTGGGAGCAACTGCTCAAGCACATGCCCGTCGGTGTAATGCGCGCCGCCGAATACCCGCTACAAGGCGAAGACTTGCTGCAATTGACCGCTGAACATGTCGCCACCCTTGCCCGCCTCGGGCAACCACGCCGGGAGCCTGCCCATGCCTGAGTTCGATGTGTTGTCGTTCGGCGAAACCATGGCGATGCTGGTGGCCGACCAGCGCGGTGACCTGGCCAGCGTCGACCAGTTCCACAAGCGCATTGCCGGGGCCGACAGCAACGTGGCCATCGGTTTGTCGCGCCTGGACTTCAAGGTCGCGTGGCTGAGCCGGGTTGGCGCCGATTCCCTGGGACGCTTCGTCGTGCAGACACTGGAAAACGAAGGCCTGGATTGTCGTCACGTGGCGGTCGATCCAACGCACCCCACCGGATTTCAGTTCAAGTCCCGTACCGACGATGGCAGCGACCCGCAAGTCGAGTATTTCCGTCGTGGCTCGGCGGCCAGTCATCTGTCGATCGATTCCATCGCGCCATCGCTGCTTGAAGCCCGTCACTTGCACGCCACCGGCATCGTCCCGGCGTTGTCGGTCACGGCCCGCGAGATGTCCTTTGAATTGATGAGCCGTATGCGCGCGGCCGGCCGCAGCCTGTCGTTCGACCCCAACATGAGGCCAAGCCTTTGGGGCAGCGAGTCGACGATGATCACTGAAATCAATCGCCTCGCCGCCCTCGCCCACTGGGTCTTGCCGGGGCTCGGCGAAGGCCGGCTGCTGACCGGTTTCGACGACCCGGCCGACATCGCCGCGTTCTACCTGGACCAAGGCGCCGAACTCGTCGTGATCAAGCTCGGCGCGGACGGGGCCTATTACCGCACGGCGTTGGACCAAGGCGTCATCCCCGGCGTGCCGGTGGCCCAAGTGGTGGACACCGTGGGCGCCGGTGATGGCTTCGCCGTGGGCCTGATCAGCGCATTGCTCGAAGGCCAGGCCATCACCGAGGCCGTGCAGCGCGCCAACTGGATTGGCAGCCGCGCGGTGCAGAGCCGTGGAGACATGGAGGGATTGCCGACTCGCATTGAGTTATTGGCGGAATTCAATGACGCCAATCGCGAGCAAGCTCGCTCCAACAGGGGCTGACGTTAACCCCGTGGGAGCGAGCTTGCTCGCGATAGAGACCACCGCAAAACACACCTGCTGCAACAAAAACAACAAGCTCAGGAGTCAACGACATGCAAACGCTCAACCTCGCCACCCGCCGCTGGTGGTACATCATGCCCATCGTCTTCATCACCTACAGCCTGGCCTACCTGGACCGGGCCAACTACGGGTTCGCCGCCGCCTCGGGCATGGCCAAGGACCTGATGATCACCCCGGGGCTGTCGTCCTTGCTGGGCGCCCTGTTTTTCCTCGGTTACTTTTTCTTCCAGGTGCCAGGGGCGATCTACGCGCAAAAGCACAGTGTGAAGAAGCTGATCTTCGTCAGCCTGATCCTCTGGGGTTCACTGGCCACCCTGACGGGCGTGGTCTCCAATGCCTACTGGCTGATCGTGATCCGCTTCATGCTCGGGGTGGTCGAGGCCGCGGTGATGCCGGCCATGCTGGTGTACCTGTGCCACTGGTTCACCCGCGCCGAACGTTCGCGGGCCAACACGTTCCTGATCCTTGGCAACCCAGTGACCATGCTGTGGATGTCGGTGGTGTCGGGTTATCTGGTGCAGCAATTCGACTGGCGCTGGATGTTCATCATCGAAGGCCTGCCGGCAGTGCTCTGGGCCTTTATCTGGTGGCGCCTGGCCGATGATCGTCCATCCCAGGCCAAGTGGCTCAGCGACCAGGAAAAACACGACCTGGAAAGCGCATTGGCGGCTGAACAGGTGGGTATCAAGGCGGTGAAGAACTATGCCGAGGCCTTCCGCTCGCCCAAGGTCATCATCCTGGCGTTGCAGTTTTTCTGCTGGAGCATCGGGGTCTACGGGTTCGTCCTGTGGTTGCCTTCAATTCTCAAGGCCGGCCTGCAGATGAACATGGTCGAGGCCGGGTGGCTGTCGTCCTTGCCTTACCTGGCGGCGGTGATCGGCATGCTGGTGGTGTCCTGGGCGTCGGACAAGGCGCAGAAGCGCAAGCGTTTCGTCTGGCCGCCGCTGCTGGTCGCTTCCATCGCGTTCTACGCCTCCTACCTGCTGGGGCCTGAACATTTCTGGTGGTCTTACAGCCTGCTGGTGGTGGCCGGGGCTTGCATGTATGCGCCGTACGGGCCGTTTTTTGCCATCGTTCCGGAAATCCTCCCCGCCAACGTCGCCGGCGGTGCCATGGCGCTGATCAACAGCATGGGCGCGCTGGGCTCCTTCGGCGGCTCGTACCTGGTGGGTTACCTCAACGGTTCCACCGGCTCTCCTGGCATGTCCTTCCTGTTGATGAGCGGCGCGTTGCTGGTGGCCGTGGTGCTGACCCTCGCCCTCAAGCCCGGCGCCAGCGACCGGGTTCTGTCGAAAACCGCGACGCCACACTCGGCGCCTGCCCATTCCTGAAGCGAGACCCCTCCATGAAAAAGCACGTGGTGTTGTACAAAGCGCTGTCAGCGCAATTGATGGCCCGTTTGCAAGCGCAGGCCCAAGTCACCCTCATCGAGCGCCTCGATGCGCAGGGCCTGGTGCAACTGCGCGAGGCCTTGCCAAGCGCCCATGGCTTGCTGGGTGCCAGCCTCAAGCTGGACGCGCCGTTGCTGGACCTGGCGCCGAACCTGCAAGCCATCGCCAGCGTCTCGGTGGGGGTCGACAACTACGACATCGACTACCTGACCGAACGCCGGATCCTGCTCACCAATACCCCGGACGTGCTCACCGAAACCACCGCGGACACCGGTTTCGCCCTGATCCTGGCAACCGCCCGGCGCGTGGTGGAGCTGGCCAACCTGGTGCGCAGCGGCGGCTGGCAACAGAGCATCGGCCCCCGGCATTTCGGCACCGACGTCCATGGCAAGACCCTGGGCATCATCGGCATGGGCCGCATCGGCGAAGCCTTGGCCCAGCGCGGGCACTTCGGCTTCGGCATGCAGGTCATCTACCACAGCCACTCGCCCAAGCCCGCGGTCGAGCAGCGTTTCAACGCACGCTATTGCAGCCTCGAAACCTTGTTGCAGCAGGCGGACTTCGTCTGCCTGACCTTGCCCTTGACGGCTGAAACCCAAGGGCTGATCGATGCGCAGGCGTTTGCCCGGATGCGTCCCGAATCCATCTTTATCAATATCTCCCGAGGCAAAGTGGTGGACGAAACGGCACTGATCGACGCCCTGCGCAACGGCCAGATCCGTGGCGCGGGGCTGGACGTCTTCGAGCGCGAGCCCTTGAGTGCGGATTCGCCGTTGTTGCAACTGGATAACGTGGTGGCGACACCGCACATGGGCTCGGCCACCCACGAGACCCGGGAAGCGATGGCGCGCTGTGCGGTGGACAACCTGCTGGCGGCATTGGCGGGTGAACGGCCGGTGAATCTGGTGAATGCGGGGGCGTGGGTAGGCTGAGTAATCATCCGAGCACGGCAGCGCTTCTGTGGCGAGGGAGCTTGCTCCCGCTCGGCTGCGCAGCAGTCGCAGACCCGGCGAACGCGGTGTGTCCCGGGAAACCGCGCCGGCACGGTTTGAGGCTGCTGTGCCCGAAGCGTCGAACCGTCCCGGCGGGAGCAAGCTCCCTCGCCACAGGGTTAATGTGCTTGCCCGATGGGTATTCGCTCTGAATCAGAGCGAATACCCATCCACTATCTTTTTTAAAACCGGCTTCGCGCTTGATAGCCGGTTATATGGCCTCATCATTAATGTATTCATTGATCAACGCCTCGACTTCCTCCGCTGACTTGCAGAACCCGGTAATCGGCTCCCCATTCGAGTCCACTCCTTGAAATGTATTGTCATAGGGCTGATAGGCAGGGTCGTATTGACGAATTATGTACCCGTTGAAGGGACGATCTTTTGGGTAGTCCATAACAGTTCCCTCTCGTTATTGGGATGGATTCTTCAGGTGCTAACCTGATGCCGGCCAATCTATAACTCGGGCCAAATTGAGCGTCTACTGTCAGGACTGACAGGTACCGACAAGCTAACGTCGTTCCCTTCACACGAACCAACGGCCGGAATTTCGTCCGACTGTTGTCGCAGCTCCAATGTGGGAGCCTGCTCCGGACGGCGACTTGACGATAGCGGTGGTTCAGCCCCATCTATGTTGAATGTACCGCCGCCATCGCGAGCAAGCTCGGCTCCCACAGGTTTTGTGGTTTGCCTAGGATTTAAGGAATGTCACAAGTCCCTCGCCACGGGGGTTATGTCGGTTGGCGGGTTTCGATGTTGTCCAGTGCACGGTTTGCCAGCAGGCTGCCCAGTTCGATCAGTTGCTGAATGCCCAGGAGGAAATGCCGGCGTGAACCGTCCAGGTCGAACGCCAGGTCATTGACCATGGCATTGGCCGAGGCCAGGGTTTCGCTGAGGTTGGCAAGCAGGCTTTCGGTGTCGATGTCTTTGTTGACGGTGAAGAGTTGGCCGGGGGCAGGTTCTGCTTCGGGTTTGTCCGGCTTGGGGTTCAGGTAATGGTCGAGGACTCGATCGGTGACTTCGTCGTGTTTTTGAGACTTGGTTTTTGAACGCGGTGACGTTGGATCGGTGTTCGGTGGGTTCGGGGTTACTTTGAACATGAATGAATCTCCAAATCAGAAAAAGGAGACCATCAACCTCGCTACCAAACGAAGGTGGCGGCCATACGCGGGTTGGTAGACCGGTGACTTGGAGAACCGGCGCGTCCGAAGACGCCCTGCGCATGACCGCCATAAAACAGATACCAAAAAGGCCTCCGTTACAGGGGCTGTGCGACAAGTCAAAAGCCGGGCTACCAAACCCGATCGCTGATTCATCAGCGACCCGGAAACGATAGAACCTGCCTCCCAAGCGCACAAGCCGGCGGATTCTGGCGTAGTTGTAGGCAATGGCGCAAGACAACGTAGCCCGATACAGAACACTCCTACATCCAGATAAACACCCCTTCATTTTGTGAGTGCTTCGCACTGGAGCGCCAGCCCGGTCAAGCGGGAGCAAGCTCCCTCGCCACCGGGTAAGTGCGCCTATCGGGTAGGATTCATGGCAAGCAAACCCACCCCCACAATCTTTCCAAGCCGATCACAATTCACACGGCCAATCAAAATCCCGTTAGTCGCCACCCCCCGCCATGCATTAAAGTAACGCCCCCAGCCCCGGCGTTATCCGAACGTCCGGGGCCACCCTTTCCAGGAACAGTCACCGATGGAACATCGTGAAGCGCTGCTTGCGCTGCGAACCTTTCTTTCAACGCAGATTCTCGGCCAGGAAAAACTCATCGAGCGCCTGCTCATCGCCCTGCTCGCCGACGGCCACATGCTGGTGGAAGGCGCGCCGGGGCTGGCCAAGACCAAGGCCATCAAAGAACTGGCCGAAGGCGTCGAAGCGCAATTCCATCGCATCCAGTTCACCCCCGACCTGCTGCCCGCCGACATCACCGGTACGGAAATCTACCGCCCGGAAACCGGCAGCTTCGTGTTCCAGCAAGGGCCGATCTTCCACAACCTGGTGCTGGCGGACGAAATCAACCGGGCCCCGGCCAAGGTCCAGTCGGCCTTGCTGGAGGCGATGGCCGAGCGGCAGGTCAGCGTCGGGCGCAGCACTTATGAACTGTCGCCGCTGTTCCTGGTGATGGCCACGCAGAACCCGATCGAGCAGGAAGGCACCTACCCGCTGCCCGAAGCCCAGCTCGACCGCTTCCTGATGCACGTCAAGATCGGTTTCCCTGACGCCGCGGTGGAACGCCGTATCCTGCAGCAGGCCCGGGGTGAAGCGCTGAACGGCGAGACCAAGCCCGAACGCCGCGTGAGCCAGCAGGCGATTTTCTCTGCGCGCAAGGAAATCCTCGGGTTGTACATGGCCGACGCCGTGGAGGAGTACTTGGTGCAACTGATCATGGCCACCCGCAACCCGGCCAAGTTCGATCCGGAAATGGCCGAATGGATCGCCTACGGCGCCAGCCCGCGGGGCTCCATCGCCCTGGACCGCTGTGCCCGTGCCCACGCTTGGCTGGCCGGACGCGACTTTGTCAGCCCCGAAGATATCCAGGCCGTGCTGTTCGACGTGCTGCGCCATCGCATCATCCTGTCGTTCGAAGCCGAGGCCGCTGGCATCGACCAGGACCGGGTCGTGCAGCGGATTCTCGACGTCGTCGCTGTCGCTTGAGCATGTGTCATGAATAATCCACTGGCGCCCGCACCGGGCATCCGCGTCAGCCTTTCGGAGCTGATCGAGATGCGCCATCGCGTGCGCGAAGTGCAGTTGTTCTCGACCCCAGGCCAGCGCAGCCCGCTGATCGGCCTGCACCACTCCAAACTGCGCGGACGCGGGGTCGATTTCGACCAGGTGCGGGTCTATCAGGCCGGCGACGACGTACGCACCATTGACTGGCGCGTCACCGCCCGGACCCAGGAGCCCCACACCAAACTGTTCCACGAAGAACGCGAGCGGCCGATCTTCATCATGATCGAGCAAAGCCACCGGCTGTTCTTCGGTTCGGGGCTGGTGTTCAAGTCGGTACTCGCCGCCCAGGCCGCCAGCCTCATAGGCTGGGCCGCGCTGGGGCATAACGACCGGGTCGGCGGCCTGGTGTTCGGCAATAACACCCATTACGAGGTCAAGCCGCGACGCAGCAAACAGAGCCTGTTGCAATTGCTCAACCGGTTGGTGCGGGTCAATCAGTCACTGCACACCGAGGCCGAGCCGGATCGCGACTCGTTCGGCATCGCCCTGCGCCGAGCCCGGGAAGTGCTACGGCCCGGCAGCCTGGCGATCGTGATTTGCGATGAGCGCGCGCTGTCCGACAGCGCCGAGCAACAGTTGAGCCTGCTGTCGCGCCATTGCGACCTGTTGTTGCTGCCACTGTCGGACCCGCTGGATCATGCCCTGCCCGCCGCCGGTCTGCTGCGGTTCACCCAGCGTGGTTCGCAGCTGGAACTCGACACCCTGAATTTCGAACTGCGCCAGGCCTATCGCGCCCAGGCCGAGGCGCGCCAGGAACGCTGGGAGATGCTGGCGCAGAAACTGCGAATCCTGATGCTGCCCCTGAGTACCCAGGGCGACATGGTCGAGCAACTGCGCGACTACCTGAACCCCAAGCGGGCCGGGAAAAGCCGATGAGCAGCCTCGATCAACTGCAACCGCTGATGGCGCCGCCGCCTATCGGTTTCTGGCCACCCGCGCCAGGCTGGTGGCTGCTGCTGGTGTTGATCCCATTGCTGGGCCTGGGCCTGTGGCAACTGCGCCGGTTCATTCCCATCAAGCGCACCGTCGCCCGCGCCGAACAACCCCTCGACCCGGTGCGCCTGGCCGCGCTGGCCGAACTCGCCCTGCTGCCCAAACCCTACGACGGCGCGCCGGCCGGGGCCTGGCTGCAACAGCTCAACGGGCTGCTCAAGCGTCTATGCCGCAATCACTACCCCTACAGCCAGAGCCACACCCTCAATGGGCGCAAATGGCTGGCGTTCCTGGATAACCGCTGCCCGGCCGCGGGCCTGACGCGCTGGATGATATTGGTGGAAGGCGCCTACAAACCCGAATGCAAGCTCGATGACAAAGCCATCGCTGGGCTGACCCAGGCGGTCGAAATCTGGATTCGCAAACATGTTTGAGTTCGCCTGGCCGTGGGTATTCGCCCTGTTGCCGCTGCCTTGGCTGATGCGCCTGGTGCTGCCGGCGGCCGATAGCGGCGAGCCAGCGCTCAAGGTCAGCTTCCTCGGGGACCTGGAAGGCCTGGTGGGTCGCCGGGCGCGGGCCAATCTGCCGACCTGGCGGCAACAGGCGCCCTTCATCCTGCTCTGGCTGCTGTTGCTGATCGCCGCGGCTCGACCGCAGTGGTTGGGCGAGCCATTGCCCATTGCCGCCAGCGGCCGCGACCTGCTGGTGGCGGTGGATGTCTCGGGTTCCATGGACTTTCCCGACATGCAGTGGAAGGACGAAGAGGTCAGTCGCCTTGTGCTGGTCCAGCACATGCTCGGGGACTTTCTCGAAGGCCGCGAAGGTGACCGGGTCGGCCTGATCCTGTTCGGCAGCCAGGCCTATCTGCAAGCACCGCTGACCTTCGACCGCCGCACCGTGCGTCATTGGCTCGATGAGGCGCGTATCGGTATCGCCGGCAAGAATACGGCCATCGGCGACGCCATCGGCCTGGCCCTCAAGCGCCTGCGCCAGCGCCCGGCCCACAGCCGCGTGCTGATCCTGGTCACCGACGGCGCCAACAATGGCGGCGAAATCGACCCCCTCACCGCCGCGCGACTGGCCGCCGACGAAGGCGTGAAAATCTACCCGATCGGCATCGGTGCCGACCCGGAACAAAGCGGCACCACGGGTTTGCTCGGCGTCAACCCGAGCCTGGACCTGGATGAACCGACACTCAAGGAAATCGCCCAAGCCACCGGCGGCCAGTATTTTCGTGCCCAGGATGGCGCGCAATTACTGGCGATCAAGACCACCCTCGACCAGCTCGAGCCGGTGACCCAGCAACCGACCCAGGCCCGTCCTGCCCTGGCGCTGTATCACTGGCCCCTGGCCGTTGCGCTGCTGTTGAGCATGTTGCTGGTGGCCCGGGCGCGCTGGCCGGACAATCCGTTGCAGCGCCTGTTCAACCAGCCGCTGTTCCAGCCGGCCCAACACACCGAGTGGCGCCAGCGGCTCAAGCGCCTGCGCTTGCGGAGGCGTCGATGATCGCCTTCTGGCCACATTGGCTACGTCCCTGGTTCGTATTGCTGCTACCTCTGCTGGGCTGGTTGCTCTGGCAACTGTGGCACCGGCAGAAACGCGTGGGCCGCTGGCAGATGATCCTACCGCCCGCCTTTCATACTGTGCTGCTCAGTGGCGGCAGTGGCCGGGAAAGCCGGCTGCCGTGGATTGCCCTGGGCCTGGGTTGGCTGTTGATCGTGCTGGCGTTGCTGGGGCCGAGTTGGGCGCGGGTCGAACAGACCAGCCAGAAACCCGCCGACCCGCTGGTGGTGGTGCTGGAACTGACCCCGGAAATGCTCGCCACCGACGTCCCGCCCACGCGCCTGGAGCAGGCCCGGCGCAAGGTACTGGACTTGTTGCAGAACCGCAGCGACGCCCAGACCGCGATCATCGTCTATGCGGGCAGCGCCCATACGCTGGTGCCGCTGTCCGACGACCTGTCCACCAGCGCCAACCTGCTCGAAGCCCTTGCGCCATCGATCATGCCGCAGAGCGGCCATCGTGCCGACCTGGCGGTCCGCAAGGCGCTGGCCCTGTTGGACCAGGGCGAACTGGGCCATGGCCGGATCCTGCTGATCGGTTCGTCGCTGAACGAGCAGGAACGCCAAGGCATTCGCCAGGCCCTGGACGGTTCCGCCACACAATGGCTGATGCTCGGCATTGGTACCCGCGAAGGCGCACCGGTGCCCCAGGAAGATGGCAGTTACCTCAAGGATGCGCAGGGTTCGATCCTGCTGCCACGCCTGGACAGCCCGGGCCTCAAGGCCTTTGCCAACAAGCTGGACGGCCGCTACCGGCCGGCGCGCCTGGACGACAGCGACCTGCGCGGCCTGGGCCTGTTGGACGGCCCTCGTCATCTGCGCAGCGACGGACAAACGCTGCGCCTGGACACCTGGGCCGACCAGGGCTATTGGCTGCTCCTGCCCCTGTTGCTGCTGGCCGCCTGTGCCGGACGGCGAGGCTGGCTGTTCTGCCTGCCACTGTTATTCATGTTGCCGCAAACCGGCCATGCCTTCGAATTCCAGGACCTGTGGTTGCGCGCCGACCAACAGGGCCAGCACTTGCTCAAGCAAAAACGTCCCGCCGAAGCCGCCGCCCACTTCGAGGACAGCCAATGGCAAGGCGTCGCCCTGTACGAAGCCGGCCAGTACAGCGAAGCCGCCCGGCGCTTCGCCGAAGGCAACGACGCCCGTGCGCACTACAATCGCGGCAACGCCCTGGCCAGGAGCGGCGAACTGGAAGCTGCGCTGGATGCCTATGAGCAGGCCCTGGAGTTGCAACCCGACCTGCGCCCCGCCCAGACCAACAAGGCCCTGGTGGAAAGTTTGTTGAAACAGCCGGCCCCCGTACCGGAAGAACCCAAGCCTGCCGAAAGCGAGGAGCCGGCCCGCGCCGAGCAATCGCCGGATACCGACTCACCCACCCAGTCTTCCGAACCGGGACAGCCCTCTGTCGAGACAAGCGCGACATCGGACGAGCCCCAACCCCCGCGCACGGCACAACCGCCTACCGCCCAGGATGTACCAGGCAGCGAACTGCCCGATGAGCAGACCACCACCCCGCCACTGCGTCCTGCCGCGGGCCAGCGCAATGAAGAAGAACAGCGCCAGGCACTGGAACAATGGCTGCGCCAGATCCCGGATAATCCAGGGGAGCTGCTCAGACGTAAATTCTGGTATGAACAGCAAAGCCATCAGGCCCAGGAAAAAACCAAATGACCCGCTTCACCACCTACTTCCTCGTGTTGCTGCTCTGGGCCTCTGGAACCCAGGCTGCACAGCTGACTGCCAGTGTGGACCGCAGCCGCCTGAACTCCGGGGAAACGGTGGAGCTGACCCTGGAATCCAACGACGCCACGTTGTTCGGCAAACCGGACCTGGCTCCGCTCCAGGCCTTGTTCGATGTGCGCGGTACCCGTCAGGTCAACCAGTTGACGACCCTTGACGGTGAGAACCGCGCCACCACCCGCTGGATCGTGACCCTGCTGCCGCGCCAAAGCGGCACCGTGATCATTCCGCCGTTGCAACTGGGCGAAGTGACCAGCCAGCCGATCACCCTGCAGGTGATCGAAAGCGAAACCCGCAACGCCTCGGAGCCCCTGGCAGCGGTGTTTATCGAGGCCAGCCTCGACCAGACCGACGTGTATGTTCAGGCCCAGGCGATCTTGACCCTGCGCATCTACCATTCGGTGTCGCTGTACGACGACAGCAGCCTCACGCCGCTGCACATCCCCGATGCCCGCACCGAGCAACTGGGCGAATCGCGCACCTATGAAAAAGTCATCAACGATGTCCGCCATGGCGTGATTGAACTGCGCTACGGCATCTACCCACAGCGCAGCGGCGAACTGACGATTCCGGCCCAGACATTCAGTGCCACCCTGGTCGAGCCGGTGGCCCAGGACGCCGTACCTTCGGGCCCCAAGCCCGGCCAGTTGATGCGGGTAAGCTCCACGCAACTGTTGCTGCGCGTCAAGCCCAAGCCTGCCAGTTATCCGGCCGACGTGCCCTGGCTGCCGGCACGCAGCCTGTCCTTGAGTGAAAGCTGGAGCCCGGAACCGACCCACAGCCAGGTGGGCGACTCCCTGACCCGCAGCCTGACCCTGGAAGCCGAAGGCCTGGCCAGCGCCCAGTTGCCACCGCTGCCGGCCACGGAGATCAATGGCCTGCGGCGCTATCCGGACCAACCGGTACTCAGCAGCCGCAACAGTGAACGCGGGCTGGTGGGCAGCCGCGAAGATCGCGAGGCCCTGGTGCCCAATCGCAGCGGCACCATCGAGTTGCCACCGGTGGAAGTGGTCTGGTGGAACACCCTGGAAGACCACCTGGACCGCACCAGCCTCCCGGCGCGGACCCTGCAAGTGGCGAACAATCCGAGCCTGATGGTGGACACGCCGGCCGGCACGGCGCAGATCGTAACGACCGTCGACAGCGACATGCTCTGGTACTGGCAACTGAGCACCTTGGTCCTCGCCTGCACGACCGTGCTGGGCTTCGCCCTGTGGTGGCGCGGCCGCTGGCAGCCGGCCATCCTGCGCTCGACCCAGACCGGACCGAGCCCACGCACCTTGCTGGATGATCTCAAACGTACCTGCCTGGCCAACGACCCCCACGCCACCCGCCAGGCCCTCGACGCCTGGGCCCGCCAGCAACCGGAAACCCTGGCCGACATGGCCGCGCGCTTCGTGCCGCTGTCCGACGCCCTGGACGGCCTCAACGGCGCGCTCTACAGCGAAACCGGCCAGCATTGGCAGGGTGAAGACCTGTGGCGGGCGATTCGGGCGATTCCGCCCACCGATGGGGCGCAGGCTTCTGCCAGTGATTCCGGGTTGCCGCCGTTGTACCCCAAATAAACCCGGTTTCCTGGGCAGTCGTGGCTTTTGTAGCTTTTGTAGCTTTTGTAGCTTTTGTAGCTTTTGTGGCTTTTGTGGCTTTTGTGGCTTTTGTGGCTTTTGTGGCTTTTGTGGCTTTTGTGGCTTTTGTGGCGAGGGAGCTTGCTCCCGCTGGGCTGCGAAGCAGCCCCTTTTTTTGCGATTGCTGCGCAATCGAGCGGGAGCAAGCTCCCTCTCCACAGGGTCTTGCACCAAATCCTGCAACGTCGAGCAAGTCCTCGCCCCCATTTCCCAGTAAACTCTGCTTCTTTTAGCCGCCCCTCTTCACGCGGCCATCATCTGTTTCCTGGAGTACACCTTGCGTCTGTTTCACACCTCCGACTGGCACCTGGGGCAAAACCTCCACGGCCAGGAGCGCGACTTCGAACACGCGTGTTTCCTCGACTGGCTACTGCGCCAGCTGGCCGGCGAAAAACCCGATGTGCTGCTGATCGCCGGCGATATCTTCGACACCGTGAATCCGCCGGTCAAAGCCCAGGAGCGGCTCTACGACTTCATCGTCAGCGCCCATGAACAAAACGCCAACCTGACCATCGTGATGATCGCCGGCAACCACGACTCCGGCTCGCGTATCGAATTGCCTGCGCCGCTGATGCGACGCCTGCGCACCCACGCCCTGGGCCGGGTGCTGTGGCTGGACGACGGTCAACTGGACGTCGAGCGCCTGCTGCTGCCGTTGCCCGACGCCAAGGGCAAGGTCAAGGCGTGGTGCCTGGCCCTGCCGTTCCTGCGCCCTGCCGAAGTCACTGGCGCACAGCTGGGCGACGACTACCTGCGAGGCATCGGCCAGGTCCATGAGTGGCTGATCGCCGCGGCCAATAGCAAGCGCAAGAAAGGCCAGGCGCTGATCGCCATCAGTCATGCGCATATGGCCGGCGGTTCGGTGTCCGAGGATTCCGAGCGCAGCCTGATCATCGGCAACGCCGAGGCCCTGCCCGCCAGCCTGTTCGGCCCGAGCATCAGCTACGTCGCCCTCGGCCATTTGCACAAGCCGCAGAAGGTCAACGGTGAAGAGCGCATCCGCTACAGCGGTTCACCGATCCCGCTGTCATTTTCGGAGATCGGCTATCAGCATCAGATCCTCGACATCACCCTGGACGGCGAGGCCCTGGTCAAGGTCGAGCCGCGCCTGATCCCACGGGCCGTCAACCTGCAACGCCTGGGCCCGGCGCCACTGGCCGATCTGCTGGTGCAACTCAAGGACCTGCCCGACATCGACCTGCTGGCCGACGTCCAGCGCCAACCCTGGCTGGAAGTGCGGGTGCGCCTCGACGAACCGCAGCCGGACCTGCGTCACCAAGTGGAGACCGCATTGCAAGGCAAGGCCGTGCGCCTGGTGCGGATCGCCGCCGAGTACGCCGGCAACGGCGGCGCCGGCAATGCCGATGATGGCAGCGCGCTGGTGGAGCTGGATCAACTCAGCCCACAGGAACTGTTCAGCCGCGCCTGGCAGGACACCTACGGCAACGACGTGGACGAACAGACCCTCAAGGACTTTGCCGTGCTGTTGCAAGACGTGCAGATGGAGAGCGAGCAGCCATGAAGATCCTCGCGATCCGCCTCAAGAACCTGGCGTCCCTGGCCGGGCCGTTTGAAATCGATTTCACCGCCGAACCCTTGGCCAGCGCCGGCCTGTTCGCCATTACCGGCCCCACGGGCGCCGGCAAGAGCACATTGCTCGACGCCCTGTGCCTGGCGCTGTTTGGCGCCGTACCGCGCCTCAATAACACCGGACGCGATGCCAAGGTGCCGGACGTCGATGGCGAGATTGCCACGGGCGATCCGCGCACATTGTTGCGCCGTGGTACCGGCGATGGCTATGCCGAAGTGGATTTTCGCGGCATCGACGGACGCCGCTATCGGGCCCGCTGGGAAGCCAATCGCGCCCGGGAAAAGGCCGGCGGCAAGTTGCAAGCCAGCCGCCAGAGCCTGCGGGACCTGGATAACGATCAACTGCTGGCGAGCCAGAAAGGCGAATACAAGACCCAGCTCGAAACGGCCCTGGGCCTGAATTTCGAACAGTTCACCCGTGCCGTGCTGTTGGCCCAGAGCGAGTTCAGTGCGTTCCTCAAGGCCGATGACAACGAGCGCAGCGAACTGCTGGAAAAACTCACCGACACCGCCCTTTACACCCGCCTCGGGCGCCGCGCCTTCGACAAGGCCAAGCACGCCAAGGAAACTCACAAGCAGTTACAGGACCAGGCCACTGGCGTCACGCCGCTCGCCCCCGAGGCCCGGGCCGAGCTGGACCAGCGCTTCACCGAAGCGCAGCTGCAACTCAAGGCCCAACAGGCCCAACTCAAGCAGCTGGAGCAGCAGCACACCTGGCTGCGCGACCTGGGCCTATTGCAGGATGAACACGCCAGCGCCGCCGAACAGCTGCAACAGGCCCAGGCCGATTGGAACGCCCTGGCCGACGAACGTCTGAAACTGGTCCGCCTGGAACAACTGGCGCCCCAGCGGCATCAGTTCATTCGCCAGACGGAACTGAACCGGCAGCTCGAGCCCCTAACGGCGCAGATCCAGCAACTCACCCAGCAGCAGATCGACCTGCACGCCCAACAAGCCGAACTGGAAAAGGCCTTGGACGATGCGCAACAAGCGCTGGCCAGCGCCCGCCAGCAAAGCATCGACAGTGCGCCATTGCTGCGTCAGGCCTTCGGCGAGCAGAGCACCCTCGCCCGCCTGGCCCAAGACGCGAACCTCAGTGCCGAGCGCCAGGAACAGGCACAGCAGGCCTGCACCGAAGGCCAGCGCACCATCGACACCTTGCTCGAGCAGCAAAGGCAGGTGGCCGAGCGCTTGCAGCGCATCGCCGACGCGCTGGAACAAAGCACGCACCTGGCCCCGCTGAGCGATGCCTGGAACGCCTATCGCGATCGCCTCCAACAACTGATGCTGATCGGTAATCGCCTGAACCAGGGCCAGGCCGAACTCGCCACACTGGAACAAAGCGCCACCCGCGCCGCCGAGGAACTGGCCACCCGCCGGCAAGACCTTGAAGTGCTCTACAAGGAAGCCGGCGCCGAGCCGCAGGCCGTGGCCGAACAGATCCAGTTGCTCGGCACCCTGCTGCAAGACAACCGCAAGCAACTGCGCGCCTTCGAAGACCTGACCCGGCTGTGGGCCAGTCAGCAAGAGCTGGACAAACGTGGCGCCGAGCTTGAACAACGCCAGCAACGAGCGTTGCAGGAACGTGACCGGCTGGTGCGCGAAGGCGGCGAAGCCAAGGCCGAACTGACCATTGCCGAACAGACCCTGACCGTTACTCGCGAGCTGCTGGAGCGCCAGCGCCTGGCCCGTAGCGAAAGTGTCGAGCAGCTGCGCGCACAGTTGCAGGATGAACAGCCCTGCCCCGTGTGTGGCAGTGTCGAGCATCCTTATCATCAGCCCGAAGCCCTGCTGGAAAACCTCGGGCGCTTCGATGAAACCGAAGAGGCCAACGCCCGCAAGGCCGTCGACCTGCTCAATGAAAAAGTCATCGACCTGCGCACGCAATACAGCGGCGTCATCGCCCAGCTCAAGGAGCTCAAACAGCAGCAGGAACAGCTCGCCAGCCAGCAACAGAGCCTGGCGCCCAGCCTGGAAGCCCACCCATTGTCGGCGCAACTGCTGGCCCAGGATTCGAACAAGCGTGACACCTGGCTCGCCCAGCAGAACAGTCAGCTGCATCAGCACATCAGCCAGGACGAACAACGACAAACCGCCCTGCTGACCCTGCAACAGGATGCCGCGCGCCTCGCCCAACAACTGCGCGATGCCGAAACGGCAAGCCAGCAGGCGGCACAGCAGTTGAGCAACCAGCAACAGGAACTGGCCCGTGATCGCCAACGCCTGGACGATGAGTTGAGCCACTTCAGCGCCCTGTTGCCGGCCGACACCTTGCAGGCCCTGCGCACCGAGCCGGCCGCCACGTTCATGCAGCTCGACCAGCAGATCGCCCAGCGCCTGGAACA
Organism: Pseudomonas fluorescens; assembly: GCF_001623525.1. NCBI lineage: Bacteria > Pseudomonadati > Pseudomonadota > Gammaproteobacteria > Pseudomonadales > Pseudomonadaceae > Pseudomonas > Pseudomonas fluorescens. The sequence continues at coordinate 701,633 of NZ_CP015225.1, read as the reverse complement.
ACTGGAACAGCAGCGCGACGAACTCAGCGAACAGCTCCAGCGCCAGCAGACCCTGGAGAAAGAGCAGGACCGCCAGCAAACCCGCCTCCAGCAACTGGAAGCGGTCCGCCTGCAATTCAGCGCCCTGAGCGAGCAACAACAGGCCTGCCAGCAGCAACTCACGCAACTGCTCGGCGAGCACACCAGCGCCGAACAGTGGCAGCAACAACTCGACCAGCGCCTGGAACAGACACGGGATGCCGAGGCGACGGCCAATCAGCAGTTGCAGCAACTGCGCAACGACCTGGTACAACTGGCCGCCGAACTCAAGGCCCGACAGGAACAGGCCCGATCCCTGGACCTCGAACGCCAGGCGCTGGCCGCCGGTATCGCGCAATGGCGCACCAGCCATCCGGAACTGGACGATGCCGCCCTCGAGGCCCTGCTCGGCCTGGACGACCAACACGTCAGCCAGTTGCGCCAGCGCTTGCTCAACAGCGAAAAAGCCATCGAGCAGGCCCGCGTCCTGCTCACCGAACGCGAGCAGCGCCTGCAAAACCATCAGGCCCAACACAATGGCAACCTGTTGCCGGAACAATTGGCCGAAGCCCTCACCGAGCTGCAAGGCCAGTTCGCCGCCAGTGAACAGCGCTGTGCCGAACTACGCGCCGAACAGGCCGAGGACCAGCGCCGGCAGAACGCCAACCAGGCCCTGGCCCAGCAGATCGAACAGGCCTATATCGAATACCAGCGTTGGGCACGGCTGGACGCATTGATCGGTTCGGCTACCGGTGATCGCTTCCGCAAGCTGGCCCAGGCCTACAACCTCGACTTGCTGGTGCACCACGCCAATGCCCAACTGCGGCAACTGGTACGCCGCTATAGGCTCAAGCGTGGCGGCAGCATGCTCGGGCTACTGGTGATGGACACGGAAATGGGCGATGAACTGCGCTCGGTACATTCGTTGTCCGGCGGCGAAACCTTCCTCGTCTCCCTCGCCTTGGCATTGGGCCTGGCCTCGATGGCGTCCAGCACACTGAAGATCGAATCGCTGTTCATCGACGAAGGCTTCGGCAGCCTCGACCCCGAGTCGCTACAACTGGCAATGGACGCTCTCGACGGCCTGCAGGCCCAGGGCCGCAAGGTCGCGGTGATTTCCCACGTGCAGGAAATGCACGAGCGGATTCCGGTACAGATCCAGGTCCGTCGTCAAGGCAATGGGTTGAGCACCGTGGAGGTAAAATGAGCCACGCCACGCTCTATTCCTTCCGCCGCTGCCCCTACGCGATGCGAGCGCGCATGGCCTTGCGCTACAGCGCGGTCGAGGTGGCGATTGTCGAAGTCAGCCTGAAGGCCAAGCCCGCCGAGATGCTTGCGCTCTCCAGCAAAGGCACGGTGCCGGTGCTGCAGGTCGATGGCCGGGTGATCGATGAAAGCCTGGAGATCATGGCCTGGGCCTTGGCCCGCCATGATCCGCAAGACTGGCGGTTGCTGGATGATCCCGAAGGCCAGACATTGGCGGCAGCGTTGATCGAGGAAAACGACCATCGGTTCAAGCTTCACCTGAACCGCTACAAGTACCCCGAGCGTCATCCTGAACAGCCGGTGGAGCATTATCGAGCCGAGGGCGAGGTGTTCCTGGGGCGGCTGGAAACGCTGCTTGAAGCGCGGCCATTCCTGGTGGCCGATCACCTGAGCCTGGCCGATGTGGCACTGATGCCATTCGTGCGTCAGTTCGCCCATGTCGACCGCGAGTGGTTCACCCAGGCGCCTTATCCTCGGCTACGGGACTGGTTGCAACGGTTCCTGGCGTCCGAGCTGTTCGTGGCGATCATGGCCAAATAACGGCTGCACACAGCCCTTGTGGCGAGGGAGGTTGCGCCCGCTCGATTGCGCAGCAATCGCAAAAAGGGTCCGCTGCGCGGCCCAGCGGGAGCAAGCTCCCTCGCCACAAAGGCAATCCTGCAACCCGATTGTTGCCGATCCGATCAGTCGCTCAGCAGACTCAACAATCGCTCACGAGCCACTTCCAACTCACCGGAATCCGGCTGCGCCGCCGAGACTATCGGCGTGGAGTAGAGAAACAGCAGCATCACTGCCAGACGCATCGCCATGGTGTCCATCCTTATCTGCGGAGGAGTCAATTTGTCAGCGTCAAATTTAAACACATGGCTAAATGATATTACAGCTGGTTTTTTCCAGAAACGGCGAAGCCTGCGATCTTTTCTCTTGCACCTGGGGTCAGTGAAGATGAAAAGATCGCAGGCTTCAGTCGTTGCGCGCTATTTCAGTGTTGGGTCTTGTGGTCCAGCGCCGCATAGAAGTTGGCGCTTTGTTGCAGGTATTTCTCGGTGTAGCTCTGGGTGCGATTTTTCTTGTCGCTGATCTCGACGCTGGCACTGGCGGGCAGCGCCACGGTGGCAGAGATGGCGGAAGCGGCGATCACGGAGAAGAGATTCAGATTCATGGCGGTAGACCTCGGATTCAGTTGGCTGACTTGCCCGGTTGGGCCGTGAAGCAAACTTACGCGCCGAGGCGTCCCGCGTTGAAATGCTTTACATCACTTGCGAATATCAGTCTCGTTGATACAACGGCGCAGGCCCCGAAAAACGGGGCCTGTGGGCTATTGACGGACCATGAACTTCAAATCGCTGGGCGCATCCATCGGCATTTTCTGCACGGTTTTACCCAGCAGGCCGGTCTTCGGATCGCGCTCGATCACCACGATCTGGTTGCTCTTCTGGTTGGCAATCAGCAGGAATCTTCCACTCGGGTCGAGGCTGAATTCCCGTGGATGATCGCCTTCGACCGAGCGCCGCTGCAGCTCTTTGAGCGTACCAGCGGCCGGGTCGATAGCGAATACCAGCACTTCGTTGGTGGTGCCACGGTTGCTGACGTAGAGGAACTTGCCATCCCTGGACGCATGCAGCGCAGCCGCCGCCCTGCCCGGCTGGGGTTTGCCGGCGGCCAGGTCGACCAGTTGACGCTGGGTCAATCGGCCGTCCTGATAGTCGAACACCGCCACTTGCGCGCTCATTTCCATGGTCAGCCAGGCGTGCTTGCCGTCAGCGCTGAACAGCAGGTGACGCGGGCCGCTGCCGGGTGGCAACTGCACGAAGGCTGGATCGGCAGCGGTCAACGGCAGCTCTGGATTGGCCTTGGGGTCGTAGCGGTAGATGAATACCTTGTCCGCCCCCAGGTCGTTGGCGAACACGTACTTGCCATCGGGCGAGGACACTGCGGCGTGGACGTGAGCCGACATCTGCCGCTCGGGGTTGACCTTGCTCGGCTGATGACTGCTCAACTGCACCACCGGCGCCAGCTTGCCATCGGCGCCCACCGGCAACACCGCCAGGGTGCCGCCCGGGTCTTCCACCACCGAGTAGTTACTGACCAGCAGATGCCGGCCATCACCGCTGAGGCTGGAATGGGTCGGCTCGTTGCCCAGGGACTGCACCTGATTGATCAGGCTCAGTTCATGGGTCTTCGGGTCAATGGCGTAGCTGCTGACCTTGCCCACCGGATCTTTCTGGCCCGGCCCGTTTTCGTTGACCACGAACAGCCGGGTCATGTCCTTGGAAAGGGTCAGCCACGACGGGTTGTCTGTCTTGATCACTTGCAATGGGTTGGCATCGAGCTGGCCGGTGCGGCTGTCGAATTGCAACCGGTAGATGCCCTGGCTCTGGCCGGCGGTGTAGGACCCCACCAGCAGTTGATGGCGTTCATCGGTGTCTGCCTGGACGCCCATGGCGCCCAGGCTGCCGGCCATCAGCAACGGCCAGAGACTACGCATCTTCATCTTCGTCGTCCTCATCATTGTGGCCGCTGGTGGCTTCCACGCATTCCAGATGGTGGTCGCCGGAGTCACTGGTGATGATCCAGTGATTCGAGGCCTTGTCGAACGTCGCGGCCTCCATTTGCGCCGGCGTGAAACGCCAGTGCTCGAGGGTACGGCCGTTCATGCACTCGACGTGCAATTGGTCCTGCTCGTCGAGGGAGAAATCGAACGCGTGCAGCCCGTCGATAATCAGCATGTCGCAGGCTTCGAGGGCATGCAGCAGGGTGTCGTTTACGGCAGTCATGGTGATCAGTCGGTCGTTGGGAAAGTTGTCATGATAACCCAATGAGCGAATGGACCTTGGACCATCACTTCAAAAGGGATGTTGACTGGACAATCGCCATCGCGAGCAAGCTCGCGATGGCGGCAGTCCATCAAACCTCAATGCAACGGCCCCACCGCGATCAGAGTGCCTCGCGCCCCGGCACGCCATCCACCAACCGCAGAATCCCCAGCGGGTTGGCATTCTTCAGCGGCTCCGGCAGCAGGCTGTCGGGATAGTTCTGGAAGCACACCGGGCGCAGGAAGCGATCGATCGCCAATGTGCCCACCGACGTACCCCGGGCATCGGACGTCGCCGGATAAGGCCCGCCGTGCACCATCGAATCACACACCTCGACCCCGGTCGGATAACCGTTGAGCAGGATGCGACCGACCTTCTGTTCCAGCAGCGGCGTCAATTCGCTGAACCGTTCGAAATCCGCCGGCTCGCCGATCATCGTCGCGGTCAACTGGCCGTGCAGACCGTTCAGCGCAGCGGTCAGTTGCGCCTGATCGGCGACTTCGACAAACACCGTGGTCGGGCCGAACACTTCTTCCTGCAGCGCCTCGTCACCGTTTATCAGCAGGCTGGCATCGGCCTTGAACAGTTGCGGCTGGGCCTGGTTGCCCTGCTGCTGGCGCCCGGCCAGGTGCTCGATGCCCGGGTGAGCGAGCAATTTCTGCAGGCCCTTACCGTAGCTTTGCAGCGTGCCGGCATTGAGCATGGTCTGGGGCGCCTGGTCGCCGATCAACGCGGCCACTTGCTGGGTGAAGGCGGTGAACTGCGGCGAACGAATGCCGATCACCAGGCCCGGGTTGGTACAGAACTGACCGCAGCCCTGCACCACCGAAGCGGTCAAGTCGCGCGCGACGCTCTCGGCGCGGGTCTCCAGCGCTTGCGGCAACACGATCACCGGGTTGATGCTCGACATTTCGGCGAACACCGGAATCGGCTGCGGCCGTGCGGCCGCCATGTCGCACAGGGCACGCCCGCCCTTGAGAGAACCGGTGAAACCCACGGCCTGGATCGCCGGGTGCTTGACCAGCCACTCGCCAACGCCACCGCCGTAGATCATGTTGAACACGCCAGCCGGCATCAGGGTTTTTTCCGCCGCGCGAATGATCGCATCGGCCACGTGCTCGGCGGTCGCCATGTGGCCGCTGTGGGCCTTGAACACCACCGGGCAACCGGCCGCCAGGGCCGACGCCGTGTCGCCACCGGCGGTGGAAAATGCCAGAGGAAAGTTACTGGCGCCGAACACCGCCACCGGCCCCAGGCCGATGCGGTACTGCCGCAGGTCCGGGCGCGGCAACGGCGTGCGTTCCGGCAAGGCGCGGTCGATACGGGCACCGTAGAAATCGCCACGACGCAGAACCTTGGCGAACAGGCGCATCTGGCCGCTGGTGCGACCGCGCTCGCCCTGGATCCGCGCCGCCGGCAACGCGGTTTCACGGCAGACCACGGCCACGAATTCATCGCCCAAGGCGTCCAGTTCATCGGCAATGGCCTCGAGAAACTCGGCCCGGCGCACCGCGCTCAGGCTCCGGTAGGCCGGATAAGCCGCAGCCGCGGCCTTGGCGGCAGCATCGACTTCTTCGGCCGTGGCCTGGATGAAATCATGGGGCAAGGCCTCGCCGGTGCTGGCGTCGACGCTTTGCAGGCGAGTCTGGCCGGCCGCGCTGCGCGCCCCGCCGATGTAGTTGTGGCCAAGGATCTGGTTCATCGCAAGTCTCCTTTAAAGTGTGCCGATAGTACCCGGGTTGAACACCGCGTCCACCGGGGCAATGCCATTGACCAGCGGCGCACCGAATTCAGCCTGGCTGATTTCGAACACATCCCCCGGCTGGGTGCGGATGCCGTCGGCGAACGACAGGGTCGCGGTGCCGAAGAAGTGAACGTGCACGTCCCCCGGGCGCAGGAACTGACTGTACTTGAAGTGATGGAACTCCAGGTTTTCGAGGCTGTGGCACATGTTCGCCTCGCCGCTGAGGAATTCGTTCTGCCACAGCACTTCGCCATTGCGCAGGATACGACTGGTCCCGGAAAGATGTTGAGGCAGCTCACCGACGCGAAGTTCCGGACCAAAACTGCAGCTGCGCAATTTCGAGTGGGCCAGGTACAGGTAATTCTTGCGTTCCATGACATGATCGGAGAACTCGTTACCCACTGCGAAGCCCAGGCGATAGGGCTTGCCGTCGTGACCGATGACATACAGGCCGCTGATTTCCGGCTCTTCGCCAGCGTCTTCGGCAAAGGGCGGCAGCGGGAACGGATGGCCCGGACGGACCACAATGCTGCCGTCACCCTTGTAGAACCACTCTGGCTGCACGCCGGCCTGCCCAGCCTGGGGTTTACCGCCCTCCACGCCCCATTTGAAGATGCGCATGGTGTCGGTCATGGCGCTTTCGTCGCCAGCCTGTTGATGCATCTTGTCCCGGGCCGAGGCGCTGCCCAAGTGGGTCAGGCCGGTGCCGCTGACCAGCAGGTGCGCCGGATCCGGGTGATCCAGCGGAGGCAGGATGCGCAGCTCGCTGAGCAACCGGGCGTAGTCATGGCCAGCGCCCAGGCCCAGGCTGTTGACCTGCTCTTCAAGCTTCACGCCCGCCTCGATGGCCGCCAGCGCCAGGTCGCGCACGCTAGCGGCGCCCTGCACTTCCCGCACCTGGTCGCCGTCGACCACACCGACGCGGCGTTCGCCGTTAGGCAATTCGAACTGAACTAAACGCATGAATTTTCTCCTGTGAAACAAAACATGAATATGCAGTGAACTGTGAGGCCCTCTTGCAAGCTCTTGTGGCGAGGGAGCTTGCTCCCGCTCGACTGCGCAGCAGTCGCAAAACAGGCGATTGTGTTTTGCCTGGATAAACTCGGCACCTGGTATTGGGGGCGCTTCGCACCCCAGCGGGAGCAAGCTCCCTCGCCACAAAAGCTCGCTCCCACAGTGACCTCAGGTACGCGTCGCTCCCCGGGCACTGGCCGCGAACTGATCCGCCGGCAGCACGTGCTTGCGCTCCAGCAACCGATACACCACCCCAGTCAATACCAGGCCGAACAGCATCACACAGGACAGGAAATACAGCCCCGAAGCCAGGTTACCGGTGTACTCCTTCAGCGCGCCGATCACGAACGGGCCGATGTAGCCACCCAGGTTGCCCACTGAGTTGATCAGCGCAATACCCGCCGCCGCACTGGCTCCGGCGAAGAAACGCCCAGGCAAGGTCCAGAACACCGCCGTGCAGGAAAACAGCGCGAACGCCACCAGGCACAGCGCCGCCAGTTGCAACACCGGCACCGACAACCAAGCGCTGAGGAACAGGCCAATGGCGCCCAATACATAGAGCACGGCCAGATGACCGTAGCGATCATTCAAGCGGTCGGAGCTGCGGGGAATGATCAGCAAACCGATGATGCCGAAGATGTACGGCACCGACGACACGAAGCCGGTCACCAGGTCGCTGCCGCCGAACTGCTTGATCAGCGTCGGCAACCACAGGCCCAAGCCGTAGATGCTCAAGGTCACCGGCAGGTAGAACAGCGCCAGCAGCAAGACCCGCTTGTCCTTCAGGGCATGCAGCGGATTGCCGTGGCGGGTCTGGCCGTATTCCTGCAGGTCTTTTTTCAGTTCACCGGTCAGCCAGTCCTTCTCGGCCTGGTCCATCCATTTCACTTGTTGCGGGCCGTCCGGCAAGTAACGCAGCACCGGCCAGGTCAACAGCACCGCCGGCAGGCCGATGACGATGAACAGCCACTGCCAGCCGTGCAGGCCCAGGATCCCGTCCATGCCCAGCAAACCGCCGGACACCGGGCCGGTGATCATCATTGCAATAGGTTGGGACAGAATGAACAGGCCCAGGATCTTGCCGCGATGGCGCACCGGGAACCACTGGGTGATGTAGTACAGCACGCCCGGGAAGAACCCGGCCTCGGCCGCGCCGAGCAAAAAGCGCATCACATAGAAGCTATGCGGGCCTTGTACGAACGCCATGCCGATGGTGATAGCGCCCCACGTGATCATGATCCGGGCGAACCAGCGCCGGGCGCCGTAGCGTTCCAGCATCAGGTTGCTGGGGATCTCCAGCAGGAAATAACCAATGAAAAACAGCCCTGCGCCAAGGCCGTAGGCGGCGTCGCCGATACCAATGTCGGCGCCCATGTGCAGCTTGGCGAAGCCCACCGCGGAGCGGTCCACGTAGGCGATCAGGTACAGCAGGATCAGGAAGGGAATCAGTTTCAGCGTAATGCGACGAATAAGCCGCAATTCCTGGCTCATGGGACCGGTCTCCGATTGTTGTTGTTATGGAACCTCGGGGGATTTCTCTCGCGAATGACCGCCAGGACAATCCCTCCGTTGAATTGGACTATATAGTAATACTATTTACCCAACAACACTTCCAAACCGCGTAAATTGCGCTTATGTTACGCTCACGCTAGAACAATATAGTCATACAATAAGAGAATCGATCATGTCTGATAAGAAACCCTCCCTGCGCTCGGCCCAATGGTTTGGCACCGCCGACAAAAACGGCTTCATGTACCGCAGCTGGATGAAAAATCAGGGCATCGCCGACCATCAGTTCCACGGCAAGCCGATCATCGGCATCTGCAACACCTGGTCGGAGCTGACGCCGTGCAACGCGCACTTCCGGCAGATCGCCGAGCACGTCAAGCGCGGCGTGATCGAGGCCGGGGGCTTCCCGGTGGAATTCCCGGTGTTCTCCAACGGCGAATCGAACCTTCGCCCCACCGCCATGCTGACCCGCAACCTGGCGAGCATGGACGTGGAAGAAGCGATTCGCGGCAACCCGATTGACGGTGTGGTGCTGCTCACCGGTTGCGACAAGACCACCCCTGCGTTGCTGATGGGCGCCGCCAGTTGCGACGTCCCGGCCATCGTCGTCACCGGCGGGCCGATGCTCAACGGCAAGCACAAAGGCCAGGACATTGGCTCCGGCACCGTCGTCTGGCAATTGAGCGAACAGGTCAAGGCCGGCACCATCACCATCGACGACTTCCTCGCGGCCGAGGGCGGCATGTCCCGTTCGGCCGGCACCTGCAACACCATGGGCACCGCCTCGACCATGGCTTGCATGGCCGAAGCCCTCGGCACGTCGCTGCCGCACAACGCGGCCATTCCGGCGGTGGATGCGCGCCGCTATGTGCTGGCCCATATGTCCGGCATGCGCGCCGTGGAAATGGTCCGTGAAGACCTCAAGCTGTCGAAGATCCTGACCAAGGAAGCCTTCGAAAACGCCATCCGGGTCAACGCGGCCATCGGCGGCTCCACCAACGCGGTGATCCACCTCAAGGCCATCGCCGGACGCATCGGCGTGCAACTGGACCTGGACGACTGGACCCGCATCGGTCGCGGCATGCCAACCATTGTCGACCTGCAACCGTCCGGGCGCTTCCTGATGGAAGAGTTCTACTATGCCGGCGGCCTGCCCGCCGTGCTGCGGCGTCTCGGCGAAGCCAACCTGATCCCCCACCCGAATGCCCTGACCGTCAGCGGCAAGAGCATCGGCGAGAACACCAAGGACGCACCGATCTACGGCCAGGACGAAGTCATCCGCACCCTGGACAACCCGATCCGCGCCGACGGCGGTATTTGCGTGCTGCGCGGCAACCTGGCGCCATTGGGAGCGGTACTCAAGCCGTCCGCCGCCACCGCCGAACTGATGCAGCATCGCGGTCGCGCCGTGGTGTTCGAGAACTTCGACGAGTACAAGGCCCGGATCAATGACCCGGAACTGGACGTGGACGCCAGCTCGATCCTGGTGATGAAAAACTGCGGGCCCAAGGGTTACCCAGGCATGGCCGAAGTCGGCAACATGGGGCTGCCGGCCAAGCTGCTGGCCCAGGGCGTGACGGATATGGTGCGGATTTCCGATGCGCGGATGAGCGGCACCGCCTACGGCACCGTGGTCTTGCACGTGGCACCGGAAGCCGCTGCCGGCGGGCCCCTGGCGGCGGTGAAGGAAGGTGACTGGATCGAGCTCGATTGCACCAGCGGGCGTCTGCACCTGGACATCCCGGACGCCGAACTCGCCGCCCGCCTGGCCGACATCGTTCCCCCGCAGCAACTGCTGGTGGGCGGCTACCGCCAGCTGTACATCGACCATGTGTTGCAGGCCGACCAGGGCTGTGACTTCGACTTCCTGGTCGGTTGCCGTGGGGCCGAAGTACCACGCCACTCCCACTGACCCCATCCATCCCCCTGTGGGCGCGAGCTTTTGTGGGAGCTGAGCTTGCTCGCGATAGCGGTGTAACAGACAACATCCAAAGTTGGCTGTCACACCGACTGTGGCGAGGGAGCTTGCTCCCGCTGGGCTGCGAAGCAGCCCCAAAAGCGGCGGACTTATGCAAAATGATGTGCGGGCTTTCAGATTTTTGGGAGCGCTCCGCACTCCAGCGGGAGCAAGCTCCCTCGCCACAAGGTAACCATGTCCCCGGACCAAACAGGTCACCAGGCCCAAGGGTTTGGCCTGATGAATATCCGCCGCGCCTGCTATCATGCGCAGCACCCCCTCGCACAGGATCGCGCCGCTTCCCATGGATTACCGTAAACCCTCCGACCGCAAGAGCATGCACGCGCGCATCGTCCAGGAACTGGGCATGCAGATCGTTTCCGGGCGCTTCAAACCGGACGATAAACTGCCCGCTGAAGCCTTGTTGTGCGAAGAGTATGCGGTCAGCCGCCCGGTGCTGCGCGAAGCCACGCGCGTGCTGGTCGCCAAGGGCCTGGTGTATTCGCGACCGCGGGTGGGTACAGTGGTCAAGGCCCGGCGGGAGTGGCATATGCTCGATCCGGATGTGCTGCATTGGCTGATGCAGAGCAGCCCGCAGAATGAATTCTTCAACCTGCTGACCAGTGTGCGCAGCATCATCGAGCCGGCCGCCGCGGCCCTCGCCGCCCAGTTCGCCGACGAGGCCGACATCGCCGCCATCCGCGAAGCCTATCAGCGCATGGAAGCGGCACCGACCCCCGAAGCCGTGCTGCAACCGGACCTGGATTTCCACAGCCGCATCGCCGACGCCACCCACAACGACCTGCTCGCCAACCTGTGCAACATGTTGTCGGTCGCCATCGCCGAAGCGCTCAAGCATTCCAACCAGCGGCCTAACCTGCATGAGCTGGCGATGCCACGGCACAAGGCGATCCTCACCGCCATCGAAAACCGCGATGCCCTCGGTGCGCGCCATGCCACCCTGGTGCAACTGGACGATGCCCGCAGTGCCCTGAATGTGGTGTTGGGCGCCGATCCTTCCTGATATCTAGCCCGGCCCATCCGTGGCCTGGCACACATTCCAGCCGCCGCGGCGGTATCTATATACCGCCCGCGCGAGCCCAGAGGTCGATACTTTTCCGGCGTCATTTCCAACGCCCCATGAAAAGGATTTCTCATGACCTCATCCTCCCCGGCTGACAGCCCTTCTGCGCTTGCACAAAGCGTCGGCCTGCAATTTTCCAGTCGTCCGACCTTCGAGCAGTTCGCACAACGCATGCTTGAACAAGCCATCCAGGAAAAGTACCCCACACTGGTCTTCGATCTTTCCAAGACTCGGCTGGCGACGCCCGATCCGGCCTCTCGCGGCTACTTGCTTGACCCCTTCATGCCTCGCGTCCTCGATTACCTGGCGCTGGGCACCCCCGTTGAATTCAAGGATCGCAACGGGCGTCGCAGTTTCCTGTCCGACTCGCCACCGCGCCTTCTCGCGCCAGATGACGGGAAACTGGAGATGAAGGTCATTGAAAAGCTGCTGCTCGAATTGCCCTGGACCGTACCCATCGGACTGGAGGACGCGCTGACCCGCTATTGGAACGCCAACATCGACACCGGCCCGCAGGACGACAAGCAGGACGGCACCAGCCGTTGGCAGTGGCTCAGCGAGGTACTGCGCAACCTTGCGCAGATCCGTAGCCTGCAACAACAGGACCTCACTGGGCAGGCCCGGGAAGCCCTGGGCCAGATTGTCCAATGGCCCGATCGGGAACAACGCTTTCGGCGCCACGGCCAATCGGCCGTCTATGCCTACAGCCTGGAGACCCGACTCACTCGGGACGGCTCCAGCAGTCTGTTGACCAGCAGCGACATCCTGTTGATCCAGTGCAAGAACAACGCGACGCTCTTGCTGCTTTGCAGCCCTGCGGGTGCGGTCCAGGTCTTTGACTCCCTGGAAGCGTTCACTCAGCACTGGGGCGCGCTGATCGCCAGCCAGTACATCGTCGACAGCGTCACCTGCCAGCGTAACGAGATCAGTGGCAATGCCTTCGAGACCCAGGCGGCCCTGATCCTGGAGCAGCAACTGGCCGACCTGCAGGCCGTGCAGTTGCCCGCGCGCATTGGCCTGCCCGACCTCCAGGCGCTCTATAACGAGTTGAGCGACCCTGCCCGCTATCTGCTCGACGCACCGCGTCCGATGCCGGTAACGTCGGCGCGGATCGCGCCCCTGATCCCCGACTGGTTGAGGCAGGCGTCGGTCCTCGACAGGACGAAAATCCAGCAATACAGCCTCGCCTTGGCCAGCGCCAAGAAACGCAACCAGGGGCGCACCTTTCTCAGTGATATCCAGGACATCAAGGCCTTTGCCGCCGACGCCTTGCTAAAGTGCATGGGACAAGCCAACGACAGCAGTCCGGTGAAGGCGCAAGCCAACCAATACCAGCCCGACGATGTGGAGCTGACCTTCAGCGCGGCGGCGGGCTATCCCGGAACCATCGGCATCGTCGAAAAAAGAACGATGAGCCTGACCGAACTGGCGATCAACAACCTCGTCGCCCGACCTGGCGTGGATCCGGTGCTCACTCATCGCCGGGGCCTGGCGCTGCCGGTGTGGCTGACGGCGGACTTCATCACCCGCAAGGGCGGCTTGATCGAACAGGTGGACATCGGCACGACCTACCCACGCTACCTGCAACAAAACCTGCTGGACGGTGGGCCTCGAACCCAGGAGCGCCAGCGCATGTTTGCCGATGAGATGCCCGCCCAGCTGCCGCTGGATGCCCTCAAGCAGCTGCTCAACCAGGAAAACGGCATGACCCGCCAAGGCCTGGCGCTGATCGAAGCCCTCCTCAAGCCCGACGCCGATGAGCAGCGGGTCGCAGGCCGCCCCGTCGTCATTCGCCACCTGGCGTTCCTGCGCAAGCCCGAAGCCCACCCCGATACCGTGACGAACATGTTCATCATCGAACCGGAGGACGTCGCGACGGGCCCGCATGTGCTGTATCGCCCGCTCTATACACCTTCGCTGCAGCAATACCCGACGCGCCAAGCCTTGCTGCAAGCCATCGTCGCCCCCGGAGACCTGCAGCAGAGCGTCCTGGCCTGGATGTCCGACGCCGCCCGCCCGATCTATGCCAATGGCGGCTTCCAGGAGCCCCATATCGTGCGCTTCTACCAGGGCGATGAATTCAGCCTGCCCGATAAGCCTGCCCCGGCCACCCTGGCGGTCGACAGTGTCAACGACGAGTTGCGGCAGTTCCTGCGCAACGGCGAGCTGATGCAATACCTCTATGGCAGCAACGCGCGGGCCCTGGTCACCCAGGCCGACCGGGATTCGGTTTCCAACAGCGAAAGTCGCTGGGCCGTTCTGCTGCATGGCGGCAGCCTGCTGTTCAACACGCTGCTCTTGCCCTTGCTACGCGGCCCAGCCATGGCCACGGCCTGGCTATGGAACCTGATGGCCAGCGCCAGTCAGGACATTCCGTCGCTGAGCAGCGAAGACGCGGTGACGCGGGAACTCGCCGCCGTCGATCTGCTGCTCAACCTCGGCATGCTCCTGCTTCAATTCCCCTCCATCAGTGCGCCGCCTCATGCCCCCTTGCCCGAATCGCTCAAGGAACAGGCGATGCGCCCTCCCGCGCCGCGCACCATTCCCGAGCAGTGGCCCGCACCCGCGCCACCGAGCATTCATGAAGGGTCGGTGGCCTTGCCAGGGGAACGCTTCGGGGACAGCGGCGCAAGCCTTGACCTCAGTTTCGCCAGCGCCCGCCGCCGGCTGACAGCGGAGCAACTCGCCCGCCTGCAGCGCTTTGAGGTAAGCCGCCCGGCGTCCCTGCCCGAGCCGACAAAATACGGCCCCTACACGGGCCTGTACGTCATTCGAAACACCTGGCACGCCCTGGTGGATGGAAAAATGTATCAGGTGACCCCTGAATCGGACGGCAGCGCGATCATCGTCAACCCGCTCGCCCCGCGGGATCCGGCCCAGAACGGTCCCGTATTGCAAGCGGATGCCCGCGGCAACTGGTCCATCGACCTGCGTCTGCGCCTGCGTGGGGGCATGCCGCCCAAGCGCCTGGCCAAACTGCGGGACATCAAGACCCAACGCGCGGCCGAACTGAGCGAGCTTCTGAAGAATTACTACAAGGGCGAGGCCGATGAGCAACGCGCCCTCGACACTGCCCAGGAAGTCATGACCAGGACCCAGGCAGGCAACTTTACCGAGGCGCAACGCGCGGACAAGCGGGCGCGGTTCTACAAGCTCCTTGAGAAGCAGACTGACACCTATCTGAAGCTGCTGGACAACGTCACCGAATACGCCAGCCACGACATGCAATTACCCCCCGGCATCATTCGGGCCTTGATGGAGAACGTGGTCAACAACGCCCGCAAGGGCTTCCTGATCAACGAATTCGAGCTGACGGCGCTGGATGCCGCCTATGGCCAATTCACGCAAGATTATTCGACCCTGCAAGCGAATGTCGCTGGCAACGTTCTCGACTATTTCAACTACCTGGACGCCTTGAGTGACATCAACGATCGCTCGATCTATTGGCTGGAACTCAGGGATCGTTACCTGGAAGCGCTGTTGAACCTGGGTGCCGCCGGCGCGCAAGTGTTCGAACGCCTGACCCGGGACCGTCCATTGGGTGAACGAACGCCATTGGCTACCAAGGCCCTGCAACTGCCTACGCTGGCGTCACTGATATTCAAGGATCCCGACTCCAATCTTCCCGAGAACCTGCACAGCGTCACCAAGCTGTTGATGGAACAGGCGCGCTCCCAATCCGACCTGAGCACCTACGAGCTGACCCCATCGGAACAGATCGAGGTCCTGGAAAGCCTGGTCGAACACTATGGCGCGGCACTCGATGCCATGCAGGGCATGAAAGCCCTCAATGCCGCTGACATGGACACGTCCTATTTCGGCAGGCTGTTCAGGCTGGTCGAGGGGCTTTATGAAGAGGCGTCCACGAAACTGGCCGCCGAGATCAAGCCCGAGCCGCAGCCGCGCAAACGCCCGCCGAAACGCAGCAGGACAGTTGCCGGACGCCCGCAGAAAAAGGTGATCAAAACGCGCAAGAGCGGCGTGTTGATCGGTGACTTGAAGCCGGCTGGCACGTCGCTGCCGATCGAGGTCGTCGAGCTGCGCTCCGAAGTCGACGACAGGCTGCTCGCCACCTATTCGCAACACGACGACGTCTGGGACCTCGTCGAGGTCCAACGACCAGCCCCGGCCCCCCGCACACGCTCGGTCAAAGCGATCAAGGCCGATGCACGAAAGCTGCTCGGGCAACTAGACAACAGTCTGGCGAACGCCGAGCGCTATAAAACCCAGTGCCGCTTCCCTCAAGAAATCGAGGAAATCCTGAGCAATGAGGCGAGTCGCTACCGCAAACTGTCCGAAGAACTCGAAAGAGCCTTCACGGCCTCGAAAAACCCGCGCACCGCAGCTGATCAGACACTGACCGAGCAGCTGTCAAACGCTGTTTCGCGTCTGACCACCCGAGGCAGTGAACTGCGCACCGAATTGAGCCTGAAACTGCCGCCTACCGACAGCAACCTTCGCTACCTGTTCGAGAAAAACCTGGTGCAAGTCGCGAGGCTCGGCGAACGCATAGCCTTGAAAGGAGAGCGCAAGGATTTCCTCCAGGAGTACGCCATCAATGACCGGGACGGCTGGCCGCTCTGGTACGCGCATTTTCATTACGAAACCGCCGACACGCCAAAGGCCGACTTTAGCGTCGCGCATTTGAAAACCAAGGAACAGCGCAAGGAGCACTACCATTCAATGCTGGCCAAGGCTAAAAGCCCTTACGCAGTGGTGAATGTGCATCGAGGACAGATCGGCAGGCCGTTGGCACAAAGCAAATTCTTGCCGTTGGCGCCCTGATCGCGCTGAAAGGGCAAGACGCTGCTCACGTGAGACCAGTGGCTCGAACTGCCTGATTCACCCAGCCCATCGCCAAACGCAAACCCCGTGGCGAGGGAGCTTGCTCCCGCTGGGCTGCGCAGCAGCCCCAAAAAGCCTGGAAGCATTCAGCCCGTTACACCGAGGCGCCTGGTTTGGGGGCTGCTTCGCAGCCCAGCGGGAGCAAGCTCCCTCGCCACATGAGCCCGGACTGAGAACTTCTTGTGGCGAGGGGATTTATCCCCGTTGGGCTGCGCAGCAGCCCCAAAAAAGCCTGGAGGCGATCCAGCCTGATACAACGAGGTACCCGGCTTAGGGGCCGCTTCGCAGCCCAGCGGGGATAAATCCCCTCGCCACAGGATCGGGGTTGGTAATAGCTGCTTGAACTACCTGACTAACCCAGCCCATCGCCAAACACAAACCCCGTGGCGAGGGAGCTTGCTCCCGCTGGGCTGCACAGCAGCCCCAAAAAGGCTGAATGCGATCGGCCAGTTATACCGGGGGCCTGGTTTGGGGGCTGCTTCGCAGCCCAGCGGGAGCAAGCTCCCTCGCCACATGAGCCCGGACTGAGGACTTCTTGTGGCGAGGGGATTTATCCCCGTTGGGCTGCGCAGCAGCCCCAAAAAGGTTGGATGCGATCAGCCCGTTACACCGAGGCGCCTGGTTTGGGGGCTGCTTCGCAGCCCAGCGGGAGCAAGCTCCCTCGCCACATAAACCCGGACTGAGGGCTTCTTGGATGATCGTTCCCACGCGGAGTGGGAACGATCAACGATCAAATTCAGCCAGCGATCAGTGCGCAAACAGCGAATTGCCCTTCTGCCCCGCCAGTTTCTCAGGCTTGATCAGGAAGCGTGCCAGCGCCGGCAGCAACCACAGCGCGCCAAACATGTTCCACAGCAGCATGAACGTCAGCATCAACCCCATGTCCGCCTGGAACTTGATGGCCGAGAAGATCCAGGTGCACACACCAATGGCCAGGCACAAACCGGTGAACAGCACCGCCTTGCCGGTGGATTTCAGTGTCTGGTAGTAAGCCTCCTGCAACGGCAACCCGGCCCGCAGGAAACTTTCCAGGCGGCTGTAGATGTAGATGCCGTAGTCCACGCCGATGCCCACGCCCAGTGCCACCACTGGCAAGGTCGCGACCTTCACGCCGATGCCCATGAATGCCATCAGGGCGTTGCCCAGCACCGAGGTCAGCACCAGCGGCAACACGATGCACAACGTCGCCGCCCAGGAACGGAAGGTGATCATGCACATGGTCGCCACGCAGATGTACACCAGGACCAGGATAGTCAGTTCAGACGCCTTGATCACTTCATTGGTGGCCGCTTCAATACCAGCGTTACCGGCGGCAAGGATGAACTCCAGGCCGTCGCGGTTGTTTTCCTTGGCGAAGTCCTGCACCGCCTTCACCGCCCGGTCCAACGTCTCGGCCTTGTGGTCGTTGAGGAACACCAGTACCGGCGCCAGCGAGCAACTGTTGTTGTACAGGCCATCGGCCCGGGCAATGGAGTTGTTCAGTACGTCAGGATTGCGCGACAGGGTCTCCCATTTCAGGTTGCCCTCGTTCATGCCCTTGATCATTTGCTTGGACACGGTCACCAGGGAAATCGCCGACTGCACGCCCTCGGTGTTCTGCATCTTCCACATCAGCTCATCGATGGGGGCCATGGCTTCGTAGCGCGAGCAGCCTTCGGCCTTGGTCTTGACCATCACCACCAGTACGTCGGAGCTGGTGGAGTAATTGCTGATGATGAAGTTGTTGTCCTGGTTGTAGCGCGAGTCCGGACGCAGTTCCGGCGCCCCCTGGTCCAGGTCGCCGATCTTCAGGTTCTGGCTGTACCAGAGGCCACCGCCAAAGGCGATCACGGCCAGGGCAATGGACACCGGGGCGACTTTGGCGCTGGCGAAATTCGACAACAGGCGCCAGAACGGATGCTCACGGGTCGCGTCTTTCTTGCTGCGCTCGACCGCACGCTTGCTGATGCCGGCGTAGGAGATCGCCACCGGCAGCAGGATCAGGTTGGTGAACACAATCACCGCCACGCCGATGGAGGCGCCAATGGCCAGTTCACGGATCACGCCGATGTCGATGATCAGCAAGGTGATGAAGCCGACGGCGTCCGCCAGGATCGCGATCATTCCCGGCAGGAACAATTGCCGGAAGGTGCGCCGCGCCGCTGTCAGGGCGTTGTCCGCCTCGCTGGACTGCAAGGCGATGCCGTTGATTTTCTGCACACCATGGGAAATGCCGATGGCGAAGATCAGGAACGGCACCAGCATCGAATACGGATCCAGGCCGAAACCGGCCGCATGCATCAGCCCCAGTTGCCAGACCACGGCCACCAGGGTGGTGGTCAACACCGCAACGGTACTGCGCATGCAGTTGGTGAACCAGTAAAGCAGGATCAGGGTGATGACGAAGGCCACGCCGAAGAACAGCACCACCATGACCAGGCCGTCGATCAGGTCGCCGACTTTCTTGGCAAAACCGACGATATGGATCTGCACGTTGGGGTTCTGGGCTTCGAACTTGTTGCGGATCTTGTCTTCAAGCTCGTGGGAAAATTTCCGGTAGTCGAGGGCGAGCAATTTGCCTTGGTCCTGCGGGTCGGGATAGGACTCCAGCAGCGGGATGTCGATGATGCTCGACTTGAAATCGTTGGCCACCAGGCGCCCGACCTGGCCGGACTTGAGCACATTGTTGCGCAGCAGGTCGAGGCTGTCGGCCGAACCGTTATAGCTCTGGGGAATCACCTCACCGCCAGCGAAGCCCTCCTCCGTCACTTCGGTCCAGCGCACGCTTGGGCTCCACAACGACTTCAGTCCGGAACGATCGACGCCGGAGATGTAGAAGACTTCGTCATGGATCTGGCGCAGGGTCTCCATGTATTCCTTGGAGAAAATATCGCCGTTGGTCGCCTCCACGGAAATGCGCACCGTGTTGCCCAGGTTCGCCAGGTCATTGCGGTGCTCGAGCATCTTCTGGATGAAGGGGTGCTCGAGGGGGATCATTTTTTCGAAACTGGTGGACGGCCGGATCAGCGTGGCCTGCCAGAACAGGAAAATGCTGACCAGCAGGCAAATGATGATCACTGCCGGGCGGTTGTTGAAAATCAGGCGCTCGAGGAACGTCGCCTTGTCTTGGTGATGACTGCTCATGGGGTCCGCCTTCTTGTTTTTGTGCCCGTCTTGCAGGCGTGACTCATTTGCTCAGTTCGGCGCCGGTGGACGTGGTGGCGCGTACGCCGCCTTGCCCCGCCAGGATCAGGTTGCCGTTGCCGGCGGTCGTGACGGCTGCCACGGAAATTCGATCCGGGCGATTGAACACGCTGAAGGTCTCGCCGTCGTCGGTACTGCGCACGACGCTGCCGCCGTTGCCGACAATCACGATGGAACCGTCCGCCAGCAGCGTGGCGCCTGACAGGCCGAACTCCAGGGCACCGCGCGCGGCCTTGAGCTCGATCTGATCCCAAGTGCCGCCGAAATCAGTGGAACGATAAAGGTTGCCGCGCAAGCCATAGGCCAGCAGCGTCGAAGGCTGGGCGGTGCCGATGACCCCGAACAGCGAGCCTTCATAAGGGCCTTCGACCTTTTCCCAGGTCTGGCCCCAGTCGGCGGAGCGGAACATGCTGCCAGCCTCGCCGACAATGAACAGCCCGGCATCTTTCACGGCGGCTATCGCATTGAGGTGGAACTGGTCTTCGTTTTCGAGGCGGTCGCTGGCGTCTTCCCAGTGCTTGCCGCCGTCGGTGGTTTCCAGCAGTGCGCCGTAGGCACCCACGGCGAAACCGTTGTTGGCATCCTTGAACCAGACGTCCAGCAGCGGTGCTTCGCGGGTAAGGTCTTCGAATTGCTTGGTCCAGGTGCTGCCAGCGTCATCGCTGGCGAGGATCTGCGCGTCGTGCCCCACGGCCCAGCCGTGTTTGTCATCGACGAAAAATACCGCCGTGAGCAGTTGACGAGTCGGCACCTTGGCCTGGGTCCAGGACTTGCCCTGGTCGTCTGAATAGACAATGTGCCCCCGATCACCGACCGCCACCAGGCGCTGGCCGGCGTGGACCACATCGAGCATCAGGGTTTTGCTGGCCTTGGCCGATTCGACGGAATAGATGACATCGGACGTCGACGCCGCAACAGCCATCACCGGTGCCGACAACACCGCAGAGCCCAGCAGCGAGAGCGCCGAAGCCAGCAACGCCACTCTGCGCAGCATCGGCGGCCGGCTGCGGCCCACAGCCATGACAGGCTCATTCATAGACCTTTCCCCCATTATTATTGTTAGGTCATTCAACCTTTCAGGGCGCCGTAAGCAGGCTCTGGATGGTTGCCAGTCCTGGAGCATAGTCCTGAAACCTGCAATCTAGAGCCACTTCGGAAGCTAACCTATCCTATCGGGCTTTCGAAAGGTCTGACAATCGACGCCGCGTTATCTTTTGTTAACCAGGGGGATATAGGCCAACGGCGAATAAGAAGACATTCGTGAGGGTGATGAATGTGGCGAGGGAGCTTGCTCCCGCTGGAGGCCGAAGGACTCCCTGAGCTTGGTCCACTCGCCATTCGCAGCAAAAGTGAACCAGGATCAGGCCTGCTTCGCAGGCCAGCGGGAGCAAGCTCCCTCGCCACAAAGGTAAGGCAGTGCCGGTTTATGCCAGGCTCTTGCTCACCACTTCGAACACATCGGCCGACAGCCCGCCGGACGCCAGGATGCGTTCCAGTTCGCCTTTCATCAACGCCTGGCGGGCGCTGTCGTATTTGCGCCAGCGGGTCAACGGTGCCAACTGCCGCGAAGCGATTTGCGGGTTGAAGCCATTGAGCTGAATGACCAGGTCCGCCAGGAAGCGATAACCCGAACCGTCGGCGGCGTGGAAGTTGATCAGGTTCTGCCCGGCAAACGCGCCGACCAGCGCCCGCACCTTGTTCGGGTTCTTGATATTGAACGCCGGGTGCTCCATCAAGGCCTTGACCCGCGCCAGGCCACCCGGCAACGGGCTGCCAGCCTGGACGCTGAACCATTGGTCCATGACCAATGGGTTGCCCTTGAAGTTTTCCGCAAAGACTTCCAGGGCCTTGGCCTTCTCGGCTTCGAATGGCGAATTGACCAGCACCGCCAGCGCAGTCAGGCGCTCGGTCATGTTGTCGGCGGTGTCGAACTGCTCCAAAGTCGCACTCCGCACCTCAGGCTTGCCGGTGAGCATCAGGTACGACAGCGCGATGTTCTGCAACGCGCGACGGGCGAAATGCTCGGCCTCAGCCACGTAAGGCGTTTTCTTCGACAGGTCGCGGTTGGCTGCGTAACGCAGCCACAGGGCTTCAAACAGGTTCACGGCCAACTGCTGACGGGCGAAGTCACGGGCGGCATGGATCGCCTCGACGTCAGCCACTTCGCTAATTTCCGTCAGGTAGGCCTCGCTTGGTAGCGAGAGCATTTCGGCGACCATGGCCTGGTCCAGGGACTCGTCCGACAGCACGCTGCGCAGTGCACTGACCAGGCGCGGATCCAGTGCCAGGCTGGCACCCTGCTGATGCTGGGCAATCAATTCCTGCAACACCTGCACCGACAACTGCTGGCCGGCATCCCAGCGGTTGAAGCCGTCGCTGTCGTGCTGCATGAGGAACATCAACTGGTCGCGGTTGTACGGGAAGCTCAGCTTCACTGGCGCCGAGAAACCACGCAGCAACGAAGGCAGCGGCTGTTCGGCGACATCGAGGAAAGTGAAGGTCTGCTGGGCTTCGGTCACCGAGATCACTCGGGACGTGCCGTCTGCCGCGGCTTCACCGACCAGGCGCAGAGGGATTTCAGCCCCCTTGCTGTCCAGCAGGCCAAGCTCCACGGGAATCACGAACGGCAGCTTTTCCATCTTGTCCGGGGTCGGCGGGCAACTCTGGCTGAAGGTCAGGCTGTAGGTCTTGGCGGCGGCGTCATAAGACTCGCTCACCGCCAGCCGTGGTGTACCGGCCTGGCTGTACCAGCGCTTGAACTGGGCCAGGTCGACGCCGTTGGCATCTTCCATGGCCTTGATGAAGTCGTCACAGGTCACGGCCTGGCCGTCGTGGCGTTCGAAGTACAGGTCACTGCCCTTGCGGAAACCTTCAGGCCCCAACAGGGTGTGGATCATGCCAACCACTTCCGAGCCCTTTTCGTACACCGTCAGGGTGTAGAAGTTGGAAATTTCGATAAAACTGTCCGGACGCACCGGGTGCGCCATGGGACCGGCGTCTTCGGCGAACTGGTGGGTGCGCAGGTAAGCCACGTCCTGGATACGCTTGACGGTGGCCGAGTTCATGTCAGCCGAGAAACCGGCATCGCGGAACACCGTGAAGCCTTCCTTGAGCGACAGTTGGAACCAGTCGCGGCAAGTCACGCGGTTGCCCGACCAGTTGTGGAAATATTCGTGGGCCACGATCGCCTCGACCCGCTGGTGCGCAGCATCGGTGGCGGTTTCGGCGCGGGCCAGCACGGCGCTGGAGTTGAAGATATTGAGGCCCTTGTTCTCCATGGCGCCCATGTTGAAGTCGTTGACCGCGACAATCATAAAGATGTCCAGGTCGTACTCACGCCCGTATACCTCTTCGTCCCAGCGCATCGACTTCTTCAGGCTGGTCATGGCGTGCTGGCATTTGTCGATGTTTTCCGGCTCGACATAAATGCGCAACGCCACGCTGCGCTCGCTCAGGGTGGTGAAGGTGTCCTCGACGCACCACAGGTCGCCGGCCACCAGGGCAAACAGGTAGGCCGGCTTCTTGAACGGGTCTTCCCAGGTCGCCCAGTGCCGACCGTCTTCGCCCGGGCCGCTGGCAATCGGGTTGCCGTTGGACAGCAGCACCGGATAGCTGTGCTGCTCGGCCACCACGGTGGTGGTGAACTTGCTCATCACATCCGGGCGGTCCAGGTAATAGGTGATCTTGCGGAAACCCTCGGCCTCGCACTGGGTGCAGAACATGCTGCCGGATTTGTACAAACCTTCCAGGGCGGTGTTGGTTTCCGGGTGGATCCGGACGGAGGTGTCGACCGTGAAGGCCTGGGCCTTGGGGTGCAGGGTCAGGTGGCTGTCGTCCAACTGATAGTCGCCCTGCCCCAGGTCGGCGTCGTCGAGCTTGAGCGAGAGCAGTTCCAGGTGCTGGCCATCAAGCAGCAGCGGCGGCAGCCCGGCACCACGCTCGGGGTTGCGGCGCATCACCAGTTGCGCATGGACCAGGCTGTGGTCCTCGAACAACTCGAAGGTCAGGTGCGTCTCATCGATCAGGTATTCAGGGGCCTGATAGTCCTTCAGGTAAATCATCTTCGGCTGTTCGGTGCGCATGGGTCGAATCCTTCTACTGATGCACGGCGAGCTGGTAGGCCGTGTATTTACGAATATTGATCACGCCGGTGTCAAAAATCAGGTACTGGCCCTTGATTCCCAGCAGCGTGCCTTCGGCAATCGGGTTCTTGTCCAGGTTGAAGCTGACGATCTTGGCCGGGTATTGCTCCACCGGATAACGGATCTCGATGGGTTCGACGTCCGCTATGGTCTGGATCGCTTGCAGGCCAAATCGTTCCTGCAAGCCCTGCAATCCCTGGGCGCAGCTTTCGAACAGCGCGTCACGGATCGCCGGCAGGTCCACCGCCACCGCGTCGCCCTTGAGCAAGGCGCGCCAGTTGGTCTTGTCCGCCACCTGGCTGCGGAACAGGTCCTCGACAAACCCCGACTGCTGGCGGGTGGCGACCCGCAGGATCGGCAGCGCCTGGCTTGCCCCCTGGTCCAACCAGCGGGTCGGCAATTGCGTGGCGCGGGTGATGCCGACCTTCACGCCCGAGGAATTGGCCAGGTAGACCACATGATCGGTCATGCAGAACCGCTCGCCCCAAGCCGGGTCGCGGCAGGTGCCCGCCTCGTAATGGCAACGCTCGGGGCTCATGATGCACAGGTCGCACTGGGCCAGCTTGGTCATGCAGGGGTAACAATATCCCTGGCTGAAGCTGGTCTTGGTCCGGCGTCCACAATGGGTGCAGTGGATCGCACCGAGGTACTCCAGGCGCACCGTGCTGCCGATCAACGGGTTGACCGGCACCTCGACATCGCCCAGGCGAAAGGCGTATTGAACGGTCGGCCCGTCAAGGCGCGCCGACATCTTGCTGATTGCACCGCGGCCAATCTCGATCAATGGATGGCGTCCGACTTGAACAGGATATTCGGCACTTCAGTGGACTTCGAATGGCATTCCTGCGCCCCCATGTAACCGGTGCGCTCGTCTTCGGGCAGGTTCTGGATTTCCCAGGCGATCATCGCCTGCAGCGACAGCTCGCGCTGCTCGGCGGTGAGCTTGTTGCCATCGGCCCATTTACCGATTTCCACCGCCAGTTTCAGGCTCCGGTAGATGTCGGGAGTGATGTTCTGGATCATTTCGTTGAAGGAAGCCATGGGTTCTCCGCGCAATTGCGCATTCTCAAAAGGCACAGGTGCCGGTCAAAGGGCCATTTTACGACGAGCGAACAGCCCGCCCAACAACCCCGTGAAGCACCCGACGAGCAGCCCGCCGACGTGAGCCGCATTGGCGATTTCACCGAAACCGATCAGCGAAACCAGCCCGGACAGGCACAGCAGCAACCACACCAGCATCATCACCAACACCCCGCGGGGCAAGTGATAGGCCGGGTTCGGTGCAAGCAGTTGGTAGATCCAGCAATGGCCCAGCAAGCCGTACAACACCCCCGACAACCCACCGAACAGTGTCGGGCCGCTGAAAAAGTACTGGGCAAAATTGGAGACGAGGCTGAACAGCAGCGTCAGCCCCAACAAGTTGATGCCGCCCTGGCGCGCTTCGATCCGCCGTCCCAGTTCCCAGTACCACATGCCATTCATGGCGATGTGCAGAAAGCCAAAGTGAATCAGCATCGGCGTCACCAGGCGCCACCACTGCCCCGCCGCCAGGCTATCGGCCAACGGCGTGAACTGGATGTAGTCGCCAACGACGCGGAACTCGAGGAAGGTCAGCCAGCGCAGGATCTCAAGATTCTCCCCCAGCAGGGTGACCGCGCTGACGATCAGGCTCAGCAACAACACCACGGCCGTCACTGGACTGCGCGTCAGTTGCTGGACGAACCCCGCTCGCCGGGAAGTGCCACCCGTGTTGGGCAGCTCCAACTGCTGATCGGGATCGCCGGCGGGAAAACGTGCGTACAACGAACGCACATCCTCACTGATTTCATCCGGTACCCAGAGCACCTGCTCGCCGGCCTCTTCGCTGACACGATGGGGTACCTGCATGCGTTGCAGCAGCTTGACGAAGCCACTCAAGTCCGCTGCCAGGGGCAGACGCAAAACCGCGACGACACTCATTGCAGCACCTCCGGCCGCTCGACATCGACCCAGACGAACTTGTGCGGATCCAGGCGGGTTTCCTGGTCGAGGCGATAGGCGACCAGCTTGCCGTAGAGCACCGCGCTGTAATCCAGGCAGGCCAGGTTCGGGCGAATGGGCGCTGGCTTGCCGCTGCGCCAATAGTGGCCGACGAACAGCAACGGTTCATGGACGCCATAGCGCAGCAGGTTGTTTTTTTCATCCGGCGACAGTGGCGTACGGGCCACCGGTTCCGGCAAGGCGTCGGGCTGGAAGACGATGTCGCCGTAGGTCTGCGGGTTGTCTTCCCAGAACTTGGTGCGGAAAAACGAACGGGTCAGGCCATCGCCACCGGTCAGCGTCAGGCCATGGGGCAGACGCATGTCGGTGCCGCGCAGCAAACGATCGAATACCGTGCAGGCAAAACTGCCCGGTTGCGCCGAGGCCTGGAGGAAATGTTCGTCGACACAACCATCCGGGAACAGGCCACGCAGTGGTTCGATCAGGCCGGAGTCCCAACAGGCATGCACCACCCGGAACCGGCCGGCGTCGACAAACAGCGGCAGCTCATAGAACCACTTGAGAAAGTCATGCCAATCGCCGGGATGCTGCTCGAACTGAGTCAGGGTCTCGTTGAGCAGGCGGGCATGGCGTGGCGTGTGTTCGCGCACGTAGCGTTGGCCACTGCCCGGCAATGCCGGTGTGCTCCAGCCCAGGGCATTGAACTCGTGGTTGCCCATGATGCACAGCGCCTGGCCGGCCACGACCATGTCGTGGACGATGTGCAGCGCCTCGCGAATCCGCGGGCCACGGTCGATGATGTCCCCCAGGAACACAGCCATGCGCGACGGATGCCGCCAGACCCCGCCCTGCTTGTGGTAACCGAGTCGGTCCAGCAGGTGTTCCAGGGTCAGGGCGCATCCGTGCACGTCACCGATCAAATCGTAACTGCGCGCAGGATCGAGCATCAGTCGCCTCCACCCCCCAACCGACTTCCCCAGCCGAGCTTGGTCCGGCAGACTTCATAGTAATTGTGATCCAGCGGATGGATCAGGCGCAGCTTCTGCGCTTTTTTGCTGACGGTGATGGTGTCACCCGGCGCGCAGGTGAAATGGTTCTGGCCGTCACAGGACACTTGCGGGTAGATCTGCATATCCTTGGACACGACGATTTTCAGCTCACTGTTGCCATCGACCACAATCGGTCGCCCAGACAAGGTATGGGGGTACATGGGCACAATCACAATAGCGTCGAGCTTGGGGTGCATGATCGGTCCGCCGGCCGACAGTGCATAGGCCGTGGAACCGGTCGGGGTCGCGACGATCAGGCCGTCGGCCTTCTGGCTGCAGACGAACTGGCCGTCGATGTACAGCTCGAATTCGATCATGCGCGTGGACTTGCCGGGGTGCAGCACCACGTCATTGAGGGCATCGCCCTGGCCAATGGCCTCGGCGTGACGACGGACCTCGGCTTGCAGCAGGAAACGGTTTTCCACCAGGTAGTGGCCGTCCAGCACCTCGGCGACCTTGGTTTCCAGCTCGTCAGGGCGGATATCGGTGAGGAACCCCAGGCTGCCCCGGTTGATCCCCAGCACCGGGATGTTGTGCCGCGCCAGGGCCCGGGCAGCCCCCAGCAGGCTGCCGTCGCCGCCGACCACGATGACCATGTCGCAGACCTCGCCCAGCATCTTGCGCGACGACGTCTGCAAGCCATGGCCCGGCAAGACTTCGGCGATGGTGTCTTCGAGGATCACATGCAGGTGTCGCTCCAGGAGGAAACGTTTGAGACGGCGAACGGTGTCCAACACCTGCGAACTGCCCAGGCGACCGATGATGCCGATATTGCGAAATTGCTCCATGAGGCTCCTGCGAGGGTCTGCGGCGGGCGAAAAACACGATTATGGGCGAAAGCGCTCCATAGACAAAATTCTTTAAGCCTTCACCGTGGCGCAATGCTGTTATTCAAGGGGTACCTGAATCACCGTGGCGAGGGAGCTTGCTCCCGCTCGGTTGCGCAGCAACCGCCCCAAGGGGCCTGCTTCGCAGTCCAGCGGGAGCAAGCTCCCTTGCCACAGGGTCTTTACCTTCCTGAATTGACAGCATTGGCCGCATAGCGGCTATGCTCGCAAAATGATCCTGTTCCCTGAATTGCTGGACTTGCCCCGCCGCCTGCACCATCCCGAAGTGCGCGACCTCGCGTGGGCGATCATCGCCCCGCCGATGCTCATCGACACGCCCTGGCCCCAGCGCCATCCCCTGGCCGGCAGTGACTGGGTGCAGGATCCCCATCGACTGGAACACTGGCTGCGACAACTGGACCGCGACAGCTACCCGTTGCTGCACTGCCTGTCCCTGGGACGGACGCGACGCCTGGGCCTGTATTACGAAAGGCTGTGGCAGTTCGCCGTGCAGCACGCTCCCGGCATCGAGCTGATTGCCGCGAACCTGCCGATCCGCCACGAAGGCCATACCCTGGGCGAACTGGACCTGCTGCTACGCGATCGTGACGGCATCCATCATCTGGAGCTGGCGATCAAGTTGTACCTCGGCCCGCAACAAGGTAACGGGCGGGACGCCGCGCAATGGCTGGGTCCGGGGTGCCATGACCGGCTTGACCGCAAGCTGGCCCATCTGCGCGAACACCAGTTGCCGATCTCGGCCCGCCCGGAAAGCCGTGAGGCCCTGGCGGCACTGGGTATTGAGCCGACCGGTCTCGAGGTATTCCGCTCCGAGCTCTGGCTCGGCGGCTACCTGCTCTACCCCTGGCCAGGCCACGCCGACCCACCGACCGGTGCGCACCCCCGGCATTTGCGGGGCAGTTGGCTGCATCAGCGGGATTGGCCTGCATTCATCGCCCAGCGCCCACCTGGGCGCTGGCAACCCCTGCCCCGCGCCGCCTGGTTGGCCCCGGCCCATTATCCGGCGGAGCAGACCTGGAGCACCGAGCAACTGGAGGCCTGGCGAATGGCCCTCGACCCGATGGCGCCGGCGCAACTGATGGTGCGCCTGACTGAAAATGCCGAGGGCGAGTGGGAAGAAGCTGAGCGGCTATTCCTGGTGGCCGATCTTTGGCCGGATGTGCCGGGTAATGGCTGAGCCTTGTGCTGCCTGTCAGGGCCTCATCGCGAGCAAGCTCGCCCACAAGGGATCACATTCCTAGAGGATGTTGCATTCCAATGTG